>CALJNB010000079.1 GCA_937981985.1 uncultured bacterium
AGATTCCAGCCTGCGGAAACGGTACTTTAGAAAGCGACGAGGGTGAAGAATGCGACCCAAATCTTGCTGTCCTCGATGAGTGCGACACTCTTCCGGGTTTCATCTCTGGCATGCTGACTTGTAGTGACGATTGCAAAATCCTAACCACCGAATGCGTCCCTTTGGAATGTGGTGATGGTTTGGTTAGCGCAAACGAAGAATGCGATCGGGGAAACTTCCTGAACGCGACTTGTGATGGCCTCGTTCCCGGAAGTGAGGGTGAATTAACCTGTGATGCAACGTGTAAAGTTAACACTGATAAATGCATCATTGCGACTTGTGGAAACGGAATCTTGGATCCAAACGAGGGCGAAGAATGCGACACAAACCTTGCTATCTTGGATGACTGCCAATCTCTTCCGGGTTTCGTTTCCGGTTCGTTGTCTTGTGATAGCGATTGTAAACTTGTCACCGCAGCATGTGTCCCGATCGTATGCGGTGACGGCATCATAAGCGATGGGGAAGAATGCGATCCAATCGCAGGTGCACCAATCGAAAGCTGCGAAACTTTGGGTTTCGGTAAAGGGTTTAGTGCCCTTTCACCAACCTGCGATCAATGCCAATACAACACCACAGATTGTGAAGGTCGAAGCTTAAGCTATACGGGACCAAGCGCCTGCGTACTAGATCCCTCAGCAGCTACGCCTGTTGCGTGCTGGGGTCTCAATCTTGGCGTAAACTCGGGTCTTGCGGCAGCGGTAGATCCACCAGCTGCCCAAACCTTATTTACCCAAGTAAGTACTGGAAGTCGTCACATTTGCGGTCTTAAAACCGACGGCACAATCAGATGCTGGGGAAGAAACGCGTCACTAGAGGCAGGCGTTGATGGCTACCTTCACACGGTAGCCAACGCAATGTTTCAAGAAACCGCTGATAACAAAGATTTCGTTCAAGTGAGCGCCGGACCTCGTTATAATAGTTGCGGTCTTAAAAACGACGGAACGATCGCATGCTGGGGAACGAATAAGGTTGTGATTCCTGGCGCAGGCTACAAATATGTTGAAGCGGGTTTCCAGAAATACACCTTGGCAGGAAGCCCATTAGTGAGCAAAGCGCGGGCATGTGCGTTAACGTCTACTAACCAAATTGCATGTTATACGAACACCGACCCATTGACCTTAACGACGACGCAATACAGTCAATTTTCCACCGCCGAATCCCATGATTGCGGACTTAAGATGGACGGGACAATCGAATGTTGGGGTCCGGTGCCCAATATTTCTTACGGACCCGATGTAGCTATAAACAGTGATTTTGTGCACGTGTCCGCTGGCGGTCGACAAGGAGCACGTTTATCTTGCGGACTAAAAATAGATGGAAGTGTGCATTGCTGGGGCGAATATAGCCTTACCGTTAACGCAACACCTACTGTGACAAAATTCGTCCAAATTGAAGTAGGAGATACGGCGGTTTGTGGCTTAAAGAAGACCGACGGAACAATAGAATGTTGGGGTCCAAATAGTTACGCAATTAAGAGCCAAAATCCTGATTTTTGCGGAAATGGAGTGGTCGATGTGAACGAAGTTTGTGACACGGTGCAAACAAAAACATGTGACGAGTTAGGTTACGGCGCGAGGGGTTCAAATATCCCACCATGTAGAGACACCTGTCTCATCAAAGCGACGGATTGCAACTAAGACAAAGTAATCCCAAAAAACTCAAGGGCGTTTTGTTCCGATAAAAAGACAGTTTTAATTTAGACGTATCTCCGATAGAATAGACCTCTAAGAACTACTAAGAAAACTAGGTTTGAATATGCGCGCAACGCTTACCACTGTAGCAATAATTTGTTGTATTTCTCTTTTTTCTGGATGCCTCTTCTTTGGGAATTCTGAAAATAACACCTCGTCTGAGACGACCAACAATGGAATCGATAACAATAATCTTCTGACCAATAACGGCGTGACGACCAATAACGGGGTTACAAATAATAATATGACGATCGGTTCCGTGTGCGGCGATGGCAAAATCGAGGCTGAAGAAGAATGTGATGGAGAAGAATTCGGGGACGCAACCTGTGAGAATCAATTCGACGAGTTTCATGAAGGGGCCTTAACCTGTAATGCGCAATGTTTCATCGAAATAGAGAGTTGTACTCCAAAGTGCGGAAACAAGAGGATTGATGAATTGGAAGAATGTGATGGAACAAATTTAAACGGAAAGACCTGCGAAAACAGTTTCGAAGGCACACATGAGGGAACCTTCACCTGCAGCGATAATTGCAGAATTATCACTGACGAATGCAAACCCAAATGTGGGAATGGGAACATGGACGAAGGCGAAGATTGCGATCCCCTAATCACCTCTGTTGTAGCTCCTTTATGCATAGATCGTCCGGACCTTGGAGATTTTGCGAGTGGAGCTCTGGGTTGCAATCCTGACACCTGTAAATACACCACGGACGATTGTGCTGACACCACCTGCGGCGATGGGATTGAGAGTGGTAATGAGGAGTGTGAGTTAGGGTTTGCTAAAACATGTGAGTTAGCGGGCCTAGGCGATAAACTTTCAGGTATCACAACAACGTGCAATAATACGACGTGCCAATATGAATCACCACAGTGTGATGCTCGTTCAATTAGCGTTGGATTTCAGAGCGCCTGCGTTCTGGACCCGACCGATTCTATAACCCCAGTGAAGTGCTGGGGATTCAATCTTGGTGTCGGCACCGAACTTACTCCTGCAACCAACCCAGTCCCGCCGCCTCTTAATCCGATAGCATTTTCTGAAATAAGCGTCGGACACCGGCATATTTGTGGATTAAAAGACGGAAGTATCCGTTGTTGGGGGCGCAATAGTACTTGGGAAAGCGGCATTGGTGATCCTGGAATTCTTTATAGTCTTAATGCCATGGGTAACTACACAAAGTCCCCGGACAATAAGGATTTCATCCAGGTAAGCGCGGGCACTAGATATAGTAGCTGCGGTTTAAAAATAGACGGTTCAGTGGTTTGTTGGGGCAATGACGCAGTAAATGTACCGGGCAACGGCCATAAACATGTCGCGGCGAGTCTGCGCACCTACTTTGATTCGGGCTGGACACGAGCCAAACGTGCTTGTGTTCTGACATCCGACGACCGACTTGTCTGTTACGAACCCGGTGCTTCTTTCCAACCTGCTACAGAAAAATTTTCCCAGATCTCACTGGGCGATACTCATCACTGCGCCGTACGACTCAACGATGGCGGTATTCGTTGTTGGGATCATCTCTACGCCCCCTTATCGCTAGACTTTGCAAATGGCGTCAATAATAAGGATTTCAAACACGTCACGGTCGGAGGAAGCGTTCCAAATGAGACTAGTCATCCTTTGGGTACACGAAGTGTATGCGGACTCAAAGAAAACGGCGACGTTCGATGTTTCGGAGATAATGCTCTCATTAACAACGTCCCCGCGGAAAAATTTGTGAAAATTGATATGGGGGAAGCCGCTGTCTGCGGCATTCTTAAGCATGATGGGAAAATTAAATGTTGGGGTTCAAACAGCACCAGAATACTTAGTGGAAATCCCGAAACTTGCGGCAATGGTACCGTAGACTTACTGGAGGACTGTGATGGTAACCCTCAAACGCGAACTTGCGCACAAATAGGCTTGGGTCATTTAGGAAATCCTAATCGAGTCCCGCCTCTATGCCGAGATAACTGCGAAGTTAAAGACCTGGATTGTAAACTCTAGACTCTCAATTCGCCAAAACCTAAGAACATTTCAAGAACATAATTCTCCAAATCCAATTTCTTCACTTAAGACGCGTTCGGATTAGCGAATTCTCTAAAACCTTTTTTGAATAGAAAAACTCGACCTACGTCTATCTCCTATCGGGCAAATACGCCTGGACTTGGAGTCAATGATGTTACACCGGAACGCTAAAACAGGATCTTCTTTTTTCCTCATCCTAATGATGACACTTATCACCATCCTTTCTTTTTCTATGAAAGAGGCGAACGCGTCACAAAAACCTCTCGGTGTTACTTTTAAAAAACTCAACGTTACTGTTAAAAAGATAAAAAAACACGGCTACCCGGTAAACGAAGTTACCGTTGAGTATAAAATTCGGCGTGGTGATTGGAAGCAGATGGACCGATACAATATCAATCCCAAACTTACCCTCGCCACCACGCGTCGTAACACACGTCTGAAAAGTTTGCGTTTAGATCGGCGTAAAGGTCGAATCCAATTTCACACTCACACCCGCATCTCCGACAAAATCAATGTTCGCGTCTCGGGAAAAAGTAGTTACGCCCGCGTTGACGAAAATGGATATAAAAAACAATGCGATCAGTGGTTAAAAATCCCAGTACAAAGATTTAGAAAGTACGATCACGGCTATAGTCAAAACGGTGGAAGTCCCAACCAAGGTGGTCAGGGAAATACGAACCATAGCGACCTACTTGCCGTTATGAACGCCTGCAAGACACGAAACGTGAGTAAAGTAGATTGTTCAAGACTCATGCGAAAAGTAGAGCAAAAACGCGCGCCCAAAATTTTCAAAGCTTGTGCCGTGAACACAAAATGGGGTTCAGAATTCAAACGTTGTGTTAGCACCGCGGCCACCGTAAAAAGAAAAGCTGCTAAAGCGGTCTACGCTTGTGCCGCACCTTCGGATGGTTGGAACAGTAACCTTATCTCCTGTTTAGAAACCGTCGCCACTATCCATTACAATCCAGCCCCTCTTATCCAAGCTTGCGATAAGGCGACGCAATGGTTTAGTGAGTTCAAACAATGTGTAAAAACTGCCGCACCGGTTGCCGATTCAACGCGTGTCGTAGAGGCTTGCGATCGTGCAACGAAATGGGGTAGCGATCTTCGCCGATGTATTAAATCAACGAAAGGAATACATGATCCAGCATCGGTCGTATCCCTTTGCGCACAAACAACCGACTACGCTTCACAACTCAATCGTTGCGTTAAGAAAGGCGGACCTTACGCGTATTTTAAGCAATCACGAAGTACATCGAAAAAGAGACGTTTATATAAAAGACAGCGTTATACGCATCGATAGTCTATAATCGAAAAGCCACGATATTAAAGCGCTCTCAACGGGCGCTTTTTTATTACTCTTCAACTAGTTTTGGTTTGATTATTGGCTACACTTCCCGTCTTCTCTTTGTATAGTTGAACCTAGGAGAATCTTGCCGTGAATCAAATCAATCCCAAGAAGTTACTCAAAAGTAAATGGACGGCGATAAACCCTGTGAACAAAGAAAAACATTTTATCGTCTCAAAAGTCACTTTTGACCAAGACTTAATCACCGCGTGTCACCTAGAAGCAGTGATGACCAAACGGGTTCTCACCATAGATTGGAAAGAGTTAAAGGATGATGAACGCTGGATTCACGGCTGGAAATGAAACTTCAAACCCCTGTGATATCGTCATTTCGCTAAGCGCTTTTTTTGAGTGCTTCTTCTATTCGCTCTTTTGCGACACCGCTCACATTATTGCGGCTCTTTTCAAGAAATTTACGCGCTTCTGGAATTCGGACACCGCGTTGTAAATCAATCAAAGCAAGCTGAGTCTGAACAGCATGAAGATAAGGCGAACCTTTTCTGAGCGCCTTATACATTTGTTCTGCTTCGTCATACTTACCAAGTTCGTATTTTACATTCGCTAGATTAAAGTAAAGACGGTCACGAAACGAAGGTGGAACCAAATTAACCGCGCGTTCTAGGACTTGTTCTGCTTCGCGATATTTATTCATTGCCGAGTAGATCAACGCCAACTTGTTAAGCATTTCACTGCGCGGCGCAAAACGGCGCAAAAACCACTGCGATCTATAAAACTCCAACATCTCTTTGTGGTCGTTCTTTTGAAACCGCAATGCAAATTCCTTTTCAAAATTCAACCACTTTCGATTCAAGAGCATCGGAAAACCAATAAAGTAAATTGGAATCCAAAGAGAAAATATTGCCAAAAATAAGATGGACACTTTAAACTGAGTCCATAGGATGAACATAGTTATAAGTGATAAAGGCACGAGCCATTTTTTTGGATCGATGGACTTTCGACGAGACATTAATGCTCCGTTTTCCGCGTTCGTTCGTGATGATGAACGCGAGCTAGCTACTACTCTACCCGTTCGAGATTGAATTACCAATGGGCCCTCCAAAGTTTGAAATAATTTCCGGCGCGACCTTGGGCGAACCAAATTTGTATGCAATTGCCACCAACGAACACCGCGTGTTGCTGGACGCAGGCCAGGACTACGCCGGACCGGCTGATGCGTGCTTCCTTTCTCATGCTCACCTTGATCATGCGATAGATGTAGAAAAAATTCTTAAAAAAATCCCTGCTCTAATGTCACGTAATACCAAAGATTACCTACAACAAAGCGGTATTCAATCTGACACCGCTTCTCTCTTTAAGTTCCATACAACATACGAATTTGGCGATATTTCCGTCACACCACTGCCTTCTGGGCATCTTGCGGGCGCGGCCATGTTTTTTATTGAAGCCCATGAGAAAACCATTCTCTATACAGCTGATTTTTGCCTCCATGAACTCGAAGGTGTTGAGCCTATTCAATATCCTCAGACGGACGTCGACCTTCTTGTTTGCGAATCCTCACTTTCAAATTTAAGAATCGAAGAGAATGACTTGACCATAAACCTCGAAAAGCTCAAAAAGCTCACCGAAGAAGAAGGGCCGACCCTCATTATTTGCCGTCGAATGGGTGACCTTTCTCGGGTTGAAACAGTGGCACCCCATTTTTTGAAGCACGAAAATTGCGATGGCCTACTCCGGCATTCCGATGCCATCGACTACCTCAAGACGCCATCACAAATAGTCGTAGCCGGAAATCTCGCGCCATCATCAGCATCATCAGATCTGGCCTACCGAATGTTATCTAATCCCAACGCGAAGATTATTCTTATTAATGGAGTTCAACGCGCAAAAGACGGTATCAAACTCATGAAGTTTGCGAGACGTTCGCGTATTAAGTGGGGGCCTTACGCGGGAAGGCTTCGAGCCCATGTTTTCGGCATATCTTTACGAAATCATCCCACTCGAGAAGAGGTAGTCGACTTCACTAAATCTCTTTCTCCGAAAAAGGTTGCGATTGTCCATGGTCCTGATTCTGGACGCTATGCGATAGCAAAACAACTCAGTAGACTTGGATTTGACAGCGTAGTACCTTCATCCGGAGATATTATCTAAACCCAAAAAATCGAGCCAGTCCAATGACCGGCTCGACCAATTTCCCACTCTAAATGATTTTACAATTAGGAAGCCACCTGACAGGCCGATTAATCATTCATCTAAAATCGGTAGTGCGTTTTCGTCCAATGGAAACTGAAGAGAAAACGAATCTTTTTTAATCCCTGCAAACTCTCGAAGCGCGCCGTGAATATGCGGTAGCTTCAGGCGAACACCCGCTTGATCCAAAGCAAGCGTTTTGGGGTTTATTGTTAGAGGACGAGTTCCCTCATCGGTTCCACCAATAACCTTATTTACTGGAATTCCTTTACCTGGCTCAGTTAAAATCATCATAGAACCTATGGGCCAATGATCTTTTCCATTTGTTGCATTATATCTTGGCGTGCGGCTGAAATCCGAACCCACGATCATGACGAGTTTATCGGCCACACCCAACTGTTCAGCCTGCGTCCAGATAGCATCGATACCCTCAACAAGTATCTGATTCTGTGTACCTGCACGCGCATCGTGATTGCTATGGGTATCGAAGCCGCCCATTTGAACGGTAGCAGAAACACCTAAACCGGCACGAAAGGCCGCCAGCGCAACGCTTGCTTGTCCATCAATTCCGTTTCCCGGATCATCGGGAATATATTGAAGCACGTCTTTTAGTTCAGCTTCCCCAAGTCTTGATGTGGCAAGCATTCCGATATTGTTTCTCATCTTCGATAACTTTGCACGACTTTTTAAGAGTAAGAGGCGTTCATCGGAAGCTGCGCGAATTTTCTCTAACGCGCTTGCGCTATGAAAACCGGCTTCGTTATCTGGGTCGAGTCGATTTGAGTATGCGATTTTGGGGATGATATCCACGTTACTTGCGCGCGTTGCAGCGATAATACCCTCGGTATTATCTTGTCCACCGTTGGTAATAAACGCCAGCGGCAAAGCCGGTCCTGTTTTCGCGGCGATCAGTGCCGGAAGAGCGGGATTACCCGCCTGTATTTTTCCGGTGAACGCGCCGCGCTGCCCGCTTTCGTGACCGTTCGTTTCATAGTCGATGCCATTAAGCACCAACATATGACGGGCATGTTTATCGAAATACTCTTTCATACCTGGCATCGGGGCATATAGAAGCGGGCTTCCGGCAACCGTCCCAATTGAATCGGTAGCATAACTATCTATACCCTCTACATCTCCTTTTGGATCCATAATCGATGTGGCACACCAACCTCCGCGAGCATTCACAAAGATATAAACATACCCCTCATAAGCTGCTTGTACTTCCCGAGTAAGAAGGGTTGTAGAAGAAAATGAAAGCCCGACTGCGGCGCATGCTTTTAAAAATGTTCGACGATGCATATTAGATCCTTAGGACAGGTTTCGTTAATCGGGTTTTTATTCGTAGAGGTAATTGTAATCGGAAAGCAGAAGACTGACCACTGCCATCCAAGATCGAAGGGTCGCATTCGGATCTCTTTCTAATTCGCCGGAACGACACCGCGCGGGGAGTATATCAGATTCTGCTTCAGCGTAATCGACGTGGACTTCACTGAAGAGTCTGAATGCAATATCAACGCTCTCACCATCGATTTGTACTTTTTCGCCAAGAAGCTGCCAGTACAGATGCTTAATATTTTCGCGAATCTTGACTTCATCGGACGGTAAATCCGTCATCTCAACACTAGGAAAAAGAAGACGTTCTTCAATGGGTTTCGCAAAATCGTTGGCCGTAGCCAAGCACGAAACCTCGTTGGACATTCGACGTGCGATTGACGCTGCCACAGAATTCAATTCTGTCATTCGAGTGGTAATCGATTGGGAATCAATTCCGCCATAGAGGAAAAGAAATTGCCGCGAATCGATGAGCATATTG
>CALJNB010000080.1 GCA_937981985.1 uncultured bacterium
TCCAACCCCATCCGAAATGGTGGACCGATACCAAAGAAAAAGAAAAACCAAACGTTTTGGCCAACACTTTCTCACCGACCCCGAGATCCTGGACCACATCATCGACTTGGCAGATGTCAAAGAAGGTGAACCGATTTTAGAAGTAGGTCCAGGATGCGGAACTCTAAGCGTTGCCATATTAGAACGCGGTCATCCCCTTACCTCCGTCGAACTCGATCGAGACCTCTGCGCTTTCTTAAACAGACAAAACCTGCCCAATTTCACACTCATCGAAGCCCATGCTGTGAAGACCGACCTCGCCGGCCTCGGACTCAGAAACGTCATTGCAAACCTCCCCTACAACGCATCAACACGTATACTTTTCAAGCTATTACGTGCCCCTTTTGAAAGCCTCACGTTAATGTTTCAAAAAGAGGTTGCCGTCCGAATTTGTAGTGAACATGACCGCAAGTCCTATGGGTCGCTTTCCATTATGGCACAACTCCTCTCTTGTCCAGAATTGGTTATGAGTCTTCCACCCAACGCCTTTTCTCCAGCACCAAAAGTAGATTCGGCTGTCGTCCGCTTCACGTGGAGACGAAACATCCCTGAAGAAATTCTTGATGATTTTCAAGTTTTCGTCCGTGCTGGGTTCACAATGAGACGTAAAAAGCTAGTCAATAATCTCATCCGGTTACACCCGAAAGAAGAAATATCCAAAGCTCTCGAAACCTTGGACATCTCTCCAACGATTCGCGCTGAGGCCATCAGTCCCGCAGATTTTTTGAAATTATTTCAACTTATGAACGACTAGGTCTTAAAAGTAAAACGGATAATATCAATAATAAAATCAAACCGCTTTTATCAGATTTGGACGTAATCGTAGAACAACATCCCTCCTCTTCCACTTTTCCGCGCAAAAAATCGGGAACCGTGTCGCAAACCGCCTCTTTCGTATCTGGATATGCCGCAGAAAACCCGGCAAGGTCATCGGGATGCAATGTTCGCTTCTTCGATTGCCCTTGCTTCGATGAGGCAAACATCGTGGCTTCTCTTTCTTGACTATGATCGAGTCCAAAAAAATGCCCTATTTCGTGGGTAAGTGTGCTTTGAAAGTCTGACTTTCCGACCATGGATTCCTCATCCAAAGAAAAATCATGAACGGCTGTATTAAACTCTATGTCCGCATCGACGATCTCTCCGGTTTTGGGATCGAAAATAATAATAGTCAACGCAAGCGCTGTAGCGGACGCATGCGGCCAACCTTCATCTCTCCATGTAATTACGTTGCCATCTAGCGCAACGCTTTCACGAATATTCGTCTCACCGGCGAGTTCAGCCTTTATTCCGGGCATAGCATCATTCCAAACCGAAAATGAGGTATCTATAACCTCCTTGAAACGTTCAGAATCCCCCTCGAATTGTGAAGACCCGAGTTCGTTGACGTAATAAGACACGCAATCTTTCTTCCATAATACTTGCTTTGCTCGCTCGCCGTTTCTACACGGTTCGCCGAGTCCACCACAAGTAAATGAAAATTCATAAGCCCCAAGTTGAGCAGGAAGAAAAAATAAGGTGAAACAGAATAGTGGAAAAAAGCACTTCATTCTTGAAGGGCTTTTATTCTTTCAGAAAGTGCATCCAGCGAAGTTACCACTTCATGAAGTTTGACATCCCGAACGTCAGTCTTCTTTAAGGTTGGCAAGGCTGGTGTCTTTTCTACTAGCGAAATACCTCCAAGAGAACTTGGAATGACGAATTGAGTTTTTCCGTCTGGCCCTGCCGAGATCTTGAATTTCCCCTGGGACATTCCAGTGACTACAAAGGTTTTGGCATTTTTAGGTTTTTCCAAAAAAAGAAGTGTTCTTTCATTTACCGTAAAAGAAGGCATGCCTGGTACATAGGTTGTGTACTTTTCAGTCTTGCCTCCGATCTGGATGATCTCAATTACCTTGGGCGCGATTCCTTTTAGCACCCTCTCTTGAGAAACGATAATCGACGTTAAGATGCGCCCCTTTTCCTCGTAGCTACGTTTTGACTTAACCGTTCCAACGACAACAAGGTCAGAATATTGAAGCAAACCTTTAAGGTCCAATTTGATGACCGTGCTTGCTGCCAACGTAGAGCTCGCGAAGAATATAATAGTAAATAGGACTACTTTCAGTTTACTGGGCATTGAGAGTTCTTCAAAATAGGTTTCGTGACGGTTACATGTTCAACTTTTAAATAATTTTGCAGGTGTTTTTGTAAATCATAAACAGCCTGATTATGTGATCTAGGTGGCCGTAAATAATTCCCCATAGTTCTATTCCTAAAAAATCCATCTTGGGGAAAAATAATGAGTTCACCAGATTCAACTTTTGAGCGCCTGGCGATATCGATCCGTTTTGAGCCCTGCTGCCCGATGATAAAGGGCTCTCCCCATCCAGAACGAAGCTCGTAGAGATAGGGTTCAATATCCGCATCCTCATTATCGTTATCAACAGGATCAGAATGATAAGCGGCAAGCTTAAGACCGGCAACCGGCAGTTGTGTGGACGACAATTCGAACGCACCTTTACTTTCTGCAGGTGCGAAGGCCACTAAACCGTCAATATCGACCGATGCAGAGCCGGACTCTAGAGTAAATTCTGGGGCGAACTCTTTTAGAAGTTGCGCGGTTGCGGGCGCCACCATGCCAGGTTCAAAAGTAAGAACGACTTTTTTACCCGCCCTAAAATATCCGCGAATTTGTTCTAACTCAGCTGCCGAATAGTTCACTGTCGGATTAATAATCATCAATGCATCATCAAATCCATTGAAACGATTAATCCCTCGCCCTGTAATCTCAGCATCGCGATTCATGTTCACATAAAAAGACAACTCTCCATTGGCTCCCTGTTTTCCACCAAAGTACTCGGTGTGCTTTTGGTCTAAACCAATGACAGTTCCTGCGGGTCGTTGAAGTCGCAACGGAGTTTCCGTGTTTTCTTCCTTAGCCAGCCATTCAAAAGAATTCATGGCTAGTTCAAAATTATCGACATAGTGCGTCCATGCATCACCGAAAATATTTTGGTCGCCTACAACCACAATTCGGCCTTTGCCGTACTCTACCGCCGTCGCAACTTCCAATGGACCTTTCGGTTCGATGGATTCATCTCCATCAAACTTCCAATTGCCATAATAGCCGCCGGTATCTTCGGGGTCCCAAAAATCAGCAAAACTACGACTTGAAGTCATTGCAACCCCGCCGCCATCGGACACCATCGCGCCACCGGTTTGCAAACTGATTTGATACAGATCTTTTGAAACCGGATGATCTGCAAAATCAGAAGTCAACGTCCAACCCAATCCCGCAATGGAATGATCGGGTGGGAAATCAACGGCGATACTATAGAGCACTTCCACTCCCATCGGAATCAAAAAGCGATTCACTCTTTCGGCGTGTCGATAAACATTTGTGTGATCAGCGATAACGAAGAGCCCGCCTCCACCATCAACAAATTCGATGATGGCCTTCACTTCATCGTCGGAGAAGTCAGGTCGATCAGAGGATACTAAGTTGATAAAAAGAACATCGTAATCTTTGAGCCTTTCACGTGATAAGGGTAACTCTCTTATACTTCCCCAATTATAACCATGATTTCGCAGATGGTTAAAAACCCGACGAAAGCCAAAAACCCCCTGATAACCGTACTCGTTTTCATCGAGGACGTAATCTGTTGGGTTCTGCTTTCGAGAATGATAATGATCAGCCAAAATCCAAGGCCCAGATTTGTTCTCGTCGGTCTCGATCGGACGTTCGTAACAAGTAGGGTTTTCGATACATGATGAAAACAAGGCGATACAGACCACCCAAAAAGCTAATTTCATTTTAAGACCTTTCCTAACGTATCTTTAGCGCGCTCCAGAGTCATACCTTCCAACAATTTCTTGAGAACCGCATCATTTTTCAGGAGGTCAGTTATTGTCGCCTTAGGAATAACCACCAACTCCGAATCGCCTTTGGACTCAACGTTCGCGGTGGCGTTCTTCCCGCTCATCAGTGATACTTCACCAAAATACTTTCCTGCACTTAGGATGGAAAGATCGAGATCTTTGCCCATCGCGTTTGTCGACACGTTAACTTCGCCAGACACTACCAAATATAGGGCATCAACAGGTTGCCCTTCTTCCACAACGCATTCGCCATCCTTGTACTGGGCAAGCGCCGCAGTGGAAGCTATTTCGGATTTCGCGTCATTGTCTAAGTGGTCAAAAAGCGGGCAATTTGAGATTGTTTCAGATATCGTTTTCATCGTTATATTCAAATAGTTAGGGGTACCGCCCGGAGTGTAGGATAATTCTCAATTCGCTTCAAATGAGAAAGGTATTATTTTCGGCCCTTGTCTATGGGCTCCACCGCAATTGGAAATGTTGTTCTAAAGAATATGGGTATTGCCTCAGTTTGATATTGAATCGAAATCAGGGTTTTACAAACTTTAAGGTCATGCGGTCACTTTCACCGATCGAAAGATACTTTTCGCGATCGGTCTCTCCCAATTTCATTCGCGGAAGAAGCGTCCATACGCCCATGGGGTGATCTTTTGTGTCAGCAGCGTTGGCGTTGATTTCAGAACGAGCAACCAATTTAAAGCCCGCCGCTTCAATATCGCCAATTACCTTTTCTTCATCCATATAACCCGATTTAGCACTTTCCTCGATGGTCATACCAGCCCTACCCCGATGTTCAACTACGCCAAAAATACCGCCAGACTTCAACGCTTTAAACGACTCGGCATAAACCGCCCCATCAAATCCGTCTTTGACCCAATTATGCACATTTCTAAAAGTCAGGACGACATCATAGGTTCCAGCATCCTCAACCGAAAACGAAGTCCCCTGTGTTTCAAGAGTCGTTGTATTTTTAAAAGCTTTCACATACGACAGCATTTCAATGGAAGCATTTCGGCGGTATTCCTTTTCAGAATTTAAGGGATGAATTGTTGCAACAAGCTTGCCCTGTCTTTCCAGGTAAGGCGCTAAAATATGCGTATACCACCCGCCACCAGACCATAGTTCTAATACTTTATCGGTTGGCTTAACATCGAAAAATCGTAGCGTCTCACCAGGATTTCTGTATTTATCGCGTGCTCTTTCTGCTTCAGTTCGAGCAGGAGAAGCGATTGCCTCGTCCAAGCTAGCAGTTCCAACCGCGGCTAGCTCCTGGCCAACTTCGTTGGCCTTTTCTATTGTCTCAGGACCTGATTTGCATCCCAACATAACCAAAAATATAAGTGATAAAAAAAAGTAAGTCTTCATAGTTCATCCGTTCGTGAATAAGTAAAATCCCAACGCGTTCTATTACCAAAACAACGAATATTTAAAAGAAGAAAGCGGTAAAAGCCGATCCACCCGATGTAGTAAATATGACTCGCCGACGATGAAGCGGATATCAAAAATATCATCGAGTTTCTTCACCTATGTCTCGTATGAAAGAATCACGTAAACAGAACACCTCCCTAAAGCGTGTCCGATCCCAGAGTGGGCTCTTCAATAATGCAGGCAAGAATAATCGCATCCTCACCATTATCGGCATAGTAGGCTTCCCGATGCGCAATTTTGTTAAAACCTAAACCGGCATATAATGTTTGGGCTGCATCGTTAGACGCTCGGACCTCAAGAGAAAGTACGGTTTTAAACGAACGTTCGGATTCGGACTGCAACTGCCGAATAAAGGCCGTCGCGATCCCCTTTCGGCGAGCGTCGTCGTGCACGGCGACATTGAGAATATGAACTTCATCGGCGACCACCCAAAATACGATAAAAGCGACAATCTTATCGCCCGACAAGCAGACCCAAATATTTGAAACTTTAACATCGAATTCGTTGACGAAGACAGCCTCGCTCCAAGGAGCGGGTTGCGCGTTTTTTTCGACAAGGGTGATTTGTTTTGCATCCTCTCGTACAGCTTTACGAAAAGTAAACCCATCTACCTTTATAGACGCTGGCGAAAAGGACGCTTTCATTCCTTCAACTTGCCTTCATCGTCGATACCGCTGATTGCCTTAATTCGGTCCCAAATTTGGTCTCGACCTAACTTCGTCATACTTGAATAAAGAAGGACATCCTCAGGTTTACAGCTCATATCCTTTGCCAGTTCCCTGCGGCGGTTGGCGCGGGCATTGGTTTTAAACTTGTCCGCTTTTGTGAACACAATAATAGGTTGCCACCCAAAGAGCGGTGCCGATTCAATAAGCATACGGTCGCTATCTTGTAATCCACGACGGGCGTCACATATGCAAACCACGGCTAGGAGCGGATCTCGTGCATGGAAATAATTTTCCACCATCGGTCCCCAACTATTACGTTCTGTTTTCGAAACCTTCGCATAGCCGTAACCGGGAAGATCGACCAATGAAAGTATTTCATTTACTAAGAAAAAGTTAAGCGTTTGCGTACGTCCCGGAGTACGGCTGACTTTTACTAATTTTTTCCTCTCACAAAGCGAGTTGATAAGGCTCGACTTCCCGACATTTGATCGTCCAGCAAAAGCGATTTCAGGAAAGTCTCCTGGTGGAAAGTCTTTGGGTTTGACTGCCGCTTTTACGAACTCTGCTGATCTCATCTTCATCTAAAACACCGTGATTGAAAGTCCGAGTATCGTATTGAAACGTGCTGCAACACCGAACAGAATAAAAATTAATCCAAGTGCAATCCCAGGAGTAAGACCGGAAATCAGACGTAGCCATGTCCTATCTTTAAAGTCAGACAATAGACCGAGGCCCGTCAAGAAAAGCGCGCCGCCTAAGAAAATCCACTCGTTAGATGAACCTACACCGGCTGTGCCATACATACTTCTATGAAGAACTTGTCCGATAAACCAGGCCAACCAAAACCAAATGGTCGCGCGGATCATCAGATGATAACGGTCGGTCATATTCTCCTTGGATTCGTCCGACTTTTTAAAGTATGACGAAATGAAGAACGCTAAAACGATAAGACAGGCAAAGCTAAGCGTCCAAAGTTCTGGCAGGATGTCGACGTAAGAGACCAATAAGTCTTTCACGTTCGTAAAAGCTGCGCTATCAGCCGCTTGTCCAGGAAGTCGCTTCCCAACTAAAAATTGTTTTGCGTAGTCTTTGTACACACTACTGTCGGGAAGTGGCGCGCTTGAAATTAGTGCCGGCAGATAGGCACTAATTATCGCTGCCCCACAACCCAAAAGAACGGCACTCGCGTTACGAGTTTTCTTGGCAACCGGATGCGCAAATGAAGCAACTCCTCCGATCAATGCGATTAAACCGAGTAGGATCCAAGCCCATTCAAGATTTGGCATGTCAGAGGACACCGCCCACTTCACACCGTTCTCGAGTCCACGAAAGCCCTCTATTGCATATTCGACCTTGCCGTCCGGACCGCTGAGCGGAAAACCGTAATCCGGTTTTGGCAACGAATTACGACCTCTACCCGCGATAAAAACGCCGACAATCGCCCCTGCAATACCTAACATCCATGACGTGGAGATTCCCTCTTCGCCAAAGCTTGAAGCGGCACATAAGCACGCTAACGCACCTAATACCGCACTCGCAAATGCCGCGACAAAAATGATCCCCGTTGTTGATTCCGGTGCCGAAATTTCGCCAACGAGTAAGGCCAAGCACAAAATGCTCAAAGCGGGGATAGACCCGAAAGTGAATGACCGGGGTCCCTTTTCTGACCCTAAAAACGGCAACGCACCGAGTGAAGTCACAGCTGCGACCGCGATTACTGCCGAAATATCGGCTAAATAGCTCGTGTAAAGAAGTCCAAAACCAGCCGCGCCGGTTAACCAACTTAAAGCAACAGGATAGGCTGAAGACTGGGCGACGTGGGCGATTAGAATTAACGCGACGATGAAAACCATGCCCAAAACCAAAATACTCATGATGGCACCTCCTCTTCGTCTTCCCTATTCACGCCTATAAACATCAAAAGGCCGACTAAAAAAACCACGCCCATTGGAGATATAGCGTCTGTTGCCCGCGAATCTGAGACAGATAAAACAGCCAAAGGAGAGGTCTCAACCCTATCCACTTTGATCCCGTTAGACATCAAAGGATTAGTAGGTTCGCGTTGAAAAACCCAAAACTTACCTGTCTTTTCAGATTCCAATTGGACCGCCGGGCCGAGTACACCGAGGTAATTCTTGACTATCGCGACCACAGTGTAAGAGTCGCCTTCAAGCGTGAATTTGACCTCTCCACCCATTGCCGACACTTGTTGAACCGCACTTTCGCCTTCGGTTGAAAGCGTCGCCTGAAGATGATTCTCGCTGTATTCAAAGCCCAACAACGCAAAACGGTAATTCCCAGCAACGATTGGATCTCCTGCATGAATGATTTCATTTACGCCTTCTTCATCATCAATTTTTTTAAATGCTAAAGAGACGCTTTCTTGCTCGATATTGATTTCTTCCACCGTAGTTTGCATCGGCAACATGACTTTTGTTCGGCCAAGTACGTGATGCATCGGTAACGATTGTACCGGCTGCCCGATCGCTAAAGAAACACGAGATACGGGAAGAAAGAAATGAGCCGCCCCCCAAGCAAAAATAGCAATCGCTACGCTGGAGACCATCAAAGCGATGGCAATTGTTTTAGTGTGTTGTCGAACAACGCGTCGTTTGTTGGCGCGCGCAAAAACCTCTAAGCCGAGTCCCAAGAAAAGCACAACTAGGATGACCAAAATCGAGATCGTCGTTTGAATGGCATCTACGTTGAAGAAAGGGGTAATAAACCATGAACGACTCGGATCGGACAATGGGATCGTTGAAGGCGATAAAATCAATACCGCACCGCCAATCAAACAAAGAAGGCCCGCTATTTCTTTACGAATCGAAAATGCCCACAAGCGCCCCAACCAAATTGCAAATGCGGACTGGTCTTCTGTTCGGGTACGTTTAGACGAACGAGATGTGACTTTGGATGGCTGGTCCATGGTGTCTACGGATGGAAAGTGATAAAACGAAACGGCCTAAATATTAAGCCTACTATTAGGGCGAACCTATTACTTGGATCACAACGGTGTCAACTGAACATGAAGAATTTGAAGTAGAAAAACGAACTTACGCAAACGCGAAAATTATTGGATTGACCGGAGGTATAGCGTCAGGAAAGTCGACAATCAGCTCTCTTTTTCATGAACATGGGGTAGCTATTATCGACGCGGACCTCATCTCGCGCGAAGTAGTCCAACCCAACACACCGGGTTTGGCTCAAATTGCGGATGCTTTTGGCGACCACCTCATCACCCCAACCGGCCAACTTGACCGAAAAAGACTCGGTTCGATTATCTTTAATGACGTCCAAAAGCGAGAACATCTCAACGCAATTATTCACCCCCTCGTCGCCGCGCGTTTTCTAGAAGACATCCAGGCGCATTCTCGGGCTAATCAACAGTGGGTCATTTACGACGCAGCGCTGATCGTTGAAAACAACCTACAAACCGGGTTTGAAGGGCTTATCGTTGTCAGTTGTGATCTTGAGATTCAAAAAGAGCGGTTAATGCGACGTAACCAACTTTCAGAAATTGAAGCGAACGAAAGAATTGCCTCCCAGTTTCCTCTCCAGAAAAAAATCGAGGTTGCAAATTGGATCATCGACAACTCAGGAACTCTGGAGGACAGTAAAAAACAAGTGAAGGATCTTTTTAAGATTCTTTGCAAAACATTCGGCCCACCGAAACGAAGAGAAGGCAATGGCTAAAAAACGACGAGATATATTTATTACAGGGTTCCCGACTTTTGTCGCGCGTGAATTTTTCCAAACCGCCTATCAAAAAGAAGACAAGGCGATCTTTCGTCTTTTGGTACGCCCAGAAGTTGTCGACCAAGCCAATCGAATCATCGATAAGGGAGATTTTGATCGTAAACGGGTCTTTATCTACAGCGGCGATGTCGTTTCCATCGACCTGGGTTTAAGCGGAACTGAATATCTGGAAATCGTAGCCAACGTGACCGACATTTATCATATCGCAACAATTTGGTGGCTCGGAGCAGATCGAGAACGCGTACGAAACGTCAATGTATTGGGTGTTCGAAACATCATCGACGCTGCTGTCGAAATGAAGAAGTTAAAACGCCTAAATCATTTTTCCACCGCCTTCGTATCCGGAGAACGTACCGGCGTAATCATGGAGTCTGAGCTTCAAAACGGGCAACGTTTCCGAAATCGATACGAACGCACAAAATATGAGGCCGAATTGATGATGCAAGAATCTATGCAACGCCTGCCGATCTCAATTTATCGCCCCACCATTATCATTGGTGATTCCAAAACTGGCGTCATCGATAAAGTCGCGGGCCCCTACTATGTCATCACAGCCATGATGCAAATGCCCGCGAATCTTCCTGTGGTCATGCCAGGCAAAGGAAATAAGCCTCTCAACTTGGTACCGATCGATTTCGTGTGTGAAGCCATGCACACCATTTCTAAACAAACCCAATCCGTAGGTAAGACCTTTCATCTTTGCGACCCCAACCCCCTTTCCTCTCATGGAGTCTTCAAGCTTATCGCTTCCGCCGCTGGCGTTCCAAGCCCGGTCGGAAAACGCCTTCCCTTCGGATTAACCAACGCGGTTCTTAAGCTTCCCTTCCTTGAAAAAGCCATGCGCAATCCTAGACAATTCCTAGAAGAAGTAAATCAGCTTACCATATACAACTGCATCAACACGATGGAAAGCCTTTCTGAAAGCCAAGTGCGCTGTCCGCCATTAAAAGATTATGTCGGTACACTCATCAACTACCTAAGACGGAGCGAACACATGAGTTCGGTACCCGATACCGTCGCGGACGACATCTTAGGATAACACTTCGGGCTCTAATTGCGGCTCATACATCACGCGAACATGGTTCCTCTTCACGAATTCATTTCTCAAAAAACTTCCCGTATTGCGCTCTCATACCCGTCGCCAAATCGTATTCGTCCGGAAATATTGGTCGCCTTTTTTCGTGAACGCATGGTCGCGTTCAAATATTTTATAGGTTTCAAAAATCCTTTCTTGTGACCTTAATTCCCCCCAAAGACTCTTTTCATCGAACCACAAATTTATCTGAAAAGTATGTTCGGTTTCGTTTACGAAACGAAAGTCAACGTAGTTATAGAAAATCGCACAACCTGTACCAAAAGGAATGCTACGATTGACGTCGGGAAAGGGATCAAAACTATGAGTAGACCTTTCGATAACCGTCAACGGGCTGTGCAGGACCAACCAATGAAGTAAGTTGCCAGCTGACAAATTCCTCCACCTATGCCGGTGATAGCCTTCCCCGCTGAGAGTTCCATGCCTTCTAAAACCCGCGCTTCTTCGTCGGCCTCCCAACGAGGCGACAAAAAGAAAACGCTTCGCCGGGCTTAACGATGAGCCCGTCGATAAGTGGGACACAAATGCGCAAATTGTGAACTTTGTTTTTCTGCAGCCACAATTCCGTATTACCTAGCGTTTTTATGAGACGAGACGAATGCCGTTTAACCAGGTTAGGGACACGTTCTTCGGTTGAGAGAGAGGTCGCATATTTTCTTCGGTCCCAAACCCACGAAACTCGCCGTTTCAATCGATTTCTTTCTACGGCAACCCAATATAAACCGGGATGCATTTGACTTAACATTTTGAACATTGAAACCTCAGGCGCTATGACAAATTTTAAAGCACCGTTTGACGATATTTATTCCCAAATAAGCGGCGTTCGGTCTTTTTCTACGCGACCTGTTTCGTCTTCCAGGCGACTATATTGAAGCTCAAACCCACGTTATGCCGTTTCTTTTCTAACGACTCTCAGCCTAATTTCTTAAAAGAATCCCCTCTTCCTCAAACAAGTATTATTCGTTATCAACCCATCACCACAATCGGAACCCATGAGGTATCCTCAAAAATGCTATCTAAATTTAGAAAATGGAAGGATTCGGCAAACGCGTTACGATTACTAATGAACGTGTATCCCCCACTCTTGGGCGCGCGAATTCACACCACTTATATTGCAGACGATTTTCGTACCATTCACGTAGAAATGCCACTGACAATTACCAATCGAAATTACGTCGGAACACATTTCGGTGGGTCGTTATTCGCAATGGCAGATCCCTACTTAATGTTAATGTACATACGAAACTTAGGTCCCGAATACATCGTTTGGGACCTTTCAACAAACATCGACTTCAAATTACCAGGAAAAGGAAAAGTAAAGGCCCGCTTTGAAATTTCTCAAGCAGAAATTGATCTTGCGAAGCAAAAAACAAAAAAAGGCGAAATTTACCGACCCGTTTTTCTTGTTCAAATTTTTGGGCATGAAGGCGAGGTGGTCGCTGAAATTAGTAAAACGCTATACATTCGAAAAAAATCGCGATGAGTAGCGGTTTTAGAGGTTATATTCCGCGCAGCTTTTCTAGCGCGCTGGCAAAATCTTCCGGGTATTCGCTCTGAATACGAATTTGTTCGCCATTCCAGTCGAGCGCTAAGGTTCTTGCATGTAACGCGACTCGGT
Source organism: uncultured bacterium (assembly GCA_937981985.1). Taxonomy (GTDB): domain Bacteria; phylum Myxococcota_A; class Bradymonadia; order Bradymonadales; family Bradymonadaceae; genus CALJNB01. Next base: position 12,458 of record CALJNB010000080.1, read on the forward strand.
CAATAAATCGCGTTTTCACAGTATTTTTAAAACCGTACAATTTGTCGCTTATAATGGGAGAATCAGCCTCCATCAAATGCATCCTAATCTGGTGCGTCCGCCCCGTTTCCAAAGTGCACTTGACGAGCGCGTACTTATTCGGAAATTTCTCAAGAATTTCGAAGTGAGTAATCGCCATACGAGCAGATTTGTCAGATTCTTCGTCGGTGTCGTGAGTGCGTTGGGGTCTTCCCGTAAATCGAAATCGATTTTTGGGATCTCGCGCGTGTTCGGTTTCAAAGACCCCTGTCTCCGGAAGAGAAGGAGCAAAACAAATCGCATGGTATTCACGAACCAAGTCATGGGTCCTAAAAATCGTGTTGAGCTTTTGATGGGCGTCATCAGATTTGGCGACAACCAACACCCCGGAGGTTTCTTTATCGATTCGATGAACGATGCCGGGTCGGATTGCATCTTTACTCAACGAATTAAAATGAAAAAGCAATGCGTTAACCAGCGTTTGATCGGGGTGACCAATCGAAGGATGAACAACCATCCCTGCCGGTTTTTCCACAAAGGCTAAATCGTCGTTTTCAAAAAGGATCGTAATTGGAATATCTTGAGGCATTGCATTCAGTGGTCGAACCTCTTGAAAACACCACTCGATACTGTCACCTATTTTGGTTTTATAGCCGGCTTTCTTAGGCTCACCGTTAACCAGAATTTCATGTTCGGAGATGCGCCTTTTTATTTGAGAACGTGTGACCGAAATTTCTTCTTTTCCAAAAAGAAATTGATCTAAGCGCGTTCCAGCATCAGCTTTAGTGATGCTAAACTTATATACAATCATATTTTAATTAGAGTGACTACCAGATTGGGCTTTCGATATGACCGGAACCGGCAAAAACAATATCGATAAATGCTTTCTCAAGAATATTGGTATTATTAACCAGGTCCGGTGAAACGTACTTATGAAAATCACGTCGAGCTTCGTTCATGATCCCGCCTAGCTCGTCAAAAAGCGTGTCATTTCGAATTCCAGCCTCGATCTTCTTTTGAATATCCGGATAAATTGTCATATCCGACGCAATCACACGCGCTCGTCTGGCTGCTTTTTCTGGGTCAGTAATCTTAGACACATGTACCTCTTAACGTAACTTACTTGGAATAGGAAATATTAGCATATCAGGAATAGTCCAAAAAGCTAAAATATTCTTCGATCATATCATCGGGATCTACGTCTAAAACGCGCGCAATCTCTCGTAAATACCCTCTCAAATACACCGGACGCGGAAGGAATTCGGGTTCACCGTCTTCGATAGCAGCCAAATACTTAATTCCTATCTGAGTTCGATGGCTTAGGTCTCGAATGCTCATTTTTGATCCACGTCGCAAGCGTTCTATTTCTTTACCTGCTGCCGTGCCTGTTTCGCTGTCTGTTGTGATCGGCGCCGAAGACTTCTTTACGTCCATTTTGGGTTGGATCGGCTTCGGCGATTTCTCACCTAAGGTTAGAATTCCTCGATACGTAGATTCAAGCTTGTCAGCCACCTTTAAACGTTGCCCAGGGTCAGAAAACATGAGACCCAAGCTTACTTCGCGACGATACCCTTCCCATAATCGCCGACAATGTTGTCTTAGATCGTTGCGAGAGGTTTCTTCTGGAAGGCCAAGTCTTAATGCTGCTGACGTTTCCGGACCTCGTGGCGTCGGCCTCGGGTATTGGGAGTCGAAATTTGAAATTTCTCGAATCGATTTTGCTATCGTTTCGATGTCGTCAGAAAGCGCCTCCTCTCCTCGAGTGGGATGATTTCCGGTTCGGCGGTTAAAAAACCATCTTCGATCTTCGTGATCAATCGATCCTAGGACGCGAGGGTAAATTCCAATCTCCTGGAACATAGCATCAGCGACAACGTAGGCTAGATCGCGTTCAGAGCCTTCTCGAACGAAGTTTGTGATGATGTAGATTTCGATTGAATCACACATTTCATTCACAATACGACGGGCTTCCGAAGTCGCGGCGTTTCGGATGAGGTAATCACGCGTCATCGTTAAGTTTTGAGAATTAATGAGCTCCATCAGTGCATCGTAATGAACTTCTGATTCAGGGTGCAGCCCCAAACTTTGTATTAACGTCGCCCTTCCTATCTGAATCGTAGACCGAATCGCTGCCGGTTCAGGAGAAATAACCAATATGGGTATATCACTCAATAAAAACAACGAGATCGCGTTTTCATCAAGCGTGGGTGGGAGATCGATAAAAACATAATCAAAATCTAATTCGGTCCACTGTTCCAAAAGTTTCCACACATCAAATTTAGGTCGCCCAAAGGGCATTCGACGCAAGGTCGCAAGGCTCATCAAGAAGATGTTTTTTACAGGAGTTCCCGAAATATGGTCGGCAACATGAGCACCAGGGACATCAATGGACGACCAATCTGGGGCCGCAGTATCCTCTTCAGAGCCATGAATAAGGTTGTGCAGCGTGGGACATTCCCAATTTGCATCTACACACAAAACA
>CALJNB010000081.1 GCA_937981985.1 uncultured bacterium
TAGCGAAGAGGGTACGCCCGATCCCATCCCGAACTCGGAAGCTAAGCTCTTCAGCGCCGATGGTACTGCCGGGGAAGCCTGGTGGGAGAGTAGGTCGCCGCCAACATTCTTTTTAAAAAGAAGCCCGTTCGAAAGAGCGGGTTTTTTTTGTTTCTTGCGTGCTAGCCGCCGGTGGCCGTGGAAGAGCTAGCCTTTCTTCAGTTTATGAGATAGGTCGATGCAAAAAATACCGATGAAGATCTCGTACTTGGTTCCGATTTATCTAAAAAACCCGCAACAAATCCCAATAATAGCCGATAACGTGGGAAACGATTAATTACCTCGGGAGGGTAACTATGAGAAGATTAAGAACCAAGAATTCGCCGTTTATTAGTATTCTTTCAATCGGTATCGAACGCTCCGGGAAGAACAGTCCAATATTATTACTATCTTGCGGCGTGTTGACTTCAGAGATTCGAAGCCGCGTATCGGAGGTTGAGGTAATTCGGGTTACAAAAAAAGCGGGCAATTTAGAGATAGACGCATTGGATAAAAACGAAAAATTCTTAGGTTCCTTAGTTCGTCACGATTTCGAATCAGCTGAGTCGATATATTCCTGCTTACAGAGGCGATACGAGGTTGGTAAACCAATTCCGATAAAACTGTATTCTATCCTAAAGCCCGCAGTCTACATTCCCAAAGAGATAGGTATCGCCGTGGTCCAGCCCAGTCGATCGAAGCGACGTTTAGCCGCTTGAACTGGTTAGCCGTTTATACCTGTATTTGTTTTGCAAACGATTTGGTGGGTTGAATAAAAGTGGCCGACGAACGCGGCGGGGCGTTTACTTCGATCCCGTCTTCGTTACTATACCGACATGGAAGCGCTTGGTTTAGCCGTAAAATTATTAGAAAAAGTATCGGTCTTAATCGCCGCCGTTCTTTTGCTTGTCATGATCCGCCCGGCCGGCGTTTGGCTTGGGGAGTCCGGCGAGAAGGCTTCGATAAGGCGCCGTATCTTTCTGATCGCCGTACTTGGTGGGCTCGCGGTCTGGGGCAATTTTCTCGGTTTGGATGTTGCGGGTTTCCGCTTTAATGTGCGTATGGTCGGCATCATTGTTAGCGGAGTATTGGGAGGTTGGATTGTAGGCGCGATTGTCGGCTTGGTCGCAGGCATTTCATATGCTCTCGCATCTGGGTCTGCGCTCGCGGGCTACGCCGTCGCGGCTAGTATTCTGGTTGGCATTTTGAGTGGCCTCTGGAGCCGCAAGTTTGGTACCCATTTACTAGCTACCGCGGTCGGTGCGCTGTTCATTCAGGTGGCCTATCACTTTATTATAGGTGGTGTGATGGCGTTGATGAATTTCGACATTGCAGCGGCTCAGGCTTCTAACTTGCTTTTGCACTCAGCCAAAATCGCGGCGAACGTCATCGGCGCCGTCTCTTTCATGGGTATTCTAAATTTTGTTAGCGAGCTTGACCGCGCTCGCGAATCTGCTCGAACTTTGGAGGCTGAAGCAAGAAGCGCGAAATTGGAGGCGTTGCAGTATCAGGTTAAACCCCATTTTCTTTTTAATATACTTAATACGCTGTCCTATTTAATCCGCACGCATCCCGATCGAGCGAGAACTTTGACGCTCGATCTTTCCGAATTCCTACGCTACACGCTCACAACGGAGAGCGACAAGATCACCTTCGTCGAGGAACTAACTCAAATTACGAAATATGTAGATCTTGAACGCGCCAGGTTTGGAGAAGGGTTGGGCTTTTCTCAGGAGATTGAGTCGGACTCAACTCTAGAAAACTTACGCGTGCCTCCGCTCATCCTTCAACCTTTGGTGGAGAATTCAATCAGGTATGGAACGGTGGATGGTAAGGTTCATGTTAAGATTATCGGTCGCAAAATTGCATCCGATCATTTTTTAATCGAAATTGTCGATAATGGTCCGGGCATCAGCCAAGATGCTCGCTCGAACGGCGTGGGTTTGAAGAACGTCCGAGAACGTCTGGATCGTTTTTTTTCTGGCCGAGCGACATTTATGATAGAGAAGACAGGGAAGGGTACGAAGGCGACAATTGAGATCTTTCCTGTTGCTCAGACGAAATTATTAGATGAAGCCAGAAAGAAATTGGAGCAAGTGGTATGAGAGCATTAGTGGTTGACGATGAACTACCCGCCCGTGAGGAACTCGGTTGGTTACTATCCCAATGCGAGGTTGAAGTGGTGGGTTCTCTATCTTCGGCCGAAGAGGCGTTGGAGTTCTTGAAACTGAATTCCGTAGATGTTGTTTTTTTGGATATCGAGATGCCCGGCATCAGTGGAATGCGTTTGGGTGAGATGATCTACGGAACGAAAGGTGTTACTCCGGACATCATTTTTGTCACCGCATATCAAGAGAGGGCTGTCGACGCGTTCGAGATTGAAGCGACCGACTACCTTTTAAAACCCGTCAGATTAGAACGCCTCCGAAAGGCAGTCGAAAAAGTGACTCCAAGTTTGGCGACTCAAGAACACGCGTCCGTTGGTGGGAAGAAATTGACGAGAATCTCAGTCGAGCATCGCGGGGTTTACAATGTTGTTGCGCTGACTGAAATTCTAGCCTTTGAATCTGAGGACGGGATCGTCCTCGCCTATACGAAGGAGGAAAATTTTGTAACTGACTTTAGTTTAAAGTTTTTGGAGAACAATTTGGATAAGGAGTTTTTCTATCGTTGTCATCGCGGCTTCATCGTTAGAATTGATGCAATAACGAAAATCGCGCCGTGGGGCGCGGGTACATTTCAATTAACGTTGAGCAATTCCAAAATCGTCCCACTTGCAAGAAGTAGGGCGTCGGAACTCCGTGCTCTGATGCCGGCGACTATGTCGAGTTTCAGTAGTGATGAATGAAATTATAATGATCGGAACAGGTCCAAATACTTTTGGGAGATTGAAGCCACGGAGAAATCTAAAGATCGCCCGATGAGGTAATCAGGGTCATGCGCTTGAGAAAAGGAGTTAAGTATGCCCTGAGCGAGGGCCTCCGCGGATTCACTTTTTACGAGAACGCCAAATGTGCCGTCGACAAGAATTTCTCGAGGGCCACTCGGACAATCAGTTGAAACAACCGGACAGCCGCAGGCTAGCGCTTGAATCGGTACGTTGGGTAGACCTTCCCAGCGAGAACTCAAAGCAAAGACTTTTGCCCGCGACATAAATGCGAAGGGATTAGAAACGAAGCCGGGGAAATGAACATCATCTACACCAAGCTCCTTAATCAAACGCAGGTAGGATTGCTCAAGTTTTCCTCGTCCTAAAATAACGAGGCGGCACTTCTTCTCTCTTCGCACTTTTGCGTAAGCGCGAATGAGGTTCGGGAAATTTTTCTGCTCGCTAAAACTACCCACGCCTAAAATGACAGGGACACCATCTGAGAAAAAATCGATCTCCGGTTCTTCGTCTTTCATCGCAAATAAGCGTGAATCGACTACGGGATTGGCGATGGTGGAAACCCGTTTGGGCGAAAGCGTGAAGTTTCGCACCAGATCGTCTCGAACGCCGTCTGATGGCGCAATGATATGATCGGCTGTTGGATAAAAAGCTTGGACCAAACCAGGGATTAATTTTCCCTTCAATGACGTTGCCGCATCTCGTGTTTTGGAAAGGGTATTGGCTTCCCTTACGATGACTTTAGTATTTGATTTTGAGGCATGGGTAGCGCCTATTGCAACCAAGTTCGCGTGGTTCATCGTTGATAATAAAACGCGGGGTCTGTGTTCGTCTAATAAGCGTACAAGGTCTGGAAAGGCGCGTGTGGTATTCGCCTTCTTGAAATCGATGAGATCGACTTTTGAAGAGATTTCGTTTCGAAAATCACCCGCCGCGTTAGCCGCGATAAGTGAGACGCTCACTCCAAGGTCAGCAAGGCCTCGGGACAGATTGACCATATTTCTTTCAGCGCCCCCGCCGCCCAATGTGGGCAAAAAAATTGCGATTTCAGTCATGAGTTATTTCGTTCCCATATGGACGCGTTGATACCACGCCCACATTTTCTCTACGCCTTCACGCACGTTCGTCGTGGGTTGAAACTCAAGTTCCTTTCTCGCGATCGTTAAATCGCAGTTGGTCACGAAAACATCTCCGGGTTGCATCGGAAGTTGTTCTATTTTCGCTTCAATGCCAACAACGTCTGAGATGGTAGAAATAAGATCTTTAAGGAGAACCACATCGTCTCCTCCCAAGTTATAAATTTTAAATCCTTGGGGGCGATCAATCGCGGCGCGAACACCAGTAACGATGTCATCAACATAGGTATAATCGCGCCCTGACGTACCGTCGCCAAACATAGGAATCGTTTCACCGTTTACGATAATTCGCATAAATTTATGAATCGCCATCTCTGGACGTTGGCGCGGCCCGTAGACAGTGAAAAAACGTAGGCAAGTTACATCCCCGCCATTGAGACGCTGAAAAGTCCCGGCTAATAATTCAAGCGATCGTTTACTAGCAGCGTAGGGACTAACGGGATGGTCGACGGGATCGTTTTCTGAGAACGGAACTTTTGTATTTCCACCGTAAACCGACGAACTTGAAGCGAGAACAAATTGTGTAATCCCGCAGGCTTTTCCCACGCTCAAAACATTTGAGGTTCCAGTGACATTGATATCGTAATACAAGGACGGATTTTCAAGTGAGGGTCGCACACCCGCAACGGCTGCAAGATGAACGATAATATCATGCCCTGGAATATGCTTGTTTAGGGCATCAAGGTCTCTAATATCGGCTTCAACGAATTGAAAATTTTCGAAGGCTTTTAGTTCGTCCAGATTTCGTTCTTTGGTGGCACGATCATAAAGGGTGGACTCAAAAGAGTCATATGCCAAAACATGGTGGCCATCCTTTAATAACGAAAGCCCTAATGAGGAGCCTATAAAACCGGCGCCGCCAGTGATAAAAAATTTCATAAATTCATTTCCCTTTAATTTCGATTGTACTTACCGAAAGGATAAAAGTCGGTAAAGTGCGGCCATGAAAGTAGATGTAATAATTATAGGTTCTGGAATCGCAGGTTTGGCTATCGCAGCAGCACTGGGACGTCAAAAAGTAAAAGCTTTGGTGATTGGTCCCGATATCGCAGAATCCAATTACGATTTTGAATATATATTCGAAGATAGCGTGATCACTACCCTTCCAGAGATTAAGGCTTTTGAGGGTATTGCGGTAAATTCTACAACAAAGAATATAGATGTAGATCGTCGGCTGCTTTGCGTGGATAGCAAGTCTTTGTACCAGCGCTATTTAATGTCTTGTGCTGATAATGGCGTTGGTATGATGCATGGACGTGCTGAAAATATTGTTTCCTATCGTAAGATGCACCGGGTGGACTGGAGGCCTAATCGAGTGGGTGACACGCAACTTCCCACCGAGGAGCTCTTCGCGCCGGTTGTGATTGACGCCTCGGGTGGATCGAGCGAATTTTCGTCGAAACCGGCAGGATTTTCGTCGATTTATAGAAAAGTGGTCCAAGGAAAGGGAAACCTTTTTGGAGAGCAGATGTGCTATTACGATTTCTCAAAAAGTACGGATACAGACCCGAGTTTTTTTCGTGGATTTAAACACGAAGATGGACGTTATTTTATCGAAGAACGACGTCTTTTTTCGCAATCCCCGATTCC
>CALJNB010000082.1 GCA_937981985.1 uncultured bacterium
AAGTGGCATCTAGGCACGTGGGCTTTAGCATCAATGACCTTACCCTGGTTGTCGTCGCTACAATTTTTTCTAGGCTATCCGATGCGTTGGATTACCACTCATTTATCTGCCTCTTTTTTATCGATGAGCGGGATGCAAGTAAAAGCAGAAGGGCTGACTTTAATGTGGGGCCCTATTGATGTTCTCGTCGACGGACCGTGTTCGGGCGTGAAGATGTTATGGGTAGGTGTATTTCTTGCGTCGGCATTGGCATTTATTTTTCGACTAAGAGCCCTTCCCACCATCGCCCTTTTGGGAATGGGTTTAGTGGCAACTATTATCGGGAATGTGACACGCGCAAGTTCGGTCTTCTACCTGGAAGCTGATATCGTTTCCGCACCCGATTTCTTCCATGACTTCGTCGGCCTGGTTACCTTTATTCTGATCTCCGCCATGGTGACTGCCCTGGCCTTCTCACTCAAAGCCAGGACCAAAAATCTACCACGTCGACATGTAAAAATATCCCGCGCCATCTTTGCCACAGTTTTGTTCTCTATCTGTGTTCCGATTTTCACTGCAAAGAGTGATACAAAACCTAACTTGGAGACCGTTCGTTTTCCGACAAAATTGGAGGGCGATATATTATCGCCTCGGCCTCTTTCTGAAAAAGACTTGCCCTACCTCAAAGGCTTTCCGGGTATTTTAAAAGCCTTCAACACTCAAACCCATGAAATTCTCATTCGTCACGTTTCTAAGCCGACACGTAAACTCCATAGCGCCACCGATTGTTACCGAGGATTGGGTTACAGGATAGAACCCATTAAAGGCGATCCGGATTGGGCGAGCTATCGCTTAAAAAAGGGCGACGAGACCCTACTTTTAGAAGAACGTATTCGCGACCAAGAAGGTAAACATTACTACGATGTAGGTGCTTGGTTTTGGGCAGCGACGCTGAACAGGACGAACGGTCCTTGGTGGAGCGAAGTGAGAGTCCGGCACGGCTTTGCCGGAGAGTAGGAAATTGAAAAGAAAAAGTTGTTTTCCCCGGACCGATTAAGGATTCAATAACGCTTGTTCGAAAGCATCTTTTACAGCCTGTGAGTTCATATCCGAGGGTCCAACAAGGAGCTTCGCCGTTGCTGGATTAGTTTCATTAATTTCGCCTAAGCAATGGGAGGCCCAAGGTTCGACTTGTGCCTGTGTAGGAATGAAGTTCCCGTCTAGCGTTAGCGCATTCATGTGATGATAGGTCTCAAATTGGCGCTCAAGAGCCGACTCGGAGTTATTGCCCATAATATTGTTGCCCTTGAAAAATGTATTAGGGTGAATTTGATGTGCAAAGATCTGAACCGCGTGTTCTTCGTTATCGACTAAGTTAGACGACTCAATTTCGAACAGGATATCCTGTCCTTGAACGACAATCCCTCTGTTGTTTTTATTGATCTCAGAATTTACGATGACGGGATCTACAGGGAGTGGTGGGTAACCCGGATCCCCGCATATCTTACCGATTTCAATGTCTTCGGTCGAGATCGCGTTCTCACCTTCCATCCGTACACCTGTCTCATTTCTGACGATATAACTATGCTCGACGCGCGCGTCGTTGGTGTTACCGAATACGATTCCAGTTGCGTAGCCTGTTATCAACGAGGAGTACATTTCGAATTCTCCGCCGTTGATACTCAGCGCAGTACCGTTCCAACCGGCTTCATCATTGTTTAGAATCGAGTCGCGAATCGTAAGCGTCCCACTACCCTGAACAATTTGAGTGATATCTTCAGAACGAAGATGATTTATGGAAAACGTTCCGCCATCTTCCCCTCCGACTGTTAGGAAACAGCTATTACATTGTATGGGGGCAATTTCGGTACCTTCAAAAATTGCGGTCCCGCCCCTAACACCGATTACATTCTTTCCTCTTACATTCTCTATCACGACGCCTGGTTCGACACGAAGTGTAACCCCCTTCGGTATGATTAAAGGTGCATCCAAAAGAACCTCACACCCTTCGGTCCAAACCGTGTCTTTTTCAAGGGTAATCAACGGCTCATTTAGATCGGAGACCGAATGTTCAATAAGCAGCAAATCGTCCTGACACTCGGTGAACATGCGGCATTGTTCTTCGTCACCTTCGCAATCAAAAGCAATTCGATAACTACTATTCGCAAATACCTCTTCGGCTGCGATGACCAACAAATACTCCCCTAACTCGGGCGCTACGAAATTTAAATCCGGTGCGGCTAAACTATCTGCAGTGTTATCGGTTGCTACTAGAAGTTCGCCAAATTGGAGTTCACCAACATCGTTCGCCCCTTTTATAGGCCCATACATCAGAATCGCTGTATCTAAAACTTTATTCTCTGGCGTCGCCGTACCGCTTTTCGTTGAAAGTGAGACGTCAAATTTTGCGCCCTTACCGAGGACGACCGTATAACCAATCGCATCGTTTGATTCAAACCAACCACGCTGATCTCCGCGAGAGGTTATCGTTCCTATCAACCTAGAGTTCGTCGCTGCGTCACTTTTGGGGTTAACAAACCCTTCCAAATAGTCTTTTTCTGGATCCGTGGATTCAGAATCACCGCAACCGAGTGAGAAAACCAAGATCGCTAACAATACTATTTTTTTCATCTAAACTCCGTAATAGAAAAATGGTCAGGTATGCGAACCGCTGGATGATAGCGTCTCGAATTCATATTTCAAATACAAGGGTTTGTGTGGGGTCTGCCAAGGGAAGTTGAACCGCACAGCAAAACCCGTGTTTATTCGAATGCAGCGAAGGCTTTTCTTTTCACCGTCAACAAACGGATTTCATTGACAAGCTCTGTCTGACTGCCCCGAATTTCTCCGGTTACCCCAGTCATATTTAAAGTTCGCAGCGAAGATAATATTACCGAAGGATTCGATGACCCCTCTAGCAAACGAATTGCGATTTGGGCTGCGTCAAAAGCAAACGCATCTAGGGAGGACGGTTTACGTCCGAGTTCGGTTTTAAAATTTTCATAAAAATGCTTACTTTTTTTATCATCAAAAATTTTGGATGACCAAACTGGGATAACGGCATGTTTAACGTATTGAGACGACTGGCGCACAAGCGAATCCTGATACCACATACTCGTCCCCAAATAGTGAACGCCGATGCGACTCGATTTCGGATCGGGACGAGATGTTATAGAAGCGCCCCAAACGTTAACGTGTGCCATGAAGGCTGAGATATTTCCAACCACCTTTCCGGTCTCCGGGATAAATACCGCATCGGGACGTGCGGTCTTTGTAGCTTCGGCGAGTTTCGTGAAATCGGTATCTTTTCTATCGAAGGTTTTTTCTAAAACGATACTCCCGCCCTTCTCTTTGACAATGCGTTTGAACCAAATTTTCATTTGTTCAGAATATTGTGTCGCAGAAGATAAAACTGCAAAGCGTTGGTCTCCATTCTTAATCGCAATATCAACGACGCGTTGAACCTCTGCTTCGGCATCCATAGCGTATCTAACTGAGGTGTCGGTATCTGCGAACTCGGTCATCGCTAAAGATAGGTGAGGAAGATTAAGGCGTTTGGATTCAACCGAAAAAGCTGCGGCTCTTGTTCTTTCCAAGGGACCAATCACAAGCGATACACCCTTTTCTTGGAATTCGTTCATCGTCGCTGCGGGGTCAAGATTGGAATCCCGTACTATGAAAGTAGTAGTGGATTCTCCTTTTTCAAATGCGCCGATTCCGAAATAGAGGGTCTTCAAAATTCGGTCCCCCAATGTTTTATTTCGTCCCGTCATCGGGACCACAATTGCTACTATTTTTTTGCGAGGTGCTCCCATGTTTGAAATTTGGGACAATACGCGTTCACCTCTTGCTTGCGCATCGATACTGACTAAGTCGGGCTGTATTCTGTCGTAAAAACTAACAAGTGCATCTTTGTTGGGAGGGCTATCACCGGCCAACCATCGTTCCATGAGAGTTACCCCCATGATAGCGCGAATAAATCCACTTTCTTTATCCGTCGTCAACGCCTCTAATTCGCTATCTTTTAAATTGACCGCCGCCAGAAAGGCCTTTGAAGTCGCAAAGGTTTTTAACGTTTCTGTACCGCGCTGAAACATTGCATCGTGAGCAAAAAGCGCATCGGTATATCGTTGGGACTTTAACATGGCTTCAGAAATCAAAACCCAACTTAGATTCTCATCATAAGATAATATCAAAGGAGAAAGAGACGCCGATGGATACATTTCCAACGCACCAATCGCTGCATCTTTTTGTTCGAGATTCTGTAACACGATGGCGTGATAAAGCGTCGCCGCCCAACGAACGCGTTCGTCGATTCCTGTCGTCGAAGCGAGCGCTCGTAGCTGTTCGGCTTGAGAGGCATCAACCTGTGAGAAATCTCCCAGTTCGGCGCGAAACTGGTAAAGGTTTGCAACTGAAGCTAAGGAGTCCGATGGGTGTTGAGCCTGGAAGCGACGAAAGGCCTCCGCGGCTGGTGAAAATGATTTCGCGTTCAGCAGTTCGAATGCTGAATCAAATTCAACCTGAACCTCCTGATTACTGGAAGTAATCGTTTTTTGTTCGAGCGTTTTAGGAGCGCGTTTGGCTTTACTAGAACATGAAGTGAAAAGACCCAAAATTATAAGAACAAAAACTACTTTCATTTTTACTTCCTGAAACGGTGAGCATGCAAATACCAGATTCATCATTCAACACTAGACCAAGATGTAAATAATTTAGTAAAATGAACTTAGAAAACGTTCATCTAGCAGGTTTTGACAAAACAGTTAGCTGCTTGAGCCATAACAAGTTTGTTGTGGATGTCGTCGACCAGCGGGGCAATTCTGTCCAAAGGGTCGTCGGTTGTTGCTAGCACGACCGAAGCCTTAGCAAACTCATCGTCTTCTGAACATCCTGACCACATGGAGTAGCCAAAATCATCCGCATTTTGCCATACATCAATATATAAATGCTTGCTGCCACAGGCCAAATGGTTATCAGGTTTTGTGATTTCTTCGTCGTACCTCATCTCGCAATTAGCACTGAAATCGGGATTCGCACTTATCGCCATTCCCAAGGATTCGGCTAAGCTTTCCATCGTAGTTTCACGTGATTCTAAGACCTTGCCGGGAGTTACATCCTTAAAACTAATCGTTTCAAAGGGTATTTGATTCGATTTCACATCCACCACAAAGGGTGAATACCAGACCTTAGCTTTCACATCTAAATTGAGCTTTGTGTCCTTAACTTCTAGCCCCTTTGCGCCTAATTTCTCTTTCGTTTCAAGGCTAAAGGTTCCTTTAACGTCGGTAGACACCTTCCCTTTCGATGAATCACAGCTCCATATTGAGGCTATTAGGAATAAGAGTAAATATATTTTTGTGTACTTCATCTATTGCTCGACGTCGTGTAAAAAGCCACCGTACGACTATCTCTCAAATTGGCGTTCGAATCAACTCTAGGTCTATAATGAACAAAGTCCTCATCGTTTTTATTTCGACGCTTCTTTTCGGAGGCTGCGCCTCATCGGATAGAACATTAAAATCTCGCCAGGGCGTAACAGAAACGAAACCACAGCGAGGTGTCCCAACTCCGCAACTCATCGCAGCTGGTGAATATCGTTTCAAAGCACTCAAAAAACTGACATTTGAAGGAACGAATACCCAAGCAACTTTTAACGCACAAAGTACCGAACTCATTTTTCAATCCACGCGCGATGGGTTTCAATGCAATCAGACCTTCAAGATGGATGTGGATGGAAGAGGTTTAAATTTGGTTTCTTCGGGTTTAGGCACCAGTGCGGACGGGCGGCTTTTCCCCCACTCTCCAAAATTAGTCTATGGTTCCAATCACAAGACTCAAAAATATTGTGATGTAGAAGAATCGAGAACGGGCCTAAAAAACCTCGCCCGTTCCAACCCCTATACTTTAGTTTCCCAAGCATTTGATATTTACGTGTCCGACCATAACGGAAACCACGCGACCCCGCTTTCTCCGCATCATGGATACGATTCCGAAAGTGCCATTTCACCCAACGGTAACGCTATTGTTTTCACAAGCATGCGAAGTGGCGATATTGAATTATGGGTTATGGATCCTGACGGAACGAATGCCAAGCAACTTACCCATGAAATAGGTTTTGATGGCGGCGCTGCTTTTAATTTTGAAGGAACCCAGCTTGTATATCGCGCCAATCATCCCAACGAAAAGGCAACGGTACAAGAATATAAACAGTTATTGTCGGAACGCTTAGTCGATCAGCGTGTGACAGACCTCTTCGTCATGAATGCGGATGGTTCGAACAAAACCAATATTCTTTCTAACGGCGCCGCGAATGTTGCGCCCTCCTTTCACCCTGACGGTACTCGAATTGTTTTTTCTTCAAATATGGACGACCCAAAGCGTGAGAATTTTAGTATTTACATGATAAACACCGACGGGTCGGGACTAGAACGTATTACTTACGACCTAAGCTCTGACGGATTTCCGAGTTTCTCGCACGACGGTACCCAACTGGTGTTCACGTCTACACGCGGGTCGACTAAGAAGAACCCAACCAATATCTTCCTCGCCGATTGGACCGATGATAAACCCAAATTAAGCACACTTTCAAAGGACTCGAAAACGAGTTGGTTAGAACACACAAAAAAACTCTCAAGCGCGCAAATGCAAGGTCGCGGTTTAGGCACAAAAGGGATTAAACGCGCGGAAGCTTATCTAGTACAAGAACTCAATAAAATCGGGTACGAAGCCAAACGTCAATCTTTTTTGGTCGACGTCGCTGTTGCGGTTAAGAAAAGTAAGATTAAAATAGGAAAGAAAAACACCGGATATGACATAAATCCCGAAGATATCAACGCCTTTTCCTTTTCAGCCGATGCGAAAGTCCAGGGACAGGGTGTCTTCGTTGGATACGGAAATTCAACAAAAGGGGGCGATGATTACAAAGGGGTAGATGCAAAGGGAAAAGTTGTATTCGCGATGACGAATGGGAGTGGGCAAAAATACGCAGCAATCAACGCGAAAAATCATGGCGCCGTCGCCCTAATAC
>CALJNB010000083.1 GCA_937981985.1 uncultured bacterium
AGCACCGCTTTCATAGACGACAATCCCAGCCTGGTTTTTCACCTTCAGATGAACCCATACTTGTCTATCCGATGTCGAACCTGACGGTAATGCATGGCCATTGTTGACGTTCTTAAGACTTACCCGAATTGCGATATCATCGCCCTGATCGGCTGTTTGACGAACCTCTAGCTCTACCGCGGTTCGCAGTAATTGCTCAACAAGTTGTCGTTGCTCGACCTTGTTTGGAAAGTCTACAAGTGCCACGTCTACACCCACAAATTGATGCCGATGAATCGTCTTAGTAACCCCATCTACTATTTCTCCAGTATAAGTAGGCATATGACAATCTTGGCAGGTCTTATCGTCTTCGTCTCCGTCATTAAACGGGCTGGCGTACCATTCCGAGAAGGTATTCTCTATGAGAGCGCCTTTGGGATTAACCACATTATGACACGTTCCACACATGACAGCTGAAGGTAATAAGGTTGATGTTTTTATCGGGTGAGCGTCCTGACCTCCAGGGTTCTCACTCGCTGCGAAATAAGTTGTCGTCGATAATGTAAACTCAGCATTTACAGTTGCCTCAACAGACTCCATCGCGTGACAGCTGACACAGACAACTCCGCCCTTTATAAGCGGGTCCTTAAGATCCAATTTCGCCTTAAATTCTCCGCCTCCCAAATCCTCAATAGGGGTCAATCCGAATTTTGACGCCACCGGGGCATGACATTGGATACAGAATTGTCCGATCTTTCCTTTTGTATCGTTTACGCTCCGCTCAAGCATTGCCAGATAAATGGGATCAGTGGTGGCATATGCATGCATACTTCCTTCCCAATCTGAAAAATGAGCCTTATGACACTCACCGCACGACTCTGCCGTCGCTAAATGGAGGGTCCCCATCTGTTTCAGATCTTGACCCAGATCCTTGTCGGAAGTTAGATCATTGACTCCCAAATCTTTAGTTTCGATTTTACCGTTATTGGCGTCCGGCTCGTTAGAACACCCTATACAACAGCCGAATAAAAAAATGAGGATAAAGATTTTCATAACCGGCTTATAATAAAATAAGCAACACGAAGCAATGCGCTATTCGGCTGCTTCCATGCTTTCATTGGCGATCTTGATAATAGACCTCATTGATTTGTCAAAAATCATAATCGCGATACCCGGAATAAGAATAACCAAGAACTGCAAGACGTGAATCGTCGCGGCGAAGGCAGCAATTCCCTCGGGTGCGGTCGTCGAAACGAGCACCATCCCTTCGTTTACAAAATACTCGTAATTTCCGACCATCGCCGGGCCGGCAGGCAGCATAATTCCCACCACCAAGATGGAAAGTAATGTATACCCGTCGAAAAAAGTGACATCAAAACCGAACGCAAAACTGGCTAACAACCACATCGATGCCCCGTTTGCCAGCCAATAAAGAGCCGTAAATCCTAGAAATTTTCCAAGAGAAGCACCGTTCTTTAAAGCCTTGAATCCGTCGATGAAAGCTCCTAATAACTCGCTCAATTTATCGGCGAGTTTAACAGAAAATATCCCGAAGGTTTTTTCGACTATCTTGAACGCGAGCTCACGCTTCCACAGCGCTACCGCACACATGAAAAATGCAGGAAAAAAGATAGCAGCCGCGAATGCTGACAGCGAAAGCGCGAAAACACGCTGTTCGCTGAATGCGTAAGTTGACGATGTGATAAATAACATTCCCGTTATAATCATTCCGTCAATCACGCGTTCAACTACAACAGTTCCAAGCGCCGCGCTCATCGGTACGCCGCTTTTTTTTGACAGTAAATAGGGCCTGACAAACTCGCCTAACCTCAGCGGCAATAAGAGAATCGCCATAAATCCTATGGCGCATATGGATGCCGCTTGTTTTTTACTCACCACCGGTGTTTTGTCTTCGTTCAAACAAACAATAAGTTCGTACCAACGAACGATACGAGCAAGGTGGCAGATAGCGTAGAGCGCACCGAAAGCCACGGCCCAAGCCAGAAAACGCGTCGTATCGTACGTCCCTAAAAATGTTCCAATTTTTGCGAAGGGGAGTTCTTTAGCCGCAAGCCAAAGAAAAAAAACGCCAATCAGATTGGCGATGATGAAATAGATGGCGAAACGCCGCAATTTCTACTCGCCTAATTCGCGTTTTATCTTGTTTTTCAAATCGTTTAGGTCTGCGTCTACTTCCATCTTACGAAAACGTCTTTCCATCTCTTCAACTTTATCATGGGAGGTAGATTTTGGACCGAGGTTTCTTGACGCACCGGCGCCTGCATGAACTTTTAGCTTATTCTTTTGACCGAGAATAGAATTGAGCTCGGCTTGGATGCGCGAACCTTCATCGATGTATTCACGAAGGACAGATTCAGCATCCGTTGCAAGATCATCTTCGTCCATATCTCGTGCCATTTGCAGGCGTTTTCTCCAACGTTGTTGTTGTGCTTCGATTTCGGCGAGTTTGCGTTCGATCTCTCTTTCGGCAAGGATCAGGGAAGCGAGTTGTTCTTTTGCTTCAGCCTTCGAAATTCCTACAAACGATTCCTTATTCGCGTCATGTTCCTCGTCTCCTCCGATTTCTTCAAAAGGAGAATTCGAATCACCTAAAGGCGTGTCGCCACTAGGTGTATTTCCGGCCGGTTTTTCGTCTGGAGCCCAGTTTTTGCTTTCTTGAAGTATATTGAGTAACGCCTCGGCTACCCCGATGTTGGCTTTTTGATTGCTAAGAGACTCGCCTGCTTGTTTAGCTTCACTCAGCCATTGATCGTCGAGAAATTGTTCGAACGCGCCACCGAACCGAAGAACGTCAGAAATTTGGCCAGCCGCGTCACAAGCCGTTAAAAACTCCACCTGTTGGCCTTTATCATCATCCGCGCCTACAAAGACAACGGGTTTATCAAGGGCGACAATTTCAGAGATATAGGGTTCGTTAGCCGAACAAATGACTAAGTCAGATGCAACAACAAAACGTTCAAGGTCACTCACCTTTCCGAACATCAGCGCTGGAACTCCATATTTTGAAGCTGCCTCGCGTAAAGTTGAAGCGGTCATACCATCATCGTCGTGATGAAAAAGGTAACGACACTTACTATCGACAAGTGTAGATTGAAAAAGGAGTTTATCAAGTGTGGATGGGTCAAAACCATTAGCACGAACAAGAACAACTTTTTCGTTATCTGAAAATTTAAATTTCTCTCGAACCTTATCGCGTTCGAATGTGTTTTCAAAGGATGCCTGAATCGGCGGACCTGCGACCACAATACGAGATTCAGGAACCCCACTTCGAGCCGCGCTGGTTTTAAAATCTTTGTGCGGAACAATGAAAGCTTGAACTGAACTCCGGCTCCACGCGTCCGAAAAATTGTAGTCTGTACATACCCCCACCTGAAGTGCGTTACTACCGGTGACTGATTTCAATAGACTTAGTGCCCGCACGTAGCGCTGATTTGTAACAACAATGAGGTCAGGCTGTCCTTTTTGGATGGCGCCAATAAAATCTTCATCGCTTCGACCTTTGAACGCAACGCGTAAACCGCGGATAAGACGTTCGGCACTTCCAGAGATCGCATCTTTAGCCGCATTACCGAGAACTTCGGTGATCGTGACAATTTCTGTATTCACATCATGTTCAGAAAGCGTAGCCGCGATGGATGAAAACGCCGTTGCTCGGGAAGAATGATCAACTAAAATCCAAACCACTGACCCGGACCGCGATAGGGTTGAATCAGTATTAAAATCTCCCATCCCCATTAATCGTCACCGTATTCAAAAAAATTGTTTAAAAATTCTCCAATCTGACTCACGTCCATCGATTTACAAAAGTATCCATTGATATCATTTTCGATGCATAACTTTTGCAATTGGTCGGCACCGAGATCAGAAAAGAGAACAATTACCAAATCCTCGTAATCTTCAGACGCGCGCAGGGTTCCTAATAGATCCGTGACATTAAGGCGAGGCATCTCGATATCTAATAAAAGAATATCTGGACGTTCATAATCCACCTTAGACAAGACACCGTTTGCAGAGGTCAACGAAACCACGGCGTAGCCACCATTTAGTAAATGCTTTTCAGCCTTCATCACGTCCATGAGGTTCTCATCGAGAAGCATCACTTTCCGGGCATTAACTTCCACAAAGTCTCCATGGGTAGTTTGGGTCTTACATATATAAATTGCTTTTCAACCCTTGGTCAATGATATTCGACTCTGCGACTGATTTCTTTCTTGCACACTCGTAAAAAAACTGAGATTGCGGGGGTCTGTGCCGTACCATATCGCCCCAAAAACGGCACTTCCTACATGGTTGGTTAATTTTATGCGCTGTTACGGTTTTTTCTTCGTACTTTCTTTACTTATTTTTCCTTTGCCCCTTTCAGCCCAACAATCTTTACCAGAGATTGTGGAAGAGGAAACGCAGTCGATTGCTCAGGAGGTTGAACGCGACAAGCGGTCAATTAAAGTGGTCTACCCACGACGTGGCTGCATGGATAGTACGGGGCTGAATTCAGTAAATATGCTAAATCCGCTGTTTGATCATTTCGCCGAAAATTCGGGAAATATTGCGATCACGTCAAGCGGAAGCTCAGCGTTTTCAAGCCAAACTGAGTTCTTCCTACTTGAAAAAAACGCGTCCAATGGAACCCTGGTTGATGAAGGCCTTGGAACCGACCTCGAGTGGACCTTTGTCGAAAAAATACCGACACTGAAAACAGGTAGCGAAATTCTTTTCCAATATCCCTTCAGGGGTCATTTCAACTGGCTTTCGTTCGTCGAGAAGGAAACCGGAAAAGGGCGACAATTTCCAAACGGAGAGAAACTTGAAGGTAGTATTTATTCTGCAACCCACAAAGGAGCCACTTTATTAAAGTTAACACTTCCCGGAGAACCCGATGATGTTCGTGTCCGATCTTTTGCCGTTATTTCGCGAGTTGACGCCCCTGACGATAGGGTAAACCTTTATTCAGTTGCACTCACGGTCGGTCGCGGTACCCGTGTAAAACCGCGACTCGAAAAACTCATGTCCGAGGGGGATAAGAATGCCAATCTCCTTCTAAATTTTGGGGGTTTTGCCGACCCGGAGAATGAAAAACTTACCGATCTTTGCGCCAGCCTTCTCGGTCACCTCAAACCCATGGCCGGTGTCCCTTCCGTGAAAGAACTTGAACTAGGAAGTCAAAAACTCAAGGCCCTGGAAAAGAAACATCGCATACCAATGATCGCCGCGAATCTAGTCGATCCGAAAACGAAAAAAAATATTTTTAGACGGTTTTCCATACTCGAGGTTGATGGCTTGACGATTGCTGTCTTCGGTATCGTTGGACAAGACCAATTTGATCAGGTCTCTGCAGAGAAACGACGAAATTGGAAAATTCTCGATCCTCGTTTCGCTCTTATTACCGCATATCGAGAACTGGAACAGCAGCTTCAAAAAAAGCCGGACCTGTCTATTGTTTTGCTGTCTTCTAACGCGAGTGACGATTTACGAAAAATCGCAATACCTCATATGGATCTCGTGTTGGGATCATGGGCTATTACACCTTCGTTGGGCGAAATAAAAACCACCATGAATTTTGATGATGAATATGTTCAACTTCGCCAACCCTTCATCCCGAACGGAAGTGAGAACGGGGTAAACGAAGTGAAGGTAAAATTTGAAGAGAAGACGCTTTCCCAGATCGAACATCGCAGTATCCCGATTGGCGAGAACGCGCCGATCGACGTGAATTTGGTCGAAGCGTTCCGAAAAATATCCGCCGAAACCACTATCAAAAATGCCCGAGTAATTCTTCCTGATATTGAGCTGATTGCGCGACAAGAGGGTTCACTCAAAAACCTAATTTGGGGTCCCGAGATCGCGATCAATGGAAGTATCCGAAATCGCAAAGAAAGCGATCCCGCACAATTCACAGATCCATTGTGGATGCGTCTCATTACAAGCACGATTAAGTCAGAACTCAAGACAGACGTCGTTCTAAGCCGGAATCTAAAACGCCGCTCGACGATGATTGGTCCGATCAACGGCGATATCGCAAACCACTGGCTTTTAAACACCAATCGTGTCGGCGTCACAACCTTGACAGGAAGCGAGCTTCTCGACTTATGGCAAAAATTACAACGCACCCCGGACATATACGCCGCCGGATTCGAGCAATCCAGACCGCGAGTAAATGGAAGAAAAATTGATGTTGGCAACCCCTACCGTGTTGCACTTAGTGACCATATTGTAAAACACCCTACCTTCGAAAGTATTTTCAAACGCAAAACCATACAGTGGAAATTTGATAAAACGCCGACCGGTTTAACCCCATCAGACGAAGGTAAATTTGTCGATGTAAAAAGCGTCGCATATAACCGTTTTAATAAATGGTCGGATCAGACAGGAAACTTCGACGCGAACAACATCGGCGATTTTAAGCGGGTTCTCACCGATGATGGGTCTCGAATCGAAACTGAATATCGACTTAGAATTAAATCGTTGGGAATCAATGGGGCGCTCTTTGAAAATACATCAAACATTGCATCCTTTGCCGACACACGCGAAACACGACTTTCCACTCCGGACAACTTTTCAATCGGCGCGAAATTAGATGCTGACTTTTTAATTGATGGGAAAACCTTAGCTTGGGAAAGCGGAATTAGGGCCGAACTTGCAAGAATGGAATTAGATATTCCTGGACAAGATATTGCCCCGCAAGAACGCGCCGATGATATTCTTATCTTCTCTGAGGCAAGAATTAATGCGGTCAAAATTAATGTGGCCGAAGCAGGAATGCCGCTTATCCCCTTCGTCCGATTTGAGTACGATTCAGAATTCACGGCGACCCACGATCCAAGCAAGGGAATCGACGGTGAATTCCCACACCAACGCTTGTTTAACATCCTGGCCGGCGCAGTGTTATACCCCGGTGATGTGTTGCGCGAAATCCGCCTTGCCCCTATTGCCCAACTCGATTTTTCCGGCGATGATTTTCGTACCGATTTCGGTGTGCGTGCCGCTTATAAACTGAAGTGGAACCTAGTGAGTTCGGTCTTCCTCCAAAGCGATTCATCAATTTCTTATCTGATACCAGATGGCGATGACAGAAGTTCTGATCTTGCCCTTCGGATGATTTCGAAGAATAAATTAGTAGCGCCATTATGGT
>CALJNB010000084.1 GCA_937981985.1 uncultured bacterium
CGCGCGATATTTGCTGCGTTCATATTTAATAGCGTACCCGGCATTGTGAATGCTGAGATTGGAATTGCATTTTTAACGGAATCAGAAATTGCTTGCGCATTAACCTCCCCCAAACCACCGCCGGCGATCAAAGTAGCCTGTGATCTCGCCGTGGTAAGGTTACGATACTCTGATGTTACGACTCCCAGAAAGGTCCCCATTTTTTTGGCGTCAAAACCGTCACGGAATAACGATGCATCCTGAATCGCATCACGCGTCACTTCCAATGCAAGTCGATGCTGTGGATCCATTACTTCGACACGTTTGGGAGCGATTCCAAATTCCATAGCGGGGAATTTATCAACATCGTCGATGAAGGCACCCTTTTTTACGTAGGTTTTATCGATCGCGCGAGAACGGTCGGATTGAAAGAGATCGTGATTCCATCGATTTTGGGGAAAAGAGGAAAAACTTTGCACACCTTGTAGGGCATTTTCCCAAAACTCTTCTACCGAATTCGCGCCGGCAAAACGGCATGCCATTCCAACAACCGCGATATCTGTTTGCCTGTCTTTCATATTAGTTCGCTATTGGGAGATAAGTGCGCGTAGATCGGAAAGTGTTCGAATGTTTTTTAATTCGTTATCGTCGAACTCAAGATCAAGATCTTCTTCAAGTTGTCCAAATATTTCGAAAAGAGCCACAGAATCAATCCCCAAGGTTTCGATTCGGGTTTCCCAACTCAATGATTTAAATTCCTTCTGTGCGATGTCGCGTGCAGCATCTTTGAATAATTCTAAAAGCGTGTCTTCGTTCATATTTTTAACGTGAAAAGAGTTTTGAGGTGGTGTTTTTGACGCGGTATCGGACTTCGCTGACAGTCGATCTAGCGACATGTTTTGCTAGCGTTAGTCGATTTCCCTTCGCTTCGAAGTTACGCACACCCTCGGTACCCAGACTTCCGTTGATGAATTGATCGCGTGTTTTACGACGCTGAAGTTTCCCGCTAGAGGTTTTGGGTAACTGACCGCGTCCGACCAAAAGAACGTCGGTGGCCGATAAAAATAGTTCTTCTTTGACGGTTGATTTTATGAGAGCTGACAGTTCACTTACATCTATACCATCTTTGACTTCTGCCACGATCACCAAACTTTCGCTCTGAGATCCGGGGACTGAAAAACTGACCACGTTTCCTTTTCGGACACCGTCAATCTCTTGGACGACCCACTCAATGGATTGCGGATCATAGTTACGTCCGTTCAATATAATGATGTCTTTCATTCTACCGGTGACATACAATTCACCGTCGGCCAGGTACCCGAGATCGCCGGTCAGAAGACCTTTGTCGGTAAAAGTTTCACGCGTCTTTTCGGTTTCTTTGTAATAACCCGGCGTGATACTTGCGCCTTCGAATACAATTTGGCCAACATGGCGTTCTGGAAGTTCTTTTCCGTCATCATTGATGATGGAAAGTCGATGTTCTGGGAAGGGTCTTCCGCAACACACAAACTCTAAACTATTTTGTTTCAGACCCGCCGTGGGGGTTGCGATTTTTTCTGTTTGATATTTCTCTGCATCAATAACATCAACCGTCATTGTTTCATCAAGATCAATGAAGGAAACTGCTAAGGTTGCTTCTGCCATTCCGTAGACGGGAAGGAGTGCTTTTTGCGGAAGTCCAGACGGTGCAAAATGATCTAAAAAACTCTGTAAGGTCTCTGGATGATTAGGTTCAGCACCACACCCTAAAACCTTAACGTGGGATAAGTCCCAATTTGCGATCAGTTCAGATTTGGTACGACGTTTGGCCAATGCGTAGGCGAAGTTTGGCGCAAATGCGATTGTTCCTTTGTAGTCGTTCATCGCTTTCATCCAGCGGGAAGGCTGCTTAATGAAATCCAAAGGCGGGATGTAAATTGTCGGTACACCATACCAAACCGGCGCGAGCATGAATCCAATAAGACCCATGTCGTGGTAAAGAGGTAACCAACTTACGGCCACATCATTTTCATCGATTTTTAATCCCACATTCATGATGCCGTCTAGATTTGCGAGAAGGCTCTCATGTGTGACGATAACGCCTTTGGGGGTCGAGGTGCTACCGGACGTGAACTGAAGAAAGGCGAGATCTTCGGGATGGAGATCTGCCACAGAAAAGCTGTAGGGTTGGCCTTCTTCTAGGGCCGGTTTTTCAAGGGCATCGGATGTGAATAGCTCTTTGAGGGTATCTACCCGATCGACTAGGGACCACAAAATCGACTTCATTTTGGTATCAGTAATAAGCGCTTTGGCTTCTGATGTTTTAAGAATTTTTGCAGTCGACTCGATATAACTATCAAGTTTTCCCAAGCTTAACGGCGGATACATTGGAACCGGGACAATTCCGACAGCCATTGCACCTAAAAAGGAAAGTACAAAATCTTCTGGATTCGGTAAAATGAACGCGACCTTATCGCCTTTTTTTAATCCGCGATTTAAAAGCTGCTGACCGCGGTTCATCATCTCGTCGTAAACATCTTGGTATGAACACACCATTCGTTCCGATTTACCGGCCATAAATGTAAGGCTGGTTCCTTTAAGTTCAGCGAGTTCCAAAACTGCAGCGGGGACGGTTGGACCGTTCGCATTTCTGACTAAACTACTTCTTTTGACCATTTCAATTTCCAACAAATATTATGAGTTCCCTCAAGAGCATTCTGTACATAGTCGGGGTCATAAACACAAGAGAATAAACCTACCCAGTAGTCGGATTGTCATGTACTATGCGCCTCAGAAGGACGAATCTCGGTCGGAATTGGACAATGCTTTATCCACAGAATGCAGACGAAATTGAAATATTTATCACCACCCGGCGTGAAGGCCTGCTTACGAAAATCGGGCACGATTTAAGGCTACGCGTGGCGCCATCTTCATTTTTGATCGATGAAAAGCAATTTTCAGGGACCATTCTGGTCGACGACATCGAAATTTTGGGCGCGCTTGTAAGAGGGGTTGTCGAACCCATGTCTGCTGGGGATCGTGCGAAAATATCGAAAACGATGCATAAAAGCGTCTTCGACCAAAAGCGTTACCCCTCGATAACATTTTCCGGAGTTTTTGGCGCCGATATTTGTCTCGATTTAGATATTCGAAGGCAAAAAGGATCGATCTCTTTAAAACACAATAAGGGGAAGTGGATTGGATCTTTAGATCACCGTCAATTTGGCATTCCACAGGTAAAAGCACTTCTGGGTACCCTGAAAGTGAACCCCATTTTGGAAATTATCGTCGGACTGAAGGCCTGACTTTCGAGATTCTTATTCCGGGGTCGGAGAACCCCTTTTGAGACAAGATGTCACACCTTTCCCCGGAATCGTCGATAAATAGAAAGAAAACGAGTTGGTGCGAAGTTTGCTATTCTTTGTCCTAGATTAACGAGGTTCAAGAATGTCACATTCAAAAATCAAATTTGTATTTTCAGCGATGCTCCATTTATTGGGTATCTTAGTACTGTTTGCCATTTTCGTCGGTTTATTCGTTTCAGAGTCTACCGCGACGATTATTTTCAGCATCATGAGTGAAGAGCAGGTTTCAGCTCAAATTTTGACACCGCTTGTGATCACGTTGGGGCTTTCGACGGTAATATGGGGAGTCGGTGCAGTGGCATTGAGTTCTTTAAATCGCCCTCAGGTAAGAACCTTAAAGCGTGCGCGGGGTTCAGCCATGGTTGAAACCCTCATTGTCCTTCCGGTCTTTTTCTTACTCACTAGCGGATTGGCTCAAATGGGAATTAACTCCATGGCCGGTTTACTAACAACTGTGGGTGCATTTCAAGCTGCACGTACGATTGCGGTGTGGGGACCCGAAATAGGGAATCAGAGAATTAGCGGCGTGACGCCGGAAGATGTTTTAATTCGTGCTCGGCTTGCCGTCGCCGTTATCGTTGCGCCGGTGGCAAGAGCCAACACGGATGATGTGGATCTATGTCAGGAATTGGACCCCGATCACCCTTTAAATGCGTTTCTTGACGGGATGCAGCATACAGGCATGAACACTAACCCGGTGGGTACTTCGTTAGAGGTTAGAAGTTTTATGGAATCTTTTGGCGGAACCCAAACCTTTGCCGAACGGGGGCCGGCAAAGCTCAAGTCAGCTTATTGTGCGGTCACCGTAGAACCGAGCTCGCTAAATGGTATCCCTAACAGTGGAACCGACGGCGGCGATTTTCTAGCCGCGATTAGCTACGATCACAAACCTGTCTTTCCGTTAGTAGGACATATTTTTTCGAATTCAAACATCGAGCGTTCTTACCAATTAAGGTCGCAACTGCCGCCCAATGATTGTCTACCGGAGACTCCCGACTTTTTTTCCATCACTTCGTGTACGCCATGAGAAATTTTATTCATAAAAAACTACAAAGTTTCAAAAGAGATGAAGGCGGAGCTGTGTTCATTCTTGTGCTGGCTGCTTTTTTGATTCTCTTCATGGTCGGTATGACCCTTTTTGACACCGGTGTGGCTGCCGGTGATAAAATGTCTGCGCAAATTTCAGCCGACGCGACTGCATATTCACATAGCGTTATCAAGGCGCGGTCGATGAACGCCATTGTTTACGCTAATATTATCAAGCGAACCTATTTTTCTTTCTTGTCAACCCACACCACGGCGATGATGGCTATCGCGGCACATGGTGCGGCTGCAACGAAGAAATGCAAGGATAGTTGGTTCTTTTCGTGGGCCTGTCCGGAGGCGGCTATGATGGGCCTTCTTTTGGCAGCTGAAACGCTAGAAACCCTGTTTACGAATGGGCCCACAATGGGGTCTGTTTTATGGGGAACTGAAAATTTCGCTGAGGAACTTCTAGCGCTTGATACCTATCAACGATATATGCACGCGATTACGCCTTGGTGGGCGTCAGTTGAAAGTATTCTACGCGGTGCCCAAAATGGTGGCGTAACGGCTGTGGTTTGGCCACCGCCGCCAACTGACGCGGATGCAATTAAAGATGCCGTGGCGACCGTCGCTGAATACGTGGGTATGACGGACGCGCTTGCCTCTTTCTCCTTAAACGTGGATACACTTCCGATTGCTAGGCGTGATAAATCCGGCGATCCGTGGACAACGGTAGCGTCAGTATATGATTTTGATGTTGAAATCGGGTTTGTCGATGGATATGATGATCACTTGTCATATTGTCAATCCTATATCGCTTCTTTTGAACACATCTCTCACGCATCTAAGGTTCTTCGCGATAGTACCGACAGTTTTTTCTGGCGAAGTTGGAAGTCGAGATTTAGAAGCGCAAGCATGCTTCCATTCGCGGGCTGTTTGATGGCGCACACCATGTATGCAAACGAAGGTTATTTGGATTGGCGGATAAAAGATAACTTCGCAGAAAATTCAGGAACTAAGGATGCATGGGCACAGGCCTCATCGAATATCTCGTTTTCCTACCGTCCTAGACAAGGGCGTATGGATTCTGACGGTGCTAGAAAAAAATATGATATATTAAGTGCACCTGAACACGACTACGTCCGCAACGATGATTTTGACGTTGATGGATTTTTCGCAATGGCGAGAAGCGAATTGGTTTATAAGCAACCTTTTGAGATTTTAGCTACCCCCGCTTTTGGGGGCGGGCTTAGTGTTTTAGCAAATCGTCTGGGGATTCAAAAAACGCCAGACATGTGGTCCCCTAGATGGAAAGGAAGACTGCGTCCTTTTTTGGTTCCGGGTGAGACCTTGGGAAGTGCTGTACAGACCACGCCAGCGCGCTTAGATACCATCATTAATGATTCAATACCTTTGCTTTTATTGGGATCGATCGTCATTGGAGACCGCTTTGGAGATGATTTTAGTACCGATTCGGCAAAGAAGGATATCAAGTATCTATTGCGCGCCGGTGACACGTTTACACCTGAAAAACTGAAGGGGGTACCAAAATGATTTTTGCACGACTCAATAAAGACGAAAAGGGATCGGCGATGACTGAATTTGTCATAACCCTTCCTATTTTTATCATCATATTTTCTGGTATGGGTTCACTTTATCAAGTTGGCGATACGGGGCTTCGCGCAATGGCAACCGCTAATAGGATGCTTTGGGAAGAAACTCAAAGAGATTCTCTATTGAATGTGCCAAATGCGGTCCCGCTTGGTGCGCTCATTGGGATGGAGTTCACTTCAGCTGAAACTTTCTCAACTGCACCTCAAGCCGGAGGGATTTACTTCGATTCGGCCTTTAAAACTGGAATGGCGGCCATTTTTGTCCCGGGTCTTCCAGGGCCCGTTGAGATATCTTATGGTATTAAAAATATTCATGCAAAATTTCGAGATCGATCACCGGCAAAGCTACTATTAGATGATAAGCTTATTGGCGGCAGCCCGTTGTCGACGCTTGGGCTTGCTACCGGTATTCGTTATGGTACAGCGCGCGCAAAACAGGGTGGATCGGTGACGACTGCTTTTGGGACTTATAACTTTAAGGAAGTAAGAATGGGTGTTCCTATTAATACTGCAGCCACCCATAGATTGGCGGCTGTTTTATTGATTGAAAACGAACATAATAAACATCGTGTTCTCAGAGAATCGATTCTCACTTTTGATTATGCTACAGATTTCGGTGGCGAGCCCGATTGGGGGGCGCCCGGTACGCCGGACCCGCCGCCAGATGGATCATGCTATAATCAGATTGGAAATCATGCGACTTGTAAGCAAGATGCGATTCAGGCTAAAAACGATGAAAGAGACGCGTGTTTGGCAGCTCCACCTGCAGGTGGGTGTGCCTTCACCAACATTGATATGACCGCAATCGATTTACAATGTGAGTCGTTACAACCTGATCCTGAATGTGGTAACGCATTCTCTGCCGTAGGTCCTTGATATGAAAAATACTGCACTAGTTATAATTAAACTTGTTGGCGCCGCTTCGATTATTTGCCTGGTTGCTCTTGTATTCTTGGTGGTCAGTCCTGATGAAAAGGAGGCCTTGGTAAAAACAGCTGATGCGGATATCTATATGTTAGATGGAAGTCCGGATAAGAATAAATATAAAAATGCCGTTGCAGCACTCGGAATAAAAGCGCGTCCTTATGATTTTAACGGAAATATTATGTTTTTCGGTACTGCTAGGATTCACAATTCTGCCTCTGCCGAAGAAACTGCAAACTTAGTTCAAGAAGAATTAGTGCATGCGGGTGTGAATAAAAGAAATTATATCAACCATCAGACCGTACTTGCCTCCACGATGGCGCGCAATCTTAGCCCAGAACAAGAAATCGAGAATAGCGAATCACGAAAAGCGATGCTTGCCGGCGAGTTGGTACCGACTCGAAAAACAAAAAATGTTTACGAAATGTCCGGGGTTCTGGGTTTAGGTTCTACTGCAGACGCTTTTATTGAAAAAACGGCTCGTATGTCCGAAAATGAAATCAAAGGCAAACGCGTCTCAGATCTCTTCAACGGATACCGCTACCTCGAAGTACGCCAAGACGAAGGTTCCAGAACGGCGGAAATTCTTACCGTTTGGACCGATGATGATTTTGATGCGGGTAAACTGACGAATGAAGAAGGTGTTCAACAATCGCCCCCTGACGAAAAGATACCTGCTTGTGTGGGATGTAAACGCGTGCGAAGGGTCGCAGCTTTAGATAAGACTGAGCCCTATAATATCAATAAATGGAACACGACTTCAAACATGGACGAAACTTATGATTTCTATCTGAAAGCGATGACCAATCGAGGATGGAAAGAGTCGGGGAAACAGAGAGTACTGAATAAGATGGCAGAACTGATTCCCAACGTTGCTAGGCTTCGCGGTCGTGGTTTATCTTTAGAAAAGGATGGTGAGGTGATAGAAATCACGATACTTCCAAGAAGTACGGGCGGGGGAGCACAAGTCTTTAGTATGGAGCAGTATATGGATACTCAACCCACTTTAGACAAACTGCCTAAACCTCCTGGGGGTATCTCAGGTGCAATCGATAAGGTTTTTTCAGATTAGATTTTGATTAGGCCTTTATTTTATTCCAAAGTTCTTAGGGACGCGATTAAATCCAAAACTTGACGGGGTTTCATTTTTACCAGTCCCCGTGTCAGATCTGTTTTAACGAAATAAATCGGTCGGATGGCGCTATTTTTTTTGAAAAATGTGCCGCTTATCTTTTGGTCAACATCACGAATGTTCATTTCAAATTCCAAAAGTATTTCTAGCTGTTTGGGTTTTAATGCGTCGGGTACGAATCCTGTACTTGTCATGGTTAGAAGTTTGGTTTCAACCCAAGACTTAACCGGCGAGGACGCGTTCTCATCGTCATTAAGCGTCCAGTAGGACGAATCACCTCGCCTTTTGTGCTTCATGATTAGCGATCGATTTCGGTTCTTTACCGTGAATGACAAAAGATCATCGATCTCTGGCGCGAAAACGATATTGCCTTCAAGTTTTGTGTCCGCTTCAAGCATCGCGTTATAAATGCGTTCATCCAGTGCGAAGATATCCGCACCTTCACTTTTGATATAGCGCACCTTCGAGCCATAACCGGAATAACCGATTTCGTAGTTTCGCTTTTCCTCGTCGGTCTCAATGGTAAATCTGCCTGCGTTTTCACTTAGACCGAATTCGTCTTCCCTTCCGTCGGTATTGGAGATGATCGACTTGGCACGCAAAGGTAGTAAGTTCTCTAAAAAGCTTCGGCCCTTACGCCCAACCACGAAGTGTTTTATCCGTGTCTGTAATTCTTTGTCTTCAACGACGATCGTAGTATCTCGATCCACTTCACCGAACTTATGGTTTTTTTGTTTAAGCCTTGTTTGTGGAATTTTTCGTGTCGTTTGGGCCGTCCAAAAACGACCGAAATCATCGATCTTAGGGGTAAGTTCGACTTGGAAGTTGTCGTTTCTAAATGAGAAGGAGGTTGCCTCATCTTGAGAGACCTTCCATACAAATACCGATGCGTCAGGCGTCGACTCGCTACCTTTAGTTTGTCGAACGTAAATTGCTAGCGCGGAACTAAGAACAAGTAACGCCAGAAGAATGGTCGCGCTTCGTTCCATACTTAATTTTGCTCTTTTCTTCGTTGGCGAATTCGTATCCAGCCGAAGAATAAGACTAAAATTGGGACGCCGAGAATGCTCAAGTAAAACCAAATCGCCTGTCCCTCTTTGGTGGGCGAAAAAGGCAAGTCGGCCTCCGAAGAAAGCGACCCCGACTGTGTCTCTTGTCCACTAAGCCAGTTAATGACGTCTAAAGAAAACTGTTGATTACCGGTATTTTGCATTGCGAAATCAGAAAAGATACTGGCATCTGAAGCTACAAAAGCGCGCCATTTTTTGCTTTGTATAGCCATCGCTATTGGTAATGCGCCGCGTTGTTCTTCGGGATCGGGTTCGAGGTTAGTTTTGGTTTCTAGCCATGAAGAGCTCGGTGAACGAACAACAGTGGTTACTTTACGTTCGGTTTTTTTTAGGTTTTTCAAGGCTCCGGCAGTGGATACAAAAAGTCCAAAAGATTGGGTGCGATCTGCGTTGATTGAAGACACAGAGGGATGTTTTTCAAATTGCTTGGTCACAAAATGCATTCGATCTTGCTTACTTCTTGTCACAGGTTGCGTCCCTGTTTTGGACAAAAGAACTCCTTGCTCAAATTCAATGCCCATCCAATTCAAGAGATCGTTTGAAAAATCCTTTGTATCTTGAAGAGCATTCCCTTGTCGAAATGTTGGAGGTTCAAGGGCAAGCAAGATAGCGCCACCGTTTTCTAGATATTTCTTAATCGAAAGGTATTCGTTTTCTGAAAGTCCTAGGTCAGGTCCGAGAACGAGAAGGACAGCAACACTATCCGGAATTTCTTTCGCCAATCCATCAGTAAGTCCGAAGGATTTAAGACGAAAATTATAGCTCTCTAATCCGTCTTTAAATACTCGGATTTTTCGTGCAGGTGTTGCGTTGCCTTTCCATGTGAGTTCGGAATGACCGGTTGTAGAGTAAACACTGAGTTTACCACGTTCTACTGCTATCATTGCTTTGCGTATCTGTGCGTCGAACTTACGCAATTTTTCTTTGACCTGTTTATCTTCAATATTGTTTCCAATTCGGATTCGTTGAGGACGAACCGAGCGCATGCTTGTCATATCCGGTTTCGATTCTGAACTTATAGATTCATTGGAAACGACAACGTATCCATTACTACGAATTTTCAGCGTCTTTGACAAATTTGGTTCTGCGATTTGGTCCACGCGTTTGACTCGCATCGGAACAGTCTTCTTAAGCTCATCGAAGTAGTCCGATAATTCTATACCGACCTGTGATGAAGCACTTGAGAATATATAAATGACGTAGGGTGAGGAAGCAGCCTTTGCGATGTTGATTGTGGATTGGCTCGGGGATGCGGTTTTGAAAAACGAAAAATCCTTCCGGATATTGTGTTGATTCGCAATGTAGTTGACAGGAAATAGAAGGAGAAAACCCATTGAGATCATGGCCGTAGCGTGAAGGCCTTTTTTTAAAAAAACATTTGGAAGGAGGACAGGTGAGGAGTGATTAATGAAATCAAGAATTGTCGATCCTACGATGCCAACGACGCATAGCGTCGCCCAAAGTATATTTTTAACAAGTTCAAAATCTTCGCTGTCAATACGGATGCCCCTATCGTGTATCAAGCCAGATATGAGAAAGAAAAACATTCCGACAAAAACCAATCCCGAAAATTGAAACCAGCGCTTCAGCGCGATCCTTTTATTATTTTGTGCCTTACGAAAGAACGAAAACTGCATGGCGAATGCGCTAATCATCACGATGATAGTAAGGGCGCTAGAGACCCATAGGGCGTTGTCTCCCTCAAAAATTCTGAATGCTGAAAAAAAGCATAGTGTCGCTAATACGAAAAGGAGGTGCGGGAAACTCATCTCCATCTCCTAGCTTGTAGTACGCGAACCGAAAGCATTAGAAAAAAGGCAGTCATTGAGACGAAGTAAACGATAGAACGGGTGTGGATTTGCCCTTTCGCGAAAGCTCGACCAAAGTGGCGATCGAA
Organism: uncultured bacterium; assembly: GCA_937981985.1. GTDB lineage: Bacteria > Myxococcota_A > Bradymonadia > Bradymonadales > Bradymonadaceae > CALJNB01. Next base: position 10,986 of record CALJNB010000084.1, read on the forward strand.
CATACTCAAATAAGAAAAGATATCGTTAAAGGGGGGATCGACATTTCGTGCAAGAACCCAAGCCAACAAGAAAAACGCTATGATTACGCCTGAAATGAGAACTGAAATGACTTGTGATTTCGAAAAACTGGACGCAAAAACACCAATCGCGGAGCTCATTCCGGCAGCGAGAAAGAGGCCAAGGTAGCCGATTAAAATATGACTAATGGCAACTTTACCGTTCACAAAAATCAAGCCAGGTATGTAGGCCGTGCACATGAGTAGGAAGGCGATGAAAAGCATCGCCGAAAGCCATTTCCCTAAAACGAGTTGCCAGTCTTTTAGACCAGAAGCTTGTAGCAGAACCAGGGTGCCTGATTGTCGCTCTTCTGAAATCAAGCGCATCGTCAGAAATATTGAGGCAACCGTTGACGTTCCAAACATGACCCAAAAGAAACCGAAGTGTCGTGGGCCCGTCCCGGCTAAAATATCGTAGCTAAGTTTGATGTTCGTTCCCAAGGCGATCGTATTAAAAAGCAACCCTGTTACCAAAAGAACGACGGCTATGATGAGATAACCGGTAAAGGAGTTGAAGTAGGCAAGTAATTCTCGCTTGGCGACAAGCATCACGCTTTTCAAGAGTTCTCCGTACTTTCAAGGATCTTTGCGAAGGTTTTTTCAAGCTCTTCGGCGTTCGGAATCATTGTTCGCACCGAGTATCCCGCTTTTATCACCGTACGTACAATAACCTCTGGTTGGTCTTGGTTGAGCAAAATTGAAAAACGATGAGAATCCGTTTTGGTAAATGAGGTTACGAGTGGGATTTTTCCGAATAGTTCTCGTGCCTCGTCTTCGTTTAGGTCTATCGTCTCCAATGCGTATTGATAGCTTCCCGACAACATCGCAATATCAGATTCTGTCCCGTCGGCGACAATACGTCCTTCTTTAATAACAAGAATCCGGTCGCATACCTGGGAAATCTCAGTCAAAATATGAGAACTCACTAATACCGTGCAATCTTGTTTTAGTCGCTTTAACAGCGCACGCATTTCGATAATCTGAAGTGGATCCAAGCCAGATATGGGTTCATCGAGAATAAGCAAAGCCGGCGAGTGAATTATCGCCTGTGCTATTCCTACGCGTTTCTTGAACCCATGAGAAAGCGCGCCGATGACAACCTCTTCTTTACCTTCCAAGTCGCACATTGACATCACTCGAGGAAGCGCATTGTGAACATCGTCGGCGCTCATACCTCGGAGTCGGCCACACCATTTTAGAAAATCTGTGACTCTCATATCTCGATAGAGGGCGGGTTCCTCGGGTAAATATCCAATTTTTGTTTGTACGGCGTTGTTGTCTTCCCAGATATCGACACCGTCGATTTTAATTGTCCCCCCGTGCGGTGGAAGAACGCGGCTAAGCATTTTGAGGAGGGTGGATTTCCCGGCTCCATTGAGTCCGAGAAAGCCGACAATGACCTTGTCTTCAATGTTGAGATCAACGTCACTGATCGCTGGGTACGCATCGTAGTAGCGGGTTAGGCCTGTTACTTGGATCATTGTCTTCCACAGCTTCGTTAAGGCCTTTAAATACTCTTAGTCGCTGAATGCGTCAAACGCCATAACACAATACCTCGTTGTCTAAATATTCTGAATGATGAATTAGTATCGCTAAATTTCGTTTAAGGTTTATAGAAATAAGGTCGCATGAGTGCTACCGTTATCGAATCCTGGCCGGCGCGTTTTTTTTATCTCGGCGGCCTTAAGAATATGGACCGGAGTTTCCGTGAAAATTTTAAATTGTCTTTTATTGTGTGCGTTTTTCATTCCTACGGTCGCTTTTGCCGATAATCTGACTCCCAAGCAGATTGTCGATAAAACCATCGACAAGAACTCAACAGGATTTCAATCTGGGGAGGCTACGCTGGAATTGTCAATAAAGTCCAAAGATGGTTCAGAAAGAAAACGCGCTTTGAAAATATTATCTAAAACGAGTGATGATAAAGCACGTACCAAGGTCACGCTTACTGCACCCAAAGAAGTGAAAGGTCAGGCGTTTTTATTCGTCGAGCGATCAGGGGACGATGATGTTTGGATGTTTTTGCCGGCGTTCGGCGTCACTCGTCGAATAGCGGGTGGACAGAAAAAGGGAGCGTTTTTGGGCTCACATTTTAGTTATGCAGATTTTGAATCACGTGACTTGAAAGACGGTACGTATAAGCGCAAAGAAGATGTGAAGATCGGTAAACACGATTCATACGTTATCGAAGCGACGCCCTCAGCAAAAACCGACAGCGATTATGACCGTATTTTAGTGTACGTACGTAAATCTGATTTCATCACGTTGAAGGTAGAGTTTTTTTCAAAGGGAAAAACTGCAAAGACGATGCTCGTTCGAGGCCTAAGTAAAACGAAATCAGGGCGCACCTATGCCAAAAAGATTACTGTCGAATCCCCGATGGGTGGGAAAACGACGATGATCGTCAGTGGGTTAAAAGACGACGTTGAAATTTCTGACGCCGCACTTTCAAAGGATAACCTCGGGAAATAGATGAAGTTATCACTTTTCCTTATGGTCACCTTTTCTAGCGCTTTATTGAGCGCAGAAGAAATTACTGCTCAAGACGAGGAGCCGATATTACACGGAGACGAAACGATTTCGCACGGTGACGAAACCATTTCGCACGATGACGAAGCCATTTCGCACGGTGATGAAACGGTTCTTCCGGACGTTGAGGATTCAGTGACCCCAGACGAATCTTTTATGATTGAAGCGGATATGGTCGGGCATTTTTCATCAAATGCACAATTCGATACTCGGTTTGACCGCGATAACGAAGATATTGTCGAATGGACTCAACGTCTCAAGTTAGAGATAGATGTTCGGACTTCTCGTGAATGGAATTTTTTTCTCTCCGGGGAAATGATGCATTGGACGGGAGGAAAGAAAAACGAGGAGTTGGTAAATCTATATATCAACCCTGCGAAGGTTCGTACTCAATTTGATGTTCAGCTTGGTGAATCGTATGCGCAATATCAAAAAGGAAAATGGAATATCAAAGCGGGCAATTTGATCACGCGTTGGGGAAGCACAGATATTTCTCGTCCGAGTGATATTATCAATCCGGTCGACCGAACTCGTGCGTTAACCAAAGACGCATCTATGCGCCTACCGCAACTGGGCGCTGATCTTAAGTACGTGTTCGAATCCTTCAGCGCGCAGATAATATTCGTTCCATTTTTTGTCCCGGATCGAAGTTTCACCTTTGGTCGTGATTCGAGTTTCCTCGCAGCCGATATTTCTTCGTTTTCAAACCTTCCTGTCACAGGTCTTATCGATAGCCTTGTTGATCGATCGAACGAGGAATTTGTTCAATCGGCCTTAATTGCTTCTGAACGTCCCGATGAGGACCCCACTAATATTAGTATTGGCGGTAGACTTTCTACCACTCTTTGGAACGCCGATCTTTCCTTAGGGTATTTTTTCGGTTGGGATCGTACACCTTCCCTTTATCTTGATTCTGATCTTCGCGCTTTGGGGGAGGCGGTTTTGCAGGATGGGCAGTTTTTACGGGATTTAGATATTCCTAAGTTTCTTGGGCGCAACGACGATGGGTTAGAACGTTTTTCAAAGGTTCGAAATAAAGTCGAAACGGGTGGGACTTTAGCTGAATCGAAATTTTCTAGACTTCACATGTTGAGTTTGGACGGCGCGCGTTATTTCGGTGAATTCGGTGTTCGTTTTGAAGTTGCGGTACATCCTGAGAAAACATTTGTGAGCGAGACGCTGGCAACGATACGACGTCCCTTTTTGAATGCCGCGTTGGGATTATCGTACGAAAAGATAGAATCAGAGGATGACGCCTTCACGGTCGTTATTGAGGGCTTCTATTCCGAAGCGGATTCATTTGACGGCGCCTTCAGCGAGTATTTCGTTTCCGATGATGAAAGGGGTTCCAGAGAGTTAAGGTTATTATTCGGTAGTCGAAACTACGGACTCATAACCAATGTTGTCTGGGAGTTACCATGGTTGGATATGCAAGCGCAGATGGGCGGACGTTTAGATCTATCGAGACAGGATATATTAGTTGCTGGATCGGTCGAATATCGCTGGACACCGCGATTTAAATCTTCAGTGGGCCTTACTTTTTTTGAACCCTTTGGTGATATGCTTTCCGTCGGTCGAGCTTTCGATCATAACGATTTCGTCTGGATAAGATCGGAAGCAATTTTTTAGTGCCAGCGACTACCGTGATTAGATCTAATATTTCAATTTTGTTCTCGATTGTTCTGAATTAACGGTTAAAGTGCGTTCGGTTATTTATCCTTCTTTGACCTCCGGTGACCCCATGAATCCTAAAGTGTTGGTGATTCTTATTTTAATGGGATTTTCATTTTTTGGCTGTGAACGTGATCCGATGCGTAACGCTCGAATCGCACATTCGTCTGGAAATCTAGAGAAAAGCGCAATGATATTGGACCAGATCCTAAAGAATGACTCGGGAAATTTCGAAGCATCACGTTTATATGCGGACATCCACATGTCGCGAAACGAATTTGATGTCGCCGAGAAAAAACTTTTAGATCTCTGGGTTGATGGCGGTTTTGTCGGAGAACTTGATCGGCCATTGGAAAAAAGGATTTCCCGAAAACATCTCGAAGCTCAATTTGGTCAATTGTATCGCCAATGGTTAGAAAAGATTGATTCGAAGAAAAAACCTGATTTCTATGAAGAAGTAGCGTTGAGGGGATTAAAGCAAAATCCTGAAAACGCTTTACTTACACAGAAGTTGATAACCTTCTACTTCGCAGAAGCTGATAGTCTAGTCGACGGAAACGAAAAAATAGCAGCAGCAAATGTGTTTTCTAAAATCCTAGATTTGCAGGGGCGCCCGCAGCAGCTGGAAGACGCGCGGATACGGTCGCTCAAGCTGCGCAAAGACATCTTTCGAGAGAAAGCGATTCATCATTTCGAAAAGAATATTCTTCCGGATTTACGAGAAAACGGTCGTTGGGAGCCGGCAAAGCGCATCATTCGTTTCGCATTGACTGGAACCTTAGATCGAAAGCTGAAATTGAGAAAAGATGGTGATCTTGATAGCGCGAAGCAGACAGCCAATTTGGAACTCAGTCGCAAAATCTCTTCAATGATGCAAGCGTTAGCCTCATCAGAGGTCCGCGTCTCTAAAAGTAAATTAGCGAAATATAAAATAACCTCGGAGAAATACACCCGAGGCCGCTTCGGTATTTCGGCTGATGTTTCGTTTGAGGATTTACTTGAGGCAAGCTTCGAGTTGGGAAATCAACCGAAGCCCTAAGGTGGGTTATCTATTTACGACAAGCTTTTTGACGCCCATTTCGAAAAGTACGTTAATTTTTGAATTGGGAAGAATCTCGATGATGTATCCTTTACCCAATGTTGGATGAGCGAGTACATCCGTTTCAACATAGTCCGATTTTTTCATACTGTATTTAAGCGGCTTAACGTCGTTGTTTTCTTCTTCCAGCTGAGTCCAAATTCGGTGGACTTCGTCGGCTTTTGTTAAATCAGCTCCGAGGATAGCTTCCGAACGCTTGAGGTGCTTCTGAACCCGCGCACGCTGAGGGTTCACCAGAACCGCGTCTTTATAATCTTCATTGATCATTCCAACATCAAACTTTTGCGGCTTTCGTGCTTCGCCATCTTCGTCAAGACCGAAAGACTTGCTGTCGTCGACCGCGATATCGTCGTCTTCGTTACTTCCAACGCCGTCGGCAGCTTTTAAGTCGGTATCGTTTGGCTCCTCTTCGTTTTCGTCGACTTCAACGCCTGTTTCGAGGTCTTCCTCTTCGATTCCTTCATTTAATTCGTTTTTTGTTTCGTTTTCTGACATAGATATTCTCCGGCATTCTCAAGTGCATTCAGTTAGTGTGTAAAAGGGCCCCGCGTCAAGATATTTCAGCGACTATTTAGAATTTAATCAACTCATTCTCGACCTTTTGTTTCGTCAGTTTGTTTTTTATTTTCTACTCTTTCGGGATCATCCTTTTCGCAAGGCGCTTTGGCGAGGATAAATTTCATATTTTCGTTATATACGATGCATGATTTGTTTTTATATTTCTGAGGTAGTTTGCGCTGAAAGCCCCCACTGAAGCGTCCTGCCTCCATAATTCCATAAAAAGTACCGTCGCCGATATTCGTCAAGAAATGGGTGAAATCATCATCATCTCGAATCGGGATAACCTGATTTTGACTATAATACGTTTCTCCTCGCCAGTTCAATTTATAAGAAATTGCGGGTTCTTTACAGTACGTTTTTCTGGAGTCATGTCCCCTAGGAGCGGGTTCGGTCGTGCAGTTCGCGTAGTAGTAGTCCCATAACCCCTTTTGGCTCCATGTATTACTAATTTTAGGCATATAAGAATTCAGGCAAAACAACGCTAACATCACACCGCCGAAACTCGCCGTGAAAAAACCAGCTTTTTTGGGAATCGCATTTCGGCTTAATAATAAAAGAGAGCCGATAAACATCGGAACCATAATCCAAAAGGTTGAACTTCTAAATGATGAATCCCAGTCGCCGTTGTTCCACTTACGATCATATTTGTAAGTGAATAAGTTTTTGAAAATTTGCGGGTCGCTCAGTATATCCCAAGCTAGAATACCCATTATCGGTAGCGCCAAAAGAAAGAGAGGCCACGGCGATGCGTACTCTCGATCTAGCGCATCATCGATGACCAACGCGACGAGGATACCGATAGCAGGCATTGCCGGAAAAATATAATGATGAAACTTGGTGGATGATAATGTAAAAAGCGTAAAAGCTAAAACCATCCAGATTACAACCATCAAAGTTGCGTGTTTCTCCCGATCGTTTTCTCGCATTGGCTCGCCACCAAAAACGCGGGCGAACATAGCAGGGATAAAAGCTGACCAGGGAAAGAGTCCGTACCCGAGCCACTTTACGAAATGTTCAAAACTACCAGTGTCAATCTGGTGAACGCCGCTGGCTAGACGTTTAAAATGGTCGTGGACAAAAAAACGATTCCAGTACGCCATGCCGTGACGTATTAGCATCGCTGCATACCATGGAAAGGTTATGGCAATGAAAAAAGCAATTCCGTTGAGGAGCTCGACTTCGCGAAGTACTCGCCAGCGACGGGTTGTCAAAATATAGATAAATAATATGGCGCCTGGAAGCATGAATCCCAATAGGCCTTTCGCTAAGGTGGCCAGGCCAACAAAAAGATAGAACGCGTAAAGGTAGAGCCGCCGTCGTTCGATGTTGGGACGTGCGAAGGTTAAGTAGGTTCCTAGTCCCAATATCAATGAATATTGTCCGACTTGAATGGGGCCCCATGCATACCAACCGTTGAGGTCTCTTATGAGATTTTCAGAAACAGACAGTATGGCCACAAGAAGAGCAAGGTAGGGTACGATAACAACCAGGCCAGCCGATAGAGCAACTTTAAAACGTTTTTTAGGGTCATCTCGGAAGCGCCAAATGCTAAAAAACAGAAGAAAAGCGGAGAGAGCTAAACTAATAAATCCCGCAATGATGCTTAGGCGAGGTTCATTCGCAAAAGTATCCATGAACCTGTTTTCGCTGCCGCGCCAGTTGGAAAGGCCTGCCATGATAACGGTGAATTGGGGGATGATTGTGAGGTAAATCCATCCGAAACTAAGCGCGTAGGAAAGCTTGTCGGCAGGCTCATGTCGATCCTTTGAAAAGAGCCCCATCATAAAAAAGCACATCCCGATCGTCATTAATCCTACAAAAGGCATGTCGGTTTGGGCCTGGCGCGAAAGAAAAAACCAGATAGGTGAAGTGCCAACGACGAGCGTCATAATGACACCGGTTCTTTTCGAAAAAACCTTGGTACCCATCGTGTAGATAAGAACCAGCGCCAGCATGCTTATAAGTGCGATTCCGATCCGAATTCCGATCTCGGAAATGCCAAAAACAGAAATTCCCATCGCCATTAACCACATCATTAAAATAGGTTTGGAATAAAAATAATTTCCTTCTCGGCTGCCTTTAGCATCTTCCCAATGACTGCCCCACCATGTGCTAATCCAATCGTTTCTTTCGGTTATCTGACGTGCAACTTCACCATAGTGGGTTTCCCACGGGTCCCAGAGTCCGAAACTTCCGATGAAAGGCAACAGAACGCATGCCGCCGCCAATAATACCAAAAAGCGATGTAGCCACTCTTTTTTTGAAGCGGGGTTAAACCGGACCAGATCCCGCAATTTTCTATTTTTATTGTCGTTTTCTGTCGTCACATCTTTCACGATCATTCGTCATTTTGAGGAGCGGGGAGTCTAGGAGGGGGTGTGTAGTCCCGTCAACACTTTATGAGCAAGCTTTTATTTTTGCGGTGGCGCTGGCGCAACGATCTGTGAGGTCTGTTTCCATTGCGCATCGAAATCGTCTTTTGAGTTTTGTAACTCCTCCGGGCTTGCTTGAGCTGCTAAGTTCTCTTTTTTTTCCGCGCGTGTGGGTACCAGGCTTGGTCTAACTCTATTTTCGCAAGAACTCAGATTGAATACGATCAGGAAAAGTATTGCGGTATTTCTTCTTCGCTCATTACGGCGAACAGTTTTTCGATCCGGTGAATGAGTGTATCTAAAACAGGGAATTCTGGAAGGTCGTTTGTCCAAAACTGAACCCCGTTATAAGTGCCCGAATCGTTGTCCGAAATTTTCATGTGTACATTGACTTCATCGCCCTTTTGGGACCGACGTTTGGGTTTTTGACGCCAAAAAGGATTTGCTTTTAGAAGCGAGTAAAAGTCTTTCATCTCATCTTCATCCAGCGCGTAGGTGTATATATCCGAGTCGCCGTCGGTGCTTCTCCAGCTCAAAAGAGCACGTCCGGAGCCGGAAAGTTGTAGTGTAGTTATCCCACGCCGGTCACGTTGAGTTCCGAGCTGACAAAAATAATGTAGTCCTGAGAACGTTCCAGTGCCAGAAACTACCTGGTCTATTCGGTTTTCTAAAAGTTCAAAAGGATCAGACACACAGACTCCAGCCTATTGGGTTCTAATGTTATAAATCCTCGTTCGACATCTCGTCAAGGCTCGTATTGATATGTAGCCAAGGTTGCACACTCGGGCGAGCCGTGTAGGGGTTAGGTTTTCGGGCTAAAGCTGTAAGGTTTATTAACCGAGACCGAACCTCCTTTAGGTTTTGGAAACTTCATTGTTTTTGCCTGGGTTACCATGCAACGATGTACCTGCCCTGAGAGTCCCGATGCTTTGGCGGAAGAAACTCGACCGGATGATGCGATGTTGACAGTGAGTCGCACACGGCCCTCCAATGATGGATTGCCTTTCAACTGGCGCTCATAACATTTGCGCATTGCGCCCTTGTGGGACCTGAATACTTTTTTGATATCTTTTGCGGCAAGCGATCCGGTATTCTTTTCAACTTTTTTTCTGTTTTTTACCACATTGACGGGCTTATTCTTCGCAGCATCGATGTCAGCAGCTACGGCCTGGGCAAAATCAGAAACGGCAACCCCAGCTAATGTACCGACGGCGTCAGCATTTTCTTTTGCCTCTTTCAAAGGGTCGACTTTCTCGACTTCCTTGACCTCGACTTTTTTAACTTCGACCTTTTTTTCAACTTCTTTTGGCTTTTCTGAACAACCCTCACATCCCAAGCCTGCGACGAGAGATAAGCATGACACTATAATAATTTTTTTAAACATTACTTCTTCCAGTATGTGAAACTTTAAAGTGGTTCTTTATATTATTTCAGAAATTTGCTTCTTTTCAAGGTAAAAGCACTACATCTCTTTGTTTTCGAGGTAATGAATTGGTATTTGCAAAAAATCCGCGAGTTCGACCGAATATTCGCTGAAAGAATCTGCACGGACGTCGAATATAATTGTTATTTTTTGAGCAAATATTTTGTTTTTGATACTGATGCCACTTCGATTTTTTAGCCAGTGTTCGAGTGGTCCCATAAGATCATAATCAATCTCCCAGGTTATCGATCGCTGCGGAAGGATTTGGAGACGCCCCGACATTTCGATGCTTTCACGAGCGCACATTCTATAAGCCCTTGCCAAACCTCCGGGTCCTAGTTTTATGCCGCCAAAATATCTGACAACGACAGCGATCGAGTTCTCGAGTTCGTGTCCTTGAAGCAATTGAAGAATGGGAAATCCGCCCGTACGAATCGGTTCACCATCATCGCTATATTTTTCTAAGAATTGATTCGCACTTCCGTCCTTTTGGATTCGATACGCAAAGCAAACGTGGCGAGCGTTATGGAATTTTTTTCGGATTTCGTTGATACGTTTTTGCGCAGTTTGTTCTAACTGGTCCTCGCTCAACCCCTTTTCGCTGACGAGTGGTTCGGCAAATCCAATGAAGCGACTTTGTTTCACAATGATTTCGGATTCCCCTTTTTTTTCAAGTACAAAGAAAGGAGTCTGCGTCATCGAAGTCCTTATGATTAGAGCTCGCGCGTTATGAGCGACATGACTTTAGCGTGAAGGTGTTTATGACGTCCGTTAAAAAGGACAAACGAACGGTTATAGGATGAACACCATCTTACCAATTTCTCAAAATCATATTCGTCAAACTGTCGTCTCGAAGCTGCGCGTTCGGTAATTCGAAAGCAAACTTCATTACCCTTTTTGGGTTTTATTTCGTCGCTATCAGCGATGAAGGGATCAAAACACGGTACTAAACCCGAAGAACGAGAAATTTCAATGGATTCTTCCGTTCCCCATAAACCATGTCGTTCCCAGATAACTGGAAGCTTTTGTCCGCCAACAGTCTTACCGAGCTTCTGAATTAAAATTCTAGAGTTCTCCGAGGGCCTAAATTCGGGTGGTGTTTCGATAATGACCGCTTTTGCGGACAGTGCTTTAGCACGGAGGAGTGTTCGTTCCCAGGCTTCGGTGAAGGCTGGAGGGAGGTCAGTGCTGTTGTTTTCGTAACCCGCTTCAAGAAGTTTTGGGATTTCGCGGTCCGCGTGAATTACAAAAGCGAAACCTTTGGGTGATTTCGTTCGCCAAGTATTGAGTGTGGCAATGCTTGGATCTGCGTCTTCGGATGCTTCGTTACGAACCTCAAGGGAATTGCATAGATCAAAATAACGTTCCCAGCCGCGTTTTACTTCATCGGTACCAAAATAAATCATATTTCTCTTATTTAGTGAGCAAGACGTTCTCTTTGCCGGATTTGGCAGCTAACGTTTCAATGCGACTAAGGGCACTGTTACGTTGTTTCCAGAAAACGTTAAAACGGGATTTATCCGTTGTGGAGGCATTTGGAAAGAGTAATTCTAAGGTTGATTTTTTATCAAGGTTTTTTAGTTTTTCGACCATTTCGGCTGGGAATACAGATGTCCAACCAAAGCGTCCTTTGACACGTCCCGAAGAACGCGCTTCGAACGCGACAATTGAACATTGGTCCACTAGTTTCCCCGACGCTATTCCGACATGGGATGGCTTGGATTCAAAGCGGTTCCAGTCATTGACCAAAAAATCGCGGAGTAAAATTCCACCAAGCTGACGAGAGAATTCCTTGTTCGACAAGGTTAGCTCGTTTTTAGACATCCATTTTTGCACGTCTTTTTTTCGGGCAGCCATGGTTGGTCTCAAAATCGGTCGCCATAAAGACGAGCTCGAGATGGGAAATGACTTCTCAGAAATAGGTTGTACCAAGGCTTTGATTTTTCCGTCTTTAATTCGAATTGCGGTTTGACTGGCACCTAACGCCTTAAGTTGCCCTGCATCAATGGTGATTTCAACGATATTGTTGATGGCAAAAGGGCATTCCAATAATTCACATAATTTTTGAGCGGCGAGATTTCTTTTTAATCCACCCGATTCAGTTTCCGGTATGAGCAGAAACGATGAACCGTCTTTTTCGAAAATTAACGCGAGAGCTTTGCCGCCAGCTTTACCTACGAATTTTGCATTTTCAAGGCTGCTCATCGAAGCTATTTCGTTCGTGGCCGAAATTTTATCTTCTGGAGGTAATTCTTCTTTTAGTTCTTCCGCCTTGGGTTCTTCCTCCGCGATTTTTTCGGCCGTAGGTTCTTCTGTAGGGGGCGCCTTAGCCTCAACATCATCCTCTTTCGGGTCAACTTTTTTTGGGGCCGCGTTTAAAGCGATAACAGCTTCTTTTTGAGCGACTTCCTTTTTATTCGCAAGGGTATCGGGTTTATCGTTTTCTGTTTTCGTTTCCAGTTCGACCGTCTTATTCGAGGTATTGGAGTCTAATAGGCCTTGATAATTCGCAAAAATCAGACCCGCGATTAACACGCCAACAATGAGACTGATGACGAGAAAGATGCTCATCGCAGATTTCTTCTTAGGTGCATCGGTTAAGAGTTCCGATTCAGTTAAATCAATAGCGCCATGCGAGGATGGTATTTCTAAAGAAGGTCCTGGAAGCTCGTTGAACTCTTGTTCGATGGTATTATCTTCATCATCTTCCAAGAAACCTGCCGGGGGACTATCGTCTACTGCGGTCTTATCCAGGGCAATATCGTCTATAGAGTAAGCAACAGAAGAGGGTGACGGTGAGTTCTCGGGAATCGCAAACATTGGCATTGTTCCCCGCGGTTGGGACGATGCTGATGCCGAAATATTAGATGGTAGGTTTAATTTCGGTGGATGAATCGGTTTTTGTGCTGGAGGCGCTGAATCTACTTTTCCAGGAGCAACTTTAGAGAGAAGGGAATGCGCCTCTCTAGCCATTCTTTCGCGTAGTTCGGAGAAAACAGGGTGCTCAGAAATCGGCATCCAATTTCCGTTTGCTTCAGCAATGTCCTCGGCGCCGAGAAGGACTCCTCCTTTAATGAGTTGAGTCAGTCCTTTTTCGTCGACGGGTTCATAGATGATATCTTGGACTCGAAGTCGAAATTGGCCTGTGCCAAGGACGTCTAAAATATCCGTCGTTGGCAATTTGATAAACCCACTTCCTCGATTTTCAGAAGCGTTTCCGGCGTTACTGATCTGTTGTTTGTCGAGAGCTTGTAGCTGAGTCAACAAAGACTCGTCACTCGGGACCGATGCAGCATTTGGCTTTGGTAGCGTAACGACGGGTTTCTTTGAGTTCTTTTTCAACGGTAAAGCGCCCAGTACTGCTTTTTGAGCATTCGGAGGTGGAGACGGTTTTTTAGTGATGTGTGTCACTTCCTCTTCAACCACTTCGGCGCTTTTGAGATTTAATTTTTCTCGTTTGGCCTTTTTTAAACGATCACTCAGTTGGGAGGTCTTCATATTCTTGCGAAATTTGCTCTCAGCTTCCGACTTTGTCATCTTGGGGATCCCGGGAATATCACTACCATTTTTGATGGCGGCAATGGGGATCGGAAGTGTTGCAGGTTCACCGATATCCTTTTTGGGGACGGTAGAGTCTGGCTTGACTTTGGTTTTCTTTCGAGACCTTGTCACTTTTTTATTAAAGATTGCAGCAGGTGGCCCGGCGTTGTCGTGCGCATCTGAAGGAGAGGCGATTGCAACCGTTGCTTCCTCGGAGGTACCCGCTAAAGGGGCCACAGGATCGAAAACGGACGGATTTATTCCGGAATCATCTTCACCTATCGAAGAAAATTCCATTTCCGTGCGAGAATTCGCCAAGGGTTGCCGGAAGTCGGGCGGAGCTTGTCCATGCGCATTGTCATCTAAATCAACGTTGGAAGTAGGAATGCCCATAAAGGTGGTACTAACCGAGCGTTTTGTAGGCGCCGACAGTTTTCCAGGCATGGACTTTTTTCGTTCCTTTCGTCTTACAATACCAGTGTTTGGCGGACCAACGACTTGATCACAAACGGGACACGAGGCCGACGACCGCTCACTTGCTTTTACAAAAAACACTTCACCACAATGGGTGCAACTTATTTTGATGCTTTCGGCGGGTCGATCAGCCATTAGGCGTCGCTCACGTAATAGTGGAAAATAAAAAAATAGCCGATATTTGCAAAATGCTCAACCTTAGGTTGGGCGCAAAATCGGCTTATTATTGGAAATATTCGGTGTTTTTAGACGTTTGCGGTTTCTTCCATCGGAATTCGAAGGACCTGTCCCGGATAAATCTTGTCTGGGTGTGACAGCATAGGTTTGTTTGCTTCAAAGATCTCAGGGTAACGAGAGGCGTTTCCGTACTGTGCTTTTGCAATTTTGGACAACGAATCTCCCTTAACCACAGTATAGAATGTTGCTTCAGGTTCTGGAACTTCGACATCGATTTGAGCGTCAACCTGCGCTATTCCTTCGTGATTACCGACAAGGAGAACGATCTTCTCCAGATCCGACTGATTCGTTACCACACCGTGAACCGTCGCGATGTCTCCTTCAACCATGATGTCTAGATCTTGGACATTAACACCAAAATTCCAAACGACGTTTGTCAGACGAGCCGCCATTTTGTCGTCAAGCGCTGCTTCTGCTTCTTCGAGTTGTTTCTTCTTAAAGTGGTTTACTTCCGGTGGTGCTTCTGGCACTTCTTCAGCGCCTTTCCCAAACATTTTCGCACCCGCGTTTTTTACAAAATCAAAAATTCCCATGTGTTTCTCCTTATGAATAATGGTTATGGTTTTTATGAATATTTTTTCTAACTAAAAAGACTTCCCAGAACTTTAATACCCAACGATGCAACATCGTCAGAAATATCGCCGTCGTTATCTGAATCTAACAAACCACCCAAAATACCCATATCGGCAGGCTTGTTTTGACTAAGTTTTTGTTTTTCGCCGAGTAAGGCCGATGCGAGATCGCCAGCGTTCCAACCTTGTGTTGATTTTTGCTTGCCCAAGTAGCCCAAAACGAGTGGCGCTAAAATCGGCAAAAGTTTGGCGATAGAACTCGCGTTCATTCCCGTTGCGTTTGCGACCTCGCTTTCAACACTTTGTTGTTGCGTACCAAGAATATGTCCAAGAATGCTGGCGCCCGGGCCAGAGGACGAATTCAAAACGAATCCAGCAATATCACCAAGAATGCTACCGTCGTGATCGTTTGTAAGAGCGTTTGACAAAGAGTGAGCGCCTGAAGGTGCTTGGGTGTTGTGGGCCAGTGAGCCCAATAACGTCGCCAATACAACCGGTACTGCTTTTTGTGTAGTCGATTCATCTGCGCCAATTTGTTGGCTAATCATCGAAATAGCAGAGGGGCCTAAATGTGATAATAAAGCGTTCATTACGTCTGACATCGTAAACTCCTATTTGATTAGTGTTCGATCTGGATGCAAACTAAAAGTCTTGGTCTGGATTGGCAACAGGTAAATCTTATTTGCGGAGGGTTTGCACCTTTTCGAACTTATCGTTAAAAGCCCTCAATATGAGCAACTACCAAAACGTAGACTTTTCTACTCTCAATCCTGAACAGAAAGAAGCCGTCGAACATTTCGGCGGTCCACTTCTACTACTCGCCGGTGCGGGTAGCGGAAAGACGAGAGTTATCACCTATCGCATTGCAAAGTTACTCAACCGCGGAGTTTCCCCCAAGCATATCCTTGCTGTGAGTTTCACAAATAAAGCTGCAACGGAAATGCGTGAACGCGTCGGTCAATTGGTCGGCGAGAAAATTTCAAAGAAGATCTACTTGAGCACCTTTCATAGTTTAGGTGCCGAGATCTTAAGATCCCATATCGATGTGCTAGGATATCGTCGTCCCTTCACGATTCTGGATTATGCAGATCAACTCGGCGTCGTTAAATCGATCATGAAAGAAAAGAATATCGATTCAACCTCGGTTGATGCAAAAGCGATTCTTTCGATGATCAGTAAGGCGAAGATGGAATTCAAGCAGCCGATTGCAATTCCCTCGATGAAATTTAATACATTGATGCCTTTTGCTCAACGTGTTTTCAGTACCTATCAAGCCAATCTTAAATCACTCAACGCAACCGACTTTGATGACTTAATTTGTTTGCCAATCCGGATTTTTGACAAAGACGAAGATGTTCGAAAAAAATATGCTGAGTCCTTTCAGTACGTCATGGTGGATGAATATCAAGATACCAACGCAACTCAGCTGGCATTTATCAGAGCTATTGTGGCAGAACACCAAAATCTTGTCGTCGTCGGTGATGATGATCAATCGATCTACGCTTTTCGCGGCGCCGTAAGCGGTAATATTTTAGAATTCGAACATGAGTTTGACAATACGAGGACCATCACGCTCGAACAAAATTACCGTTCGACAAATCGTATTCTCAATACTGCGAATCAACTTATTTTAAACAACGATTATCGTAAGGATAAAAATCTTTGGAGCGAGAAAGGCGACGGAAATAAAGTCCGAGTCATCTCTGCACATGATGAACACGAAGAAGCCGAATTTGTGATTGCTGAATGTGAAAAAATGCACAGCAATTTGGATATCCCCTATCAAGATATGGCAATTCTTTATCGCGTGAATCCGCAGTCAAGATTATTTGAAGATGTTTGCGTTCGTTATAACGTGCCCTTCACTGTTGTTGGCTCGCAAGAATTCTACGATCGAAAAGAAGTTAAAGACGCGATCGCCATGATCCGCGTCTGCCTCAACCCACTTGATGAAGTTGGTTTGCGTAGAATTGTTAACGTTCCGCCTCGCGGCGTCGGCCCGACAACACTTGGTAAAATTTCCAGGTATGCCGAAGAAAACGATATCTCCTTTTTCCAATCTCTCAAAGGATTTGGAACCGGAGAGCTTGGCGATCTCGGACACGCCGCGAAAACCAAAATTAGCCGCTTTCTACAAACCTTGGAAACTTTTCGACTAAAGTTTGAGAGTTCCGCGCGCCCGCTTCATGAACTCGCGCGTGACCTTTTTAACGAACTCTACTTTATCGAGTATTTGCGCTCTTCAGAATTATCCGATTATATGGCCAATCGCAGAATCCAAAACGTGGAAGAGTTTCTTAAATCGCTTGGCGAAGTTCATGGAACATCGGCCAAAGCACTTGAAGACTTTTTGATGAAGGTTGCTTTGGATCGAAGTTCTGAAGACGATACTCTGGGCGGAGGACTGAAAATGATGACGGTTCATGCATCCAAAGGCCTGGAGTTCCGAGTCGTTTTTTTAGTTGGTTGGGAAGAGGGATATGTCCCACATCAAAGAAGCGTTTCGGAGGGAGAATCGGCAATTCAAGAAGAACGTCGCCTGGGATACGTAGCCATTACCCGAGCCAAAGAGCATCTCGGAATAACTTGGTGTAGAACGCGTCAGAAGTTTGGTCAAGAAATGTCACGTGAGCCGAGCCGTTTTTTGGACGAGTTACCTTTGGACTCTTGTGAGTTTACCAACGCCGAAGAAACGGCATCGTTGGTTAAGAAAAAAGAAGAGCGAAATATTCGCAATTTGGACGCACTTCGAGCGGCGATTTTTGATTAAAACCTTTAGAGTGCGCTTCCACAGTTTCGTTTTAATGCCTGTGGGCTTCCCCATCCCCATGCGTGTGCGTATTAGACGCTGGTTTTTCGTGTTTGTGGTCCCCGTGGTCGTGTGAGCGCTTTTCAGCTTCTTTAGCGTTGGGCTTTTTAGCGTGGTGTCCATGTGCTTCGCCGTGAGCATGTGCGTGTTTTTCGTCATGATTATGAATGCCTTTTTCAATTTTTTTGACCGATTCCAAAACGTTCGTTTCCGCTTTATCGACATGAGCTCCGTCTTTTCCGTGGGCGTGTTCTTGGCCTCCGTCATGCGAGTGAACTTCACCGTCTCTGTGGCTGTGATCGGGACCAAAGAATTTTAAAGCAGCAAAGGTCCCGCAGGCTAAAACGATAGCGATGACTGCAATTTTGATGTTGGATTGTGTTTCTGCTTCCATGGTAGATCCAGTTTTGAATTAATGTTGATGAGGTACGCCATCACCGTGCGAATGTACAGTCGGCTTAGCTTTAACGCTAACTTCCATCG
>CALJNB010000085.1 GCA_937981985.1 uncultured bacterium
ACGAAGCGGCGTTGAATGAACTCGCAGCAAGCATAAAAGGGACGGGATTAATCCAACCTATCGTAGTGCGTGAAACGGATGGGCAATATGAAATCATTGCGGGGGAACGACGCTGGCGAGCTTCAAAGCTTGCTGGACTCACCGAGGTTCCGGTCGTGATTCGAGAACTATCTGACAAAGATGCATTTGCTATCGCCTTAGTTGAAAATATTCAGCGCGAGGATCTTAATCCATTAGAGGAAGCCTCTGCTTATCGTCGCTTAGTGGATGAGTTTGGTTTTACCCAAAACGAGTTGGCCGAAACCGTCGGTAAGTCACGAAGTGGTGTTGCGAACACCATGCGTCTCTTACAGTTACCAGCAGTGGTTCAAAAGTACGTGATAAGCGGTCAACTTAGTGCAGGTCACGCGCGTTCGCTTATTGGTTTTTCAAAGACTGAAGCTGAAGAGCTGGCAGAACTTATTGTTAAACATGGATATACCGTGCGTGAGGCTGAAGAGTTAGCGCGCGAGTCAAAGCTAGAAGCACCAACCAAAATAAAGAAGAAATCTAAAAGCGCGTTTCGTGATGATGTCCAGACGCGTAACATTGCCGAAGAACTTCAACGTGTTCTTGGGACAAAAGTTCTCGTGAAAGATAAAAAAGGAAAAGGAAGTATCGAAATCCAGTATGAGAATTACGATATCCTCCAAGATGTCCTCGATCGTATCTTGGGCGAAAGCATCGAACTCGATTAAAAAACTAGCTTCGGTTGAAATGGTTTTTCTGATTCGCTAATTCTGATAGGGAATCATGATCTACTTAACGTAGTATCGCCGCATAGGTGTCAACTTTCGTGAGAATAACGCAAATGACGTCCATAGAAAGCGCGACCGAAACGTGAATCGCAAATCCCAACAAAACCGAACGCGTGAAGATTGCTAGACTGCCTAATGCGATCCCGGCTATGATTGCGCCGATAGTTTCGGGAAGAGGTTTCCCAAAATGGATCATGCAATAAGGAACCACTGAAAACATAATTGCATAAAATCCGAAGCGATGTTTAGTGCCGTTGATGAGAAAGCCACGGAAGAAGAATTCCAATGAGAAAAACTGAATCGCATAAACCAATTCCCACCCAAGAAAATCGTAAATGCTTAATCCCGCGTTCTCATAAAAAGGATAGGTTTTTCGGAACGAATCGGTGAACGCAACAACGACCACAAATGGCATGACGATGATGTACATCGCAACATAGACCCAAGCGTGTTCAAGGATGCCCTTAAACTGAATGCCATAGTCGGATACCTTTTCCTTCCAAAACAACTTTATGATGATCACCGGAATGAGGAAGTAACCGGTGAAGCATGCAAGAGACCAATAGGTGAGTCGGTAAAGTTCGGCTTGGTCGCCTTTTCGGAAGAAGTCCTTTAGTACACCTTCAGGATCGTCAATAAACAGGCCGAGCGGCCAAGTGAAGACTTTATACCCGCCTGATGAACCATAATATTCCAGAAATGAAAGAATCACTCCTGCCATGATAGTAATTACCAGAACTCGCCAGGCGATCTTGCGCGGGTCTGTACTTTTTTGCCACTCCAGACTTTCATTTTCGAGCTGTGCTATTTCGCTTCGCATCGGCGCAATAAGCTTCGAAATAAAATCAACTATCATTGGGAATCCATTTGATGAAAATCGGTGTTTTATATAGTAGGTATAGAATTATTATGCGCGCTAAAAAGAACCCGGAGCATGCCCAAAAGCATGCTTTTGGTAAAGCGTAAAAAGGAGTTGTATGAATCGCTTTTTGCTGGTCACGATGTTGGTTTTTTCCGGCGCCTGCACTTTCGATCCAGGGCTGGCTCCGGATACCTCCGCTGAGTGTGATCTGGAAAACCAATGTCCTTTATCGAGTCAGACTTGTATCAGCGGGGTCTGTGTTTCCAAATCTACACCTGACTTAGGGACCTTGCAGGATGTCGATCCTGTTGAGGATTTAGGATCACCTTGCGTCGATGAGGATAATGATGGTTTCTTTACCGGCCCCCTTTGCCAAACCGATGCATCGGTCAGAGATTGCGACGATACCAACAGTGATATTTTTCCCGGTGCGATTGAAGTGTGTTCGGGAGTAGATACCAACTGTGACGGCAACCTAAAAGCTGGTTGCGATTGCGTCGATGGCGTCAGCGAGGGATGCGGAAGTAATATTGGTGTTTGTGAAAAAGGGATGCGTATTTGTAACGGAGGCAAATGGGGGGACTGCGTCGGCGAAGTCTTGCCAGACAGTTCAGATTCGTGTGGAGATATCCTTGATAATAATTGCGACGGAAACGTCAACGAAGGATGTCCTTGTAGTGGTGATGAGACCACCACTTGTGGTTCGAATATCGGAGCCTGTGTCCGAGGTGTGCAAACCTGCGTAAATGGAAATTGGAGCCAATGCGAAGGGGGCGTTACAGCGATGCCAGAAGTTTGCGACGGCAAAGATAATGATTGTAATGGCGAAATCGATGATAACACCAACGACACTGGAGCCGCATGCGTGTCCGGAGAACCCGGGGAATGTGCCGGCGGTTCTGAAGTGTGTACCTTGGGAATGATCGTCTGCGAACCGGTAAATGTCGCGGTTGCTGAAACGTGTGACGGGAAAGATAATGATTGTGACGGAAGCGTTGATAACGGCGTTACGCAGACTTGCACAACTGCTTGTGGCCCGGGTCAAGAGGTGTGTTCGGCTGGGACATTCGGTTCGTGTGTGCCTGTAAATCCGCCGGTCGAAGTTTGTGATGGTATGGATAATGATTGCGATGGGCGTGTGGATGAAGATGTCAATAATCAATTATTGATGGAAGCATGTGGCGGAAACAGCTGCCCAGATAAATTCTTCAGATTATGTGAACCTGGAGGAACTTGGAGCCCTTGTAACCGTAGCGAGGTAGAGGTTTGTGATGGTAGCGATTCAAATTGTGACACTTTAATCGATAACCGAGCGACGTGTTATATGGCTTGTCCCGGTGGTGGTATCACACGCGGTGCCCAAACCTGTAATAACGGAATTTCGGAATGTATATTGCCTCCTGAAATCTGTGGAGACGGTCTTGACAATGATTGTGATGGAAGGGTTGACCAAGGTTGTGACCTTGCAGTTTCGGATATGGCATTTGTTCCCAACGGTACCTTTTTAATGGGTTCTGCGGCAAACGATACCGTGGGTCAGAACGACGAAAAGCCAGAACATCTTGCAGATTTGCGCTCCTTTTATATTGATTATAAAGAAGTAAGCCGAGCCGATTATAGTGTATGCGTTACTGCCGGAGCGTGCACTCTGGATACATCGTGTAGTTATTCTGCTGACTTGACCTTACCTATGACGTGCGTGGATCACGCGAATGCGCAAGCGTTCTGCAATTATGTTGGTAAAAGGCTTCCCACAGAAGCTGAGTGGGAAAAGGCGGCTCGCGGTCCTTTTGGTAGAGAAGTCATTTATCCTTGGGGAGATATGGCTCAACTTTCGCGGGCAAATATGGATTGTCATAACGGATTTAATCAATGTTTAAAATCCGTAGATTCGTTTCAGAACGGCATGAGCTACTATAGTCTTTTGCATATGTCAGGGAATGCCGTTGAATGGACTCAAGATTATTATGATTTTGGTTTTTATACGAGCGGTGTCGTGACTGACCCAGTTAACACGACGATGAGTCCCTTCAGAGTCCTTAGAGGAGGAGCCTATAACCAGTCGATCGACCTGGGGCGGGTATCTAATCGGGCCCGTAGTGATATTTTCGATAAAAGAGAAATGGGTTTTCGGTGTGCAAAAGATTTTTAATTGACTAAAGTCATATTTGAATCGTCCAAAGTAAAGTATCGCAGAAGAGTAAACATGCTTAAAATGCTTCGAATCGTGTGTGTCCCACTTTTAGGAATCTCAATTGGATGCCAAGGCCTAACTCCCCATAACGTTGAACGCGACGTTACCGGTGCTTATGATGTCGAGTCCCGTTATAAACTCGAAAAATTTGAGGGTGTTTTTACGGGGCTGGCCGGAAAGTGGGCGCAGCCAGACAAGGCGATCGGGTCTCAAATTCAGGCCAACGTCAAAGCAGATTTCGGAGACACCATCGGTAATGCATTCGTCTCGCTATATGGTGCGCAACTTCAAGCGGATATCACTTCCTATATGAACGAGGAAGCACCTCCATGGGTGATGAATTTAAAAACCAGTCTAGATGGCGTCGACAAACAACTTGCCACAATTGATATGCAACAATCTTGGTTGATTTCTGAAAAGGAAGAACTCGATGGGCTAGAAGCCACCCAGATTTTTGACGGCGTGGCCGTTTTTGCAGATCCAGATTGTCGTGGATCAGGGGCATTGATGTGTGACCAAATTGAAGTAAATAGTGAAACGCTTCTAAACGCCGAGTATCCCATCGAAATACTAAGTAGTCGTTACGATGTTATTGATAATAAAGATTCGATAGCCTTAACCTCGAATGAAGTTAACTTCAACTATGGACGTTTGGGATTATACTACCTCACCAATTTAATTCTACCCGACGACCCGGACGAAGGACTTACCTTACGCGATGTCGCCCTTGGTGCGGTCAATTGCCGTGGTCTCGCGGGGCGTTTGGCAGGTGACGATGGGGTATATGGCGTTGACGTCCTCGGTACTTCGATAGGAATTTCGATCGACGACTTAGTCGGAAATTGTCAGGAGGGCGTTTTTGGAACTGTTAATCGTTTCGTGGACGGCTTCAGCGCACCGATGAAAATGGATCTCAACGGCACATCGAAAACATTTGACGTGAATCGCGATGGGCAAGTCGATCAAATAACGGGTGGAACTGTAGAAGGCGACATGAACGTGCAGCTTTTTTCGGGGCAAATGGAAGAAGGCCCGGTTTCTGGTTTTTTTGATGGGTTTCGAGTTGGCGAAAATTAAAACAGAGTTAAGGAATGAAATGAAAATAAAACTAGTCGTATTGTGTCTTTCTTTATTCGGGTTTTCGGGCTGTCTTTTGCCCACAGTGAATTTGAATAATGCGCTTCTTACAAAACTGACAGACAAAGACATGGAGGTGGGTCTGAAGTTTGATGTTTTTAACCCGAACGAATATCAACTACCCATAAGCGGTATCGATTGGGATCTTGATCTTTTTCAAGCCGACTTTACGAAAGGGGACACTGCTTTTAGCAGAAGCATCGGCGCCAAAAAGAACGTTGGGGTAGACATCCCGGTCGGCGTAAGTTTTCAGAGTCTTGCCGTTGGGGCGACAGGTTTACTTACACAGCAAAAAATTCCCTGGGGCTTTGGTGGCGGAATGGCTTTTCGGTCACCAACTAAAGAACCGCTCCGTATAGGGTTTAATGCCGATGGTGCTTGGGCCAATCCTCTTCTTGATGGAACAGTAGGTAAGGTTATTAACGATTTTATGAAGTAGAAAAGTTAGGTAGGATTATCGTTTCGTCCTGAACAACTGCATCCGCCCAGTACCCACTTCTAGATAAAATCCGAATTTAAAATAGATGTGCCCATTTTCGTCTTTTAGCCCCTCCGGTGGGTTATTATAAGGGGACGCTTGTTTAACCGCGCGCAATGCTTCGTCGTCCAAAAAATCCGCGCCACTTTTTTTGTCTATGTAGAGACGGCGAACAGAACCGTCAGAATTCAGCGTTACATTGATTACCGAGTACCGGTCTTTGACACCGTAAATATCTCCGAAGGGGTCGCGTTCTTTGTATTCATTCTTGGGATTCCATTCTTTTACGATTTGGGTTTTAACACGGTCGAAAAATGCCCAGTACCTAGTCTGTTTACGATTGAGTAGCGTTTTGGAATCTTCTTCGACGTTTTTTAAATAATCGTTTGTCCCACCGACACCATTGGGATTTAGAAGCGTCGCATCGGAGAGTTGAGGGAACAAAGATTGAGTGTCTAGCTTTTGTGTACCTCCTGTTTCTCCATTTTCCTTTTCAAGAATGACTCCTTCCTTTTTTATTTGAGGAGCTTTTCCCTTTTCTGTCTTTTGCGACGCTTCGACACGTTTTTGTTCTTTGACTTTGTTTTCCTTGTCCTTGGAACCTTTAGTCATCTTTGGAAGAGTTGTTTTTTCCTCGTTTGATTTACGATTTGCCAAAACGGGACTTCCTTTCTGACCTTTTTTTACCGTTTCTTTTTCAACCTTAGATGCATAACGGTCGGCGAACTTCGCTTTATCCGGGGTGATTTCCTTTTCGGGTTTTGGTGCCGAAACGATTTGTAGCTTTTCAAATTGTTTTATTTTTTTCTTCTTTTTTTCAACTTTTTTACCACTCACCACGCGAACTCGAAGTGGGCGGTTATTTCGAACCTCGTTTTGCTCGTTTTCGTTTGAAGATAAGTCGATGAATGTAGAAAATACGATTAATGCAATTGCGTGAATTAACAAGGACACAGCGAGCGTTATTGGCACTCGGTTTCGGTTGTTATTTCTCGTCTCGTTAAATCGCATGCCGTAAATACTCCTATTGTGAACCTAACACTTCAACAGGCTCTTTTATTCTACGACCTTTCATCGATGGATAACAGGCTTTATCTAAAGTTGTTGGCCGCTTTGTTGAGTGGTAGTGTTCAACGATTAGGAATAAAGATTTTTTCGAAATGACCAAAGGATGGACTGTGTTAAAATACGACGCGTGGATGAGTAAAAACCAAAAAGACGGATCGGTTTTAGAAGAATGGGACGCGGTATCTGAGAAGATTCGAAAGGGATTTTTAACCCTGAAGGAAGCACATGATTCTCATGAACTCGGCTATCTCAACCTTCCGTCCAAACCTATTTCTGATCTTCTGGCGTTTTGTGAACGCGTACCAGTTGAAATAAAAAACGTTTTGGTGCTCGGCATCGGTGGAAGTAGTTTAGGACCCCGCGCAGTCTATGATGCTTGGTCAGGTCCAGCCAGTAGACATCTGCATTTCTCCGAAAACATAGATCCTGTTGCTTATCAAAATCTAATTCAGAGTTTGCCGCCCGAAGAGACGTTGATTTGTGTCACCACGAAAAGCGGCTCAACAATCGAAACGATGTCCAAGTTCTGGCATCTTTTTGAGTCCTACAGTCACAAACTCGGTGATTCTGTCAAAAATCATTTCGTAGCAATCACTGATCCTGAGAAGGGGCCATTGAGAATGATGGTCAATGAACTAGAGCTCCAATCGTTTGATGTCCCGTCCGAAATCGGTGGGAGATTTAGCGTCATGTGTCCGGTGGGCTTAGTTCCACTTGCGTTGGTGGGTTATCCGATTTCGGAACTTCTTGCCGGGGCCCAACATGTCGTTGACGCGTCTGAACGTGTGTTGGGTGGGGATGAAGAAAGTGCGTTATTCCGCGCGATATTTGATCATTACTGGGCTTTTAAACGGGGGTTTCACACGACCGTCATGATGCCTTACATCGACGCGTTGGCTGGCTTTTCGGAATGGTTTTGTCAACTTTGGGGCGAAAGCCTCGCTAAGGACCGCGATCTCTGCGGTGAGCGCACGAATGTGAGTTTGACCCCTTTACGGTCGCTAGGAACTGTTGATCAGCACAGTCAATTACAACTCTATATTTCAGGCGAGAAAACCAAGCAACTCATCATGATCGAATCTGAAGCGACTCTGGATCTTGGGGTTCCGGATCGAGCAGGATTACCGGAAACCTTAGCCCACCTTCGCGGGAAATCCTTTTCAGAAATACTCGCCGCGGAGGCTAGGGGAACCCAAGCCGCGTTGGAGAAGGCGGGGGTGCCGACTTCGCGTTGGGTATTGGATGAAGTTAACCCGGAGACGGTTGGGGGCTTAATGATGATTTACATGGTGATAACAAGCGTTATGGGTGATCTTTTAAATATAAATCCCTACGACCAACCGGGGGTAGAGTTCGGCAAACTTGTCGCGCACGGTCTTCTCGGAAAGGCAGCTTGTGAGCAAGAAGCAGCAATCGCACAGAACTTAGTGCCAGATTTTTCGAATTTATGACTACCTCTGGTTGTTTTTAAACAGTTTACTGGTAGAATTCTTGTAGACATTTTGTAAACATTTAGTGAACCGCTACCAGGTTTGGCGAGGGAAATTGGGGAAAGACAGTACAGTTGTTACGGTCATCAGCAAGATCGAAGATAAGACACCAAAAGCGAATGCGTGTTTGGTGGTTATCAGTGGGGCAGATCTTGGGAAACGATATATTTTGGATAAGACTTCGACGATAATCGGACGATCATCCAAAGTAGATATCCAAGTTGATGAAGACGCGATTTCGAGAGATCACGCGGTAGTTGATAATTATGCGGGTATTGTTGTAGCCAGAGACCTAGAATCGACAAACGGAACTTTTGTTAATGATGTTTCGATTCGCGAACAAGAACTTCGTGACGGCGATCAAGTAAAAATTGGACGTACAATTTTTAAGTTTCTTTCGGGCAGTAATGTCGAATCCCAATATCATGATGAAATTTATCAGCTGACAATCACTGATGGTCTCACGCAGATTTTTAATAAGCGCTTTTTCTTAAAAGAGATGGAGAGGGAAATGAGTCGCTCTGTTCGATATGAGCGGGATATCAGTCTGTGTATGATTGATATCGATTTCTTTAAGTCGGTAAATGACACCTTTGGACACCTCGCCGGAGATCACGTTTTACGTCAGGTAGCCAAGAGGATTAATAGCTCAATTCGAAGGGATGATTACTTTGCGAGGTACGGAGGCGAAGAATTCGCATTACTTCTACCCGAAATATCGAAGGCAGAGGCTGCCAGTCTTGCCGAAAAAATCCGCGGTCTTATCGAACATACGCCGTTCGAGTTTGATAATATTTCTATTCCAGTGACGATATCGGTAGGTGTAGCGGGACTCGATGAGTATAAGGCTGCCAACCCGGCAGGGACGGGCGACCCTTTGGCAAATATTAATCCTTTCTCGTTTATTAAATTAGCTGATGATCGCTTGTTTGAAGCGAAACGCGGCGGAAGAAACCAAGTGGTTTCTTCGTGAGATGGCAATTCGTCCTCATTTCGTTTTGCATACTCTATTTTCAAGCTTGTGCCGAAGGTGCAGGCGTTGAAATCCCTCTATCGGACAACAATACACAAACTCCCATAGATCCCAACAATGGTAAGGGAGACGTGATCACGAATTGCGTCGCAGGCACAACGATATGTGACGGGGAGACGGGAACTAAAACATGCAAAGCTGATGGGTCGGGCTACATAATGAATTCTTGCTTAACTCCGAATATATGTCGGAGCGGTGTATGCCAAGCGCCACCTTTTTGCAGTCCCGGCGAGAAAAGATGTGAGAACCCCAGTAACGTCGCAACATGCAGCGTGGCTGGTGATGCTTGGACATCGTCAACTTGCCCATCCGGAGAGGGGTGCGTTAAGGGATTTTGCGTTGCTGGCACGATCGACGGAGCTGATTGCGCTGACAATAGCGTATGTGCCTCAAAAACGTGCCATTGCGGGGCAGAAGAAGATTGCGCGCTGGGTCAAACCGGTATTTGTGTCTCTCCTGGTTGTGAACAGGGTTGCGGTACGGGCTTTTGTTTTTCAGGACAAACCCCTATTGCCGGTCGGACGACAAGCTATGATTTTTGTATGCAAGCTTGTGAGGGCGTTTGCGATTCAGCAAATCAAAAGTGTCTAGAGGTCCCATCGACTGAAGGTCTTAAAGCCGGCTGCTATTTAGGCAGATTAAAATCGATCGGAGAAGATTGCACTACGGCGACGAGTTGCATTGGCGGAATTTGTCGAACCGATTATTTCCGTGAGAGTAATTTGTGCACGCGAAATTGTGACGCAACCACCCCATGCCCAATGGGTTCGGCTTGCGTCGATCTTGATGGTATATTTCAATGTACTCTTATTTGTGGGGACGGTTCATCGTTAGGAGTCGAACCATGTCCGCTCGATTTACCTTCAGATCGTTTTGACGTGACCTGTAAAACGGTACCTACCGCGGGTGGTACGGCCGTGCGAGCTTGCGTCAACACGTAGAGACAAAAAATTGGGCTGTTTTTCTCTTTCCTCGCTTAACGCGTCGCGGCGTCTATTCGAGGTTTTTTTTCTGTTTTAGATTTTCCATTACGCGTTGATATTCGATATCCCAAGTTTGCCCGCCTTCTTTTATATTTTTAATCTTATTTCGAACCTCGGTATCGAGTAGTTCTTCGATCTCCATATGTTTGGACAAAATTGGTTTTAAGCGGCCGCGTAATGCCAGATCTTCGGCCCAAACTTCCTCCACGAAATTCGAATGTAGAAAACCCTCGATGAGTTGATCGACGATATAGCCGATCGATTCATCACCAATTCTGATTCGTTTTTCCTTGGCCAGTTGGCGTTTGATGCGTCCAATTGGAATTTGACCGCCTGATTCAGCCGAAAGTTCTCGTGCACGTTCAGTAACTTCGCGATCGATGCGAATATACTCTCGAAGAACAGACTCTATATCGAGTTGGACTTCCACCTCGTTATTTACCTCTAAATCTTCGTTCTTTAGGAGTGCGCGGAGCATTTCCTCTGCGATAATCGAAACTTGTCCTGAAAATAACCTCATTTCATCTCCTCGTTTGGGCGTGTTTTTTGTACAAGCTTTAAGATTTTTTACAAGTACAATCCTACTTAAAGGCGAATACCTTTGACCTGTTATAGGAACTAGGGTATCTAGCGCCTCGATTTGGCTTCGCCCCCAATTCTCGCGTTCCGCTTTGATTTCAAACGAACGATGTGGGGTGACTACTTTTAAGGAGGCTATGATGAGAAATTCGATAATTGGAAAAAAAATGGGAATGACGCAAGTTTTTGATGATAACGGAGACCGTATTCCGGTTACTGTTATTAAAGTTGAAAACAACGTTGTTGTCGGAAAGAAAAGTGAAAATGGAAAAGATGGATATTCAGCGATCAAGGTCGGTTTCAATCCAGCTCATAAATTTGAAAAAGAAGGATGTGAGCCACGCTGGAGATTGAGCAAGCCTGAGGCAGGCGTTTTCTTAAAAGCCGGCCTTGAGCCACATACCATGATCAAAGAATTCCGCGTTGCGGAAACGGACCTCGAGAAATTCGAAGTAGGTCAGATCATTGGTCCGGATGTTTTCGAACCTGGTGATTATGTTGACGCAACTGGAACTTCAAAGGGGTCTGGTTTCACAGGCGTTATGAAGCGTCATAACTTCCGTGGGACAAAAGCCAGTCACGGTGTGCACGAATTCTTCCGTCACGGTGGATCTATTGGTTGTTCTGCATATCCAGCACGTGTTTTCCCTGGGCAGAAAATGGCCGGACAGCACGGAAACGAACGTGTAACCGTTCAGAATCTCACCGTGGTTGAGGTTCTTGCTGAAGACAATGCAATTCTTGTAAAAGGATCAGTTCCAGGACCCAAAGGTGGCGTGGTTGTAATCCGTTCGGCCATTAAGAAAATCATTGATTGAGTTCATTTGACACTTGGCCCGCACGTGAGCACTATACGCTCACGTTTTTTTTATTTTAACTTTTGAGCGTTAAACGGACCAAAATATGTCTTCGGAGATACTTCGTACACATCTGACCTACTATCAAAAAGTTCTCACAAATGACCCTGAACATATCGAAGCTCATCTGCGCTTAGCGGAGATCTTTAGAGAGTTGGGAAATACTTCTCATGCTACTGAGCAATATGTAACCGTTTCAAAACTTCTCGCAAAGGAGGGACTTCCGCTAGAAGCAATCGCAGCTTGCAAAGCAGTTCTCGAACTTGATCCAAGTCACACCGAAATCCAATCTTTTTTGGCGAGATTGTTTGCTCAAATCCCAAGCTCTGTCCCACGTGTTGATGGAGCACCTCCCTCCGCCACCAGAGACGCAATCCAAAACCCTGATTTGGGACGAAAAAGGTTTGCCGACGCGATCTCTAAAAGACGTGAAAACGCTTCAACCAGATCTGAAGCAAGTACGAAACGGATAGGGTTTACTAGGCGTCAGGGAAAGGTACACGACGATGAAATTACTGGAGTCTTTCGGGATTCGCAGGTTCCAAAAAACAATCGCGAGACCGTCCTTGGTCCAGAAGAGACCTTCCGCTTGCCTCCAGCCATACCCACACAGAAGCGAAAGATGACCGAAGCGGCGATTCGAGAAAGCCATGTGATTGAAAATGTAGAAAGCTTTGAAATTAACGTTTTTGATATTGATGATTTTGAACTGGATGTTCCTTCCGAGGAAATTGATTTTTCTTTTTTGGAAGAACTCGAAATGTCTCTAGGTGAAGGCAGCCCGTCGGATACGAATGACACGAGAATAGAAGTGAATCGCCATCAGCTTCCTCGGATTCCACTTTTTAGTAAACTCGATCCCGAGTCTTTCGTAGAACTACTAAATGAAATCAAACGCCATACTTTTTCGGCAGGAGAAGTTCTGTTGTCGCCGACGGCAAACGAAACAGAACTTTCCATCTTAATTAAGGGGAAGGCTGATGTTACGCGGGTCGTTGATGGGAAAGTTGTACTTCTTGATACGATAAGCGAAGGCGAGTTTTTTGGTGAATTTCGATTGTTAACAGGCTTGCCCGGAACGCCGACGATAACATCTCAAGGCGACGTCGAAATCTTGACGATTAACGAAAGGATGATTAACGCGATAGCTCAAAGTGAACCGGACATTTGGGATATACTTTGGGAATTCTATCAGGAACGAATGTTAAATAACTTGTTAGCAACCGGCCCTATTTTTAAATCCATGGATTCTGAATCTCGATTGGCATTAGGGAAGAAGTTTTCTTCGCAAGAGTTGGTTGCCGATGAGCTACTTTTGGAGCCAGGTGAGCCTTGCGACTTTCTCTACCTCGTTCTAGCGGGAGAAGTTGTTGTTGAACGCGATCGTCATGGTTTGACCGAAGAGCTTGCCGCACTTAAAGAAGGTGAGTTCTTGGGCGTGGCTTCTACTCTGGATGAAATTCCTTATATTGCCAATGTGAGAGCCGTTAAAGACACGACCTTATTATGCTTGCCAGCGGAACAATTCCGAGCAGCAGTGAAAAGTTCGCCTACTATTGAAGAAGATGTTAAACGCTTTGTGATTTCACGAAGAAAGCTCAATGATATGTTTACGAGTGGGATGACGGGCTACGGAGATAGAGGTATTCAACTCTCTGATTGAGTACTAAAAAATGCTACGGCGCCGTGAGTTTCGAAGTTGGGTTTGTTGAATCCATTTTTCGATATCTCATCCATTAGAAAATCTATTTTCCGCAGGGGAGGGCTAACACCGAAGTTTTGATATTGTTCGAGAACCAAATCTGCCATCTTTATTTGACCATGAACGATCGTGGTCCCTTGTAGCGTAGCGTCGGGTTTCATTACTCGCCCGAACTCTTTGTAGACACTGGCGCGGTTGTCGAAGCTGTGCAATCCATTCAGAGAATGGACCCCTTTGAACACGTTTTTTTTGAACGGAAGTTCGTTGGGAAACGCTCGTATGAAGAGAATGTTTTTTTGATTTTTGAATTGCTTCGCCGCCCGCTTTAGCATTTTCAAAGAGGTATCGACGCCGATTATTTGAACGTCATGGTATTCGGCCCTCGCTAATTTTATTAGCGCCCCGGTGGCGACCGGTAACGAGAGTAATACGCCCTGTCTGGATTGGCCTAAAACGTGATGGGTTTGATCAATGAAACGTATAGGACTGCATCGCCAAACGGTGGAGCACATTATGGGGGAAATGATATCGTAGAAACTTGAAATGAGATTCGAAAGCGTTTCGCTTTTGTAGAGTTCCTCGTATTTGGAACGTTGCTCGGGCGTTGTTAGGTCGATGACCCCATCCTTTTTTTCATAGAGGTGGCCGCACTTTTTACAAGAGATAGCGCTGCCGGATACGTCGATATCGCCACCGCATGAACACTGTAATAGAGAATGTAGTTCTATTTCTTGCAATGCTTCTTCTGGGCGCGGGTATAGCGTTTTAGGGTTTTCTTACTGCGGCTTTTTTTATAAATATCGACGAGCGTATGGATGGCGGTGCAATTCCCGGGTTCGGTTTTAAGAACTCTTGCGAAAGCTTTGCTTGCTTTCTTTATGTTAGGTTGGTCTTGATTCATGAAGAACTGGCCATATTTTAGATTAAAGTAGGGCTCGTCTAGGTCGCCGTTTCGTCGTGCCTGATCAAACTCGGCTGCGACACTGGGGTCGGTCCATCCGAATTTTTCTTTCTTGGACAACGCGCGTTCAGTGAATAAAATCGAGTAGGTTTCGCCTTTGGGACGCCTCTTTTTAAAGAATTTCCGAGCCTTATCGAGAGAAGCGATCGCGAGGTCGAATTTTCCTTTCTTACGATAGGTTTCGCCTTCAACAATAAGCGCTAATCCTTGCCAAACGGGATGCCTTTTTGCGTCTCTCAAAAGAGGAAGTGCTTCGTCGATTCGACCCAATCGGGTTAGTGTATGTGCGAAGAAGATGGTTGCTTCTGGATCACTCTTATTCAGTTTA
The DNA here is from genome assembly GCA_937981985.1 of uncultured bacterium. GTDB lineage: Bacteria > Myxococcota_A > Bradymonadia > Bradymonadales > Bradymonadaceae > CALJNB01. Next base: position 14,470 of record CALJNB010000085.1, read on the forward strand.
TAAGCATTCTCGAAAAAACCAACGGCTTGTCCGTAGCTTTTGTTCAAGAATCGTATCTTTCCATCGAGTACGTTGAGTTCGAAAGGGTTTGCATTGGGCCTTGCTAGCCATTTGTTGAGTTCCGTTCTTGCCGATTTAAGATGTCGTCGTCCTAAATTCACACGTACCGAAAGGAGACCGACATCAACGTTATCTGGATAAGATTTTCTGAGCACTTTCAAGATATCATTAGCGTCTTCAAATGCCCCTTCATCGATTTTCAACTTTGCCAAGGTAAGTTGGCCTGGGAGATAATTCTCAGCAAACTTTCTTCCTTTCGCACAATTTGATTTCGCTTTTTCAAAATCGAGCTCCAAGCGATAGAGATCACAGAGTTCGAAGAAAAACATCGGATGGGTCTTGAGTTTCACCGCCTTGATGAGTTCTTTACGGGCGGCTTTAAATTGGTCTTCCCGTTTAGCGAGACTTTTCGTTCTTACCCCGTCTTTGATTCTTATTTTTGCGAGTGCAAATTTTACGTAAGCATCGGTGGGAAACTCGGTTTTGAGTTGGTTTAGCGGTTGGAGGACATCTTCACCGGAGTTTTCTTTGGTTGAAACCCGCGAGAGTTCCCGGAACGCAGCCATTTTCGGGTGTTCGCGACTTCCTTCTATCGTTTTGTTGAATTCGGCCAATGCCTTTTCGTATTGTTGCTGATGGAAATAGGCCAGTCCGCGAAGCCAATCTTTTTCGGGACTCACGAATGTGGTTCTATTGAGCTCTAGAAGTGCATCTTGGTATTTACTCTCTAAAATGAGAAGTTCTGCTTTTGTAAGAGAAAGTTGTGTTGAAATTTCTCCCTCAACTTGATCGATTGTTTTTGTTGCATCTGAATAGCGCCCTTGTTGGAAGTAGAAATCAAGAAGGGGTTGGTAGAGCTCGCTTCGTTCGGGCATTTTTCGGATTGCGGTCCCAAAATTTTCTTCGGCGGCGGCCTTATCGTTTTTGGCAAGAAGCAGATATCCTAAGGCGATAGACGCGCGGGCTGCCTGGTATTGAGAGGCCTCCCTTGGGAGCTGCGTTAATTCGTTTTCTGCTTTTTTCAATTCCGAAGCACCGTCTCGAAGAAGATAACTTCGATCGATGATTGCATCGAGATGATTCGGGTTCTTTGCCAGGACTTCGCTAAAAATGGGCAATGCATCTCTATCATTTGGCTCCAACGAAAGAGCAGCGTAGTAACGTTCTCGAATGGATGGAGACTCTTTTTTTCTCAAACTTGCGCCCGATTTATAGGCTTTTTTATCTTCGTTCAACGAACTGAAGAGTAAAACGCTTACTTCGTCGACCAAGGTTGATTTCGGAAATTTCTCTTTCGCCTTTTCGACCATGATTATGGCATCGTATGGGCGACCTGCGGTGTAGGTGTTTAGAGTTTCGGCTAACCAAACATTTGGATGTTCCGGCGCGCGGTTCTTAACATTCTCAAGAGAAATCGCTGCATTTTGAGAGCCCGATGATTCAAATCTCGCCTCTAGAAGTGCGTCTATAAATGCCAAAAGAGCCAGATGTTCTATTTCTGGATTGGATGACTGAGGACTAAATGTTTGTGTGATTTTATCACCCATGCCGGCTATAAATCCACGCTCTGATAGACCCGTCGATATTTTCTTCTTGGCGTTCAGATAACTATGATAGTCGTCGAGATCGGTTGCCTTTTGGACGGCCAATAAGTTTTGGTTTAACGTTTTGGTTCGACTTGTACTTCCGAATACAACCACGCCAATGGCGGACAGAAGGAGGACAAAACACATGACACCTATAATCAGGGGCCATTTCTTTGATTTTTTCTTTCTTGGTGCTCTGCCGACCGCAGTCGGGACTGGCGCAGATTTATCCGAAGGGCCATTGAATTTTGGCATTTTTCCAGCAGCAGCAAACTCGCCTGATGCAGCGAAGGGAATCATATCGCTCTGAGTCGATTCAACAGCTTGCGGAGTACGCATTGGCATTGCTTGGAAGGGAGCAGGGGAGCGATGTTCCTCGTGAGGATTCGGTGGTAATCCAGGGGTTGAATTGAGTTTTGTCGCCCGCATCTCAGTGAATGAGGGTGCGGGATCGCTTGGCACGGCAGAAAACGATGGCGCCGGAGCCGGCGCTGTCGGCGTTGCAGAAAAGGCAGGAGTAGGTGGTCTTGCAGCCGCGAGGATCCCTTCTTCCACAATAACGTGTTGCGTCGCTTCGTCGTCACTTTCAGGAAATTCGTCTTCCAATACGATATGCTGTGTTGCCTCGTTATCGAGTTCATCGATAACGTTTTGCATATGGTCTCTTCTTGAAATTTGAGGACTAGACTTAACTATTCTGTTTTGCGTTTCTTCTTCCGTTAGATCCTTATCTTCAACAATCAGGTGAGCGGTCGCGTCCAGATCGACCGTTGGGTGATTGCGAACAACGAGGGAGTTGGTTCTATCCTCAATTGGATCCGGAGGTCGGTCTCCCATAAATATGAATTCAGTTTTTTCTTCCGGCGAGGCGCTTTGGGGTGTTTCGCCGTATGTTGGAGCGCTCGTAAAAAGATCCTTGGGCATCGAAGGTGCAGATGGCGAATAAGGGTTGCCCTGGGCATCGACGCGCAGAGCCGATGTCTGATCTGTTGTTGATCCATCGTCATTATTAGAACTCGCAGGACTAGTTTGGCTTGGGATGGAAACACCCATCGAGTCCAGAACAGAATCGAAATTTTGGTCGCCTAACTCGCTTATTTTTATCGGAACGTTAAGAGTGTCTTCTCGTTCGCTTTCTGCAGCATAGGCGGCAAGGTCTGCGAAGGTTCCAGATTCTATGGTTTTATCGTTTCGTTCTGCCAATGTTACTATCGCGGTAGCATCGGTAACGGGGTTGGCTGCCAACGCGTTCGGTGTCCCTGCCATCGTCCCATGTTTTTTCACATCGAGAGCTTCAAGTCTCGTAAGTTTAGTGTTCAAGTCGTTAAGGTCTTCGGAAGTTGGGTCCAAATGTAGCGCGCGGATAAGCATATCTCGTGCACGTTCGAATTCTTCGCATTCAATGAGACATTCGACGAGTCCGGTGAGTACATCCACATTGGAACCATGTTCGCGCAGTAGGGAGACTAAGGTTGTAACAGCTTCGTTTGCTCTTCCGCTCTCCTTCCAAAACTTAGCTTGGAGGACGACCATCGCGGTGGACGAAAACTTGCTGACCGCCCGATCGATGAAGTCCTTACCTTCAGAGATTTTTCTTTCTCGAAGCAGTACCGTCGCGACGCTTAGTACCGCGGCCTCTGACCCGGGTAGGCCTTCGATTAACATTGAATGTGCGTCGCCAAGGTTGGGCATTTCTACTCACTGATTTAGTTACCAACATCTTCGGCGAGGTTAACATACCGTAAAATAAGCGTAAACATTGATAATCGTCGAGCCGCATTAACCCTGAGCTCGCTGTTTTGCTCTTCATATTTTCAGTGGACCTATGGCGAATTTCTGCCTAGATAATCCTCACTCTATAAACATCACATAGAGCCAAATTGAAAAGGTGTACGATATCGAAATCTCTAAAAGAAAATCTGACCATATTCGCATCTGCCTCGACGAAGAAATTGAGTACAAAGCGAAAACGACGCTCTTGGAGGAGGTTCATTTTTTTCATGATTCTCTTCCAGAACTATCGATGAACGAAATCGATTTGAGTACGACCTTTTGCGGCCATCATCTGGCGGCCCCAGTCTTGATCTCGGGTATGACTGGAGGTTCAAAAGACGCCAAGCCGATTAATAAAGCATTGGCTAAAGTTGCCCAAGATTTTGGTTTTGCATTTGGTGTTGGGAGTCAGCGTGCGATTTTGAAAGATCCCAAACTAGCGCATACTTACAAGGTGCGAGACGTCGCCCCCGATGTATTTCTGTTGGGCAACATAGGCGCGGTTCAAGCAGCAGAAATTTCTACCGACGAGCTCGAAGAGCTTGTTGATGTCATTGATGCCAACGCCATGTGTATACATCTTAACCCGGGCCAGGAACTTATTCAGCCTCATGGCGACCGCGATTTTCGCGGTTGTGTGGGAGCTATCGCGAGGCTTGTTGAGGAATTAAGCGTTCCGGTGATTGTTAAGGAGACCGGATGTGGATTGTCACCGGAAACGTTGGATAGGATTCGAAGAACGGGCGCGAAACACGTCGAAATTAGTGGCGCGGGCGGTACGACGTGGATCGGTGTGGAAGCAAAAAGAGCGCAGGGTGTCCAAAAGCAAATAGGAAACTTGCTTTGGGATTGGGGAGTTCCCACCGCGCCGTCGATTCAGTACGCCAAAAAACGAGATCTGTCGGTGATTGGTTCCGGAGGAATTCGTAATGCTAAAGATATGGCCGCCGCAATTTACCTAGGTGCTGACCTCTGCGGAATGGCACGGCCTTGGTTGGTCGCGCAATCTGAAGGTAAGGAAGTTGAACTCGCTGAAGAGATTTTAGAGGGGCTGAGGACTATTTTTTGTTTGACGGGTAGTACGAATATCGAAGAGTTACGACTCAAAAGATGCATGTTTGGGCGAAACCTTCGCGTTTGGTTGGACGTGTAGGAAGTGACCAAAGGAAACTCACTCTCTGAATCGAAGCCAAAGAATGATCGAGCTTGGTTTTAGCAGGAACGGGTGAAAGTGACTTCGTAAAATTCTTTGAAAGTGGTCTTGCGAAAACACTGCAGATCAACGTAGATAGGTTCAAATATTTTGAGATTTTCATGATCATTCAAGCACAAGATGTGGGTTGGGTCGAAGTAATATGCGGTCCGATGTTTTCAGGAAAAACCGAAGAACTTATCCGTCGCCTTCGAAGGGCGAGATACGCACGCCAAAAGATCCAGATTTTCAAACCCGCCATCGATGATAGATATGCAGATGACTCTATCGTGAGTCATAACCACTCCGAACTTGCCAGCACAGGTGTTTCAACGATCGATGATATCTGGAAACATTTGGATCCAAAAACAAAAGTTATTGGAATTGATGAAGTTCAATTTCTGCCTGAAGGAGTGGTGGAAATATGCGAGACCCTCGCAAATCGTGGATGTCGCGTCCTCGTGGCGGGTCTGGATCGCGACTATTTAGCCCAGCCCTTTGGTGAAATGCCAACCTTGCTGAGCATCGCCGAATACGTCACAAAATTATCGGCAATTTGTGTCCGTTGCGGCAATCCTGCCCATTACAGTTACCGGCTTTCTGCTGACAATCAACAGGTGCTTGTCGGCGCAAATGATCAATATGAGGCCCGCTGTCGGTCTTGTTACCATTCTCTAAAAAAGGAATAACGTGGAAATTTCATCTGACCAACTTGATGTATTGTATTCTGAAGAAGCATTGCAGGAGAGAATCCTGGAATTAGGTAAGAAGATTGAGGAGGATTATCGAGACAAAGACTTACATGTCATTTGTGTCCTTAAGGGTTCTTTTTTATTTTTGGCCGATCTTGTAAGGGCAATCAGACACGATCGACTTTCGGTCGACTTTCTTGGTTTGTCCAGCTACGGAAATGAGACCAAATCTAGCGGGGTTGTTCGGATGACTCAAGATCTGACTATTCCTATTGAAGGCAAACACGTACTCATTATCGAAGATATTATCGATACCGGGCTTACGATGCATTACTTGCTTGAAAATCTGCGGACCCGACTTCCCAAATCCATTGAGATCTGCACGCTTCTCCACAAGCCAGCAAATACGGAAAAACCGGTGGATATGAAATATATCGGCTTCACGATTCCAAACAAATTTGTCATCGGCTACGGGCTTGATTACGCGGAGTGTTTCCGAAACTTGCCGTATATTGGCGTCGTGCGCCAAAGTTAAACAAACCAACCATCTCGGGGTCAGCGAGACCCTATTGGAGATTTTTATGAAAAAAATGTTTCTTTTAACCTGTACTCTTCTCATCGTCGGATGTGACCAGCCAGACTGGAATGACCCTGCTTATGTGAGCAAGCTCATTACAGAATCGGATTCTTCGGAAGCAAGAATGGCATTGGATAAATTGGGCGGTGAGAGCGACGAGTTGAAAAACGCAGTCGTTCCGGCGCTTATCACAGTTTACAAAAAAAAGGGTGCAAACCAAAAATTAGCGATGAGCCAGCTCGTTCAAATTCGGTCGATCAAAGCGAAGGAAATTTATCTTGAAGAACTTTCGACCAACGCAACAGGATTTGCGGCAGCGTCTGCGGCAGCCCTAGGTGACGCAAAAGTTACAGAGGCCATCCCCGAACTTTTAAAAGTGCTGGGGTCAACATCCAATGTGGATTCAAAGGTGGGGATACTTCAGGCGATCGGGAAAATGCCTGATCCGCGTTCAGTGAAACCCTTGATCGACATCATCAAGTTAGATGTTGATAATAATCCCATTAAGGTTCATTCCTACGCATGCGATGTTTTGGGCGATATAGCATTAAAGAACCCCGAAGCCTTTGATAGCGCTGCGATCAAACAACTTACTTTATCTGTGTTCTTTGGAACAACGGGTGGGCGATCGCTAGACCAAGCATGTGGTGTTGCGATTCAGAAACTCGGGAAACCAGCGATTAACGAATTGGTAGCTACCTTCAAAGGAGAGCGTGAAGACATCAAAAAATTGCTCCTTAAGTATGATACACCGAAAGAGCCTTTTCCCTCTAATTCTCCCAAACTTATTGCGGCAAAGCGTTTAACGTCTCTGCGCGCGCCCGAGGCAGTCGATTTATTTATCGCTGATTTGAATAGCGTTAAAGGGGCCCCTAAAACATTGAAAGGAAATCCGGCAGTTCATTACCGAGTAAAAGAAGGTGCAATTACTTCTGAAATTATTCGTTCTTTAGGTGACCTTCGGTCACAAAAGGCAAGCACACTCTTAGCCGATGTTGTCGCTGGAAAGTACGTCACCGACCAGTGGGATGAAATCACCGACGGGCGAGTTGAAATGCAACTTAGGCAAGAGGCGGGATATGCACTTAACCAAATTGGAGACCGCTCCAAAGATAAAATTCTTCTTAAGATGGCCGACGAAGGTGTCGTCAACGATATGGAAAAACGATGGATGATTGCCGCTAAAAGTGGGCCGGTTAAAGACGTGTTGCGTTATCAATTCAATTGGATGATGGCCTATAGTTACGCCATGCTTAACGACGGTTCGGGCGAGGAAAGCTTAAAAAAACTCATCGATAAAAATGCGAAAAAATACCCAGGCCTTTCTAAGAAAATGTCTATCTATCTCCCCGTTCTCGCGCTTGCTAAAACGTGTGGTGCCAAAAAAGACGACGCTGGAAAAGCGGCTTGCTATAGCGAAAAGTTAAAGGATCCTTCGGCCGAGATTCGTGAGAAAGCAGTTTGGGAAATCGCGCGTCTGAATCCGGATGTGGCGCGCAAAACACTTCTGGCGAATTGGAATACCAAATTTTTAGATACGCGTGAGATAATAACATCCAGTCTTTATGCATTTGGTAATAAGGCTGTTGCTGATGCAGCGACGAAAATTTTATCAGATGAAAAGAGTAAAACCACCAAGGGTTACAAATTAAGTCATCTTCGACTTGTCTTGTTACACGCTTATTCGATAAAACGCTAAGCGTCGTGATCCATCGGTCACGCAAGCTTAATGTAAAATCGTTCAGCTCATGATCCTTCAACCTAAAAGTTTGAAGACTCTGGTCTTTTGAACTTTCGCGTTTGGATCTCAATCCAATCGTTGTTGATACCTTCAATATGATTTACACTCTTCCAACTGGCATTCCTTTTTCACGGTTGTTTTTTGACAGAGCTTAGAGAAATAGAAATTTTAGAAGGGAATGAGACCCTTCAAAATTTGATGACTGAAGTTCTGACCGAAGCCGGTCTTTTCCCGATCATTGGGCATGAAGCGCAGCTTTTGATCGTTGATGTTGATAGCGGGGTCCCAGAAGTGAACGAGCGTATTGCGTTTTACGAAGACCAAGAAAAACCCATACTTGTGTGTGGCCTTCGGCACTCGCGTGAAATGGCTGAGACGCATTGTTTTATCGAACGTCCGTTTTCGTTAGGAACCCTTGTCGCAGAATGCTTCTCGCTGTTGGGCATTGAACGCGAAGACAGTCAGTTAATTCCGCCATCGCTATTCTCAGATAACGAAACGCCTGTGGCCAATATCATTATTGATGACACAGATGACGATTTGGAGTTCAGCGGAAGTTTCGTTTCTGTAGATCCCGATGCGACGGCAAATATGGATCTCAAGTTTGAGGACAGTTCGTCCATGATTATGGAGGTCGAGGCTCTTAATTCGATTTCCGGGGCAGCGGTTCGCGGTGGGGTGGAAAAGCGTCGCGTCGAAAACGCTGAAATCCAGTCCCTACGTGTGGCTCGCACCGAACGGAGCGATCCTCGTCTTGCTACGATTAATCAAACGATGCCCGATACTCCTTTTGCATTAGCGGAACAAAGTGAGACCGGTGAGATGATCACTGCGGGTCTATCGGAAGCTTCTAACCTCTTTTCAACAATGGACGGAGAGCTGGACTTAAAAATTCGCGGCGTTGCTGGGATGCTTGCGCAATCTTGGCAACGTATCGCGCTTACGGCTCGGACTGAAGACCGTTGTGATCGAATCGAACGCGTACTTCTTGCAGCCCTCAATAGAAGTCTTCGCGATGCCTCGGCGGAAGTTCAACGTATTCCTCTTTCTTCAGGTTTTGCGGGTGGGTTGGAGGTGTTGTCGTTGATCGATGTGTTAAGAACGGTCCGTGATCGGCGTTTACGCGGAAAATTAGAAATTGCTACTGGAGAGCGAGCTTACGTACTTCACGTAGATGGTCCATTTCTCGACGCAATCGAACTCCTTTCGGGGGATACTGATCTGATTATGCTGAATATCCTGAGGCAAGGTGGTGCGATTGATCAAAACGTCTTCGAGTCGCTAAAGATTCGATACGATAACGATCGGGACGAATTTGAACCGCTTGAAATGCATTTACTTTCTCAAAAGGTAGTTTCAGCGACGACGTTGAAAAGCGCGCGTGAGGTCCGTTCTCGTGAGGTCTTTAAGTCGATGTGTGGATTGAGAGGCGGACAGTTCGCATTTTTGGAAGTACGTCTCGGCGATGGGCAGTCATGGCCCAGAGACCCTTTAAGAATCAGCCATGACGAAATTCTTTTAGAGATGCTTCGGGAGTCTTCCTTAGATACGGGTGATTCTCAAGCGACGGCGCGAACCCGACTGGTCGTGGATTCGAACCGGGCTGCGTCGTTTCCGTCTCACCAACTCACCGAACTTGAGAGGTCGGTTCTGTCGTTTTTTCGAAGAGGTGAAACGCTCGCCGATGCTCGCGAACGTTTGGAGAAATTAGGCGATCCAGACGCGGTTGATGAGGTTGTGAACCGATTGAAAAAGCTAGAGTTGTTAAGGCGCTCTACGCTTGACCCTGCAGGGATTCCCATCGCGCTTCCTATTGGTCGATCCGATACGGTGGTGAGCAAGATCCCCGAGGGCATTTCTGAGAAAGAAAAAGCCATCGGCGCAGGAGAAGGAACGCGCCAGATTTCTGAAGGACTCGTCGACGACGAAGATGAAGACGTGACAGTCAACCGGCACAAAAAACCGACAGATAAATAGAGTCAGGCGTCTTTCCACGAGCAACTGGTGGAAATCATTAATAGAGTTAAGGGGCGATATATTTTTCTCTAAGTTATAAAGGAACGCGTTGACGTCTAACCCCTAAAGCGAGTATCTATGGTTACCGTGAAACCTTATCTGCACATATTTTTAATCCTAACGCCTTTGTACTTACTGGCGTGTGGTAACGAACCGTGGAGAAATCCTCGCGAACGTTTCGAAAATTTTTCGAAACATCTTTCTAAGCGAGAAATTACCGAGGCGATGGACTTTATCGATCCCGAAGATCGAAAATCTTTTGAAGCTTCGTTCGCAGAAATACCGGACGAATATAAAGATGGAATATCCCTCATCTCAGTTGGTTCGATGCGTTCGCCGCGATCGATCCGTCGAATTGAACTAGAACTTCCGGAGACAAAGCCGGCGTCGGGGACTAAACTCGAACTGACTTTGCACTATTTGAACGATGATAAAGAGAGCGCGTATCTGGTCTGGAGAGATCAATGGTATGTCGACTTGATCCGATAGAGGGAAAAATGTCTGAAGAAAATGATATTCCAGAATCTCCGTCAAGACAGAAGGCGGGAAGAGGTTTCCAAGAAACGGCCCCGGGAGTGTTCTCGTCCAAGAATGCACCTAAAGGTCAGATGACTTCGTTGGGAACCGGAGATGTTGTTGGAGGGCGCTTCAAAGTAGAACGTTATCTAGGCGCGTCCGGCGGCTCGGTTTCGTATCTGTGCCAAGATTCGAAGACAAACAAAGTGGCAGTGATCAAAGTGTTAACGATGGCTTATCCGGGCGAGGAACGGGTCAAGGAACTTTCGGCATTCATTCGAAAAGCAAGCATGATCCGACACGCCAATCTGACACGACTATTGGGGATGGGGTTGACCGATGCCCAAGAAATTTTTGTGGCGTTGGAATTCATACGCGGCGCGACGATTTCAAACATTATGCGGAAAAAAAGGGAAGCGGGTGGCAAAGCGAATTTGTATGAGATGTTTACGATTTTAGCTCATGTCTGTGATTCGTTGAGCGTTATCCACGATGGGGGAATGACCCATGGCGTTCTCACCCCTTATAATGTTTACCTTGATACATCCGGCCGTGTCCGAATTGGTAATTTCGGATTCGGAAGTATGGCGGCCGAGTACCAGTTTCAAACACAACGTGGCCCTTATATGGACAGTATATATGTTGCGCCGGAAGTTCCTGAAGCTCCAGATCTTATGTCCAGTGCTGCAGATATTTATAGTTTGGGAATGTTGGCCGCGGAGATGTTAAGTCCCAATGGGCTCCCCGACGATCGTGACGAAGCAAAAGCCGAAGCAATAATGATGTTGTCGAGATATCCTGCGGCGCTATCAAAACTTATTGCGCAAGCGTTAGGCGAGGATCTAGCCGCGCGGCCCAAAAATGCGAAGTCTTTTAGGGATGCTTTATACCGTGCCGTCGGAGAAGCCGGTGTCGACGTCCATCTAGCCCCACCTGCGGGGTCGCTTCCGATAGAGCCGGCAGTGGAGCAATCCGAGGCAAAAGTCGAAGAAAATCTTTTCGACATTCCCGAGCTTGCCGGTCTAGGGATTGAATCCAGCGATCCCTCAGCAGAGCGTTATCTGGTCCAGAAAAACGGCCTCGATTACGGACCTTTCGATAAAGAACAAATTCTTGCTCAGCTCTACAAAGACGAGATTAATGAAAACACTCTGGTCCTGGATCGTATAAGTAGAGACCGCGTTGAATTGTGTAAAATCGATGTCTTTAAGAAAGAAGTAAAAGCCTACATTCCCAAACGTGAGGCGCGTCTAAAAAAGGAAGCAGCTCAACGGGCCAAACTTGAACGTCAGGTTAAACAGGCAGGTAAAGGAACACTGATGGTCGCAATTTTTGCGATGTTTGTGATTGGTGGTGCTCAATTATTTTACGTTCTAACGCGACCAGAACCTTTGCCGCTTCCGATGGGCAACGCTTTTGCACAAATGAACTATAAATTTCTGCCTCCTCCCAAAGAATTCACGGCGGTGGCAGTCGACGCTGATATCCTTAAAAATATTTTCAATCCCAAATCTAGCGATGCCGAAATAGCACGTGTTTTGACGAAGCGCCGTAAGGGACAAAAAGGCAAAGCAGGGAAGTCTAGAAAGGGCAAGAAAGGAAATGCTAGAACCAAAGGTGAAGAGGACGACGGAACAGGGCCAGTAGAAGTTGATATGTCTGAGGGGAATGGATCAGAGCATATTTTGGATGACGTTGAGATTAACAACATTATCTTGTCCAAGTTTGGTGGTCTTCGTTCTTGCGTCATGAAAGAGCTAAAAGTAAACCGCAAATTTTCTGGTGCAACCATTAAGTTTTTTATACGTCCTTCCGGTACGGTCGGTGGTGTAAAAGTCACCGGAAAATACAAAGGTTCCACTGTTGGCGGGTGCTTGAAATCGAAATTTAGACGAATGAAATTTCCTGAACATGGCGGATTTAATCGTGGTGTGACTTATCCTTTACCTGGAGTGACTTACTAATGGAACGCAAAATTATTGAAGAGTTAATTTCAAAAATCGGCGGAAAGACCCAAGGCGGGACCTCGACCATCGAATCTGAATGTACATTTTTAGTTCGTCTTGGTGACGACATCGTTTCGATGACAAAAGTAAAGTCCATTACTTTCACTGAAGATTATGTCGAATTATCGAGCGATACCGAACGGCTTTTTGCACCTCCTCATTCGATCGAAGCGTTCAAAGTCATCGATGAGGATGCTACGAACGAAGCTAGAGCGGGCTTTCATTGAAACTTGAACTTTGGATGAAAAAAGAGATTCCTGAATGGAGTCTTTTTCTTTTTAGAACGCTTCAGTTAGAGGACGACGAAGCTACGCGAAAAGCCGGCTTCGAGGTCGCACAAACAGTACAATCCGGCGAGATAGTAGGTCTCATCGGAGACCTTGGTGCCGGAAAGACCACTTTCATGCAGGGGTTCGTTGAATATTTCGGAATAGCGCGAGACCAAGTTAGCAGTCCCACTTACTCGCTCGTGAACGAATACCGAGGCCAGAAAAACATCTATCATTTGGATTTATATCGACTCGAAAATTTAGAAGATTTAGAAAGCGTTGGATATTGGGATTATTTTGATTATGGCGGAATTGTTTGTGTTGAATGGATTAATAAAATTCCAGAAAGTTGGCATAAGAATGGACAAGTAATTGTGATGATACATAAAGAAGATGGACGAGAATTACGCTGGTTTAAAACGAAACGATAATGAAGAAAGACACACTATATCGAGTAGATGATCCTTTAGAGAAAATTCGTGCTTTTGCATTCGACGAGAACGTCGTACCCGTTTTTCAGGATATGATTTCAAGGTCGGTCCCAGGCTACGAGACCATGCTTCGTGGAATTGGGGTATTTGCGATGCGTTATGGGCAACCTGATACGAAC
>CALJNB010000086.1 GCA_937981985.1 uncultured bacterium
CAAGACTAATCCAAGGAATCATTGTGGAAGAGAAATTTCTAAGTAAAAATTTCGAAATAGAAAAGGCCTACACGCTTCCGGTATACGAGAAGAATGGTGGATACGCCGCGCTTAAAAAGGCGATGAAGATGGATTCCGAAACGATTATACAAGAAGTAAAAACTTCTAATCTTCGAGGTCGAGGTGGCGCGGGATTTCCAACCGGCGTGAAATGGGGATTTATCCCTAAAGAATCCGAAGTGCCAAAATATCTCACGATTAATGGTGACGAAGGAGAGCCCGGAACCTTTAAAGACCGCTACATCATGGAGCTCGATCCACATCGACTCATCGAAGGATGCATTATTACGGCTAGAACCCTAGACATCCGATATGTCTACATCTACGTACGTGGTGAACTGCAGGTCGCGATCAATAGACTAGAAGCCGCGATCGCTGAGTGTTATGAAAAAGGATACCTGGGTTCCAAAATCCTCGGCGCTGACTTTGACCTCGATATTTATGTCCATCCCGGCGGCGGCGCATATATCTGTGGTGAAGAAACTGGAATGATCGAAGGGCTCGAAGGTAAGCCTGGTAAACCTCGGATGAAACCCCCCTTCCCAGCTATCGTCGGCGTCTTCGGTGCACCAACATTAGTGAACAACGTTGAGACCATTGCGGCCATTCCCTTCATTATCGAACATGGCGGTCAATTTTGGGCCGACATGGGTATCGAGAAAAACGGAGGTCCAAAACTCTACGGCATCTCCGGTCACGTTAAACGACCCGGCGTTTACGAAGCCCGAAGCGGAATAAGTTGTAGAGAGTTGTTAGAAGATTATGGCGGTGGAATGTTGGACGGAAGCCAACTCAAAGCTTTCATCCCTGGCGGTTCCTCTTGCGTTGTCCTAACACCTAGTGCTCTTGATGCTAAAATGGGTTTTGAAACCATGCGAGAAGCAGGCTCTTCTATGGGAACCGCGTGTTTAACATTTATGGATCAAAACACGTGCATGGTCAGACTCGCCGCACGTCTGGCCCATTTTTATGCGCACGAATCGTGTGGACAATGCACCCCCTGTCGCGAAGGTTCGGGATGGGCCGCAAAAATCCTGACTAATATCGAAGAAGGCCGCGGGCGTATGGAAGACCTCGCCTTACTTCTCGATGTATGTGATAACATTCAAGGAAATACGATTTGTGCCTTGGGCGATTCAATCGCAATCCCTGTAAGAAGCTATATTGAAACCTTCACTGAAGAGTTTGAAGATCATATCTATCGTAAAGGATGCTGGTTTCCAAAATGGTGGAGCAGAGATAAAACCATCACCAGTGCTGCCGCCGAGTAGGATGTAACGTACGACCCATTCAAAAAAGTGTGAAAGTATCAGAATTCTGCGGCTTTTTTGAACGCAGGAAACCCCACCCTGGCATAAACCCCTTTAATACCAACAACTTAAGACAAATGACCATCTTCCGGTGATTTGGATCGGGGTTTGCATCTCATTCTACTGTACCTTGCCAATAGGCATCAACCGAGTCCTAACTCATGCTTCGTTTCATCTCACATACTTTTAAAATGATGACTTTCATCCTTTTTGTATGTGTTTCTGCACCTTCCTTTGGTTTGATGCAAAATCAGAATATCCATATCGTTCGAAGCGATTACGAAGAAGCCTACAGTCAACGCACTAAATTGAGTGGAACGCTGACCGGACTAGAAAGTGAATACCTAACTATCGTACGCCGTGTCGATGTCGCCAAAAAGAACATCAATTCGATTACTGGACGTCTCGAACTTGAGGGTCTGCTTCGACGTAGTAAAGATATTTCAGCAAAGCTTCGCGCGATTCAGATCCGGATGAGTGCACTGAATTCTCGTATCGAATCCAAAAGAACGGTTATCGTGCGTCATATCAAAAACGATATGAAAAAGCTGGAAAGAAGTTTAGCCGTTATCCCGAAAGAACAACGCGCAAGCGTCGTAAAAGAACTCAATCGATTACGTAAAGAGAAGGTCCAATTCAATTCTCCCCTTCCGGCGATTCAGACCCGAGCCCAAGAAGATCTAGCCCTCCGTGATGCGGACGCTTTATCCGATGACCCTGACGAGTTATTCGCCGTAGCCGATGAACTGGAAGACAGTAAAGATCAACTCAGCAAACGATTAGTTGCGATCGATAATCAAATCGCAGAACTCAAAAGAACACAAAAACTAATGCGCAGATCCGACAGCTTTTCCTCCGAAGATCAATTCTTCGAAGAATCCGATCGAGCCCGCGTTATCGCCAAGTACGATGTCGTTCAAAAAACAACGCGAGTGGTTAAAGAAACCGACGACGCCCAGAACGGTTCGTTTAATAATGCAAGCCAAAACAACGCCTTCGAAGCATCCGCATCAGACGGTCTGGATAGTTCTAACGCAAAATCAGCCGATGTTGTGGGCGACGCTCCTACAACTGATCCCGCGCCGCAATTCGAACAAATTGAAACCACCGAACGCGTAAGAATAAACGGTAGCGGAGACCCTTCACGATCGGTCTCATCACGAAAGTTGGATACTAAAAGAAATATGAAATCGAGAATTAAGTCCCTTGAAAGCGAAAAGCAAAAACTAACACGTCGCGTAAAGCGGCTAAAAAAACGCGCGCAGCGACTAAGAAAACGCGCTAATAGCCTCTAAACCCATAACAGAAAATAAAACCCCAAAAGTAAAAGAAACCGTAAATTCGGAACGCGGTTATTTCTCGATGAAAGCGTCTTCCAGTTGTCCCCACTCAGACCAAGATCCATCATATAAAGATAGGGACCGCTTAGAAACGAGTGACGCTGCAAGAATTAAAACGCAAGCGGTAACCCCAGAACCACAAGAGAAAACAAGGTCTTGGTCGCCAAGTCCCAACTCATCAAACTTCTTTGAAAGTTCTTCGATAGATAAAAAATACCCATCTTCGAGGACATCCAGAAAAGGTAGATTTAAAGCGCCTGGGATGTGACCACTTTTGAGCCCCATTCTGGGCTCGGGGACAACGCCATCAAACCTCGCTTTTGAACGCGCATCAATGAGGAGCGCATTTTTTTGTTCCGAAATTTGCGAAATGCTCTTAATCAGGTCCGATTGAAAATTTGCCTCGAAGTCCCCCCTTTCGTAGCTATTTTCTTGAATCGCTTCGCAGGGCAGGTCTGCTTTTTTCCAAGCTGGTAAACCACCGTCTAACACTGCAACGTTTTCATGTCCCATAGTCTTGAACATCCACCAGACGCGAGGGCTCGAATAAATACCCAAATTATCGTAAACAACGATACGACTATTTTTTCCAATACCCAATTTCTGACATTCGGCTTGGAAAACGGCCGCCGTCGGCATCATATTTGGGAGACTACTTTCCGAATTTGAGAACCGAGATTTAAAATCGAAAGCACGGGCGCCCTCGATTTGAAGATCTTCGAAACGTACCACCAAACCCACTGCATTCGACTTCGTACTCGCGTCCAAGACCATAAGATCGGGATCTTGGTAGTGTTCACGCAGCCAACCGATAGAAACAAGATTCTTCATCATTTTTGTCACGTTAATTCTAATCCCTTATCTACTTTTGAAACGAAGATGTGTACCTGCCGACTTATGCATGGCGAGACTCGGTGTGCGAGGGTTGATTATAGGCCAAGCGCCCTGAGAATATCGCCGATGATGGGAATACGCTTGAGCACAGAGAAAATATCATCTCCACCACTATCGTCTTGCGTTTGCATCTGCGTCGATCCAGAAGGTGCCGTCATCGGAGATGACGGGGAAGATGAGGATGCAGCTGATGCGGTTTGCGGCGCTGAATAATTGCTTTCCCAGTCTTCCAAGAGATCTGTGAGGGTCTCTACAAGCGACTCATAATCTTGGATTTGGGATTGCATGGTTACACGTTCTGGAACCGCTTTATCCCGGATGGGCTCAAAGGCAATCAGCAGCGTGTTGAGTTTCTCTTTGCCACGCTCCAAACAACGTCCGATTCCGCCTTCAGCATCGCTAGCTTCGTCAACGGTCATGAAACCTTCCGAGGCTAAAAGACTCAAATCGTTGGCGCAAGATTCGGCATTACTAATCGTAAATTCATTGTGTTGTTCGACACAGTCCAGAGCCAGTGTGTGCGCTTTCTTTGCCGCAGCAACTAACGCCGGATCGTCTCTGTCTCCAATATCCCATCGATTAAGAACGTGATGTGCCGCCGACCAACGGGTATTCGGTTTAGGATCATCGAGCTCGCGAACCATATCTTCAAAAGTGTATTCCACTTCCGGCTCATCTGGGATCCCAGCCGCGCGTTCCGCGTGATTATCTGCCATAATCGCTGCGGTTTGAGCTTCCATCTTTTCGTAAAAACCTGGAGTATGTTTGGCGTAAAGAGTGCCATATTGAGAAGTGAGGTGATGATTCACATCTGCGGCCATCGCGTCATTCCACCCCTTTTGAGCATCTTGCCACTGCTGCATGTTGAGGCCGTTTTCAGCCAATAACGCTTCTGGATCGCCCCCGCCAGCAATCTTAGCCATCATCATCGCGTACATATCAAGCGATACTCCGGCTTTTTCATCCTGACTCGCATCTGGTATGTCCGCCATATGGGCTTGAGAGAGATACTTTCTTTGCATCGTCGAAAACGATGCATGGAGTTTACCTGTCGGATCGGCCTGCATACGAGCCCACCAGCCGTTCCACGCTTCAGCCCATGTACCGGGTTGAATTCCCTTTTCGGCCAAAAACGCATTAAAATGAGGCTCAAAACTCCTTTCACCGTGTTGGGCTGTAAGCTCGCCATGTTTAGACATTATTTCGGCAGCCGTATCCATAGATACGCCTAATATTGCGTCACTCATTGTACTCCTTGTTTTTAATTGTTTGCGTTGGCTCCATTTTATCTACTCGGTGAGGAACCTGTCAACTAACAACCCATTAAACTACTTTTTTTGGGCTCAGGATTTCCAAAATTGGTGATCCAATGTTAAAGCAACGCCAGCATGAGAGGTTTTTATGAGTAAGAGATGGATGATTTTTCTAGGGACGTTGATCTTCACTATCGTAAGTGATCAATACACTAAGGTCCTAGCCGTTGAGCACGTCAAAGGAAAAGCTGCGACGATTTACTTAAACGACCTATTTCGACTCGTCTATGCAGAGAATTCCGGCGCATTTCTGGGCCTTGGTTCAGACCTTCCCGTAGTATGGAGAACCGCGATTTTTTCTGTTGCCGTTTCGATCTTTCTTTTAGGCTTTGCGGTATTTATCTTTCGCAAAAAGGATATGAGCACCTTGGGAAACGTCGCCAGCGCGCTCGTTATCGGAGG
>CALJNB010000087.1 GCA_937981985.1 uncultured bacterium
AACATCCGGATGGGCTTTTTGAACTGCAGCCACCCCTTCAGGAGCTGCGAGCAAACACAAAAATTTCAAGGATTTCGGCAAGGTTGTCTTAATTTTATCAATGGCCATGATAGCCGAGTTTCCGGTCGCCAACATAGGGTCAACAATGATCACATCACGTGTCTCCATATGCGGCGGAACTTTGAAATAGTACTCGACTGCTTCAAGTGTATCGTGGTCTCTATAAAGACCGACATGCCCGACTCTGGCCGAAGGTATAAGTTGCAAAATACCTTCAACTAAACCATTTCCCGCCCGTAAAATCGAAACCAAACAGACTTTTTTCCCTTCCAACATCGGAGCGTTCATTTTCTGCAATGGCGTTTCGAGTTCAACCATTTCGATTGGAAGGTCTCGTGTGACCTCATACGCTAATAAGTGACTTACCTCGGCGAGAATATGCCTGAACTTCGCTGTACTTGTGTTCTTATCGCGAAGAACGGAAAGCTTATGTTGTACTAGAGGGTGATCGACGACAGTAACGGAGGACATAGAATACTCGTTTTCGGGTTAAGTTATTCGTACCACATTTGAGGAGGGGATGGTAAGTGGGCTTACTTCTTTCGCCGTATTAAGATCAATCCCATGAGTAATAATGGAAGAAGCCAGGCTCCTTTGGGGCCGTTTTTTGAAGCCGTCGCGCATCCGCCGCCTTCTTCGTCCGGGCTATTATCAGTAGGCAGACCATTGGTTTTTCCACCCATATCATCATCGGTAGGATTCACGTTGTTATCACCCGTCGACATATCGGGGTCTTTTGTGTTGCCTGCGTCGTCTTTGGGAATCGAAACGGGGCAACCCTCGTCAATGAAGCCATTACAGTTATTGTCGGTTTGATCACCACAAATATCGTCGCTTTCAGCTAAGACTTCGCCCTCACAAGATCCGTTCCAACGTCCTTTGACACATGTCTCGCTGCCGGTTTCGCAGATTCCTTTTCCTTGGCTTCCCTCACGTCCTGAGTAACAGATTCGCGTATCTCCGTTGGTGCATTGGTCGGAGACGGGAAGGCAGTCGGTGTCCACGCGAGTAGGTGTCCAAATGGGACAGTTCTCGTCTTCTGGCGCAAAATTACCGTCGACAATACGAGCTTGAAGTGAACCCAAAGATGGATAGGAATGTACGAATCCGTCTGCGTTGACCGCTGTGAAAATGTACTTCATGCAACCATCAGGGAGAGAACCCGAAGCAAAATCAAGACGGTGAGTATCTCCATGATGAGGTTCTACAGTCCCGACTGCCGGTGGCATGAATTCCAATGGCATATCCGAACAAACACCGTCGTGTACCAGTTGGAAATTTTGAGCACTTCCCGAAATGTCTGAATAGTTTGACCAAAAAGACATCGTAGGTGCGTCACCCATATTTGGTCCAGGAATAGAGAGATGAATACCATCGTTTATCGTCGGGAGGATCCCGCCGTATTGTCCGAATGCGAAGGTCCAATAAAATTGTTTTGGATAATTTTCTGGAAGGCATTCATCGCCCAAAGCTTCAGGTATAATACAAGACTCTCCGCCTCGTGGGCCTCCTGCACATTGGCCAATGCAATCCGGATTTTCGTCTCCGCCTTTGGTGCAGCCTTCTTCCATCGTTTCGCTATCGATACATTTTCCACCGGCACCGCAGGATGAAGCATCTTGAGTGCAGTTCATCGGTGGGATACCGATCGAGGTCAGGGCCGGCGAGAACATTGGGTTTCTACCGAAAGCCTGATTCTGAAGCGGTTCAACCATAGCTGCAAAACTTCCATTATCGGTTTTAATGAAAAGTTCGCTAGAAATCGCGGCGTCTCCGTTATTCAGTCGAGCCCAACGGTCAGCCTCTTCGGTAGCTTGTGCAGAGTCGCAACTTACGATTGGACCGATGCATTGCGCGATGCCGTCGATAAACCCGATATCACAACAGGTGTTATAAGCTGAATCTACGGGTGGATCTGATTGAGGACAATCGCAGGAGAATTCAAGTGCGTGCTTTCCTTGCCAACGGCCCGCTTCAGCCGCGCTCGGCGAGAAATAGAACGGTGGTTGGGGCGCAACCGCGTTTCCTTGGTCGTCCATCACATTGAAATTATCGGCGTTGACTCGAAAACGATTCATTACAGTCGACAGGGCTCTTTCGTCGTAATTGGGAAGCGGTCCAGAACCCTCACCTTGGAAAATAACCGGGGTAGCGGACTCGCCTAATTCTAAGATTCGTTTTGCGTTATCTTGAGGTTCTGGTTCGCAAGCTGCGAGAGTGAGAATAAGGCCGATAAGTAATGTAATTTTCATCATAAAATCCATATGTATGTGGGCGCATCATCAACATTTTATAAGGGGGAGTCAATGGTTTTGAGTAGATATTCAGATGGGCCAAAAACAGGTGTTTTTACTTAAAAAACGACATGCTTTACCTTCTAGGTGTTCCTGACTAGCATCGCGAAATAAACTCCAACGGGAAAAGTTATGGAAAAGAAAGCTCACTTTTTAAAAGCCCTACATTGGCAGATTTTCCTCGCGACGGTTTTATCGATTGGGTTAGCGATCACCATCCGGGCTTTGGATTTAGGGGCAGAAACACAAAGTGCTTTCAGGGCCCCTTTTCTTTTTCTCGGAGATCTTTTTGTTCGTTCCTTGAAATTGATTGTCTTACCGTTGGTTGTGGTGTCGATCATTTCGGGTATTCAGCAAATGGGTTCGACCTCAAAACTGAGTAAAGTGGGGTGGAAGACACTGTTGTATTATATGTCGACTACTTTTATCGCGGTTACGATCGGGATTGTGATTGTGAACCTCATTAAACCCGGCGTCGGTTTGAATCTGGCGATTCCAGGCGGGGAGGTTATAAAACCGACGCCTATTCTTCAGGTTTTTCAGGACATCATTCCTCCAAATATTTTCAAAGCCCTAGCAGCGGGCAAGATGTTGCCGACGATCTTTGTATCCTTTTTATTTGGTATTGGTCTTCTTTCGGTAGGTGAAAAGGGCAAACCGCTTGTCGACATTATTGAGTCTTTGAATACAGTCATTTTTAAAATAGTAGGTTGGGTGATGGCGACCGCACCTATTGGCGTTTTTGCGCTTTTCATTGCCACCTTATTGGACCCTAAACTTGCAGACCTTTCGGTGTTCTTCGAAAATTTGTTTTTATACATGGTCGCGGTTGTTGCCGGACTTGGAATTCATGGCTTCATTGCGCTTCCGCTAATTTTGATACTCTTCGCAAAACGGAGTCCGGTTGCCTATTTGTCCTCTCTCGCGCCGGCTTTGTTAACCGCGTTTTCGACGGCTTCAAGTTCGGCAACTTATCCGATTACGCGTGAACGCACGATCGATGCGGGTGTAAGTCGGGAAAGCGCCGATTTCGTTTTACCTTTGGGCGCAACCATTAATATGGATGGCACTGCCTTATACGAAGCGGTAGCCGCGGTATATATCGCCAATGCAATCGGTGTTGATTTATCTTTTGCAAGCCAGTTGATTATCGTGTTGACCGCAACGCTTGCAGCAATTGGCGCGGCGGGTGTCCCAAGTGCTGGACTCGTGACGATGATCATCGTTTTGGAGGCCGTCGGTTTGCCGCCAGGCGGTTATGTCTTAGTTATTGCGGTTGATCGTATCTTGGATATGTGTCGTACGACCGTAAATGTTTGGGGGGACGCGGTAGGCGCGGCCGTCGTCGATGCGCATTTAGAAAAAATGAACGAAACATCGTCTTGATAATAAATCGCGAATATTGGATTTCGCGCCCATATCGCGTTAGAATGGCAAAAGGCCTATTTCGGAGCTTCAATGGAAACCAAGTGGAATGAATATGACATTTCGGTTCGGGGAAACTGGACCATTCGCTGGCTCTTCTTGGCCCCCGATTATGAACTATGGGTCGGAGAGACCCAGCTTGATCGAAAGGGTGGGCCGCGGATGAGTCCGAAGTTAGAGGGGTTGATTGAGGATAAGGATGGTACGCTTCATCATGTTGTGGCTGATGTTGTTTCTCTGATTGGTTTCAATCCCTCTGTCCAAATTTCGGTTGAAGGCGAAGTTGTGGCGTCCGGAAATGTGCGCGTTCAGAACTTTTTAAATCCCTTCTTGGTGATTTTTATTCTTATCGCGACGGCGGTGATGTTTTACGTCGGGCCGACCGTGATACGTAGTATCATATAATATCGTCCATCAATTCAACAATCCTCTTAGCTTTTTCATCATCAAGTCCATCGGCTTGAGGGACACTATATCTTTGATTGTCGTTGTCATAATACTCTCCTGAATGTTTAAGATGTTGATCGTCAAGAGAAAGACTTGTGAGTATGTTCACGCCGATATTAATATCATTGCCGGCGGTATTAAATCCTTCCTTGACCATTTTTGTGCCAAGCAAAGAGGCTGGATTGACTGCGATGAAAACGGGACCATTGCTACCCATTGTGTTGGCCACATATCGGGACCACATCGTTATCGCGAGTTTACTTTGAGCATAAGCTTCAAAGTCATCCATCACAATATTTCCACGCATTGCTTCAAAATCAACTGATGCTTGGGCCGCAGACGAAAGATTTATCACTCTTCCTTTTTTTAAGATTGGAAGCAACTTTTTGGTTAACAGGTAAGGAGCAAATGTATTTACGACATAGCGAACATCGTATCCATCAGTCGTTCTGGGATTTGAAACTTTAAAAACGCCGGCGTTATTAATTAGGACGTCAATTTTATCGTACTTTTCCAAAATGAAGTCAGCCATCGATTGTACTTCGCAAAGGTTTGAAAAGTCGGCTTGGACGGATTCTAAATCTAATTCCGTTGCAACCTTGTTAAGCTTTTCTGTGTTGCGACCATGGACGATAACTTTATGCCCAAGTGACGTTAGCTTTTTGGCTGTCGCCAGACCTATGCCATCCGTTGATCCTGTTATTAGTATAATTTTTGAACTCATTTTTTCTCCGTTGGATCTAAACCCCAAATTTAAGTTTCATTTCATTTTTCGATGTCCCAACAATGATGATGAATCATCGTTGGGTCGATCTGCTGGTCATCGAAACTTTAAAGAAGATACATTGAGTTCGCGTTTTGATAATAGCCCCATTCATCGAATCAGTTTTTATATTTTATTGATAATTTCGAGTACTAAATTACGCAGTAGCTTATTGGGATCTTTGGTTCCAATCTGTTGCTTTAGAGAAATATTCTACCAAATAATCGACAAAAACTCTGACTTTTGGCGCTAATAAGCGAGAGCTTGGGTAGACCGCCCAAATTGCCGCGTTTGAGATCACTGGATATTCTTCTAGAATACGTACTAATTTACCCGATTTTAGATGTTCATGGCTACACCATGTCGCCGTCAAGGTGATTCCAATCCCTTGAACGGACGCATCTCGCGCAGCTTCGCCGTTATCTGTTTTCAATCGGTTATTTGTTTTAATCGCTATGTCTCCGGTAGGTGTTTGGAAGTTCCACGTTTCAAGGCCCATTAAGCTGACACAACGATGTTTTTGGAGTTCCTCTGGATGCTTTGGAGTGCCATTTTGTAAAAGATACTCAGGCGAGGCACATAAAATTCTATCGTCCGGCGCTAGCTTTCGAGCCATTAGTGTTGAATCATTCATTTGAGCATTTCTAATTGCAATATCATAACCTCCTTCTACAAGATTTACGATTGAATCGCTTAAATGCATGTCTACAGCCAGATCGGGGTATATCGATAGAAACGCACCTAAAGCTGGGAGAATATGCATCCTGCCAAATGACGCGGGTGCGGTTATTCGCAGCTTTCCCTGGGGAGAAATATTGCCAACCCCGATTGATGCTTTTGCAATCTCAATATTGTCTAGAATTTCTAAAGCGTGAGGTAGAAAAACGCTTCCTTCTTCAGTCAAAGACACTTTTCTTGTTGTTCGGTGTAATAAGCGAATACCTAAATTTTCTTCAAGCTTGTTGATGTGTGCGCTTGAGACGGCCGGTGATAAACCTAATTCCTTACCCGCTTGGCTTATCTTTCCTAACGATGCGACTCGCGTAAATAGTTTTAAGTGCTCTAGGTTCATCGTTTTTTATCAACAAAATATAAAAACTCATTCTAAGAATTAGAGTATTATCAAATATTTGATGTGCAATATAGTGTCTATCAACATTAAGGGAGATTATATTATGAAAGCAATGATAGTTAATAAATTTGGCGGAACCGAAGTTTTTGAAAAATCTGAAGTGAACAAGCCCTTCCTGAAGTCAGGTCACATCTTGGTGAAGGTAGCGGCGACGAGTGTAAATACGGTCGATACAATGATTCGACAAATGGGACCTGAACTGCCGTTGTCTCCGGCGCCTCCAGCTATTTTGGGAATGGATTTCGCTGGGACAGTTGAGGAAATTGGAGAAGGGGTTACAAAATTTTCGGTTGGTGATGAAGTGTACGGCTGCGCCGGAGGACTTGCAGATCTTCAGGGTGCATTGGCCGAATTTATGCTGGCCGACGAAAACCTAGTCGCTCTCAAACCCAAAACATTATCTATGAGGGAAGCAGCGGCAATTCCGCTTGTGGGTATAACAGCATATGAAGGACTCACACGTGCAGGGGTTCATAAAGGACAAAAGGTTCTAGTTCATGGTGGGGCCGGTGGAGTTGGCCACCTTGCCGTTCAACTGGCAAATCATTTTGGCGCAACCGTGTTCTCAACGGGTGGAACCGAGGAACAATTGGATCTCATTAAAGAACTGGGCGCAACTTCAATTAATTTCAAAAATGAAACCGTCGATGACTACGTTAGAAAGTACACAGAGGGTAGGGGATTTGATGTTATCTTTGATTCCGTGGGTGGCCAAAATTTACTAAATTCGTTTAACGCGGCGGCATTAAATTCCCATATTGCGACTACTGTTTCTCTTCTAGAGATTGATTTAACCACAGTACACTTTAAGGGGTTATCTCTGCATGTTGTTTTTATGCTCATACCGATGCTTCATAATCATCAGCGAAAAGTTCACGGTGACATCTTATCTAAACTTTCAGAAATTATTGACTCTGGAAAAATCAAACCCCACTTGGATGCACAGAATTTTTCTTTAGAGGACATAGGTGATGCGCACGCTCGCCTCGCCAGTGGAACAGCAGTAGGAAAAATCGTTGTCTCAATTTAATCAAAGGAACTAAAAAATGAAAAGTCAGCTATCGCTTAAAAATTTGGAAAAAGCCCGAGCCTTAGATGTCCCGAAAAGAGATAAGGTGCTTCGTCGTGCCGACGAAGTAAAAGCGTTTTGGTATGAAAATAAAAATTTACTTATCAATGCTTGGGAAGAGTGGGAAAAGAATGAACCGATCGAGGCTAGTTTATCGCCTCTGTCCATAGTAGATAAAAATCTACGTGAGCGCATCGAGGAAACTTGGCGTAATCCAGAGAAAGAAAGCCAGGTAAAAGAATTATTAGAAAAAGTATCGCCAGGCGTGTATGAGTTTCAATTTTTTGATCCGGAAAAAATAATAAGATTAAGACAATATTTAGATAAGGTTGAACAATCTCAAATCCCTCTTCGACCCCCTTACGGAATTGTTCTAAATAGAAAAGGTGCGATGTTAGACCGCAGATCTGAGGGTTATTTAGCAGCTCCTTCTTTTCAGTCTTTGTATCAAGATATTCTGGACAGATATATGAGACCCATTGCTCGCCTCTTATTTCCTGAAATCATGGGTTATGACCGACAGACTTTTGGCTTCTCTATTCAGTATCAACCTGAAAAGGATACCTCTATTCGCATGCATACAGATGCATCTTCGGTAACCCTAAATATCAACTTGAATTTGCCAGATGAGCCTTTTGAGGGATCTGAACTAGATTTTCACAATCCGGACGGTAAGAACAACAGAGTGAGTTTTAAACCAGGCGCTGCTATCATTCACCGTGGAAACGTTGCCCATGCTGCGTTACCAATAACGAGTGGAACACGTACAAATTTAGTCCTGTGGTTATACGGAGATGAAATGCAGACTCCAAGATATAATATTGCGGATGTTGGAGTCTTACCTGAAGAGCGTTGGGCCATCCCGACAAACGAACTTGATCAGCACGCTCCTTTCTAATTTTCGGTTTTCAATTTATTTGGTTCTACGCGGTTCAAAGCTCTCAAGTGTTTTATCGAAAAGCGGATAATAGCCCTCAATAAAATCATATATCCGAACCCTTAAGTATCAATTGACTTCGTTCTTAAAATTTCGTTGTTTCTACCGCTCTGTTCATAAATCAACTCGTAAATCTGTCCACCATTACGAAGCGTGTTTTCCCGCGGCATTTGCAATTGAAATATTCATTAACGCACGAGACTGAGTCGATTCTCGCAGCTTGAAAGTCCCATTGGATCGGTTCCCTTCTGTTTATCGGTGATCTCCCAACTGTCGGGGTAATTCATGCCCTGTATAATTTCAGACTTTTGTTCCTGTTCTGAAAGCGTTTTCTTAGCGACGGTAGAGTCCGGTTTAACGCTTTTCTGGCAACCCAATAAGGGGAGAATAATGAGGGTAAAGAAAATAAATTTATTTATGTACAGCTCGAAATGGATAAAAAACGCTAACCTTCTTCACAGGCTTAAACAAGTTTGCGCCCTCAAAGGTTTTAGGTTAGCTTCCGACGTCTTAAGTAAGGAGTTGAGATGGCACAACAAAATACAAGCTTATCCAAAGAAGTGATGCAGGGCATTGGCCTAGCCGTTATTTTAATCGCGATTTTCATTCTTATTGGAAATCAAATCGCCGTAGCTACCCACAAAGAAGAGCCGGTAGCCGATAGCGAGAAGACAGCCCAGGCAGAGCCGGCAACGAAGAAAGAAGCGCCGTCTGCAGAAGCAGACCCAAAAACTGCGACACCTTAATCGGTTGAAACGATACCGTTCATCAACAATTCAATTCCCGCGGTCGTGACTTTCTCTAGATCGAAGTCCAATCCAACTGCAAAATTTGCCTGAATTCCATCTAATAAAGATTTCAAAATAATTGCTGTTGAAGGCACATCGATGCTTTTGATCTGACCGTCGTCTACCCCGCGCTGAAGTAGAGCTGTTATCGTGGTATAATAACTGGTCTGTAATTCGCCCAATAAATCTGCAATTTCTTTATCTCTAAGTGCCATTTCGCCGATAATAACCATGAAGCGCGGACGATCTGAATGGGCGAAAAGTTGAACGAAGTGTTCTGCTAATTCCAAAAACATTTCTGCCATACCTAAGTCTGATTCCGTGACCGTGTCGATGAAATCCATCGCCGCGTCATATTCTTGTTCAACCAAACCTTTGAATATTTCTCGCTTTGAGGAGAAATGAAAATAGATTCCACCTTTGGACAGCCCTGATTCTTTTGCAATCGCATCCATTTTGGTTGCGAAATATCCATTGTTGAGAAAGCAGGTTTTTGCTGCGACCAAAATTTGGTCAAGGCGTTCATTGGGGTCTTTATGTTTTGTCATTTTTTTACTTCAAAAAGAAACACTATTTGGAAATGATAATCAGAACTTGTGAAAGTGTGGAAGGGTCCAAGGATTTAATGGCCTCAGCATGTTTAAATTTTTTCATGATGCCACTGACTTGAGACTTTGCCAAAGTCTGCGATTCGGGAAGTTTCTCTAAGATGAATTTTGCTAAGGCGTTGAGTTTTTGTTGGGGCATCGCCGAGGCCGCCAGCGGAATGAGTTGAGGGCGAAAAACACCATTTTTTCCTTGGATAACGAATAAAAACGCACCTTTTACGTTGGCTAAATGTGCTGACTTCACCAACAGTCCTCCGACCTTCCCGCGTTCGCTATCTTCGATTTCCATCAACAAAGATTCTACGAGTGGGTTGCCATTTGAGAAGAAATCTAAGGTATCGGCTTTGATTGCCTCCTCGCGATTGAAGGTTCCCAAGAATGCCATATCCGGACTCATTCCGGGAATGGTTTCTACTTCGACAGTATTTGCGTATTCAAAATAGTAAACCGACTGACCTTCTTTTTCTACGATTTCGAGTCCAATTCGGTCGGCGCTTTCGTAGCAAAACTTTTCTATCAACTCGTCAAAACCCTCAGGGATTTGGGCTAGTACAGCTTCATTTTCCTCGCTTTTGTGTGAGTCAGGAAAAAACCATTGTTGGGCTTCACGTTCAACGCCGTCAACAAGTTCAGCGATTGCATATTCTATATCCGACTCTTGGATACCAAATGCCAAACTTTCTCTTAGGCCAGCAAGCGCGGGAGAGGCACCGATGGACGCATCTTCCAGGATTCCGATGGCCTCGTAGATTCGCGCACGTATTCCTTCAGGGCCTTCGGTCCGGAAATAGTAAATGGGAATATTGCCGGTTCGGCCGATGCGATCGATTCTCCCAATACGTTGCTCTAAGACCACCGGGTCGATAGGAAGGTCATAGTGGACTAAAAGGTCACAGAATTGAAAATTTCGGCCTTCTGATCCCGCACCCGATGAAATGAGCGCCGGCGATTTGGATATGCGAAAACGGGAGAGTTCTATGTCGCGTTCACCTGACCCCATACGTTCGTGGAACAGAAAACATTGCATCTGAACCTCGCGTTGCAAGATCTCGTGCAGTTCAATTGCACGGACTGCATCATCGACAAAGATCAAACCCTTGATGCCTTTTTTAGCCCAATCTTTGACTTCTTTTATAAGCCAAATCATCCGTTCTTCTTTTTCGTCAATCGTCCCAAATTCTGAAATATCAATCGGTAGTGGTACGCGCGTCCCTAGCTTGTGGATATCGTCGCGTGTGACAGCACTAACTTGATTGACATGAAGAACCTTATTTTTGGTTTCAACCTCACATCCCAAGATTTCAGCCACGCGCAAAAAGCCCGGCTTACCCGCGAAGAAAGGCGTGGCAGTGAGAAGTAGAATGTGTACGGCGAGAGGAAGAATCGAATATTCGATATCGGTACCGATCGCTTGATGGGCCTCATCGATAACAATCATTTCCGGAGGAGAAGCTTCTACATATTCTTGAAGTTCGGGACGTTGTAGAAGGAGTTCTTGGGAAATTACGGCCAATGGATGAATTTGAAAAGGGTTTGCGTTATCGCCATAGTCGATTTTGAGATCTTTGAGTCGGGTTTCATCAATATGGACAAAAACCTGATGGAATTTGCGGTAGAGTTCCCCCAACCACTGAATGGTTAATGTTTCTGGCGCAACAACCAGAACTTTTTCAACGCGCTCCATACGCACCATTGAAGCGGTAATCATCGCCGCGACTATGGTTTTTCCAAGACCCACTTCATCGGCCAGAATCCAGCGAACCGTTGATTGGGCGATGGCTTTTGCAGCGGTGTCGAGTTGATGGGGAAAGAGTTCGACTCGTCCACCTATAAGACTAGGAATCAGTCCTGCGCGTCTAAGGTTTAAAATTCGAAAAGCATCTAGTCGGTTGAAAATATCTTCGGGTCTGTCAATTTTGCCGGCGGTTAATTTTTCTAAGAGCGACTTAACTTTAAGTATCGGCCACAGGTGTTCGATGGGAATAATCGAATCATCATCCAAGGTCGCCATTCCGGATGTGATTTTTTTGATAAAGGCCTTTTTGTTATCCACACGAACGTGCTCACCGGGACGAAATATATATGGTTTTATATTGGCTGCGGTCGGAGAAAATCTGCGCGTACTATCTTTTAAGGGAAAATATACGTCGATGAATCGACCTTCAACCGCGGTCACGATTCCCGGTCCAAACTCGGGATCGTGCACGATTTTCATTCCCTCTTTCCACATAAAACGCTCCGTACTGCCAGGGGGCGATAAGGTAACTTCTTTGTATAAAACCACAACGAGGAATTAAAATACAAAATCCGGTATTAGTGTTCTGCCGATGACAGGCCGGTATATTTTAGATTAGGCTTTGAAGATGGATTCAATTACTCAAATCGTTTTAGGCGCCGCAGTTGGCGAAGTTCTCCTCGGAAAAAAAATTGGACGAAAGGCAGCTTTATACGGTGCCTTTTTTGGGACTTTTCCAGACCTCGATGTTCTCTGGGTTAAGAATGCGGTCGACAGCTTCACCGAACATCGTAGCTTTAGTCATTCGCTATTTGTTCTCTTACTTGTTTCACCTGTTTTTGCATGGTTGATGAAACAGTGGCACCCACTGACGATCATGAAGGAAGACCAAAGCCAAGATACGAATAGTTTCCAATATTTCGTTTTTAGCGTTTACACGATGTTGGCCACACATCCGATTTTAGATTGGTTCACGGTCTATGGGACGCAATTGCTCTGGCCCTTTAATAAATTTCCATTTGGGCTATCTAGCGTTTATATCGTTGATCCTCTTTACACGCTTCCCTTCTTAATCTGCCTATTAATCACAATAAAAACCCGCAAACGAACGCCGGTTATAGTTGGCCTAATTCTGAGTAGTTCTTACTTAGTATGGTCATTATTCGCGCAATCCATGCAAAACGAACATTTTGAGGCGGATCTAAAACAAAAAGGCATTGTAGCCGTTGGATCCATGACTTTGCCGATGCCCTTAAATACCTTCTTGTGGAAAAATATTGCGATGACCGAAGATGGGTATTGGATCACTTTTAGGTCTGTTTTTGATCCAAAGAATTTGCCCTTAAAATCACAATTCTTTAGAAGCGATTCGACATTGCTTCCCCGTGAACAAACCCATGATGTAAAAAAGCTCCAGGCTTTTACCAAGGGGTTTTATCAAGTTGTAGAGCGCGATGGACAGGTTTGGTTATCTGATTTGCGAATGGGCGGTTTTGGTCGTTTTGTGTTTAACTTCAACGTTGCCTTTCGAAATAAAGGGGGTGAAATCGAGGCGCATGGAGAGGTTCAATCGAAATCTATCCGGCCCGCACAAGTCGATGTTGGCCCCGTTTTATCCGCAGTTATTAACCGTATTTCTAAGTCGAACGAAGATCTGTTTGAATTTTTTGACGGTGCCGAAATGCTTGATCGTGAAGAAGTAGACTAGAACTTCAAAAAAGATCGCCTTGGATCTCAACACGTTCAAGAGACATAGGCGACTCAAAGGAGACGTTATTCATTCTAGGATCCACGGGATAGGAGCGCATGTTTTCACTTGGAAGCGGAGTACAAAGATCGAGAAGTAGATTTTGGTCATATTTCGGTGATAGCCAGGTATCATAATCACTTGGATTTAAGATAACGGGCATACGATTGTGAAGTTCTGATATCAGACTATTTGGCGTCGTCGTCAGTATGGAACAAGAAACTAAAGTCTTTCCCTTTTTATCTTGCCAGAACTCATAGATTCCACCGAAAGCGAAAGGATTCTCTGAATCCACAGAATAGAGATAGGGTTGTTTTAACGCGCCGCTTTTCTTCCATTCATAAAAACCGTTGGCGGGAATGAGGCATCGTCGATGTTTAAAAGCATCACGAAAAGATGGTTTTTCGGTCACCGTTTCCTGTCTCGCGTTAATGGTCATCGGCTGAATTTTTCTATCTTTTGACCAGGATGGAATCAGTCCCCAGGTCGCCGATAGCGCTTTCTTTTTCTTGTCTCTCACAACAATCACCACATCGTCGGTGGGCGCGATATTGAACTTCTTGTTGCGCGTTGGAATCTCAAAAACTTCAAAGAGATCTCGAAGTTGGTCATCTGATGAGGTCAGCGTAAAACGTCCACACATATTGGGCCTTGAGATTACGATCTAAAAATAAGAACAAAGGAATCCACAAAAAGATTCGATTTTCTATCGTTGATCTACTACATATTCTTTAGCAAATCACCCAAGGTGTATAAAAAATGACGCAGTATATACCAAAATCGGGAAAATCACTTTTTGAACCGCTCGAGTTTGAACGTAAAAATACCGAAGAAATGCAAACTATCTCACGTGAATTATTCGAACGGATGACAAAGCGTCGTTCGATTAGAGAATTCAGTACTGACGAAGTCCCTTTAGACGTTGTACGTAACGCGATAGCGGCGGCGAATACCGCGCCTTCAGGTGCAAACAAGCAGCCCTGGACCTATGTAATGATAAGCGATCCGGAGCTTAAGAAGACTTTACGAGAGGCCGCGGAGGTGGAAGAGCGTCGATTTTACAAAGAACGTGCATCAGATGAATGGCTGACCGACCTTTTACCTTTTGGGACAAATTGGGAAAAACCGATGCTGGAAGACGCACCGGTCCTCATAGCAGTCTTTGCTCAAAGTCAGGGAAATGATGGTGAAAAACATTATTACGTTAAGGAGTCGGTTGGTCTGTCTGTAGGGATGTTACTGGCGGCACTACACTTATCGGGGCTCGCAACATTGACCCACACGCCGAGCCCGATGGCCTTTCTCAACGAGATTCTCGATCGGCCGTCCAACGAGCGGCCTTTCCTCTTGATTCCCGTTGGTTATCCGGCTCGAAATTGCGTGGTTCCCAACATAGAACGAAAAACGGAAGCACAATATTTAGTCGAAAAAATATCGTCGAAATAGAACTAACTTTGGACTAATCTTCAGATTCCTAAGTAGGTGGCGGCGAACCGCAAAATAGACCGAAAAAAGAGAAAAAAACTCACATTTATTTCATAAATAAAATTGCTTAGGACGATCAGGCAGACTATAAAGATATATACCTTAGAGCTAACCGAGCTAATTGTGACCGATAAAAAAATAACCACGACGACCGTTACCCAAGAAACGACTCAAACCCAAACTACTGAGGGTTTGTCTCCTACTGAAGAAAAAGTGGTGCGTATGCTCCACGGATTGACCGAAGAAGGAAGTTCGACGCTCGAATTTGCATTGGGTGCGAATGACGAAACGAAAGCCCAGCTTGCGTTGATGGAAAATCACTTACTCAATGTTTTTGGACGTACAGATAGAACTGAGCCAGAACACTTGGATGCGAAAGCTCGAATCATCGATGCCTTAAAAGGCTAAAATTCGATTTCGCTTTTTAGCTGTTCTAGAAATCTTTCCACAAAATGATTTCGTTTGATCGCAAGTTCTTTCGCGTAATTCGTATTCATCATCCCTGGAAGTAAAAATATCTTTTTATAAAAATGATCGACAGCATAATTTCGGTCGTCCAGTTCTTCACGCCTTTCTCCAAAAGGGTCGTCCGGATGAAAGAGTGTACTTCGTCCCATCACACCACTTACATAAAAAGTTCGGGCTATAGCTAACGCACCGACCGATTCTAATCGGTCAGCGTCTTGAACAATTTTTGCTTCGTCGCACTCAATTGAAATCCCGGCTGAAAAGCTATGGGCCTCAATCGCATTTCTCAATGTTTTTTGTTGTTGTTTGTCAAAAATTTCCCCAAAAAAAGAAATCGCAACGTCCGCCGAAAGCTTGGATGCATCTTTTCGATTCGGCGCATTTTTGGGCAAGTTGACGACGTCGTGAAAAAGCACAGCCGCACAGAGAACATCTTTATCAATTTGGGATTCAGAGAATTCATCAGAATGTGCGATGCGTTCGGCCTGAAACATGACACGGGAAAGGTGCCCCCAATCATGCCCCCCGTCTTGCGCCATCAGTCTTTCAACTTCGGACATGGCATCGTTTATCCAGGAAGGTGCTTTCTTGAATACTTTTAAAAAAAGGTCGCTCATTGCTTGTTGAGTTTCCAGCTATACTTTGAAAAAGAGATGTTGGCCTTTTTAGACTTAAGTAATTCTGCATGTTCGGGGAGGTACTTTGCTAAGTACGCGCCGACCGATCCCTCGGCCTTGATGAAGTCGTCTTTAAACCAGTTAAAGAGTTCGCTGGTTTTGACTTTATTTCCCTTAACTTTCGTTGAAAGAGGAATGAATTCTTTGGTAGCCGCTTCCATCATAGCGATGACATTATCTTGCGTCGCAGCCTCTTGTCTTAAACGCGGGCAGCTTTTCGCGCCACAGACGAGAACAAAATGAATCCGAGGTTCCGCGAAATCTTTGCGAATAATAGAGTTTTCAAGATGGTCAAGCGTCATCATTGTTCCAGCTACTTTGTGGTTGTTCTTTTTGAAGAAACCTTTTGTTTCCATGACACCTTTAAGTTTACTTTGGAGAACGCTGTCTATGACGATAGCATTGTACGTATTAATATAGAACGCGAGTTTGGCGTCATCACTTCCGCTAATTTTAGCGTTGCCTATTTCTTTGAGATAGGTATCTAGCGCTGCGCGATCTTTTGCGAGTGCTTTGTAATTAACCTGCCCCTTTTTATCGACAAATTTTTTGAGAAGCGCATCGAAGTTCTGGTGCGAAATGACATCACTTGAACTTACGGCCATTAAAGGTGACGAATGTCTGTTTTTATCTTGCGCAAAAGCCGGCGCAGATAAAGTTAAAAAAAACGTAAATAGAATAAGACTTCTCATAAGGCAGCTCGTTGGAATAGTTTGCAATGGTGATTAACTGTTTTGGAAAAAGGATAGAGAAATTTGTAGATTTAATCGATAGAAAAAAGAAGTTCGTTTAAGAAACGAATTATTGAAGACGAACATAAAAACAAAGATCTCGTTGTAAGATAGAAAAAAGAAGTTGGGGCTGACATTTACGTAAAGACCGGTCAGAATAGAACCATGCAAAACACACCACCGATCGAACTTTCATTTCCATTTGAAATCCTGAATTCATTTGTCTCGGGAAACACTGCGATCGATATTCCCCGTCTGATTCTTAAAGATTTATCCGAAACGGTGCCCTTTTTGGAATGTTACGGCTTTCGTTGGGATCACGAAGCTGACCGAGAAGAATTAGAGAAAATTAGAAAAACAGCGATTGAATTTATTGAAGTTGAACTCTTAACCGGAATTGACCTTTCGATGCCAAGAGAAGTTTCTTCCCAAAAGGATGTCCGATTATTACTCCTATGGGCATCTGATCTTGAACATAAATATCAAAAGTGGGCTTGTGCGATCTTACGAGTCGGCCACACGCTCTCTCATTGTTATTCTCATTTTAACGATCGTTATGGTGGGGAAATTCGAAAGCAGGTCTTCTCGCGTTTTGAAGAGCATCTTCATCGTGAGAACGACTCACTTTATTTGGGGGCAGAACATCCCATCGAACTTTTAGAATTCGAAGCAAAGCCCCAAAAACCTCTATTCTCGATCGTTCTAAAATTGCTTCATAAACCCGAAAATGTCGCGAGCGGAATTTTTGATCGAATTGGTGTTCGGTTCATCACTAAGAATCGTTTTGATGCTCTTTTAGTTGTTCGATATCTACGTCGTCATAATATTGTGATGTTTGCGAATGTGAAACCGTCGCGTTCTCGAAACACTTTAGTTGATATTCCACTATTGGAAAACGCCCTCAATAAACTTCACGGGTTATCACGAGATGAAGCGCTTACTGAAATTAGAAAACAGGTAGCTGCAAGTGATTATCCGGGACCCGCCCAACCTTCTTACAACCCTTATTCGAACGCGAATTATCATTCGATTCAGTTCACATGTCGCCAACTCATTCGCGTTGATGAACCTGAGCCTGCACGTTTCTTTTTCCCCTTTGAAATACAAATTTTGGATGAGCAAAGTTATCTGACCTCTCGAACGGGCTACGCGTCCCACTCATTGTATAAAGAACGGCAAAAAGAAGCTGCCAGAGAACGGGTCTTAGCGGATCTATTAAAACAATCCCCAGAACAAGCTTGAGTTCGATTATTTATTCATCATCGTCTGATTTAAGTCGTCGTAGAATCGATGCGTCTTCTAAGGTCGTCGTATCTCCCACTTCTCGTCCAGCCGCGATGTCGGTTAAGAGTCGTCTCATGATTTTCCCGCTCCGCGTTTTGGGTAATGCATCGGTAAAGCGAATTTCGGCCGGCTTTGCTATAGCGCCAATTTCGTTTGCCACATGCGTTTGTAACTCTTCTTTCATTTTACTATCTGCGTCACCAGAGATTAGGGTTACGAAAGCTACAATTGCTTGCCCTTTCAGATCGTCGGGCCGCGCAACAACAGCGGCCTCACAAATGTTTGGATGACTTACCAACGCGCTTTCAATTTCCATCGTTCCTAGGCGGTGCCCTGAAACATTGATAACATCATCAATACGTCCCATTATCCAAAAATTTCCCTTTTCATCGCGTCGGGCGCCATCACCGGCAAAGTAAACTCCCTCATATTTTCCATAATAGGTACTTTGAAAACGTTCGGGGTCTCCCCATACATTTCTCAACATACTTGGCCAAGGTTTTCGAATGACTAAAAATCCACCTTTGCCATTTTCAACTTCCATACCATCGGCGTCCACAACTGCAGCGTCTATTCCTGGTAAGGGGGCCGTTGCTGAACCGGGTACGGTGGTCGTTACACCCGGTATTGGGGCAATCATCATTCCCCCAGTTTCGGTTTGCCACCAGGTATCGACGATCGGGCAACGGTCTTTTCCAATGACAGTGCGATACCACATCCATGCTTCCGGATTGATCGGCTCACCAACCGTCCCAAGTAGGCGAATCGAAGAAAGATCGTGTGACATCGGATGTGCGTCTCCCCACTTCATGAAGGCCCGAATCGCAGTGGGCGCGGTGTAAAAAATAGAGACCCCATGGCGTTCGCAAATGTCCCAATACCTGTCTTCGGCCGGATAATTTGGCGCGCCTTCGTACATCATCGTCGTCGCGCCGTTTTGAAGCGGTCCGTAAATGATATAACTATGTCCGGTAATCCATCCGATATCGGCGGTGCACCAATAGGTGTCTTCGTCTTTTAAATCGAAAACCCATTTACTCGTCAGTTTGGTCCAAAGTGCATAACCTGCCGTTGCGTGGACCACTCCCTTCGGTAACCCAGTGGTTCCGCTGGTGTACAAAATGAAAAGAGGATGTTCTGAATCGAACGCCTTAGGGTCGTGTCGGGTTGACTGTTGGTCGACCAATTCGTGCCACCAGATGTCTCGGTCTTCTCTCCAACGTACTGGGTTTTCTGTTCGTTCCACCACCACAACATGTTCAACTGAGGGACATCCAGAATCGAGAGCTTCATCTACGTTTGCCTTCAGTGCTAAGACCTCGCCGCGCCGCCACCCGCCATCGGCCGTAATGATGAGTTTGCACTGCGCATCTTCCACACGATCTCGAATTGCTTTGGGGGCAAAGCCACCGAAGATAACGGAGTGGGGCGCACCAATTCGGGCACAAGCTAATACGGCGATAGCGAGTTCTGGGATCATGGGCATGTATAACGCGACGCGATCACCGGCTTGAATGCCGAGCGACTCCATGGCGTTGGAGAATTTGCAAACTTCAGCGTGAAGCTGTGCATAGGTTAAGGTTACTTGATCTCCGGGCTCGCCCTCCCAAATTATAGCCGCTTTGTTTCGGCGCCAAGACTTGAGGTGTTGATCAAGGCATTGGACGGACATATTCAACTTTCCGCCGACAAACCATTTCGAAAAAGGCGGACTCCATTCTAAGGTGTGTTCAAAATCTGTTGTCCATTGTAGTTCTTTACGGGCCAGGTCTGCCCAAAAATTTTCATAATCTTGGTCGGCCGCTGATATGAGTTCTGTATACTCTCCTGGCGATAAATTGGCATCTTTTGCGAACGCTTCGTTCGGGTCAAAACTTCGTTCTTCGATTAGGGTCGTTTCGATATCTGCCATAGCTTTTCCTCAAAATATAAAGACGAAAGGTAGTGATCTTTCTTTACCTAATAAAGTCCTTTCTTAGCTTCTAAAGATTATTCGTTCTGGTATTTAAGGTGGGTACTTTTGACGAATAGAACCATGAAAAACATTCGACTTCACATCGCCTATCAAGGCACCGATTTTCATGGTTGGCAACGGCAGCCGGATTGTTCGACCATTGAAGGTGAAATACGTTTAGCTATTGCTAAGTTATTGAACACAGACGCTTTTGAATTTCAAGGCGCGAGTCGGACTGACGCGGGTGTCCATGCACTTGGACAGGTTGCGAATCTAAAGCATGATACCGACCGAAGTATTTGGGATTTCGTTCGTGGCTTGAATTCGATGACGCCCAATTCAATTCGTATCAA
This sequence comes from uncultured bacterium, assembly GCA_937981985.1. Classification (GTDB taxonomy): domain Bacteria; phylum Myxococcota_A; class Bradymonadia; order Bradymonadales; family Bradymonadaceae; genus CALJNB01. The sequence goes on from CALJNB010000087.1 coordinate 19,958, forward strand.
TCACGCCGAGGAAATCGATCTCGACTTTAATGCCAGACATCAATCCGACGGAAAGCGATATCGCTATAATATTTTCCGACATCGCTTTCCAAATCCCTTACAGGGGCACATGCAATGGGAAGTCAAAGGGGATCTAAAGGCATCAGATATGCATGCTGCGGGTCAATTTTTGTTGGGAGAACACGACTTTTCGGCGTTTCGAGCATCAGATTGTCAGGCCAAATCAACGATTCGATTGATGCACGAAATTCGAGTCATTGAACACGCATCGCACCTAGAGATCGTTGTCGTCGGAAATGCGTTTTTGAAAAACATGGTTCGCATTATTACCGGGACGCTGGTCGAGGTTGGACTCGGACAAAAGAGGGTTGATCAGATGGCTGAAATTTTGAATGGGAAAGTGCGCGCAGCAGCGGGGCGTACCGCCCCTGCTCGGGGTCTTCTTTTGGACGAGGTTTTTTATCCAGATCATCCTTGGTCAAGTCCGCCGTCTGTCTTTCTTAAAGACAGGTACTAAAGGTATTTTTCGATGGTTCGATGTAGGTCTTGTCGGTCGACAATATCGGTAAGATAGTCCAAACGATCGTTGGGTATGATAATGAGTGGCGAAAGCGTATAGTTTTCGATCCATTTTTCGTAGAGGTTATGGAGGCGTCGCAGATAACCGGTGGGAATGTCCTGTTCCATTTCTCTACCGCGCATAGCGATGCGTTTTTTAACTGTGCGAACAGGGCAGCGCAGATAAATCATAAGGTCAGGCGGGCGAATATTTCCTTGAATCGATTCGTAAAGGGTTCGATAGGTTTCGTAATCACGCTTATCCATGATTTTTTGACGTTTCAGATTTTCCACGAAAATCTCCGCGTCTTCCCACAGCGTCCGGTCTTGAATTACACTCTGTTGGGTGGCATCGAGTTCTTGATGAAGAGCGAATTTTGCCGATAGAAAATAGACCTGACTCTGAAAAGCCCAGGAAGTCATATCGGTATAGAAGTCTTCAAGATAGGGGTTTTGGTCGTTTGGCTCAAAAAAGGGCTTCACGTTATAACGTTCGCCTAAATACTCGACGAAGGTACTTTTCCCGGAGCCAATATTTCCCGCCACTGCGATATAACGACGATCGGGATCGTGTTCTGGTCCGCGAAACGCGCGCAGCGAATTTCTCTTTGCTGTTTTATCGAGTTCGATAATAACACGAGGATTTTTTTTCTTTCTTTTTGCCATTGCGCGCTCTTGTCGCACAAGCAATGCACTTGATCAATCACATCGTGAAAAATTCTTAATTAGCCCCCATTTGAGAAGAATGAGAAGGTCTTAGGCGGTACGAAAAACCCTATCCCAAAAACGTGTTGAAACCCCGAAGCGTCGCTCGGAGTGCTTTTTATTGAAGTGATGAGACATATGATGCCGTCTCAAATTACGGAAGTAATTTGATTTTGGTTTTCCGTGATGGAGGTAGTAGTGGGTAAGATCATAGATCATATATCCGATCACAAATCCACCATGGAAGGCCAAACCAATCGGTCCAAATGCATAAAACCAAATTGCTAGGAAAACAAAAAATAGTGTGATGCTCACTGCGGGCGGCATGACCAAACGATATTTATCTCTCGGGAAATCGTGATGGACCCCGTGGACCAAGAAGTGAAGTCGGTCTCCCCACGCCGTCGGTGGTTGCCAATGAAAAAAAGTACGGTGCAACCAGTATTCGATGAAGGTCCATACAACTATACCGGCGAGCGCTAGGCCTAAAGCCGGTAGAAGTTCTACGTAATTAGCGTAGATACTGTAGGCGATAAGTAAGAACGAGGCAGGAACATATAAGATTGCAACAATCGAAAAGTGGGTTCTTGAAAAGAAATCAACAAGATCACTCTTGAACATTCGGGGAGATTCTTCGGTTGCAGTAAACATCGACATCATTATTCCTTAATAGAAACATCAATCGCCGTTTCAATATCATATTGTAATGAGAATCCCAACATTATTGTTTCGGGATTACCGGTAGGCCTTGACGACTAGCAAGCGGTCAGCGCACCATGCCGGCGTGAATGAAAAACAAAAACGACTAAAACGCTTTCTCGAAAATGCAGAACAAAAATGTGTCATTGAAGAGCGCTTAGCTAACGACCCGCTTGGAATCGTGCGCGAATATGCAGATGATGCCGATCGCGAAGTGGTCGCGTTGGTAGCCGCAGTCCTTGCATATGGTCAGGTTCAATTGGTTCGAAACGCCATTCGAAGGGCACTTGAACCGCTTGGTAACAATCCTGCTCAATTTTTATTGAACGCCGATTCGGATTCGATAACCGGCGCTACATCCGGATTTCTATATAGGATGACAAAAGCGGAAGACTTAGCCGACCTCTTCCATGCTATAAGTACGAGTTTGAAAGAGGATGGGTCTTTGGACGCAACCTTTGCACGTTCTAAGGCCGACACCTTTACCGAACGATGCAGTGATTTTGTTCAGACCTTGCGCTCTTGGCGCTTGCGTCCAGAACCCACGAGAGGTTTTCGATATTTACTTGTCGACCCCGCGGACGGTTCGACGGCAAAACGCTTTTGCCTCTTTTTACGTTGGGTGGCTCGGAGCGGCGAGCCCGATCTTGGTCTCTGGGAAAGCGTCAGTACGGCTGAAATCGGTGTTCCCGTTGATACTCACACGAAAAGGTTTTGGAGATATCTGGGCGTTTGTCAGCGCAAGACGGTCGATTGGAAATTGGTGCTCGAGATAACCGAAAACTTAAAAATTTTAGATTCAGTAGATCCGCTAAAATATGATTTTTCGGTGTGTCACTTAGGGATTTCGAAAGCTTGTATTCACGAACGATCAGAGGAACATTGTCCGTCTTGTCCTATTGAACCGGTCTGCCAACTTTCTTGAAGTCTTAAAAAACAGGAAGGTCCAAAGGTCGGATCCTGAACGTTTTCTTGACCGGGATTACAATTCCAAAATGAAAAAGAAAACAAATGAATCGAACACAGTATTTTTATAATGTTTGCCTTAGCCCTCTAATTTACAAAAAGACGTAAAACTTGCATCTTCGGCTCCTTGAAAACCGTCCTAAAGTAGGTAAATCTTACACAAATCGCGAGGTAGTTATGAAAAACGCAATGCAGTTGTCAGTATTTTTGAGTGTTTTTTTGTTAGCCCCAATCCTTTGGGCGAATGAATTTGTTGTCGTCAAACAAGATACAAAGTTTTTCCCCACCGTGGATAGCCGTAAACCTTTCGTTCATTCGAAAACCAAAAAGCAATTTTTAACGCTTCAATTATTGGAAACTAAGGGTAAAAGAGTTCGAGTGAAGGTTACGAAAGAACAGGGCACCCAATGTTATTCTTCCGCGTCGTTCCAAAGGTTTGAACTCGAACTTTGGGTAGATAAGAGGTCACTAGAGAACGTT
>CALJNB010000088.1 GCA_937981985.1 uncultured bacterium
TAAGAAGTTGTGATGAGGCACCGATGAGTTCAACCGAACCGACCGTACTCGAACTTGCGCCGAACGGGAAAAAGGCGATCAAATACGGAAAGGATTCGTTCTTGATTGGCGAGGTCGAAGACGGTGAAATGGCGTGGGGACATATTGTTATTCAAGCTGACAAGCTCTACGAGGTGACACCTGATGAGAACGGAAACGTCACGTCTGGCGTTTTGAATTTTCAAACGATTTTTGATGGTAAACACACTGGTAGTGGAAATATTTATGGGCTTGGTACCGATTACCCACTAGAGATGGGAGTCGATTACCCTACTGACGATAAAGTAGGTTGCTATATTTTTCATAATAATCATGCCGACATCATGACCCTAAGCGTTTCGTTCGAATACAAATAAAGCTTTTTATTCTTAGCCTTTATCTATTCCAAGAAAATAGGAATTGTTTTTTTGTTCCGCTTCGGGAATGTTCGCCTCGTCGGATCGTTATCTCTTTGATCCGTTAAAGAGGAACAAGATATGCCAAAGTTCACAACATTTGATAATTCACTTTACGATTTTTTCCAATCGGTCGCATTTCGCGACGATGAGGTTAAAAAGTCTTTACGTATCGAAAGCGCAGCGCTTCCCCAGGGCGGGATGCAGATCTCCCCGGAACAAGGTCAGTTGATGACGGTGCTTACCCAAATGGTCTCTCAACCCAAAGATGTTCAGACCGTGGGCGCGATCGAGATTGGGACCTTCACCGGTTATAGCGCGTTATGTATTGCCAAAGGCTTGGCGGAGAATCGGACCCTGATTGCATGTGATATTAGCGAGGAATGGACCGCAATCGGAGAAAAACATTGGTCACGCGCAGGATTGAGTAAGAAGATTGATCTAAAACTTGGTGCTGCAACGGAAACATTGAAAACCTTGGATCACCTTAAAGGAACGTTGGATTTTGCTTTTATTGATGGCGATAAAGCAAATTACGATGCTTATTATGAAGCATGTCTGGAATTACTTCGTCCGGGCGGAATTGTCCTTATCGATAATATTTTTTGGGGAGGGGATGTTGCCGATCTCAGTATTAGCGATCCGGACACGACCGCGATTCGTGCGGTTGCCAATAAAGTTGCAGTAGACTCTCGTGTCGATTGTTCTCTTATTCCTGTGGCGGACGGCGTCTTCATGGCACGAAAACGTTAGAAGAAAATCGTGTTGGATTTCCATTTAGGATGCGGCGGGATTGAAGACCTCGGTGAACATATCGGCGCCCTTGATATGGATGAAGTATTTTGGCTGCAGAAGAACGGATTTCTTCTCAAGGGTGTAACCGGACATATCTCCGACCCGCCGGAAAGTTTACCCTATTTTGATGATGTAATTTTAACGCACGGACAGGTTCAACAGATCTATACGCGTTTTATGGAGCGGCTTGAAAAAACAGTGCAAACCCCAGGTTTCAAAAGCGCCGCGATCGATAAATTGAAAACGATTCTAGATTTCGTAATGAAGAATGGATCTGGATTGAGTACCGTCGCCGATTAAATTTCAATTCTATCATCCCAACTTCCTAGATTTTTAGCACTAATAGCTAGAACGCGTCTTATCGGTGTGCTTCTCTTGACTATTACACAAAATTCCGAACTCTGATGAAACACCACTATTTTTTTCTGATCTCTCTTGTATTCTTTTCGTGTAATCTCTCCGATGAGGCTCCGGTGGGGATCAAGAGTAATACCGGGGGTTCGAATAATAAGACGATCTCAACTGTGAACAACGCTACGTCTTCGAATAATAGTATGTCTTCGAATAATAGTACGTCTTCAAATAATGGTACGTCGTCGAATAACGGGACGACCACGACCATGACGAACGGTACAACCAACGGAAGCGAAATGTACGAACCGCTCGTCGTTCAAGGCCAGGATTACATGGGGGCGAGCGAAAAGTTCAATCGCTACTATACGGATCCGAACTGGACACCTGAACGTGTTATTTAGGTCGATATGGAGAATCCGAACAACAACAATTTTGGGATTCAGTCATATGAGAACCCGATCGCAATGTCGCAAGCATTGGCGAATATGCTTCCAGGCGACCTTATTTTTGTTAAATCAACGTCGAGCCCGGTTAATGGCGTTAATATCAAGATTGATGGAGCTACGGGGGGGGACTGCGAGCGAGCCGATCGTTTTTTATGGGGAGAGAAAAAATGACGGGAGTTTAGACGTACATTTTCGTTGCTCGACTAACGGTTCCGACGACATGACGTCTTGTTTTAATATCGATAAATCCGATTATATTGCGATTGACGGTTTTATTCTTGAGGGCGGGGCCTATGGTGTCCGTTCGTTCGGCGAGTTCGAGACCGGTGGCGCTCTCACTGATAGAGCCGAGCGTCAGAACGGTGTGTCGATTCTAAATAGTCGTATTTTTGATCAGGAGGAGGCACCAATATTTGCCGCAACTTCAGACTGGGTGGCAATCGAGTCTAATGTTGTTTTTGGCTCAACAAGACATGGAATCCTGTTAACGTCGGGTTCTGACTGGAATGTGGTTCGTTATAATGAAGTTTATGGCAATACCGAAGCCGATCTTCGAATAGATGGTTTTCCAAAATCAATGTGTACACCTTGGGGAGTTAGTCTTTCAAATAACTTGTGCGCGGGGAGTGCTAGGAATGGTAACGGTCAGGGGGTTAGTGAGTTTTTCACAATCAGTCAGAACTTCCTTCATGATGGAGGCCAATACGGGCCAAATTTTACCTCAATTAGAAATTCGAAGATAAGCCATAATATAATCGGACCCTATCAGGGTACGGGTACAGCTTTTTGGCAACAAACGGACGTTGCCGATTTGGGGTCGTATAATAATGACGTGTTAAGCAACCTTTTCGTTGGACATACCGGATTTCTAGTACGATTTGCGTCTAATGTCTCTACGAGTAGTCTTTTTTCGTCGAACATCGTGCTAGCGTTGAATCGAAGTGGAAGTGACGTGAACCCCAACTTTCTGGTTCTCGATGTGTCTGATGGGAATGTGGTTTACACAAATAATTTCTACTTCAGTGGGTCAAATTTTGAACACACTTTGGATCCCTCTGAAACCCATCAAGATGAACTTCCGGAAGATCTTTTCTCGGCGGGATTCGCGCGGACGAACCATCCGGAAGACTGGACTCCCAAGGCAGGCGAGTTGGGCGGATGGAAGCCACCAATACTATCTAAGTTCCCATCCCGTTTTTCTCGATAAATTTATTTTAGAAAGCCTTAATCTTTCATTCTTCAACGAGGATTTGTAGATGCTTTACGTTGATGCCAGTCGTCAAAAAAACTGTTTTCGTTCAGTTATTAATGTTGTAAATCAAAGCTCGTCCGCACGGAGGATCTTATGAACGATGTTAACCAATACATGCTTGACGCGATTAAAATACATGTTTGGAGTGGGTTTTACGATCTACAAGATGTTGAAAAGATGATTGCTGGCGGGCTTGAACAAGGCGCCGATCAAGAAATGTTACGTGCCAAAGCCATTGCCGAATTTGAGAAGAAACAAGAGGAAGAAAAAACCTGGCCAGATGTTACCGATGTTCAATTGCTTGATGGCGTTTTTGATACCTTGGGTTCGCTTGGGATCTTATGTTTGCATAACGCCGGTTATACAACATCAGACGGTCATCGCGATGCCCGCTTAGCGCTCAGTGAATATCGTACCGGTAGGTTTTACGGTTATTGTTTTTACACTGCCCAAGACTTGGAACACGCCATTCTAGGTCAAGGGCTCTTGCTTACCTACGATCATATCGACGGTGAGGGCCCCGGTAAGTTAAAAGTCGCCCAATTACTAAAAGATGCCCTTCTCAAAGCTGGGTTCGCAGTGACATGGGATGGCACCACAAATCAGCGCGTCGGTATTCGAAAGTTTGATTGGAAAAACTAAGAAGTATTGACGGGCCTCGGAGAGGTTAATTTGCTAACAAATCCCACATTATATTGACGTGCTACCGGTTCCCGAATAGAACCTCCTATCGAAAATAGGAGCGCGTTATGAGCTTAGAAAAATTCAAAAATTCAACCGTTTTGGACCCCAAAATAGCTAAACGGGTTCATAAAGAACTCGGTGATGAGAAAGTCATCGATATGTACCGCGAGATGATCTTACTTCGGCGCTTTGAAGAAGTTGCCGGACGTCAGTATCAAATGGGCAAGATCAAAGGCTTTTGTCATCTTTATATTGGTCAGGAAGCCCTCGCTGTGGGTGCGAAAGCGACACTTGAGGACCGCGATTATACGATTAGCGCCTATCGAGAACATGGTCACGCTATTGTTGCCGGTATCACGCCCAATGCGGTTATGGCTGAACTTTTCGGTAAAGTGGATGGTTGTAGTGGCGGACGCGGCGGTTCGATGCACTTGTTTGATACCACTAAAAATTTCTACGGTGGTTGGGGCATTGTGGGTGGCCACATTCCAACAGCAGCTGGTATGGCATTCGCGTCAAAATATAATAACGAAGATGCAGTGACCATGTGTTATTTCGGCGATGGATCACTTCATCAAGGTGTATTTCATGAGACCTTGAATATGGCAGCGATGTGGGACCTACCTTGTGTCTTTATTACTGAAAACAATCACTACGCCATGGGAACCTCATTGGATCGTCATAGCGCGATTACCGATCTTCAAAAGAAGGCGGTGGGTTACGATATGGATCACGATTGTATTGACGGCCAGGATGTTTTTGCGGTGTATGAGGGGATTAAAAAGGCCGTTGATCGTGCACGTAAGAAAAACCGTCCGACCTTCTTAGATATCATCACTTATCGTTACCGCGGACACTCGATGAGTGATCCTGCTAAATACCGAACCAAAGATGAACTCAATGATGCGCAGGAAGTCGGACCGATTATTCGTCTGCAAAATTTTATTTTGAAGCAAAAGATTGCAGATAAAGAAACCCTTGATGCCATTGATAAAGACGTGAAGAAGATTGTGAAAGAATCAGTGAAGTTCGCTGAAGCGTCACCTTTTCCAGACCCATCGACCTTGACTGACCATACTTACGTGGAATGGAATTCACCGATCGACTAAAAAACACACTAGGCTAATCGTAAACCGAAATACCTTTACTATTTTATAAGAGTAAAAAATGAGAGAAATTTTATTCCGCCAAGCATTGAACGAGGCCATCGACGAAGAGATGGCACGAGACAAAGATGTCTTCTTAATGGGCGAAGAAGTTGCCGAATATAATGGCGCGTACAAAGTAAGCCAAGGTCTTTGGGATAAGTATGGTGATAAGCGCGTTATCGATACGCCGATCGCTGAAGCCGGATTTGCCGGTATCGGTATTGGGGCAGCCTTCTTGGGTCTCAAACCCGTTATCGAAATGATGACTTTTAACTTCTGCGTCTTGGCCCTTGATCAAATCGTAAATACCGCCGCGAAAAGTTTGTATATGTCTAATGGTCAAATTTCGTGCCCGATCGTTATTCGTGGTGCAGGTGGTGCCGGCGGCGCGTTGGGTGCGCAGCATTCACAATCTTTGGAAGCACAATACGCGCACATCCCGGGTTTGAAAGTGATGATGCCTTCAACGCCCTACGACGCTAAAGGTATGTTGAAAACCGCAATTCGCGATCCTGACCCCGTCATCTTCATTGAATCGGAAGTTCTTTATGGGTCATCGGGCGAAGTTCCTGAAGAAGAATATATGATTCCGATGGGCGTGGGTGATATCAAGCGCGAGGGTACCGATTGTACTATCGTTGCGTGGAGTAGAATGGTGGGTTACGCACTTAAAGCCGCCGAAGTTCTTGCTGAAGACGGCATTTCAGTTGAAATCGTAGATCCTCGTACGATTCGTCCGTTGGACAAAGACATTATTTACAACTCGGTCCGAAAAACCAATCGCGCTGTGATCGTGGAAGAAGCTTGGGGATTTGCATCTGTTGGAGCAAGTATTTCAGAACTTATTTCTCGTGAAATGTTTGATCATTTGGATGCTCCGGTGGGACGTGTCAACCAGCGTGACATTCCGACTCCTTATGCTTTTAATCTTGAACCTCTTGCTTACCCAACCGTTGAAAATATTGTCAGCGCTGTTCGCAAAGCGTGCTACCTCTAAAGGGATTTATCTATGGCTGAATTAATTACAATGCTTGCACTGAGTCCTACGATGGAAGAGGGGACTTTGGTTGAATGGCTAAAATCGGAAGGCGACACGGTTGAAGAAGGCGAGCTCATTGCTGAGATTGAAACCGATAAAGCGACCATGGAAATGGAGTCGTTTTTTGAAGGAACGATTTTAAAATTACTCGTTAAAACCGGTGATGCGGTTCCTGTTGGCGCGCCTTTGGCTATTGTTGGTGCGCCCGGTGAAGATTTTTCTTCGTTGCTCGGCGGATCATCATCTGCCCCTCCAGCGGCCGCAGCACCTGTTGCTCCGTCATCTGCACCAAGCGCGCCTCCCGTTTCTATAGCAGTAGACACGCCAGCGATCGTAGCTTCGTCTGGTGGTAGAATTGTAGCGAGTCCGGTTGCGCGTAAAATTGCAGCCGACAAGGGAATTGCGCTTAATACGATTCAAGGTTCAGGACCGAATGGAAGAATTGTAAAAAGAGATTTAGAAAACGTGAGTGCGACGACAACTGTTGCCGCCACCACGGCATTCACTGAAAGCGATGAGGGTGAAAAGATTCCGATGTCGCAAATGCGAAAAACTATTTCTAAACGCCTTACTCAGGTCTGGTCTGAAACTCCGCAATTCTTCCTCACGCGTACCATTGATATGGGCGCTGCGATGAAGAAAAGAAAAGAGATTAATACCCAGTTGGCAGATGCTGGCGTGGATGCGAAAGTTTCGGTGAACGATCTTATTATCAAGGCAAGTGCGGTTGCGCTTCATCGTTATCCTGACATGAATGTGTCTTATCGTGGCGATCATGTTTTGAAATTTGATTCGGTCCATATTGGTGTGGCGGTTGCGGTCGAAGACGGATTGATTACCCCAACCGTTAAAGACGCGCATCTTAAACCGATTAGTGTCATCGCAACCGAAATCAAAGAAATGGCTGGACGTGCAAAAGAGAAAAAACTCAAGCCAGACGAATACACAGGCGGAACCTTTTCGGTTTCCAACTTGGGAATGTTTGGTATCGAAGAATTCACCGCCATTATCAATCCACCACAAGCAGGAATTCTTGCCTGTGGCGCCGTTGCAAAAGTTCCGGTTGTAGATGAAAACGGCGAACTTACCGTGGGTACGCGGATGAAGGTAACGTTGACCTGCGATCATCGTGCTGTGGATGGCGCCGTTGGTGCGCGTTTCCTACAAGAGCTTGTTCGCAATCTTGAGAACCCCATTTTGATGCTTATCTAACAATGGAAAAACCGCACTCGCCGAGTTGCGATCGAAACAAGGAAGCAATCGTTCAGATTCTTTCTTCCTTACTTAAAGACAAAAATCATATTTTAGAAATTGGGACGGGTACCGGTCAGCACGCGGTTTATTTCGCTGCGCGTATGCCACATCTTATTTGGCAATGTAGCGACCGTTTGGAAAATCATTCCGGAATTCGGATGTGGTTAGACGAAGCGGATTTGGAAAACACACCTGACGTTATTGAACTAGAAGTGAATTCGACTTGGCCTTCCTTCGAAAACGAAGTTGACGCAATTTTTTCCGCAAATGTTGTGCACATTATGTCTTGGGATTCTGTATGCAAGTTTATTAAAAGTGCAGCCGAATCATTGGCGCCTACCGGTCTGATGATTTTTTACGGACCCTTTAATTATAACGGCGAGTACACGAGTGAGGGCAACGCGAACTTTGATATTTGGCTGAAGGACCGCGATTCGAAAAGTGCAATTCGTGATTTTGAGGCGATGAATAATGAAGCCGGAAAGACGGGATTTACCTTACAGCGAGATTTTGAAATGCCGGCGAATAATCGTATATTGGTCTGGAAAAAATTACTCTGAAGCTGTCGATCGCTGTCTGGAACTCAGGGTAGGAAGTTAGAGTACATGGAAGAGATAACACGAAAAGCGAGTTTCAATCGAATCGACCAGAGCGATTTCGTTGCGCAATTGAAAAAAAATAATCTTTTTCGTGACAATGACTTAACTTTCGAGGAGCTCGAAGACCATGGGAATTATGTCTATATTGGAGATGATTTCTCCGTAGAAGTGGACCTTCTTGATGAACTCGAGGTGACCGGACTCCTTATTATTGGCGACTTAGAAGTTGATAATTTATCGATAGGAGAAATTTTCCCAGATTTCGGTGTGTTTTGCGTGACGGGCGACGTGCGTTGTAAAAATTTTCTATTTCGCACCGAAACTGTCGGCGTCAGTATTGGCGGTGATGTTCATGTCGAGAATATTTTTTACGCCGATTGTAGTAATTCTGTTCTTCAGATTAATGGAAACTTGGATGCAAGAGTGTCGTTCAATGCCCAATCTCTAATTGAGGTAAGAGGTACGACAAAACTGGAATTTAGCGAAAAAAATCTGACAGTGAAGGACTTACAAGCTATAGGATTCACCGTTAAGGGACGAGGTGAAGAGGTGGAAGACATCATACGCGCTCATTTTGAATCGAAAATAAAGTAGTTCTTTTTCTTTATTTGCACGTCGCGACCGGACAAATTCCGGTAACCATTTTCCATTTGGGATCGTTTCGTGCCAAATCTAAGGCGCCGTCACATTCGGCAGTTGCCCGTAACATTGCGTTCTCTTTGTCGTAGTCCACACCCCAACCGCAAATAGAATCCGCGTCTTGGCATTCTTCGCTATCGCAAATTTTCACGCAGGAAAAGCACTGGCTCTTTTTTGTCGTACGAGTGCCTTCATCCCCTATCATACCGGATGAGTTTGCTTCCTTAGCATCTGCGGGCAAGCTGACGAAAAAAAAGGGGTCTTCTTTTTCTGTCGGTGGAAGGCCTAGTAGTTCATCGGGTTTCTCAGCGCTTCCAGATTTACAAGCGCTGAGAAGTATTGGAATATAAAGAATGGCTAATAGGAATATTCTAAATTTCATGATTCTTCCTTGAAGGCCCAGAAGTGACTTGTCGCAAAGTTAATGAACATACCCAATGCTATCCCAGTCATCAATCCGAGTGTTGGCGAGAAATTGTGGTTTTTTAAAACGAGCGTAAACGATGACCAAAAGTAGATAGTTGAAGCCCAGGTCCCCGCTAATTGTACAGCGGCTGCAAAACTAGCTGCTGTATAGAACTTTATGAGCCGATTTAAAAAAGAGATCTTTTTACGGTCTCCCCATGTCCAGCGATCGTTCAGTAAAAAATTAGAAAATATTGAAACAATAATTCCAATCACATTCGAAATCAGGATTCGGGGGGAATCGGCCAAAGAAGAAAAAAGAAACATAAATGTTTCAAATATGAGTATGTTTACGATCGCGCCGGAGAAACCCACGATGGCGAATTTAACAAAACGTTTATAGTCCTCTGTATTCAAACGACGAATATCGATTGAAATTCGCAATGTTGTTGAAACCCAACTTTTTCGTAAAGCGAGCGCGCCGACGGGTTATCGGCATTTACGTATAGGGTGAGTAAGGGGGAGCCGTGGGAGAAAAGATCAGTACACAATTGATTAACAGCGCGTTGACCGAAACCTTTTCGCCTCATCGAAGGGGGGACATAAATACCCGATATTTGTGAGCCAAAGGAAGATTGAGCGGAAACATCTGCCTTGAAAACCAATCGTCCTACTTTATCCGTCCAAACATAAGTGCGTTCGGTCTGGATTCGTCTTTGTACGTGACGTCGAAACATTATCGGATCGCTATCCAAAGGATTTTCGAGGGACTCTTCGACATGCATCGCTGCGGATGCGAAAAAGATGGCGTCGAGGTCACTCTCCTGAGCCACTCTTAATTCACATTCAAAAGTGCTCGAAGTTTTGTGGTTTTCAGGGTGAAGAATAAGGTATTTCTGCTCTCTTTTTAAACGCGGCGGTTTAGGGCAGCAATGAGAATAGGCGTTCCAAAAGGGCGTCACGTCGGAGGATTTTGCGACAATATGATCGAGTCGACATTCGTATTGTTCAAAGTGCGAAGCGAATTCTTCGGTCTGCGAACCGGTTAACATAAGAAGGCGTTTGTTGATTAACAATGCGACTGAATTTAGATGATGGCGATCGAATACGCCGACCCATTCAAATAGGTCTCTTCGTCCAGGGGTGAAGACGCCGTAGTTTTCTAACCACGAAATCATAAAGAGGTTAGATGGGATATCTTTTCTGAGAAAATTTCTAATTGAGTCGAAATCTTGGGCGCCGAGAATCGTTGCGGATTGAAGGTATTCTGAATGTAATACGCTGTTAGTCACACATCTCTCATTTGATCAAAGATCGACTTCTGCCAATGTTTCGGCGTTTTCCATGATAAAAGAAAAACGAACCGAGGGGTCTTTCCCCATAAGATCACATATCACGGTGTCGGTTTCTTCCTCGTCTCCCTTGGGAATTTCGACTCGAAGTAGGCGCCTCTTATCAGGATCCAAAGTCGTGTCTTTCAAGGTTCTCGCCATCATTTCGCCGAGTCCCTTAAATCGTTGAACACTGATCTTCTTCTTTCTTTTCCCTTCAAGATCCTTAAGGATTTTGTCTCTTTGTTTTTCATCTAAGACCCAAAACGTTTCGTTTCCATAATCGATGCGAAATAGTGGGGGTTGCGCGATATATAAATGACCTTTCTCGATAAGTTCGGGCATGTAGCGGTAGAAAAAAGTTAACATAAGTGTCGCGATATGATGGCCATCCGAATCGGCGTCCATTAAAAGAATGACCTTATGGTATCGCAAAGACTTTGTCGAAAAATTGTCGCCAATCCCGCAACCTAAGGCATCTATAATATCTTTGAGTTCTTTATTTACCGATACTTTAGCAAACGACTCTCGTTGTGCGTTTAGCACTTTACCGCGCAAGGGAAGAATCGCTTGTGTGCGACGGTTTCGACCTTGTTTGGCATTACCACCCGCGGAGTCGCCCTCCACAATAAAGAGTTCGCTTTCTTCAGGGGAAGAACTTGAACAATCGGCTAATTTGCCTGGTAGGTTTAGACGTGTGTTAAGCACTCGTTTTCGCGAGATCTTTTGCATCGCTGAACGGCTTGCAGCACGGGCTTTTGCCGCCTGCATGATACGTTGGCAAATAGCGTCGGCCGTATTGGAATGACCGTTTAAGTAGCGTTCCATTTCTTGTCTAACGATCGTTGAAACAGACCCTTTAACGAAAGGGTTATTTAGTTTTTCCTTTTTCTGTCCCTGAAATTGCGGAGCCACCAGAAAAACACTGATAACAACTTTAAGCCCTTCTCGAATGTCTTCAGAACTAATTGCAAGACTTTTCGGAGCGGGGTTATGAAGATCGAAGTACGCGCGAACCGCTTTCAATACCCCATCTCGAATTCCTGCTTCATGAGTTCCGCCGAAGGGATTGGGAACACCATTTGTGAACGCCAGAATTTCTTCTTTGGTATCCTCTGTCCACTGTAACGCGACTTCCATTCTTGGCATTTCTGGATGTGATCCTTTGGCCTGGATCGAAATCGAATCAATATGTACCGGGGGTTGTTTGCTTTCTTTTTGAACGCGCGCGAGCAGTTCAACAATCCCGCCTTCTTGAAGAAACTCTTTCTTCTTTTTGGTGAGTTCGTTTTTGAAAATGAGTTTAAGGCCTGGATGAAGATAGGCCGAATAATCGAGTCGCTTTTCGATCCACTCCGCATCAAAACTAATGTCTTCGAAAATCG
The DNA here is from genome assembly GCA_937981985.1 of uncultured bacterium. Classification (GTDB taxonomy): domain Bacteria; phylum Myxococcota_A; class Bradymonadia; order Bradymonadales; family Bradymonadaceae; genus CALJNB01. The sequence goes on from CALJNB010000088.1 coordinate 11,766, forward strand.
TCTCGTCAGGACGGAAGAATATTTCAGTTCCCGTACGGGTCGATTTTCCGGAGGCTTTCACTTTATCAAGTGGTTTACCGAACTGGTAGGCTTGTTCGTAAACTTTACCGTCGCGTTTGATGAGAACTTGGAAGTCAGAACTTAAAGCGTTTACAACTGAACTACCTACCCCATGTAGGCCGCCCGAGGTCTCATAATTACCGGGATCAAATTTTCCACCGGCATGAAGCGTTGTCAGAATAACTTCAAGCACACTTCGCCCATCTTTATATTTATCGACCGGAATTCCGCGTCCGTTATCGATCACCGTTATTGACTCGCCGTCTTTATGGAGTACGACCTCGATTGCAGTAGCATGTCCGTTCATGGCCTCATCGACGGAGTTATCGACAATTTCCCAGATGAGGTGGTGCAGACCTGGTTTCCCTGTGCCGCCGATGTACATCCCCGGACGTTTTCTAACGGGTTCAAGTCCTTCAAGGACCGAGATATCTTGTGCTGTATACGACTTTGCCATCCGTGACTCCTTCGCAAATACTTCCTATATTTGCGGTCCGTTAAGTTAAGGGAGCACCGGCTTGTGAGTCAATAAAAATTATGGGGGCGCTTGCACATGTTAGAGCGACGATTAATGACTTCAACGTCATCGCAAGCCGTCGTCTGGGAAAATATTGACGACTTTTTCGTTCTTCGTTAGGTTCAACAACACCCTTTCTCAACACTAGACCCACTATGAAATTAATATACCTTTGCTTTTTGGTACTTCTAGTTAGTTGTAACCTACACGATCAATGGGCTATCCCGACAAGAGATACGGGGGGAGGGCTATCCGATGTGGGGCCAATAGTTGAAGAAGACGGACTAGATCTGTCAGAAAGCTGTGATGACGGGGTACGCAATCAAGATGAAACGGGCCTGGATTGTGGAGGAAAGAACTGTGATGCATGCTCAGATGGAATGGGTTGTTCAGGCCCTGAAGATTGTGCAAGCAGTATTTGTTTTATGGAGAAATGTTTGCCTCGAACTTGCGGAGACGGAATTGTCAACGGAAGCGAGGAATGTGACGGCGATGGTGCTGGACAAGGCGGATCAACTCCATCATGCGATATTGACTGCAGTGCCGCGGTATGTGGTGACGGACTTATCAACATCGAAGCAGGCGAAAAATGTGATGGTGATGGTGTTGGTTCGGGTGGCCAAACAGCAACCTGCGAAGTGGATTGTTCAGAAGCTGTTTGCGGAGATGGGATCGTCAACACATTTGCTGGTGAAGGATGTGATGACGGCAATCAGAATGATTTCGATTTGTGTTCAAACGCGTGTGTTCTTGCGATATGCGGGGACGGTAAGGTTAATAATGGGGAAGGAT
>CALJNB010000089.1 GCA_937981985.1 uncultured bacterium
TGAGCTTTATCCGTGGTAGAAGTCCATATTTTCGTGCCGCCACCTAAAGGAAAAAACGCGTTTTGGCGCGCGCGAAAACGCTGCTGGCCGGCCGCAACCTCAAGCGCTATTTGTTCTAACTCTGCCATTTGGGCATTTTTGATATAACGAGTATAACCGATTGAACTCATCGCGGCGAGAACACCGAGAATGGCGACAACTATCATCAATTCAACGAGAGTGAAGCCACGTGGGGATTTTTGTAGATTATGCATTTTAGCTCCTTGGACGATGATTTTATATTACAGTACCACTCATACAAGAATCGTGCGAGCTTTTTTGAGAACGCCTATCATTCTGACTCACTACTTTCATCATACTTTTGGAGTCGATAACGAATTGCACGAAATGAAATCCCCAAAAGCTTAGCAGCCTCGGTTCGATTACCGCCAGTAATTTCAAGCGCCTGTCCTATCCACCGTCGCTCCAAATTCTCAACGATTCCTTCCATGTCAATTCCTTCCTCTGTGACACAAACGCTGGAAACGCTATCGTCCAAACTACGACCAGTGATCGATTTGGGAAGTACCTCCATCGAAATCAAATTACTTCTTTCTAAGGTAACCGCTCGTTCCAAAATATTTTGCAATTCACGAACGTTGCCTGGAAAAGGATAGTTCATCAAGAAGTTCATCGCCTCTTTCCCAACCCCTTCTATTGGGTTTCCAATTTGCTCAGCAAACTTCTTCAAGAAAAACTCGATCAATAGTCGAACATCATTTCCACGTTCCCGAAGGGGAGGTAATTCTATAGGAATCACATTTAGACGATAAAAAAGATCTTCGCGAAAACGTCCCTCTTCCACTTCTATCTCTAAATCGCGATTTGTGGCCGCGACGATACGCACATCAACGCTAATTTCATCAATTCCACCAACGGGTTTAATTTTCTTTTCTTGTAAGACTCGTAATAGTCTCACCTGCGCATTAAGAGGAAGTTCACCGATCTCATCTAAAAAGACCGTTCCGCCTTCTCCTGCTTTGAAGAGGCCTTCGTGATCTTTCACGGCGCCAGTGAATGCCCCCTTTTTATAACCGAAGAGTTCCGCCTCGATGAGATTTTCAGGAATCGCCCCGCAGTTTACCGCTACAAACTTCCCCGTCAGACCGGATCTGTCGTGGATCGCACGAGAAACTAACTCTTTGCCTGTGCCTGATTCCCCGGTCACCAAGACCGTTGTTTTCGTTTGGGCGACACGATCTATCATGTCAAAAACGAAACCCATCGATGGGGAATTTCCGATAAACCCTTCAAAAGAATCTTCGGCGGCGAGTTTTGTACGCAAATAGAGATTTTCGTGGATTAAGCCGAATTTCTCAAACGCCCGTCGAATAACAACTTTGGCCTCATCCACTTTAAAGGGCTTCATAATGTAGTCGTAAGCCCCTTCTCGTATGGCGGTTATAGCGGTCTCCGGTGATGCGAATGCGGTCATCACGACAACTTGGCAATTGGGATCGATCCCTTTGGTAAAGGACAACACATCTAAACCGTTCGCGTCGCCTGGCATACTAAGATCGGTCAGGACAACCGAAAAACGTTCACCAGATTTTAATCGTTTAATCGCTGCATCGCCGGATTCGCTGGTTGAAACATCAAAATCGTCCCGTTTTAACATGATCGAAAGAAATTCTCTCATACTCTGTTCGTCGTCGACGACTAATATCTTTTTCATCTGGTTCCCAAATTAAATTCAAAGCGTGCCCCGGATAGTGTCTGGGCATCTGAAATATCGATCTCACCTCTATGCTCTTCGATTAAGCGGAATGTCGTCGCTAAACCCAAACCGGTACCTTTTTCTTTTGAAGTAAAGAAAGGCTCGAAAATCTTCTCGCGATCTTTGAGCGGGACGCCCGGCCCATCATCTTCAACGTATATCCACAAGTGGGTGTCGGACTGTCTTAATCCCAACACGATAGTTCCACGACCGCCCATCGCGTCGGCACCGTTGTTGACGAGGTTCCAAAGAATTTGTTTCAACACTTCCGGATCAGCCGTCAGCATTTGCCCCGGCTGCAAACCGTCGAGTTTAATGGTAATATTGTTTCGTTTATTACCGACCAATAATAAAAAATCATGGATCAAAGTGTCCAGATTAAAAGATTCAATCTCTAATGGACGCGGACGACTATAATTTAAAAAATCGCTCACCAGAAGATTTAGACGATCCACTTCTCGGACTACAATTCCGTGCAGCATTTGGGTTTCACTTGAAGCCGAGGATTCTTCTTCCAACATTTCTACCGACCCCGAAATCGCGGCCAAGGGATTGCGGATCTCGTGCGCTATCGATGCTGCCAGCTCCCCCACTGCGGCTAAGTGCTTGTTCCGACGAATCATCATTTCCATCTGCCGGACATCGGTTAGATTTTGAAAGATAATAATGGCTCCTTTTCTATCTGTTCCGATATCTAAGGGCGAAACCGAAAAGCCTAAATGTAATTCCTGAGTATCCGTTTGATATTTCGCCTCATATCTCTTTGAGGTCAACGGCATCCAATTGGAGACATCCAAATCGGCCAAAATTTTTCCAATTTCGGGAAAAGCACGCTGAAGCGATAGACCCAAGGCGAATTCTTTTTTCATACCGGTAATCTGAACAGCAGCATTGTTGAAAAAAATAATATTATCGTTCTCGTCTACGGTAGTCACACCACTACTAATACCATCTAAGATGTACTCGTTTAACGCTTGCTGCTTAAGAGCCGTTTCTCTGTGTTCGGCAAGTTGGCTTTTTACCTGCCCCAAAGAATCGCTGAGGTAACCGGAAAGGAAGGCTAACATGAACCCAGCACCTGACATCACTGAAACTCTGAACCACAGATCAGTAGAAGTAACCGGGACCTCCCCATCAGGAAAAAACTCATAAAGATAGCCCATTTCGATGAGCCCAAAAACCACTAACACTAAGGCTGTGATCAAAGCGATAAACATTCCAATTTTTGTTCCGGCAATACTCGTCGTATTTACGATATTGAGATGAAACAAAAAGATGAAAGAGGAGGCAAGTCCACCAGTAATACCGATTAAAACACCGGCGATGATGAGATCCATTGTTACCTGAACGACCGCCAGCGGTGTCACGTTTGTCATCTGTCGAATGACTAAGCTGTATAGAATGGATAAAAGATAAGTAGCGATGATCAAAATCAACAGGGTGGTTGATCTCGCTTCGGTCAGCTTTGAAATGGACTCAGAGTCAAAAATTAATGCGAAGATTAAAATGACTGTTACGACGGTGACTCGAAAAACGGTCAACGCTTCTAGTCTCTCTCTTGAGACGATTGTGGAGGAGAACATAATAGAATTAGGCTTTGATGTTTCCAGCCATTGTGAAGATCGGCATGTACATCGCAATCAAGATTCCGCCAACGACACCGCCTAGCCCAACCATCAATATCGGTTCCAGTAAAGAAGTTAGATTTTCTACCGCCATATCGACTTCGTCTTCATAAAAGTCAGCAATTTTATTAAGCATCGTATCCAGAGCGCCCGTAGATTCACCCACACCGATCATCTGTACAACCATAGAGGGAAAAACATCGGTTTCGAGTAAGGGGTCGACCATATTTTGGCCTTCTGAAATTTTATCTTTAACGTAGAGAATTGCGCTTTCAATCGTCATATTTCCTGACGTTTGTGCAACAATTTCCAAGGAATCCACAATCGGAACACCTGAGGAAACCATGGTTCCCAAGGTTCTGGTAAAGCGAGCAACAGCCGATTTTCTCACCAACGGCCCAAATAGTGGAGCTTTCAGAATAAATTTATCGAACATCGCGCGTGTTGTGGGATTGCCCATAAACCAACGGAGTGCGAAACTCGCAACGATAATTAAACCAACCATATACATGATGTTGTTCTGAACAAATTCTGACATGCCCACAACGATTTGGGTTGGTAGTGGAAGTTCCCCGCCTCCCATTTCTGAGAACATCGCCGTGAATGTCGGGATAACCTTATAGAGAAGCCCAATCACAACCAAAAGGGCGACAACTAAAACGATAATAGGATAAGTAAAAGCGCCCTTCACCTTACGTTTAAGTTTTTGGGATTTCTCAATTTCAATGGCAAGACGATTCATGACCGTATCTAGAATACCTGCTTCCTCGCCTGCATTCACGAGAGCCGTATATAAATTGTCAAAAACACCGGGGTGTTTGCGCATCGCATCGGACAAGGTAGATCCAGATTCAAGCTCGTCTTTAATCTGTGCGATCACCGCTTTAAATTTGGCATGAGGCTCCGCCCCGCCCAAAAGTTCAAGGCACTGAACGATCGGCAATCCGGCATCGATCATGGTTGCAAATTGTCGCGTGAAAATAACTAAGGTGTTGGTTGGAACGCGAACTTTACCACCAAAATTAAATGACATCCCCTTTTTCTTTATGAGCTCGGGATCAATATTTTGAGAACGAAGGCGACGATCAACTTCAGCTTGATCTGCCGCATCCATCGTTCCTTTACGAACTTCGCCGTTTTGAGCTGTGCCTTGCCAGGTGAACGTTGTCATAGAATTACCTAATTTCGTATAAGTTAACGATACTTACTTCGTTTTTGATTTCGTTTATCTGGAGCGCCCTTTTGTTCGATCATGCTCCGTAATTCGTCGCGATCGGTACTTCGGTTCATGGCGTGTTCCAGCGTGATATCCCCCTTTTTATAAAGGAGAAACAAAGACTGATTCATTGTTTGCATAAAGCTGCGCGACTGTCCTACCTGCATCGCACTATAAATTTGATGTACCTTATCTTCTCGAATGAGGTTCCGAATCGCTGGATTGGGCACCATAATTTCGATCGCAACAACTCGACCTCGCCCGGACGCGTGTGGAATCAACTGTTGGCTAATCACCCCTTCGAGAACAAAGGAAAGTTGGGCGCGAATTTGTGATTGCTGATGCGGAGGAAAAACATCGACAATACGATTAATGGTTTGAACACAACCGTTTGTGTGCAAGGTTGCAAATGCCAAGTGACCTGTTTCGCTGATTGTTAAGGCTGCTTCAATGGTCTCCAAATCACGTAATTCACCAATGAGAACAACATCTGGATCCTGTCGAAGTACATAACGAAGGGCAACTGTAAAAGCAGATGTATCGGCTCCAATCTCACGTTGATTTACAACGCAATTTTTATGGGGATGCAAATACTCAATGGGATCTTCAATCGTCAAAATATGATGCCGTTTCTCGACATTAATCTTATCGATCATACTCGCTAGTGTTGTTGATTTACCTGAACCTGTAGGGCCGGTGACGAGGACTAATCCGCGAGGCTTATCGCCGAAATCCCCAATAATCGCTGGTAATCCAAGTTCCTGAAAACTCTTAATTTCAAACGGGATCAGTCGGAATACTCCGGCCACGGCACCGCGTTGCATAAAAATATTACCGCGAAAACGAGATAAACCTTTAACACCGAAAGATAAATCGAGTTCGTTAGTGGTTTCAAAGGCTTGTTTTTGGGAATCCGTCAAAACGCTGTAGCAAAGGTGTCGCGTATCTGCGTGATTTAGTGGCGCGGTTTTTAAGGGAACCAAAGATCCATCGATCCGTAATTGCGGTGGCGTCCCAACAGTGACGTGAAGATCAGAAGAACCCTGTTCTACCATTATTTTCAATAACTGATGAAGATTTGCCAAGCTATACTCCTAGTGAAGACATTCTACGCATGAAAGCCAAAGAACGCTATTTTTTAACTTTTTAATCGTTCCGAATTAATCGGGCGCCGTATTCCTGACCACTTCATCCGGTGTCGTAACACCTTCGAACATCTTTTTAAGCGCGGCCATTCGAAGCGAATCCATTCCCAGATTGATAGCCTCTGCTTTTAATTCTGCAGTCGAATATCCCAAAAGAATATATTCTTTCAATTCCTCGGACGCTGACATCACCTCGTACAAGGCCACACGACCTTTATATCCCGTTTCACCGCAGGTGGCACAGCCTTTACCGTGGTATATGGGATGATTCATCATATCTTCCGGGACCTGTAAATCTCTCTTCGTTTCATCCGGAACTTGCAATTCTGTTTTGCAATCTGAACAGATTCGACGAGCAAGGCGCTGAGCGACAATAACATTGAGCGAAGCGGTCACCAGGAAAGGTTCGATTCCCATATTCAAAAGACGACTTACAGTACTCGGCGCATCATTAGTATGTAGTGTACTAAGAACAAGGTGGCCAGTTAATGCAGCCTTAATTGCTATTTCAGCAGTTTCGAAATCGCGAATCTCCCCCACCATGATAATGTCAGGATCTTGTCGGAGGAAAGAACGCAGAGCAGAGGCGAAATTCAAACCGATCGACTCGTGCATTTGAACTTGATTGATACCGACAAGATTAAATTCCACCGGATCTTCGGCGGTAGCGATATTTTCAGTCACCTTATTCAGATCTGACATCGCCGAGTACAAGGTCGTGGTTTTCCCAGAACCGGTTGGCCCCGTCACCAAACACATTCCAAACGGACGGTGAATTGCATTTTTGAACCTTGCCAGTGGCTCGACCTCAAAGCCCAATTTCGTCATATCAAGTTGAAGATTACCTTGATCCAGGAGTCGAAGAACGATTTTCTCACCGAAAAGAGTTGGCAAACAACTCACACGAAAATCCATTTCTTTATTTCTTCCCATTCGTAGCTTGATACGACCATCTTGCGGAAGTCGTCTCTCGGCGATGTCCAAATTCGCCATAATCTTAAGACGAGAGGTAAGTGCGTTCTTAAGCTTGTGCGGCGGCCGCATTACTTCCTCCAACACACCATCAACTCGAAAGCGAATTCGAAACATCTTTTCATAAGGTTCCACGTGGATATCGGAGGTTCCGCGCTTAATCGCGTCAACCAAAACGGCATTTACTAGACGAATAACCGGTGCGTCGTCGGCACCTGCAGCTAGATCGTTAACATCTTCGTTCTCAGCCTCGACGTAGTCCACGTCATCGATATCGAGATCACCGAGGATCGAATTGAAATCATAGGCGCTATTATTATCAGATACACCGTAGTACTTCCCAATCGCTTCTTGAATCGCCCCTTCTGAAGCCACGACGCGCTCAATATTGAACCCCGTCATAAATTTCAAATCGTCGACGGCGTAGATATTTGAGGGATCTGCCATTGCGACCACTAGTGTGGAACCTGATCGATTCACCGGAATACATTGATGGCGCTCAGCCACCTCCCTCTTAACGAGCTCAATTACGCCAGGTGGGATTGTATATTTAGAAAGATGGATCGCTGGAACGTTATAGTGCTTGCTTAGAAAATTCGTAAGTTCGGTTTCTTCAATGAAACCCATCTTCGTAATTTCATACGCTATTCCGTTTCCTTCGTTTCTAGCCCGCTCTTGTGCACTTTGTAACTGCGCAAGGCTGATCATTTTCTCTCTAACAAGAAGTTCGCCTATTCTTTCATTCGCCATGGGTTCTCATTTTAAGAGGTTTCTAATGTTTGTAATTGTTTCGTAACAAAGTATCAGCAGGATCCAAAAAGTGTCAATCTTGCACATATCTTTCCGTTCTATAAAACCTTTGGTTCTGATGAGTTGACCCAATACGCTGACCGCGTTATGGAACCCCATTAAGGAGCTATTATTATGGCAATCAGAAAAATCGTCTTATATCCCGATGAAGTTCTTTTGAAACCTACCGAGCCTGTAGGTGAAATAACGGACGAAATACGGCAACTTGTCCAAGATTTAATCGATACGATGTACGATGCACCCGGAATCGGACTAGCCGCGCCGCAAATCGGCGTCCTCAAACGCGTCGCTGTCGTTGACATCTCCAGAGACGAAGAAGAACCCCCGGAACTCATCGTAATGATCGATCCCGAAATCATTTCTTCAAGTGGTGAGATTGTTTGGGACGAAGGCTGCCTATCCTTTCCAAGTGTCTACGAAAAAATAACCCGACCTGGTCAAGTTGTCATGCGCGCTAAAAATCTCGATGGGGAGGTGTTCGAGATTGAAGCTGAAGAACTACTCGCGGTCGCACTGCAGCACGAAATCGATCACCTCGATGGAATTATGTTTTTAGAACACATGAGTGTTCTTAAAAAGCGTCGAGCGCTGAAAAAATATAAAAGGGTTCTAGAAGACCGCGAACTTGAAAAAAAAGAAGCAGAAAAAGAGGATAAAGGGAGTGATTGAACAAGGCGCCGGAAAAAGAATCGTTTACATGGGTACTCCCGATTTTGCGGTCCCAGCTTTAGTTGCACTTCACAATAGCCGCCATGACGTCGTTGGCGTTCTTACAAATCCAGACCGTCCCGCCGGTCGAGGAAAAACGATCCATCAATCACCGGTGAAAAAAGCCGCCCTAGATTTTGGTATCCCGCTCTATCAACCTCAGAAAATACGTAAAAATACTGAAGCCTATAAAACCATATCAGATTGGAAACCTGATATTTGTGTCGTTGCCGCCTACGGTCAGATACTACCGCAAAAGGTCCTCGATATTCCACCTCTTGGAAGTATCAATATCCACGCGTCGCTGCTCCCTAAATATAGGGGTGCGGCGCCGATTAACTGGTGCATTGTGCGCGGTGAAACCGAAACCGGAATTACAACCATGATGATGGAAAAAGGTTTAGATACCGGGCCTATGCTTCAACAAATTTCGATTCCAATTCCGCGGGACGCAATCGCACAAGAGATTCACGACGATCTTTCTCTTCTTGGCGCTGGGATGATTTTGCCGACCATTGAAGAACTCATTAGCGGCACTTTGGTCCCACAAATTCAAGATCATGACTCTTCCTCATATGCTCCTATGATGTCCAAGGCAGATGGAAAAATCTTATGGACGAAAACAAATCTCGAGGTTCATAACCTTATTCGCGGCATGAATCCATGGCCCGGCGCCTACGCTACATTTCGTGACCAGAATATTAAAATACATAAAAGTGAAATCAGTCTGCGTAAATTACCTCCAGGTCGATTAGAGGTTTATGAGAACGCCCTCTACGTTGGGTGTAAGGAAGGGAGCGTCAAAATTCTTGAAATTCAACCACAAAACAAAAAGAAGATGCAGGCTAGAGATTTTATCAACGGTCGTTTATCGAACACTAAAAATGAAGACTATTTCTTATGATTCGTAAACTTGCTTACGAAACGCTTGAGCGTATCGGTGACGACAAGGCCTACAGCCAAATCGCTCTTAACAACGTTCTCGAACAATCCGAACTCCAGCCGAGAGACAGGGGATTGGTAACGTCGATTGTATACGGATGTCTTACGTGGCAACGCTCTCTTGACCTAATCATATCTCAATCTTCGAAAAGAATAATACCCGATATTGAACGCTCAATATTACGTGTACTTCGTATTGGCGTTTACCAATTACGTTTTCTTGACCGCGTCCCAGATCATGCAGCCATCAATGAGTCTGTAAACATCGCAAAAATTCTCAGCCCCGACTCGGCGGGATTCGTGAACGCGGTCCTCCGTAATGTTGCAAAACATAAGGACCGGGACTGGTGGAGAGAGACCGATAAGATCAAGAAACCTGTTCGGTACCTCGGCGAAAAATACTCCCTTCCAAATTGGCTCGTGAATCGACTTATCCAACCACTCAAATTCGAAGAAGCTGAACGGGTCGCCAAGAGTTTCGTCGAAATTGCGGCAACGTACGTACGTCTCCGAAAAGAAAATTACGAAGTAGGAGTCGCTGTTGAACACTATCCCCACGCTAGAAAAATCGTCGGGGTCACCGATGAAATCCGAGAAGGGCTTAGCCGTCATGATCTTGTCGTTCAAGATCTTGGCGCTCAAATAATTACACTCATGTGTGGCGATGTTGACGGAAAGGATGTCCTGGATAGCTGCGCAGGAATGGGCGGAAAATCAATCTACTTGCACGACCTAGGCGCTAAAGTGGTCGCCGTCGAACCGCACCAAAAGCGTCTCGCTAAACTAAGTCAGACACTACCAGAGGTCGAAACTTTTGTCGGCGAACTCGAAACTTTCGTGAAGAACAAACGTACCTTTGATGTCGTCCTCATCGACGCGCCTTGCTCTGCTTTAGGTGTACTTCGTAGACACCCGGAAACGAAATGGTCACGAAAAGAATCCGACATTAACCGATTGGAACAAGTCCAAAGTGATCTCCTTGACGCTGGAATAAAAGCACTTCGGCCGGATGGAATTTTGGTTTACGCGGTTTGCACTTTTTCTCGGGAAGAAACAACCAAACAGGTAGAAAAGTTCCTACTGAGACATCCCGAATTCTGTTTGAAAGAGATGCGGCAATTATGGCCCCACATCGATGATTGTGACGCGTTCTTTATGGCGAGCCTAGAACGCAAATAGATGGCAAGTCTGAGCGTCGACCCATTAATCATGCCATTCTCGAGGGCATTATTGTCGGTCCAGTTAGAGCCGATTATTCTTTTCTAGAATCAATACATTGTTCGATAGTTATGAAACAAAGCGGATCTTCGGTAGCACAGACATGGAACGCTTTCTCCGTTGGGACATCCCACGAACTTTTATTGTCCCGACAATATTGGATACATTCTTCGTCGGAGCACCAACCTGAAGGATCGTCTCTTTTTGAACACGATTCTTCGCAAAAGCTTTCGATTTTTCTTGAATCTACGCATTGATCGATAGTTATAAAACAAAGGGGATCTTCGGTAGCGCAGGCTTGGAAGGCTTGTTCAGTTGGCACATCCCATGTCGCTTGGTTATCCTTACAATATTGAACGCATTCCTCGTCCGAACACCAACCTGAAGGATCGTCTCTTTTTGAACACGATTCTTCGCAAACAGTATCGGCGGCCTTTCTTGAATCCACGCATTGATCGATGGTTATAAAACAAAGGGGATCTTCGGTAGCGCAGGCTTGGAATGCTTTTTCTGTTGGGGTGTCCCATGTCGCTTGGTTATCCTTACAATATTGAACGCACTCTTCGTCAGAACACCAACCTGAGGGATCGTCTCTTTTTGAACACGATTCTTCGCAAAAGTTCTCCGCTAGGTTATCCACGCCACAATCTTGAACGTCTTTTTCTAGGCAGAATAGGTCACATTCTCCATCTCCATACCATCCTTCAGTCGCACAATGATCCACAGCGGAATCTGCACTCCCCTGTTTTGCTGCGCTTTCCTTTGTTACTTTCTCCGTGGTTTTGACTGGACCATCGTTATCCGCACCACACGATAAACAAAATAGAACAAGTATTACGGTAAAAGACTTCATCGGTATCTCCATATGAACGCTAAATATGACGCGAGTAACTGTAGTGAACACACGCTTCAAAGTAAAATCGTCGTTCGATTGTAATAAAAAGAACAATTTCTAAATCGGCTATAATTAGTCATTAAATCTTGCCCAATCTTAGAGGTTTCGTTTCTCGGAAGACACGCAATCTTCGATCGTTTGATAGCAAAGTGGATCTTCTGTTGCACAAGTCAAAAATGCTTCTTCGGTCCGATTGTCCCAAGTGCGACTATTCGTCTTACAATACTGGACACACTCCCGATCGGAACACCAACCAAATTGATTGTCTCTGTTTGAACACGCGTCCTTACAAAACGCTTCTTCGACGGCATCACCCAGACAATTGGATAGTGTGTCAAAACATAGAGGCCTTCCTAGGCAGAATTGGAAATCATCTTTTTGTTGGGTATTCCAACTTGCAATTCCATCTTCACAGGTCGAAAGGCATTCGTCATCAAAAACGCAACTAACAGATGAACGAATACTACAACGTTGCGCACATTCGGCCTTTACTTCTGCTGAGCCACAATCTTGAGCATCTTCGTGCAGGCAAAATGCGTCACAGACCCCATCGCCGTACCAACCGTTTATCGCACAATAATCTACTGCGTGGTCTGCCTTTGAGCCCTGCTTGATTAGGTCAGCTTTAGAAAGTTGGGTGGAAGGGTTCGATTCGACTTCGGTTGGTGTGTTGAGATCGGCACCACACGAAAAACAAAATAATACGACGATAGTGATTAAAGGCTTCATTTGTACTCCATTAGACAATTAAATTAAACAATCATGTGGCGGCCAACATACAAAAATTGATGAGTCAAGTAAAGCAATTTAAAGAAAATGATATTATATAGCTTAGCATTACTATCCAAAAGTTTGGCTCAAACCTTCAACAAGTAAGCGAACTAGGGTATGTCTTCCTTTCCGCCATCAAGGCGATTTTGCATTGTTTGATAGCACACTGAATTTTCAGGTCACGCATTTGGAGCGCCGAGTCGGTCGAATTATCCCATACACTGACCCGAGAACGACAAAACTGAAAGCGTTCTTATCACTTGACCCAAACCCATTGGCTAGATCGAGAGCAATACGTTCTGCATCGAGATCTAATTCCACATTTCAAAGCGTGCAGTGAGCAGCAGGCGGGTAAAATCCCGAGCGAGACGCTCGTCAAAATCGCCGATCGGTCTGCAAGAGAAAAAATGCGGACGAATTTTAATAGCGAGAATAGGTTTAAATAGCTTGCGCAGATTAGGCAGGTAAAGCATGCGGTAAAACTGAAAGTGTCACATAGGGAGACTTTAAAGCTAAGATTATACCGCAGAAAATTACTATCGGTTTAACTAGAAACAAAGCCAAACTCAAATCTTCCCCGCCCAAAGTCCTTTTCTTTTTTTAAATGTTCGGCTAAACAGTTCGCAACCCTGGCGCCAAAAAAACTATGCAAAAAAACGAACCTCCTAAAAACGAACCTCCTAAAAACGTCCTTCCCTTCACTGCCATCCGTTTTGAGGATATGTTGAGGAAAGGCATCGAAGACGAGATAGGAATAGAATCATCGGTTTCTATTCAGATGCCCGCTGACCAGAGTCTTTCTTTGGCCCATGAAGAAGGCTTTCTCGCCGACGTCGTCGATCAAGTCATTTCAGTGCTTTCAGAATCATTGGAAAATATCGCACCCAGCGATCAGGTTCGTTTCGACGCACATCAGATTCACGCAAAGCTGCGTTGTTCACATTGTGGTGGAACCAGTCAGGGCATCAACGCGGATTGTGAAACCTATCTTCGTACCGACAGCGAAGATACAATAGTTCGCGTTGGCGACGCATTTGAAATCGATGAAAATAAGATTAGTACCGATCACTATATCGTCGCTAACCCAATTATTGATCGGATCCATCTTCTCGAAGGTTGGTGGTGTGAAGACTGTGAAAACATTAATTGGGCCGAAATTACAATTCACGAAGGGAGGGTACGTTCGATCTGGACCGTTATCTTTTCCGAAGAACTTTTCTCGCGAATCAACTACGTTAGCTCTGAGATTTTAGAAGTCGTCGCTGAGCTCGTCGATAAGCCCGTTTGGAGCCTTGGACACGATGAAACGCTCGATATTTTGAGAGAAGAGCTCGACAGAGATTAAGAAAACCATGGTGCCATCCAAACCCAAAGATGTTCTTATTGTTGGCGCCGGCGCAGTGGGTGTCGTCTATGCTTCAGCCCTACACGCGATTGGAGATAGCGTAACTTTTTGGGTTAGAGAAAAATACCTCGACGAAACTCGAAAAGGAATAAATCTACACCAGATCGGTATTCTCGGGTCGGCAAAGAAGATTAGAGTTCCCGCACAAGCTGTGGCAACCACCAATGAACTGACAAATCCCCCCGACGAAATTTGGCTTTGTGTTTCAAAAACGGCCGTCAAAAGTCAAAGCATCACCGATCTCGTTAACGCGTTCCCCTCAGCACATCTCGTTTCATTTCAACCCGGCTTGACTGACCTCTCCCATCTCAAAGCGCGATTTCCAAATCATAAGATCGATGGCGGCGTTATAGGGTTTGTCGCATACCAACCGCACGCAAAAGAAACCCGACCAGGAATAAGTGTTTGGCATCCACCGGGTGCGCCCTCGCAATTCTATACTGAAAACGGCCCCCTTTTTGCGAACCGTTTATCTCGCGGCGGTTGTCCTTCTAAAGTGGATAAAAACGCGCTCGAAAAGGTCGCGCAGTTAACAGTGATTCTCAACGCTCTTGTTCTGCACCTAGAACTGGTTGACTGGAAGTTTAGGCGTTTTAAAGAAGTCTTTGCGTCTTTCAATGCGTTCATTGACGAGAATCTAGAGATCGTCAACACCCAAAACAAAACAAAAACTATGAAAGGGCTCTTCATTTTAAAATCGTCATTCATGTTTCATAGTTTACTACAAACGATTTCACTTGCTGCTCCCTTCGACCTAGAAGCCTACCTAGAATATCATTTCCTCAAGGTTCGCGATCAATCTGTGGCAATGCTCCACGAAAACAGAGAACTCGCCGACGAAATGAAACTTTCCCACGCCCAAATTGACGAACTTCTGGCGAAACTTGGCGAATGAATCAAAACGCAGTTGAAGCTCAAGCTCTTCAAAAAACCTTCAAAGCAAGCAAGAGTGGTGGAAGCGACTTCAAAGCCGTTGATTCAATTAGCTTCACTATACCGAAAGGAATTTGTTACGGATTTCTGGGCCCCAATGGCGCCGGCAAAACAACCACAATGCGAATGATCTATCGGTCCACCCACGTGAGCGAAGGACGGTTAGAAGTCCTTGGTTTAAATGCCGCTGACCAAAAAAATGACCGCCGCATCAAAAAAAAACTAGGTGTAGTTCCGCAATTAGATAATCTTGATCAGGAATTAACCACCGAAGAAACACTTCGCGTATTTTGCCGCTTTTATAAACTCGGAAAGAAGAAAACCGAGACACGCGTCAAAGAACTTCTCGACTTCGCCAATCTTAGCGATAAAGCGGACCAAAAAGTTATAGCCTTATCAGGAGGAATGCGCAGGCGCCTTCTAGTTGCACGCGGACTGATCAACGATCCGGATCTATTGATCCTAGACGAACCTACCACCGGCCTTGATCCTCGCGCGAGAGAAACACTTTGGGAACAACTTTCTAGACTCAAAGAACGCGGCGTGACGCTTATTCTGACGACCCATTACATGAGAGAAGCAGAGCGGCTATGTGACATCATCGCTATCATGGATGAGGGCAAAATCGTTGCCGAAGATTCCCCCCTTCGCCTAATCGAAAAGTATGTTTCCAAAACCGTAATCGAAATTTCAAACGCTGACCCGACCGCACTTCTTGAAACAGTTTCTAAAGACGTCCACAAAGTAGAAAACCTGCAAGATCGTAAACTCGTTTACTGCAAGAATCCGGACATCATTCTCGACGCACTTTCATCGATTCGTGATGCGGCAACAATTCTCGTCAGACCGGCTTCTTTAGAAGATGTCTTTTTAGCCTTAACTGGAAAAGGGCTAGAATGATTGATTTCAAAACTGCGTTTGCTGTCTGGTGGCGAAATGCATCGCTCTACCGACGAACGTGGAAGATGAATATTCTTCCGAACTTTTTCGAACCCATGCTGTATTTGGTAGGAATGGGAGTTGGTTTAGGATCTTATGTTGGACAAGGCATGGGAGGTGTTGAATATATTGCCTTCATTGCGCCTGGTTTACTTATGTCAGCGGCGATGAATGGTGCGGTGTTTGAAACCACTTACAACATGTTTATTAAAATGCATTTTAACAGGACCTACGATGCGTACTTAAGTACCCCCGCAATGATGCAAGACATCGTTGCCGGCGAACTTATGTGGGCGATGACGCGTTCGGGAATCTATGGAATAGCCTTCCTCAGCGTTGTCGGTGCGATGTCACTTTTCGACTACCCAATCTTACAAAGTTGGTGGTCATTGGCCCTACCCTTTTTGGTTCTTTTGGTCGGCGCGATGTTTGGATTGATTGGCGCATTTGCTACTTCGTTCATAAAAATCATCGATATGTACTCCTATTTTTTCACCCTTTTCCTGACACCGCTTTTTCTTTTTTCGGGAATCTTTTTTCCAATCGACCGCTTTCCGTACGGTTCAGAAATCGCCTGGTGTACGCCCCTGTTTCATGCCGTACGCGCATCTCGCGGGTTTTGTTCAGGCGAGGTTGGAATTGACGTTTTGACGAGCGTTGTTTGGATGATGGTATTTTGCGCGATCCTAGCAGTTTGGGTGCCGCGGAGAATGTCGAAAATTCTAGTCGATTAGAATCGTTCTATTTAGAAGGTAGGCACGTCCAATTGCCCGTCCGTATTGCTGCCCCAACATTTAACTTCGTTATCCATCGTAACGCCACATGCATGAACACCTTCTGCCGAGATCTGCTTAAATTTGTCGGTGGGCGCAACATCATTATACAAATATGTCGATCCCCCCCAACATATAGCTCTACCATCAGCGTTGAGACCGCACCCAAAGCCAAATCCCGTTGAAACCTCTGAAAACGCGACATCCTGAGCTTCGGGGATCCCCCAACACACGGCCTTCCCCTCAAAATCTAGTGCGCACCCATCAGCATCTACGTTTAATGAAACGGATTTAAATTTCCCGGTCGGTATTATTTTCGCGGGCGTAATACCCTCTCGTCCCCAACACGTGAGTTCCCCGTTTTCTCGAACAGCACAACTGAATTCGCCTCCAGCGTCTACATCTACAAATTTCCCCGTCGGAACATTTAGTTCTCCAAATCCGTTGTCTCCCCAACAGTGTACGGTTTGGTCATCTTTTAAAGCGCACGCATGATTATTTCCGATCGCAACCTTTGTGAAATTTCCCAAAGGTGGATTTTCTATATTTTCCTCCCCCAACACTCAAGGGTATTATCCCTCCGAATAGCGCACGCTTCTCGTTTGTAGCGCACCAAACTTTTCAACGCTACGCCCGAACTACGCGAGGCAATTTCTTGTCCCCAACATCGCAAATCTCCGTCAGTCCTCAAGGCACATGTGCTGGAAGGCGCCGCTGAGACATATGCAAAACCAATGGTGCATTCCTCAACACTAATTTTTTTACATTCGTCACACTTCAAGGAACCGACAAAGTCCTCCCCCTTTTCAGTGGCACACGTTTTCCCACCAAAATCATCGCCATCACAGGCCTCTGTTTCGTGCAAGATGCCATCATTGCACGTTGAACATGCTGACTCGTCGAAGGTACAGTCGGACGCGCACGAAATTTCGCCACGTTCATAACCTTTAGTAACGCAAGTTTGTTCACGGAGTTCGAACCCTTCGCAAGCTTCGTTGGAGTCTAAGGTCCCATCATTACATGTTAAGTTTTGGTTGGTTTGGTTGTTCGGTTGTTCGTTTTTTTATTGTTGGTTTGGCTAGAGTTGTTGGTGACGATGACTAATTGATCGTTGTTTGTATCTGCTTCCATACTTTCATCATTCCCACATCCCGCTGTCACTGTCCCAAAGAACACTAAAATTAAATACTTCAAAATTGCCTCACAAAAAGTTACTTACCGATCACACGGTAGACCGTAGTTTAGTGCGACTCTTCCTGACAATAAAATATTCATCAAACTCAAAGAATAGGCAAACTCTTATCCATTCTATAGGTAAGTTAGCGCCACCTCTTTAAACCACGACCATGCCGCTGATTATCGAACCACGCAGTTGAATACCGGATACTTATGAGTCCTCGGTCTCGATCCGGCCTAGAAAACGATGACCGTGCCATTAAAAGAAAGTTACGCGTGATTCCGAAGTCAGATCCTCTTGACCAGGAATTGACGTGCCGACGAGCGTTGTTTGGGTGAGTGGATTTTGTAAGTTCCTAGCAGGTCGGGTGCAACGACGAATTTCGAAAATTTTAGTGGACCTAATGATGAGCCCAACCCATTAAAAGCAAAAACTCTCTATCCTCCGATTAGCAGGTTAGTGCGAGGCACCAGGATTTACGTTTGGGACGTGGTCGGAGCCTGTGCGTTTAGTCCAGGTGTCTGCGCTGACCACATCTTGTTTGTAAGTGGCATGACACGTTGTACACGCCTGCAACGTGTTAGATGTTGCCTTCAAAACGGCTTTGGCGTTTTTATTTTTTGCACCCACCCCAATCGCATCGGCACGTTTGTGAAAGTCCAACGCCATCTCCGTGAAACCCAATGCTCCTGAACCCATATGTTGACACATTTGCGCCATCTGAGGAGAAGATTCGATGGTCGCTGATGCGCGTTTAACCTTCTCCCAATCTTCATCAGCTAAAGCGCCGACGATCTTTTCGATTGCGACTAAATGAGCCATCATATTCTGCTTTTGGTGCCAAGCCATCATAGGTTGAAGGGGAACTGGCGTTCTGTTGTCCATTTGGGCGAGTTCATAAAGAGGCGAACAATCGTCGGTACAAGTGGAGGGGCTGGTTGAAGGTGCTGTTGCCGGGATTATAGACTGATCGCTATATTCCTTCTCTTTTGAATCAACTCTCTCATTTGAACAAGCGGACAACACTAGAAAGCAAACCAAGATATTAAATGGGTTAATTATTTTCTTATTCATCATTCGTATCGTTCCTTTTCAAAATCATGGCGTTTTCTAACAAGCGAATCGCGTCAATAACCGGTTGTGTCGAGTCACCTAAAATGGTGACAACTTTACTGAAGTGCTTTGAACTAGAGATATCTACATTCCTCGCGAGCCTTTTCCCTTCCTCTGTAAGCTCAATCATCTTCACCCTTCCATCTGTAGGATGGCTACTAAATTTCAACTCGCCGTTTTTTTCCATTCGCAAACAAAGTCTTGAGACGTTGGTGCGATCGATCGCTAACTTCTTGGCGAGTTCGGAAACCCTCATTTCTCCGCCGTCGGCTAATTCTAGTAATGCGTATGCTGAGGTCTGGGATAAACGAGCCCCACACGGCCTCCGATTATCAACCAAGGTCCCTGTTGAAACCAAAAGTCGCCTTAAACTATCACGGAGTTTTGTTGCCTCGTTCTTCAAAATCGCTCCTCACTTACGCGAAGTAATCTTACGGATGCATTTAAGTGCGAACGCACACAACTGTCAATCATCCCTACAAAAAAAACGCCCACGTATCGTGAGCGTTAGAGTCGAACTATTGATATCAGCTTAGTGCCAACGCTTTGCCTCGCACCCATGTTTACGATGTCCATAACGATTGTAATAAGCAAAGCTTCGGCATAAAGAATCTTGATTGCAAGCATTAGTCTGCCAATGGCTAAGGCCGTGGTCGGTATTGTATACGGGATACCTGTAACCG
This sequence comes from uncultured bacterium, assembly GCA_937981985.1. Classification (GTDB taxonomy): domain Bacteria; phylum Myxococcota_A; class Bradymonadia; order Bradymonadales; family Bradymonadaceae; genus CALJNB01. Next base: position 19,082 of record CALJNB010000089.1, read on the forward strand.
CAGTATTCATCGTTGCTGACTTCCATGCCACCATAGCGAACTTCGTGCGTGTGCTCTGATACCTCTTCTTCTTCAACACAGCTTAAAAAAGAGATGCTCACAAGAGCGAGAGCGAGAATTGATAAGTTCATTCGTTTCAACATAATTTTCATTCCATTATAGTATAGTTAACACAATCAAGGCCGCGAAATATCAATATCTTAGGCCCCTTACAAGAGAAACAAGCGAATTAATGGGCCGAAATGACGGCAAATTGACGCTATTTTAGATAAAGTGCCGATTCCAGGCCACTGTGTTGCTAAACCGAACTTCGCACTCTACTTGACCAAATTTTGTTTTTCATCCCTTAGTTGCGCCAAATTTTGTGTTTCCCGGTTTTTTCCCCCCTTCTTTCTCGTATCAAAAGAGCCCGATTACAACTATTCGACTCCGATCGGCCGACGCATCACGTCCTTTCCAAACCTTTCTATTATTCAACCATTTTCAATGATCACTTAAGCGAGGATAATTATGGATCGCAGGTGCACAAAAGGAAACAGAAATACTCGTAAACCAACTATCGGGGTTTTAAGTTACTACAAACGATACTAAACCCCCGAAATTCGGTAATTTGACACCCAACTCAGTATCACTATAATTTTCAGTTCAATGCTCCCCAAGGGTTCCCGATGAAATTGCTTGTTTTTATCCTAATATTCACGCTCTTGGCGTGTGATTCACAAGAAGAACAAAATGTTGACCTACCCAAGGGAGGCTCAGGAAAAGGAGATGAGATCTCCAATAATAATGAAATTATTGACGAAGAAATAGACGTTGCACTTGCCGCTCTTGGAAATGTTTCAAAAGTCGAAGAACTGCCCAAGCTTGATGGGTATCGTCGCTTTAAGCTTACTTTTCAACAACCCGTAGACCATCTAGCGTCCGATAGCCCAACCTTCGAACACCAGGCTGTGCTCTACCATCGAGACATCAAACGACCGACGGTGATACTCACAACCGGTTATTTTTTAGATGAAGTGGAAAGTTACGATGGGTTTTATCCTGAAGTAACCCAACTCATTGATGCAAATCAATTGGTTGTGGGGTATCGATTTTTCGCCGGTGCCCTGCCGGAAGGTGAACATCAAGATTGGGACAAGATGAACATAGAACAAGGAGCCAATGATAATCATAAGATAGTAGAATCGTTGAGAACTATTTATTCCGGGTCGTTCATAGGTACCGGATGGAGTCGCGGTGGACTGACCGCGATTTTTCATGAGTTTTTCTTTCCCGAAGATTTAGATGTTGTCATCCCGATGGCCGCGCCGATTTCTTTTGGACGGGGTGACCAAAGATATTCAAGAGCCCTTGCTAACTTAGGTCCCGAATCCTGTCGTAACAAACTTGCTGCTACGCAAGTGGACGCTCTGGAACGCATCGATGAGTTAGTCGGTTCTTTAGCGCCAGTAGACGACGACGAGCGATTCCGTCAAACAGACCTTTTACGAAATAAGATCATCACGTTCGATTGGGCCTTTTGGCAATACCATGGATTTTGGTTCTGTGACTCAATTCCCTCGCCAGGTGCAATGGCAGAAGACTTACTCGCGATGTATCAACGAGGTACGTTCGCACCACCGGGGAACTTTTTTCGGCCGCTGAACGAAGGCGACGATCGCATTATTGCTCATACGTTCCATACAATAACAGAACTTGGTTATCCAAAAGATTTTCCGGAAGGCTTGTTGCAACGTTTAGTGGCATCGGGACACCTGACTTATGGAGAGAAAGAGCGTTATGAAACACCTGTGGAAGCAAACAGGTACTTGTGGTTCCAAGCACCGTGGGATAAGGCTCCCACATTTAACGCACAGGCAATGATCGACGTCGATACTTGGTTGAAAAATGATGCGAAGGATGTTCTCGCAGTTTATGGTGAATTTGATCCATGGACTGCAGGTAAAATTTCGTTGAATGAAACGCTGAATTCACGTGTTTATATAGCCCAAAAAGCGAATCATGCTGCCACTCTATCTGAGTTACTCCCCCAAGATTATGATGACTTTACGGACAAATTATATAAACGACTAAAGATTGATCCGGTACCCCCTAACGCATACATCCATCGTGAAGTAAGGTTTGACAAAGAAAGGCTAACGGAAATGTTGAGAGGCACCTCAAAGTAATCTTCAAACACAAATCAAGTCAAAACGTACTCGCCAAGCGAGATCGATACATTAGATTTACGCAGTCTAATAATCCGTCAATCCGTTGATGGATTTTTCCCTAAGATTGAAAGCATAAAAATAAATACGCTAATGAACGTTGCGAAAATGCCAATTCCAGTCATGTGAACATAACTGGAGATATTTGCTTTCATAAGTAATAAAACTCCCCGAACACGCTCGGGCGAAATTTCCGTAGAGGTCTTTTCGGTATCAAGAAGGGTCACTAACTCACTGATGTCGGCATTCATTCTTGAGTTAAACTCATGTTTTTCAATATATAGGAAACCAAAAGCCAGAAGGTGTAGGAACAAAAAATGCGCAGATTAGGAATTTTTTATTTCTCATTGTGTCTCGTTGTGTCAAAAAATATTACGATACAAAACTACAGCTCAAAGTCGGCATAGACAGGGCAATGATCAGAAGGGGTTAAATCCATCACTTTTCGGCGCCAATCTTTATCAGGAATAACGCACCGAACCTTCTTTCGAAGAGTCGAGGTGCCTAACATAAAGTCGATACGTAGTCCGCGATTACTCGGAAAACCACCAGCCCGATAATCCCACCAAGTAAAACCGGGTTGAGTTGGATTGAGATGGCGATATAAATCGTAAAAGCCGAAGTCAAGAATAGCTTCAACGCGATCGCGTTCTTCTTCAGTTCGAAAAATTTTAGTCTGATTATCTTCGTCATCCCAACCGTCCAATTGGGACGGAATGACATTAAAATCACCACATAAGATGAGATCGTCTGTCGGACGATGAAAATCGGATAGATAGCCCCTCAAATCATCATACCAATCTAACTTAGCTTGATAGTCGGGGTGGGCGACGCTTTTTCCATTAGGACAATATATCGTAACAAACTTCAAGCCGGATTGTAGGTTGGTAGAAATCAATCGCGAGCCCGCCCCCTCTTGACCTGGCAGTCCTTTGTGAAGGATATCGATGGGTTCCCGCGCCAGAATAGCGACACCATTCCAGCTTTTTTGGGGGTGCGAGATAAGATGGTAGCCAAGCCTTTCAAACACATCGACAGGGATCTGTTCTTCCTGCGCTTTAAGCTCTTGGAGTCCCACAAGATCAGGTTTGCGTTCTTTTAACCACATTTCCACGAATTCGATTCGTGCGCGAATTCCGTTAATATTCCAGGTTGCAATGCGCATTTCTTATCCTTCGAAGACGGCTTTTTCTAACATTTAACCCTCCCTAAAAACAACGATTAATATGCTTGTTTCTAATCGCGCGATTTTATAGAAGGGGGGCGTGATAAACGTCTTAAGGATTCAAAATGAACATGTTTAAACTATTATCGATAACACTTGTCCTCGGTTTTGCCTCGACGGCCTCAGCTCAAGAAATCTACGACTGGAATGACGCCAAAGTTCCTGCAGTTGTTTCTTCCAAAGGAAACCTCATCTTCATCGGCAAAGAAAAAGCACCCAATCGCGTTTATTCATGGAAAGCCGCCAAAGGTAAAAACAAGCAAACCGTCTACCTCACTGATATGGACGGTGATGGAAAAGCCGACGTCGTTGGTGCCGGAAAACCTATGTTTGTTCTCAACAGCAAAAGTGATCCAGTTGCCTTTCACAAGAAAGGATGTTTTCAAGCGCTCGTCGCTGACTTCACCGCCGATAATAAAAACGACATCGCGTGTATTAACGGAGGCAGTATTTCCGTCTTTACACACGACTTACAGATGGCATGGACGAGCAAGATCAATAAGAAATTAAAATTCTGTCGCGCCGGCGACGTTAACGGAGATCTCAAAGCCGACCTCGAATGTAAGCAGGGGAAAATGTGGACGCGTTTTGACGGTTCCAGCGGAGAGCTCCTCGCAGCATCGACCGACACTGAGGAAGTAAGTGCCCCTCTTAACCCAAGCATAGCCGCATCGGATGCGCGGGTACTTGATGGTAAAACGATGTTTGATTTTAATGCCGATGGTACCGCTGAGGAATCGCTACTCAAAGACGGAAATGCCGTAGCGATACGATCGCGTTCGCTGAAAAAAGGACTTGGTAGAGTTGAACTCAAATCAGCACCGATCACTGCTTTAGTAAAAGATCTTGATGGAGACAAAAAGCTAGACATCGTTGTTGTAACCAAAAACACCATCGTGATTGCCTCAACCGACGGTAAATCCAAATCGTTTTCGCTGAACGCTAAGAAATACAAACGGACTCCGATAGCTAAATTGGATAGTGTTTACGCAAACGGCTTTGAGAGTAATAACGACAACGCTCAAAAAGTAGTTAACGCAATTAACACCAAATTATCGAAATGTTATGCCAGTCAGGTGCGCAAAAATCAATTCGCAGGCGTAGGAACGATGCTTGTGGAAGCAACCGTTAATAAAAAAGGAAAGGTAACTCACGTCACCGAACATCACTCAAGCCTTGCCGATAAAAAAGTAGGAAAGTGTGTGAGAGGAATCGTTAAAAAACTCAAATTCCCCGAAGCAACGACAGACGCGGCTACCATCAATATATCAATGACCTTCACCTTTCGAGACTACTAAAATGACAAGAGAAATAAGAGCCTATCGAGGCAAAGAACTCAACTGCAAAGGCTGGGTACAAGAAGCTGCACTACGAATGCTGATGAATAATCTAGATCCAGATGTGGCTGAAGATCCAGAAAATTTGGTGGTCTATGGCGGCATAGGGAAAGCCGCGAGAAACTGGGAATGCTTCGATGTTATCGTCCGCGAACTCAAGGATCTCGAAGATGATGAAACCTTACTCGTTCAGTCAGGCAAAGCCGTCGGCCGAATGAAAACACATACGGATGCGCCTCGTGTTCTTATCGCAAATTCAAACCTAGTAGGAAATTGGGCGACTTGGGATCACTTCGACGAACTCGATAAAAAAGGTCTCATGATGTACGGCCAGATGACAGCCGGAAGTTGGATCTACATTGGTACCCAAGGCATTCTACAAGGGACCTACGAAACCTTTATCGCAGCAGGAAAGAAACATTTCGATTCAGACCTTAAGGGCAAGTTCATTCTCACCGCAGGACTCGGTGGTATGGGGGGAGCACAACCACTAGCAGCCAAAATGGCCGGTGGCGCCTTTCTAGGAATTGATGTTGATCCCAATAGTATAAAGCGTCGACTCGAAACGAGATACTTAGACAAAAGTACGACCTCTTTAGACGAAGCTCTAAAATGGGTCATGGATGCTGCTTCGGCCGGTGAAGCGCTTAGTGTTGGCCTTCTTGGCAACGCCGCAGAACTGCTGCCAGAAATCTACGAACGTGGAATTTATCCAGATATGGTCACTGATCAGACATCGGCTCACGATATGTTGCGGGGATATATTCCTGCAGGCTACACGATTGAAGAAGCCAAAGTATTTAGGGAAAAAGATACAAAAAAATACGTTAAAGAATCAGTAAACTCGGCGACCAAACACGTACAAGCGATGTTGGACTTCCAAAAAGCCGGCTCGATCGTCTTTGACTACGGAAACAATCTAAGACAGGTCGCTTTCGATAACGGGTTAGAAAACGCATTCGATTTTCCAGGCTTTGTCCCCGCTTATATACGACCTCTCTTCTGTGAAGGTTCGGGTCCTTTTCGATGGGTTGCGCTTTCAGGAGATCCAGAAGATATCTACAAAACCGACGATGCCATCAGAGAACTTTTTCCTGAAAAAGCCCATCTGATGAAATGGCTAGATATGGCTAGAGAACAGGTTCAATTTCAAGGTCTACCGGCCCGAATCTGCTGGCTCGGTTACGGAGAACGCGTTAAAGCTGGATTGAAATTCAATGAAATGGTTAAGTCAGGTGAGTTAAGTGCCCCGATTGTTATCGGACGTGATCATTTAGATTGTGGATCCGTTGCAAGCCCAAATCGGGAAACTGAAGCGATGAAAGACGGCTCGGACGCGGTTGGCGATTGGCCCATTCTTAACGCACTTGTAAACGCGGTGAACGGGGCAAGCTGGATTAGTTTTCATCATGGTGGCGGCGTCGGAATGGGATACTCACTCCATGCCGGGCAAGTTATTGTTGCCGATGGAACCGACGCGGCGCACAAGCGAATCGAACGTGTTTTAAATAGTGACCCAGGTATGGGCGTCATCCGTCACGCAGACGCGGGATACGACCGAGCGATTGAAATCGCCAACGAACGTAACGTATACGTTCCTCACCAGAAATAAACACAACGCTGTTTTCCTCGCAACGACAAGCCTAATCTAGCCCGTTCGTTCGGACTTGAATCAAATCCAAAAGACTTATATTACTATGGGTATTATTATCACGAGGAAAACATGCGTCTTTTAACATCCATTCTATTATTAGTAATAAGTACAAGCTTCGCTTGTGGTTCGATTTCAAAATTAAACCGCCAAGCAGCCGATACCCTATTTCCCGTTTCTGAAGAAAATAAATTAGGAGCACAATTATCGGCAGATATGGAAAAAGAACTCAAAATCTCGACCGATGAAGTTCTTAACGCATTTATTAACGAGCTTGGCGCAAAAGCAGTTAAAGCTGCCGGTTCGACAGTACCTGCGGGAATCAAATTCACATTTAAAGTTGTCGACGACCCAAATACCATTAACGCGTTTGCGATGCCTGGAGGTTACGTTTATTTCTATACCGGTCTGATTAAGAAAGCGACAAGCGAAGCCGAAGTCATGGCGGTGATGACCCACGAAGTCGCACATGTTGTCCGTCGGCACGTTGCACAGAGACTCATTGCGAACCACGGTGCTCAGTCGCTTATTGGTGCTGCCCTCGGAGAGAACCCTGGATTGGCCGGAGAGCTAGCCAGCGGAATAGTCGGCAACGGATACCTTCTAAAACACTCAAGGGATGCAGAGTCCGATGCCGACGCGGTAGGTATCACTTGGATCCTAAATACGAATTATTCTCCACAAGGATATGTTAGCTTTTTCGAAAAATTAGCAGCAGGTGGAGAATCACAACCGGAGTTTTTGTCCACTCACCCCGACCCTTCCAATCGCGTCCAGTCAGCCAAGGACTATATTTCGAAATTAAAAAACGCCCCTACGAACCTGGGAGACGCTACGCGTTTCGCGGAAATTAAGGCGCGGATCAAATGAAGTATCTTTGTTTAATACTATTTCTCGCGGCCTGTGGGAGTGAGAATATGAATAATCAAACTCCGGACGCGGGTTCGGACGAAGACGTCACGCCCTATCGCACCGTATCCTTTGAAAACGAAATCGTACCGATTTTGAAAAACAGCTGCATCTTAAGTGGCTGTCACGGTGAAAGGGGCGTCACGACTTTCTTAGTGCCTAAGGGCCTAAAAGCAACGCCAAGCGAAATCGCGCTAGGAATAAACGGCATAAAAGGGGCAAATGGGACACTATTAATATCTCCGGGAAAACCGAGTCAGAGCCTACTTCTTCAAAGGATTTTGGCTGAAGAAAATTCCATGCCGCCCTTGTCCGATCTACCCGTCGAGCAAAAAAATGACCTAAACTTTTGGGTCGCCCAAGGGGCTAAATACTAGCTTGTTTCTTTAGTGTTTTCGGAGCGCCTTGATCGTAATTGCGTCTCCGTCCGTATCTTCATTGATAACCCGAAACCCAACTTTTTCGATTCGCTCGATCAGTTCTTCTTCATCAAAGAAGCGAAGTTGAATGAAATTAGCACTCAGATTCTTCAGAGCTCGAATGGCGATATTAGTGCTCTGGGTGAAGGCACCCACGACCAATAAAGCCCCTGGCTGAGAAACCCGATAGAACTCCCGAAGCGCCGAATCCACGTCCGGTATTAAATAAAGCGCTCCAGAACAATGAACACGATCAAAAGAAGAACTTGCGAAGGGGAGCTGCGTTGCATCGGCTCTTACGAATGAAACATTATCAACATCGTCGTGTTCGATATATTGCTTAGCCCTTTTTAACATCGGCCACGAAAGATCGACACCGATTATCGGGACTTTCGAATCAACAACTTTCGAAAAATAGCGCGTATAATTTCCGGTCCCACACGCAACGTCGAGAACACCACTTGAATCCCTAAGATCTAAAAGTTGGGCAGATAAAAGATATTCCATTTCCATCGTTCGCCGGGTTAAGATACGGGTTAATTTGGGTCTCATGAACTCTTCGTAACGTTGTGAATAGAACTCCGTTTCCATTAACTTCTGTGCCCACCCACGCTTGGTTCCGCTTGACGATAGCGCTAAGTCAACCACGTCGTGTAAGATTGGAAACTCTCGCCTACAACTTGTGCACTGCAATGTTTCTGGACTCCGGAGCAGCGGATTACCGTGGCAAATCGGACACCAAAAACGATCATCGAGATGATTCTCTATCGGTTCTTTAGCGCTTTCGTAACGACTTTTCTGAACAGGCGTAGGGCTAATTTCGGGAGGGTCACTTTTTCCAACCTGAGACGTGCTTGAAGATTCGGAGAAGAGACTTTCGAATCCTCCGCTTTGTTTTTCTCGCTCAGATCGTTTTTTTTTTTAGCCGTTTCGGTACGACTCTTACTTTCCAAGCTAGCTTGGAATTCTAATGCTGCAACTAAAAGGCTGGCTTCTCTTTTTTTGCCGATTCCAGAAATGTTCTGAAGATCTCCCTTCTGACCAGCTTCGATAAACCGGTCAAGCGAATCAACCCCAAGTGTTTCAACCGCCTCTTTTGCGTGAGTCTCGCTTAATCCCGAAATGTTCAATAACAACTCAATCTTTTGTTTATTCGTCTTGGCTGACATAGAAATTCTCTCCGGGAAGGTTGAAAATACCTCGTAAAATGAAATAGTATTCGACGTTAGAAATGTCAAATTTTTGCCGAGATTGAAATTGAAAAGACATCAAAGAACCATAAGTACCGGTGTGGTAATTCTCATCGGACTCCTCTTCGCTTACTTCTGGAAAGGAGATCTCAATTTAGGAAAAACATTAGAAAATAGCCGTTCTGGACAAGCTTCCCAGACTGAAAAGCAAAAGCCCAAAGTCAAAACGTCGATGCTAAAAAAAGAAGCGAAAAGTGTTAAGAAAAGAATCGGCGAGAGAACACCGGTCTTTGTAGAGGGACCAAACGGAAAAGAAGATATATCGGCTACCTTAGATCGAATAGAAAGAGGTGAGAAATTCCCACACAGAAATGACGGAAGTGTATTCCGAAACCGAGAAAAGCGCTTACCCTTGGAAAAACGCGGCTATTATAATGAATACGTTCATCCAACAAAGGGTCGAAAGGGACCAGGGGCGCAACGCATCGTTATTGGCAGCAAGAAAGAAACCTTCTATACCCCCGACCACTATAAAACATTTCAGGAAGTAGAAAATGTATATTGATTACCCCTCCGAAATTGTAGTTTTGGGAAAGCCAAAATCTAAAGCCGCCTTCTTTCGAGCCTGTGAGCGTGCGCTGAATTTCCCCAATTATTTCGGTCGAAATTGGGATGCTTTCGAAGAGGTGGTGACCAACCCAGAAGATTGGTTTGAAGACAAATGTCTGGCTTTGGTATTAGACCATAGCGAAATCGACGAATCCGATCAGGAAATATTAATCGACATTTTAAAAGCCGCCCAAGATGAGTGGAAATGCGCCGGCCTCCGGCTTCTTCTCATCTTTGGTCCGATGACGATTTCAGACAATGATAGTTGGACAGCTTAGGTCTTTGAAAGTAATAAGCGGGTTGCCCTGCACTGTACTCGGGAGGCTCTCAGGAAACATGGAGGTTTCAGGTGAGCGCGCTCATTTTCTCGCACGCTTTTTCTAAAACATCCCATTCTTTAGCATAGCAAAAACGCGTCAGAGTTTTTCCGATATCACTCACGAAAAAAGAACTACCCGGGACTGATGCGACTCCTACGCGTTCCAAGATGTGCATGGCAGCATCTTTATCATCATCGAAGCCTAGACGTCGGACATCGGCGAGCACATAATAGGCACCGTCAGGAATATGAGGGATCAGGCCAATATCACTGAGGACTCCACAAAAAAGATCACGTTTTTTTTCATAATCCGCGGCCATCTCTGAATAATAATTCGACGGTAATACAGCCATCCCTGCGGCAATTCCATACTGAAGCGGCGTCGGAGCACAAACGTAAAACAAATCGTTAATCAGCCCAATCGGTTTCGTGAAATGGGCCGGTGCCACAATAAAACCGAGTCGCCATCCTGTGATGGAAAAGGTTTTCGAAAAGCCTGACATCGTAACCGTTCTCTCCCACATACCTGGTAGGGATGCCAAGCTCACATGTTCCGAATCGGAGTAAACGATATACTCGTATATCTCATCAGTGACTGCGATTAGATCGTGGTCTTTGCAGAAATCAGCAATCATCTCCAGTTCACCTCGAGACAAAACTTTCCCGGATGGGTTAGACGGTGTGCAACACATAATCCCGCGCGTTTTTTCGGTCACGGCTGCTTCTAATTGATCTCGGGTAATCGTCCATTCAAGGCCTTCGTTTAATCCCATCGAAACGAACTTTGGCGTCAACCCACCGACCTTTAGCGTATTCAGGTGGTAGCCATAATAAGGTTCAAAGAGAATAAACTCATCGCCCGGATCAAAAAGACTCTGCACAACCGAATTAAAAGCGCCGGTAGAACCAATTGTCACGACCACGTTCTCAGCTTTCGCTTCGGAAATCTGATTATAGGTTCTCGCTTTCACAGCGATTTGTTCTCGCAAGACATCGATTCCTGCAAAGGGACTGTAGATGCTTTTATCAGCTAGAATAGCCTCGGAGGTTGCATCTAAAATTTGCGGAGGTGTGGGCAGATCGCAAATGCCTTGGCCCAAATTGATTCCGCCGACACGATTACATTCTACTGTCATCTTACGAATGTAAGATTGGGTTAAACCACCAAGTCGCTGACTTCTTTTATCTGTCATGCGAGAAATTTTTCGAGAAGCTGTACCGTTGCTTCCAAGTCTCCCTTATGAATGGTCTCGGTAACGGTGTGAACGTTTCTACATGGCACACTTAAGGTTAAGGCCCTGGCACCGCTTCTAACACGTTGCAACGCCGCGCCATCGGTCCCACCAAAAGGAAGGATTTCGAACTGAAAAGGAATGTTGTTCTTCTCTGCGATGTCGACAAATTCATCGACAAGCTTTTTGTCAGAAACCATCGAGGAGTCCATAATCTTAATCGCCGCGCCGCCACCAAGACAAGTGATTTCGTCGCCCTTAGTTGAACCGGGCAAATCGCAGGCTAACGTCACATCGATGCCAATTCCAATGTCGGGCCCGATTTCAAAAGCGCTTGTCGTTGCGCCACGGATTCCGATTTCTTCTTGTACAGTAAACACGACATAGAGGTCGTCTTTAGGTGTTTTAACACGTTCAAGAACACGCATACCAATCCAACATGCAACGCGATTATCCATACACTTGCCGGTTGCTAGATCTCCCATTTCAATAAAATCTTGAACAAGGGTGATCGGGTCACCCGGTCTAAATGTTTTTTTAGCTTCTTCTCCGGTCATTCCAACATCGATAGCGAAGTCACTGATCATCGGGATTTTCTTTCGATCTTCGGCGCTTGCAAGGTGAACCGATTTCCCTGCCGGATTCATATTTCCTATATGAAATTTTCCATCGTTGGATTCGATTCGAACACGTCTTGCAAATAGGTTGCGGGTATCAAAACCACCGAGTTGATGAATACGAAGAAAACCATCGTCATCGATAGAACGCACATAAAAACCAATTTCATCCATATGACAAGCGATCATCACTTTTTTGGCGTTCGAACTTGAGCCTTTCTTAAAACAAATAAGATTCCCCATTGCATCGACATTAATATCGTCGCAATGATCTTTAATCTCTTTTTGAATAAATGCACGTACGTGTTCTTCTCTACCGGGGGCACCGGACATTTCTGATAATGTTTTAAGTAGTTTCATTGGATATCTCACTATTCTAAAAATTCGAAAATTGAATGCTTCGCATCCTCCTTAACGCAGTGCGCCTGGTCAAGTATTTCTTAGTTAGATTTGTGGATGATGTGGAAGGGATGCAAATTTAGATTTACGATAACCTAATGTTGGGAAGTATCGCGCTTTGTATACGCAATACCTAATCGGTCGAAGATTTTTCGTAAGCCATCACGATCGGCAGCCTTAGAAAGCGCCTCATCCGGTTCAACAAGCTTGTCTTGCACAAGTTTTGTTAGCGCGTCGTTGAGCATAATATTACCCTGCAACTTTTTCGTACTCATCAACGAAGGGATTTGGAAGGTCTTCGCCTCTCGAATAAGGTTGGACATCGCATGATCGATCATTAAGATTTCCAAAGCAGCTACACGACCACCTCCTATTTTTTTACACAAGGTTTGTGCAATCACTGCTCTCAACGATTCAGACAACATCGTGCGAACCTGAGCCTGTTGGTCGGGTGGAAACTGGTCAATAATACGATCAACAGTAGACGGCGCCGTGTTTGTATGCAGCGTCCCGAAAACAAGGTGGCCCGTTTCTGCAGTCTCGATAGCGATCGCAATCGTTTCAAGGTCGCGCATTTCGCCTACAAGTACAATGTCAGGGTCTTCACGTAAGGCAGCACGAAGCGCGTTTTTAAAGCTTAATGTATGAACCCCAATCTCGCGCTGATTGATGAGACATTTTTTATTCTCATGTACGAATTCGATTGGATCTTCGACGGTAATCAGGTGTGCGGGACGTTCTCTATTGATGTAATCAATCATTGCAGCCAAAGTCGTCGACTTTCCCGACCCAGTTGGCCCGGTGACAACCACCAGACCTTTTTGCAAGAAGCAAAGATCGAGAATCTTATCCGAAAGTCCCAATTGTTCGGCCGTCAAAATTTCCGAGGGAATGATTCGAAAGACCGCACCTGGCCCGATACGATCCATGAAGAGATTACAGCGAAAACGTCCTAATCCGACAATCTCATATGCAAAATCGGTATCTCTTAATTCGATAAATTCATCGTAATTTTTGTCGGGCGTGATCGGCAGCAAAAGCCGTTCAATCTGCGCAGGGCTCAACGCCGGTGTGTTACCAATCGGGGTAATTTCACCGTCCTTTCGAAACAAAGGAGGATTTCCTGAGGTGAGGTGTAAATCACTGCAACCGTGCTCGGCCATCATTTTAAAAAGCCTATCGATCGGTGCGGCTTCACCTGGTTGATTAAAAGGTAAAACGCGTTTCTCGCCCAAGCTAGCTTCGGCATGAGCTGGAATCTGCACTGATGCTGGCCGCACCGATGATTGAACGAAACTTGATTCACCAAGTCCATCGACTTGCGCGTCACTGGGTTTTGAACCCGTCATCTCATCCATCACCACTTCTGAAGCTTCGTGCGACAAATCCATTCGGTGGATCATCGTCTTGTTCGCTGCAGTTTGTAGTGAAATATATAGCGCAAGCTTACCGTTCTTTCGAAGCCCCTTTACTTTGACCGAAGCTTTATCAGTCTTGTATGGAACCTCCACCCTTCCGTGTGACCTCAAGGTCTCCCACTGGTCTTTTGATGCGATCTCTTCTAACAGCATTTGAATTTGTTTATCTGTTATCACACGACTAGAAAGAGCCTCGGTTTGCCCTCCACCAAGATCTAACATGACGGCCTTCCCCGGTAGTATTGTTGCCAGGGGAATATTTTTTTGGGCTAGCGTTGCGATTAACGAATCGATTTTTGCCACGATACTTCCAGTGGTGAGTTGAAATGAGCGCTGAATTTCTAGGTTTATGGGTAATTATAACACTAAAAGGTGCACATCGAAAAGCGCAAATCGTGCTCAAACTCAAGAATACAAATTCTTTATTCTGCCGAAGTCGTCGGCTTAAGAGAAAACACGCTGTGACCCATAGCACGCATAATCTGGGCGACGTAAGCGCTTTTCAATCCGACTTCACAAACGACGACGTATGTTGGACCTTTGGGTAAAAGCTGGGCTTGTTCAAGCGCTACATCAAATGCGATTGCGATTGCGCCTGCAATCGAATCTTTTTCTATGCGACCCGGTGCGCGAACATCGAGAATGGTTGCACCATCAGGGACTTCTGAAATAGTAACGTCTTCTACCAAATCTAAAGATAGCTCAGAACATGTAAAAATACGGCGTTGTTGAACCACTTGTTTGATCATCTTTTTACTCACGTCCAGCACATAAGGTTCGATGTCTTCAGGAGAAACTTTTAGCGCCACACGCCCGCCGGCCAGGTCGCAAAACTCTGGGAAGGATTCGCGGGCTTTGTGTGTCCCGATTCTGCGAGCCAACTGAATAATTTCATCCTTATTATAAGTGACCAAAGGCCGAAAAACCGGTGATGATAATCCCGATTGAATCGTGCCAAGATTTGCTAAGGTCTGGCTTGAAACCTGACCTATCGCTTCGCCGGTTACAATTCCTAAATGTTTATGGGCATGCCTGACCAAGTACTGCGCCGCTTGAAACATCTGGTACTTCAGTAGAATTTGCCAAAACTTTTTGGGACTTTTTTCTTTCATTTCCGCAACCACAGGTCGAAAGTCGACAACGTGCAGTTTCGGTGAATGCCCAAAAGACCATCTATCAGTCAGTCTTTTCAAAACTGTGATCACATTACGTGTATGTTCTGGTCCGCCCAAGTTAAAGAAAAGAAAATCCAAGTCTACACCTCGGCGCATCATCAACCACGATGACACAGCCGAATCAAATCCCCCGCTAATCAACGATAACGCGCGTCCTTCCACGCCGCTCGGTAGACCTCCAGGCCCTTTTACATCACCGACATGAAACAACGCCTTATCGGCTCTGACTTCAATCCCCACCTCCACTTCAGGATTCTTTATCGAAACACCCGCCGAAAAATCAAAAAGTGCAGCACCGACTGCCCGGTCAACATCAAAAGATGTAAAAGGAATGGACTCGCGTTGCCCCGCCCTTCTGGTGCGAACCGCAAAGGTTTTTCCGAATACTTGGTCTTTAAAAAAAGGAAGCGTTTGGTCAACCAAGTCTTCCAAGGATTCGTACTGAATTTCGTGAGCGTCGTTTAAAACTTGGACCCCAAAAATCCTTGATAAAATATCCTTTGCGCGTAAATCATCAGTTTGAACATCGATACGATACCAATTATCAACGACCTTATACTTGATACCTTCTCGACCCAAAGCGTCCCGAATATTCTGTATAAGACGCCTATGAAATCGTTTGCGCGTCGCCGACGATTTTGTTGAAACTTCACCCGAGAGGCGGAGTGAAATAGTATCTTGAGTTTTAGCTGCGTCGTTCATAGGCCGCTTCTAACAGATTATACTCAATTTCACAGACTGCTTTATTTATAGCTAAACTAAAGCGGTATCCCGAAAACGTCTTGCAAGGCGCGAGAACTAAAGTTGGCGTCCAAGATTTCAAAATGATCCATCGTCACGTCTGCCGGATGTTCGTAACCACAAGCCTGGGAAAGTAACATCATTTCTTTCCTCAACGTGATGAGATAATTCGCCAAACGTGCTCCTTTATCTGTGGGATCAAGGCCACGTACTAACCACTTGTTCTGAGTTGCAACACCCGTGGGACAATGTCCGGTATGACATTCTTGCGCCTGAATACAACCGATGGCCAGCATGACTTCACGAGCGAGTCCGATCATATCGCAACCTAAGGCCATCGATAACAGCGCTTGTTCTGGAAATCCCAAACGTCCACTTCCGGCAAAGATAATCCTTTGATCTAATTCTCGTTGCTTGAAGGTTTGAAACACACGAGTGAACGCTAACTTAAAAGGCATTGAAACATGATCCGAAAAAACCAAGGGAGCCGCACCTGTCCCCCCCTCAGATCCGTCCACCACAATAAAATCTACGCCTCGTTCAGTGTCTTTAACCATCAAGTCGGCAAGGTCATCCCAGAAATCCATCATTCCAATGGCACTTTTGATTCCAACGGGAAGACCCGTCGCTTCCGCCACCGCCTCCAATACATCAAGCATTTCATCGGCCGAAGAAAATGCCGTATGCGCCGATGGACTGATGCAATCCTTACCCATCGGGATGCCACGAATTCCGGCTATCTCTTCGGTAATTTTGGCGGCCGGTAGAACTCCGCCGCGGCCGGGTTTTGCACCCTGACTAAGCTTAAATTCAATGGCCTTAACTTGATGCTTCGCGCATCGATCGACCAACATATCTAAATCGAAATTTCCATTTTTATCGCGACAACCGTAATAGCCGGTCCCAATCTGCCAAATCAAGTCCCCACCCTGATCATGGTGTTTGGCAATCGAGCCCTCGCCGGTATTATGCAATCCACCGGCGATTTTCACGCCTCGATTGATTGCCGAAACGGCGGCGCTTGATAACGACCCATAACTCATCGCAGAAGTATAAAGAATGGATTCGGGTCTAAATGCTTTTTTACGTTTGCGAAACTCACCCATCACTTTTGCGCATGCAATATTGTATTTGGGATCGTAGTCTTCGTCGCCTGGATAACGTTCTGGTGCAGGAAAAGTAGATTGTTTAATGATGATATGGTTAGATGAACATTCGAGATCGTTATCGGTGCCAAAACCAAAATAGTTATTCTGCTTTTTTGCAGACGCATAAACCCAACGTCTTTGATCTCTAGAAAAAGGACGTTCTTCATTATTATTGGTAACGATATATTGGCGTAATCCAGGACCGATTTTTTCGAACATATATCGGAAACGTCCAACCACCGGAAAGTTTCTTAAGATAGCATGCTTCTTCTGAAAGAGATCGTGGATGATGGCAATGACGAGGATTAATCCTAGGCCACTAGCAATATAGATAAATATTTCCAAGAAAATCCTCGGTATTCGTTTTCATTCTCAGCGATCGTATTACGAAAGGGGATTTTGTACAGAAAATTAAGGGGGGACTTAGTTAATGTCTTTGATCGTTTCCAAAAGTCGGAGCCATCGTTGCAACGAAAGAATTGCCGGGTGAGATCGGGGTGTCGCGAAGTCAACGTAGAAGTCGGTCGGCCGCGTAATATCGGAATCGACGTGATGATTATGTCTGAAAAAGGTCAGATTGAGAAATTTCTCCTTCCCTCACAATGATAATCTTACCCTCTGCTGAATCGATAATCGTCGATCTAGACTTTGGTTTTAAATCACCTTGATGAATAAAAACATCCACCGTCGTCGCAAAATTTTTCTGAATCTGGGCCGGGGATGTCTCACCGTTTTTCTTCACGCGATTCGCCGATGAAATGAGTAAATTCTTCCCGCACGCTTTCAACACCGATTGAGTGAATTGACAATGAGGAACTCTCAAACCAAGTTTGCCTTCTTTGGAAGTGATTTGTTTTAGAAGCTTTTTGGGAAGATTATTATAGGGTTCTACCAAAAGAGTCAGTGGACCTGGCCAAAATCTTTTTACCAAACTTTGGGTATCTTTTTCCATCTCACTTAATTTAAATGCTGATGTGACATCTTGGGTAAACACTAAACCAGGAGTCCGCGCCACGCGACGTTTGGATTGAAGAAGCGCCATAACCGCGTCCTGATCGTCAAAGTTCACTGCGAGACGATAATTTCCGTTACAAGCAAAACAAGCTATAGCACCGGCATTAATCGTGTCGACCACTTTCTGAACTGCTAAACCTACGTTATCTGCATCTATTTTGATGGACTCCATCGGACCTCCCTAGTCGTTGTATCTGTAAATTATAGGACCGAGGAAAAAGATATCAACCGACTTTTTAACCAATTTTTAATCAAAAAAAACGACCCGTAGGTCGTTTACATAAAACACATGAAATCGAGAAACTAGTTACAAGTAAAAGCGGCACGTTCAACACATAGGCTTGAAGTCTCATCACACTCTAGGAAACCAACACAAGAAAATAGTGCATCGGAATCACAAGCTTGTCCCAACTTGGCCTGAACTTTACAGGTAGGCGCAGCGGCAAGTGCATCGCAATACAGACCCTCTTGACAACCAAAGCGTGCAGGACAGGGCTCATCAACTGCGATGAGATCAGCGCAAACGCCTTCTTCCATCGTACCTTCGGTTTTGCAATAGGCGGTATTCGCATCACATTGACCGAAAAGACAGGTTTCACCTTTCAACTTCTTTGTCTTGCAAACTGCTTCAAAGACTCCCATATCGCACTGATCGATTCGTCCGTCACACTGTTCTCTTGGATCCGCGCAAGATTCGCCCGTTGCGGTGAACGCGCGACACACACCGTCGCAAAAATCATCTGCTTTCGGAGCGCAGTATCCATCCTGGCACTTGGAATCAATATCGCAATCTGAACCCAGTGGTAGTTCTACGCCCTTAGCATCATCAGACTTTCCATTGTTGTTCGATTGTTGATTGTTGGCGGTGTTGTTCTCAGTATCAGAAGCACTTCCGCATGCAACAAGGACAAGACAACTTACAAATAAAATTCCTTTAATCATATTTTTCATATTTAAGCTCGTTTTAAGTTATTCAATTATTGATGGCAAAGTAGGGAACAATCTTCACTATTTCAACTTGTACCACATAAAAAAGACCCGAAGGTCGTCCATATGTTCAGATAGACCCAAATCTAGTCACACGTAATGGGGGTTCTTGCCACGCATACACCTGAGTCATTACACTCGGTTTTAAGACCTAAACATGGAAAGAGTGCGTCCTTATCACAGGCATCACCCAACGCGGCCTTTGCTTTACATGTGGGCGCATCGGCAAGCGAATCGCAATAGAATTCTTCGGCACATCCAAAGTTCTGTGGACAAGGTTGCTCAAGACCAATTCGATCAGAACACGTGCCCTCGTCCATTCCCGCTTCGATTTTACAATAGGTCTCTGTGCCACATTGCCCAGCAAGATCGCAAACTTCGCCTTTGACTTTGACGGTCTTACAAACGGTCTCAAATAGGCCCAAATCACACTGATCGATTCTAAAATCACACATCGTCCCAATGGCCCCGCACATATCGCCAGTCGCTAAAAATTCCGTACAAATACCATCACAAAAATCTTGGTCTTTGGGTGCGCAATGTCCATTCATGCACGTATCGTTTATCGTGCAATCGGCGCCAAGAGGAAGTTCTACGGCGGTCGTAGTCCCATTATTAGCGGTCGTTGTTCCGTTATTACCGGTTGATGTCGCGTTATTGCCAGCTGTGCTTCCATTGTTGCCAGTTGATGTCCCGTTATTACCGGCCGAGCTTCCATTATTTCCGGTTGAAGTTCCGTTATTTCCGTTGGACGTTTTATTATTGGTTTTAGCGTTATTTGTTGCACCGTTATTGTCATTTCCACAAGCGACAACCGAAAAACAAGTTAACAACACGATTGCTTTCATCATTTTTTTCATTACAAAATTCCTTTCAAGTCAATAAGTTAATCGGGGTTGAATAGTTCAACTTCGGAAACTCTTCAACATGAGATAGATCAAAAAAAACGGCCCTTAGGCCGCAAAAGTTGTAAGATTGGATCGGACTATAACTAGTTGCAAACCACAGGGGCGACACACTTTCGGGTGGCGCGATTACAAGTGTAGGGAGCCTTACAAGCTTTCTCGGTCGCTTCGTCACACTCACCGCCTAGTTCAACGTTCTGAGTTTTGCAGACTGGCGCACTAAAGTCAGACCAATCACAATATGAACCTTCTTCACAACCGGTTAGCGACTGACACAATTCCCCGACCGCAAGAAGATCGGCACAGACATTGCCGTTTCGTCTGTCACAAAAAAGATTATCTTCGCATAGCGTTGGCGCGCATGATTCGCCTTTTGCCACTTTCTGCTCACATGTTCCTGACCCAAATTTAACGCAGACCGAATTAGGATCACACGTTCCTTCATCATCAGCGCAGGCATCACCGATTGCTAAATACGCAGTGCAAACACCATCGCAAATATCTCCTGCTTTAGGATTACAAAAACCACCGTTACACACATCACCGTCTGCGCAATCAGCACCTAATGCAAGTCCACCAGCATTGGTGGTTCCGTTATTTACGGTCGATGTCCCATTATTATTCCCTGCCGACGTGCCATTATTATTTGGTGTGGTTGTGTTATTGCTGGACCTGTCATTATTGGGCGCATCCGATTTTCCGCCGGAATTATTAGTCATCGCATCATTATTTTCGGAGTCCGATTCGGAACCACACGCCGCGAGTCCAAGACATCCTACAAATACTATCCCTTTAATCATTTTTTGCATTTTCATTTAAGCCTCCTCAGCCATTCAGTCAGGCCGGACAATTTAGTAGAAAAACTTAGAATATTCAACTTACCTGCAAAAAAAACGACCTAAGGCCAATTTAAGTGAAGTGTATGTCTCATTTAGTTGCAAGTAACGCCAAGCGATGACGCAACACACTTCATGTCGACGGAATCGCAAAAAGTTCCTCTCACGCATTGATCGGCAGTCGCATCTGTACATGTCTCATTTTCTTTGATGCTTTTTGCCTTGCAGACAAAACTATCGTCGCAATAAAAATCAAAATCACACCCGATGCCTTCTGGGCATGCCCCGTCTAAACCAATCATGTCGGCACATACTCCATCAGTTAGCGCGGCGTCGTCTGTAACATCACAAAATAAACCGAATACGCATTCAGCGGCTTTACAAGCCTCGCCTTTATCGGGTTTCGCGACACATGTGTTTGAATCGTCAAAGTCACATTTTGTAATTACCGAATCGCATCGCTTCGAGGTGGTGTTACAATCTTGGCCCACTGCGGCGTAAGCTACACAGGTCCCATCACAGGGATCGCTTGTATACTCACAAAATCCCCCGTTGCAATTATCCGTTATGGCGCAATCACTACCGATCGTCAGCCCGCTATTCGTCGTACCGTTATTAGCGTTCGTGGTACCGTTATTTCCAATTGATGTTCCGTTATTCCCCTTGGATGTTCCGTTATTGGCGTTCGTGGTTCCGTTATTCCCCTTCGATGTTCCGTTATTCTCGTTGGATGTTCCGTTATTTGTAGAACCTTTGTTGTTTGAGGCGTTGCTTTCAGCATCCGAGTCACTGCCACAGGCTGCGAACGCAAAGCAACACAGAAATATAGTGCCTATCATCATTTTTTTCATTTGAAACTCTTCTAAACTAGGGGGGTGAGTTCCTGAAGAATACCTCCTCTTATCAAAAATTCAATCAGCTCATAAAAAAGGCGACCCAATGGTCACCTTTATTCGCGATTCGATTCAAAGCTAGAGATTAATCACAACTCACTGGCGGTGCCGGAGCAACACACTTACCCGTACCACCGTTATCGCAATAATTAGGGAATTTACAAAGTGATGGCGTTGCGGTGCAATCCTCACCTAGGTCCAGATTCATCTCCAAACAGGTATCGTTTACGCAGACGGCGTTGGTAATACAAGTAGCTCCAAATTCACAAGAGCCACCTATAGCAATCGGGTCCGAGCAGGCCCCCATCGCGCCACCGTCCTCTGTTTTTTTACAAAACAAACCCGACTCGCATTCACCCGTTGTGCACGCCGCCCCCTTAGCAATCCTCACAATCACAATACATGTATTTGTATCTCCAAAATCACATTCATCAGCCGCGGGGTCGCAAAGCCCCTCCCCCATTGCACAGGACGCGCCGGTCTCTAGAAAATCCACACACACACCATCACAAGGGTCTGTGGCTTTGAGGGTACAAAGCCCACCCATGCATACATCACCTGCAGAACAATCATCGCCGTTGGTCAGTTCACCGCCTGTAGACATCCCGTTATTACTCCCCGTGCCGTTATTAGTAGCCGTTGAGGTTCCGTTATTACTACCTGTGGTGGTTCCGTTGTTAGTGCCGGTGGAGGTTGCGTTATTACCGTTAGAGGTATTATTATTCGTTGCGTTGTTTTTGTCGTTATTATCAGTCCCGCATGCGGATAAGACTAAACAGCACACGAATAGAGTTCCATTGATCCTTTTTTTCATTTCTACGCTCTTCATTAGTGAAATTCTTTAAGGAGAAGATAGTCTGCTAATTGTTATTCTACAATAGCTTGGGAATCAGCAAAAAAAAGACGACCCGAAGGTCGTCAACTAAAATCTGTTCGGTTTATGAGAGATTAGTCACAGGTCGGCGCTACGGCTTCGATGCAAGTATTTGTGTCAGCTAAGTCACAGTAATAAGGTGATTTACACTGTGCTGCAGTAGTTGCGTCACAATCGCCGTCTTTATCGATGGTTTTTGCTTTACAAACGGGTGCTGCGGGGTCTGTAGCGTCGCAATAAAGATCAGCTTCACATCCGAAGAATGCAGGACATGGCTGATCAACAGCGATAAGGTCTGCACAAGTTCCAGTCATATCTCCAGCCATTGCTTTTTCACAGTAAAGACCGGTCTCACATTGTCCGCTGAAACACTCTGCGTCCTTTGCTGCTTTGGCGGTACAAACTTTTGTTCCGGCTGCATCACAAACAGATGTTGTGAAATCACAAACACCTTCGCCGGCTGCACACATATCGCCGATTGCTAACCATGCAGCGCAGGTACCAACACACATATCTGCGGCTGGGTCTGTAACCATACAGTATCCGTCAGTACAAGTATCGCTAGGTTTGCAATCCGCACCGGTCGTTAATCCACCAGTAGACATACCGTTGTTAGACATACCGTTGTTAGACATACTGTTGTTAGACATGCCGTTATTCGACATACCGTTGTTAGACATTCCGTTGTTATCGTCGTTATTGTCGCTTCCACAAGCGGCCAATGCTAAGCAACATACGAATACGGTTCCTTTGATCATTTTCTTCATTCTAGACTCCTTTAAGTCAATGGGTTTGGTTCCACCTAGATAGCCAAACCTGCTAAATACCGCAATACGCTAAATTAAATTTTAAAACACACAATATTTTTATTGAATCATCATTACATCCCCAAAATCCAAGAGATCTTGTCCCCCGAGCTCAGACGGAACATCTGCTTCCAAACCCAATCTTAGTAATGCCATACCGAGACTTGAAACGTGGATGGTATCGGTACTTTGAATGGTCCATGTCTGGTCATCGACAACGGTACTCGGAGGATTGACCCTGATATATGAGGCATCGTAATGATCAAATTCAGATTTCCTAAAGCCGGGCAAACAGACCAATACAACGCGTGGGATATCATTTTTCAATACCCTCTTATGAAATCGATCCATAACTAAAGGCGGCGTGCATAATATGATTGAAAAAGCCCCTTCGAGATCAATTTCAGACGAGCGCTCAATATCATCCTGCCTCCACTCTACCCCCACAACCCAAGGTTCTTCCAATTCATCGATCTCCGGTTTACCTTCCAAGGAAATCGAAACAACCTCATGACCAAGAGCAACCGCTAGCCTACATAACTCGCGGCCGATAAATCCCGAACCACCAATCACTATTACCTTTTCACGTTGCATCACAACCTCCGATGTGGGAACACTCCATAATGGCAAGATATATACCCATTGGGCAACCCATAAATAGAGCCGAAGAGAACGGATTGAGATCCCTACGAGACCTCCTTCCTGACCATTACGTCATTCTCGGAAGTTTCGATCTTAACCTTGCCGGAAGATCGAATTCTCTTGAGTTCGATGCGGTAATAATTGGCGAGCATTCAATCTACGCGGTGGAAATAAAAGGCTGGTCCGGAAAAATTCACCTGCGTCAAAACCAATGGGAATTGGAATGGGGACGGATGACCAATCCCTTCTTTAATTTAGAACGCAAAGCCAAGGCCCTGCGCACCTTTCTAGGAGAAAATGTAAACAATTTCCCAAATATCCCGGTCGAATCCATCGTCCATTTACCGCGTTCACCAGAACTCAAAGGTGAACTGCCACGCGGCAATATCGTATGTGGACTTACAGAAATTCTAGAACGTTTCGCATGTGAACAAAGAATTTACGACTTAGGACCCGGCCCCCTTCTCAACGAAGAATTAAAAACGCAAGTCATCGACGCCATGATTCCCCTATCTAAACCTACAAGCGAACTGAAAGTGGTCTCTGACTATGAAATTCTAGGCGAGATAGATAAGGGACAAGCCGATTATCGAGAGTTCGTAGGACGCCATAAGCTTCTTAAGTCTCGAAATCGCGTTCGAATTAAGCGTTATTCAATGGATCCTCTCGCTACGATAGCCGAGCGCCAAAGGTCCTTTGAACACATTCTTCGCGATATGGAAGCGATCACCGAGTTAGAAGAAAACCCCTATGTTGCAAGGGGATACGACGTCATCCGCGATCGTAAAGATGAATTAAATTTCTACCTTGTCGGCGAATGGGTCGGCACAAAAACCTTAGAGACGATCGCAAAAAGCCAGGAAGCGATCTTCTACGGCGAGGACAGATTAACCTCAATTAAAAAGCTCGCGGTCCATCTTTTGAGTGGAATTGATTTCATGCATCAGCAGGGCATCGTGCATCGAAACCTGCGATCTTCAGTAATTCATATTACCAAGAACCCCGAAATCCCTCTGAAGATAGCAGATTTTGAATTTGCTCGAATCAGCCACCTTCCGACAATTTTGGATGATACTCAACTGAACTTCAATACGAGTATCGCCCCCGAATTGTGGCAAAAAGCAGAACATGATCACCGCGTGGATATCTTTTCATGTGGATGTATCTTATTCGAATTGTTCACCGGAGAGCCCTTCATCTCCTCCTTGAACATAACCGAACCGAGTAAAATCTGGGCCGATAAAGCAGGACGAATTAAGGACAAAGAGCTCCGAAAAACGCTTGGGAGTTGCCTTGAGACAAACCCAGACGACCGCCCTAGTATTGCCCAACTTATCGCCTTTTTCGAACAAAATTGAGCCAGTCGACTCACTCCAAAAATTTCAACTTGTGTTTTTTTTCCCGGACCCTATATTTGGGTGTAGAGTCACGTCAAAATGTCTCGTCTTTTGAATACGGGGGCGCAATGGTTTCGACACGGGTACTGAGGTGTGCGTGGCGTGTCGTGGGTACAGAGTGACCACGTCAAACCACTTTGTAAAACACAATTGCCAACGATAATGTTGCGCTTCGAGCTGCTGCGTAAGTAGCCGCTTGAGCCCTGCACTCTAAGTAGTGCACGCCGATTTTTAGTTATAGCTTGCGAGCTAAAGACGGCGTTTAAACAGTAAGCTTATGCGTTCTAAGTTTCATCCTTTGAGAGAACGCGAGATAAAAAAGGGTGCTCCGCAATTGTGGCCTGTTCGTGGGCAGCAAGAGTTGAGTTTAAACGAAACGTTTACGGACTACACACGTAGAAGCGTATAGCGACGATTCGTGGACGCGGGTTCAATTCCCGCCGCCTCCATTCAAAATAAAAAACCCAATCTTGAAAAAGATTGGGTTTTTTATTTCCTTTTTTGTCAAAATTAGTGGGTTCGCTTGTTTCAGCTGATGATAGATTACTGGGAAAACTGGCCGACAATTTCGTCTAAAGATTCGATCTTTGAAACCTCGCAAAAGTTGGAAAGGCCCGACAATATTCTCTGAACAATAAAAGGACCATCATAAATTAGCCCTGTCCAAAGTTGGGTTAGTGATGCACCGCGCAACATCGCATCCAAAACATCCTGAGCCGTGGTAATTCCCCCAACAGCAATGATTGGAATACTACCTTCGCTTAAACGATAAATGCGATCTATCCGATTCAAACACGATTTCCGAAGTGGCGCACCGCTTAGGCCACCCTTTCCAAAATTTTCGATATTTTCCGTTTTCAAGCCCTCGCGGGAAATAGTGGTATTGGACGCGATAATTCCGTCTAGGGACAAATCCAGAACAACGTCCAACGCGTCATCCAATGCCTCGTCACTTAGATCGGGGGATATCTTCACAAAGATCGGTCGACGAAATTTTTGGGAGGAGCGAACCACTAGCAATGCTTTTAATATACTTCGAAGGTGGTCGCCATCTTGGAGTTGCCTCAAACCTGGCGTATTCGGAGAACTCACGTTCACAACAAAATAGGAACCAAGATCATATAACTTCGTAAAAGAACTTACATAATCGACCGCAGCATCTTCTAGGGGCGTAATTTTAGACTTCCCAATATTGATTCCCACCATGGTTTCTGGATTCAATCCATGTAGTCGGGAAACTGCAGCGTCAGAACCGTCGTTGTTAAAACCCATGCGATTTAAAAGGGCCTTGTCTTTAGGAAGGCGAAACATTCTCGGACGAGGATTTCCGGGTTGGGCATGTTGGGTGATTGTACCCACTTCGATATGGCTGAAGCCCAGGCTGGCAAGTTGATTGACATGCGAACCCACTTTATCAAAACCAGCAGCTAAGCCGACTGGATGTTCAAACGAAAGGCCCGCAACTTGTGTATGTAACCTTGCGTCGATTGGCGCCATTTTTTTTCGAAGTGTTCGACGTAAACTCGCCGAACTAAGAAGAGCATCCATACTGCCAAGGGCAAGATGATGGACGTCTTCTTCATCGAATTGAAATAAAATTTTGCGCAACAATGGGTAGAACATTTATAGGGCTTCGTAAGTGATCTTTTCTTCAAGGTACTCTTTACCGTCATAACTTAAAAGAAGACCCTCGTCCTCAATCAAAGTTTCAAGATTTACGGGACGTTTCCAAACACGGTGAAGTGCTTTTAGAACGCCCTTTGCGTAATTTATATCTAATTGGGTTCCTAGAAACTTATGATGTAATAAGAGTTCTGCGCGGTTACGAAAATTCCCGTCGCGTACATAAATAAAGGGACTACCAGAATTGGTAAGTTGATTAAGCATTTGTTCTTTAATCTTTTTAAATTCTTTGCTCTGAATCTCCCAATCAGATGTTTTTTCGTTGTATCCGAAGGTATACATTTTTGCCCTACGGACGAACTCGGGAGTTAGAAACTCGTCTATAAAAGAGACATCGTTGTACAGTTTACGAACTTCAAATATCTTATCACGACCCAAACCCAAGTTTTTATCCCAGTCCTCGCGTTCATCCATCGAGTCGCATTCAGACCATTCACGACCGAACTTTCCCTTATTCCATCGGTCTTCAATGTCCTGATACAGCTCGACACCTAATTTATAGGGATTGAGTTGTCCGTTTGCAGTTGCAAGGACACCCGAATGAATATCAGCGAAATCGATAGCTTCGGAGAGGTCGAGCACCTTGGTGGTCAGCATTTTTTCATGCCAATACGATGCCCAACCTTCGTTCATAATTTTGGTTTGTCGTTGAGGCGCGAAGTAATATGCCTCGTCTCTTATCATCGATAAAATATCAGACTCCCAATCTTCCAGCGGTGCGTAATGAATCAAAAACTGCATTATGTCGCGTGCGGGTTCAGCGGGAAAGCGTCTAGACTTTGCTTCTTGTTCCAACATTTTTTCTTTTTGACGATTTAAATAATCCTCAGGATTAATGAAATCTTCCATGTATTCTTTGGCGTCCATCTTGGCGACGCCCGGCTCGTTCTTTTGTTCGGCAGATCGTTCGATAAAAGGACTGTGAAAATCAATGAGGTTCTCCAAAGAAAGACAAGTGTCGATATAGTCCTCCACTATCTCAATGCCTTTTCTATCAACGTAGCGACGGACCTTAGTGGCGTGGTTGGCCATTTGATCCATCATCTTTCGGTTCGTTTTCGAAAACCAATAATTATTCTTAAAGAAATCAACATGCGCATACACATGAGCGATCACTGTTTTTTGATCGACGAGATTATTTCCTTCAAGGAGATATGCTGTCGAAGGATCGTTGTTGATCACCATCTCGTAAATTTTAGACAGTCCATATTCTGCGGATTTGGAAAGTTGTTCGTATTCCATTCCAAAACGCCAGTGAGGATAACGCGTCGGAAATCCCCCAAACGCCGCAATTTCGTTGATCTGTCGGTAGTCCACTACTTCAAAAATAGTTTCGAAAAAATCTAACCCATAATCAATGGCGACTTCTCGAATGAACTCCTGAATATCTCGCAGATGTTTTGGTAACATAACTTACAGTCCCTTCCCGAGAAACTCCTTAATAGAATCGTAAATCGCGTCACGATCTTTTATCTCCGACAGAACAACTTCTTCTGTGCCTTCAAACGCTTCGCGAAGGTCCTTTATAAATTGACCCGATCCGTAAGGTGATTCCACTTGCCCATAACAGAACATATTCGAGCGCGGGATAATACCGTCGCGTAAAATCGACATACACTGCGTCGTATCGTCCGATGACCAGTTATCACCATCGGAAAAATGGAATGGGTACACATTCCAATCCTCTAAGGGATAATCTTCTTCTATAATGTTGAGCGCTAATTTATAGGCGCTTGAAATCATCGTTCCACCCGACTCTCGGGTATGGAAAAAGGTCTCACGATCCACTTCGCGCGCCGAGGCATCATGAATGATAAAACGAGATTCCAAACCCTTATATTGACTCTGCAACCACGTATCCAACCAAAACGATTCGATCCGAACAATTTCTTTTTGTTCCTCACCCATCGATCCGGAAACATCCATCATATAAATAATGACCGCATTCGATTGCGGAAGAGATGTTTCTTTATACGAACGAAATCGCTTATCTTCGCGAATCGGAATGATGATCGGATTATCAGGGTCGTAAGAATCCAGAGAAATTTGACGTTTCAACGCTTCTTTATAGGTCCTTTTAAAATGGCGTAACGATTCGGGTCCGATGGTACGAATACCGGTATACTTCTCACGAATGGTTTCTAAGCGTTTTGTGCCCCTCGGTTCAATCCTTGGAAGTTCAAGCTCTTCTCCCATCAGTTCGGCGAGTTCC
Organism: uncultured bacterium; assembly: GCA_937981985.1. Classification (GTDB taxonomy): domain Bacteria; phylum Myxococcota_A; class Bradymonadia; order Bradymonadales; family Bradymonadaceae; genus CALJNB01. The sequence goes on from CALJNB010000089.1 coordinate 47,927, forward strand.
TCCATTGAAACATCGACTTCGAGACTGTGTTCGCCTTCTTGATTTCCAGCCGGGCCTTGTCCGCCTTGACCTTCCTCTCCCTCGCCGCCCATCGAATCACCAACCTCTCCATCACCCTGGCCGGTGCCACCGGACTCTTTCGAGCCATACTTAAAGCGCGGTATATCGATACGAGGGATAGGAATTTTTACGATCTTTTTCCCTTGTTTACCGGTGAGTTCTCCTTGAGTCATATACTCACGAAGATTTTGTTTGATTTTACCACGCACAATCTGCTTAAAGCGTCGGTGATCTTGATTAATTTTATTATGTTTAGTCATTTGATTAAATTGTACGCTCCCAAGACTTTTGCTTCAAGACGAATAAACACACTTAGCAAAAAACACTAAGCTATTTGAACTTCGTTCTAAACCGAGTCAAATCCGTCTATAAATAAGAGCTAAATACGCTAAGGGAAGAAAACCTTAGGAAATCGACCAACGAGGAATACTCCAATGAGTATAGCTGCTCCGAGCAAGGTATTCTGACTTCCAAAGCTTTTGAACAATATATTCTTCTGATCAATCGTTCGCGCTATTCGATGGGCACGGTCTATCGTTATCTGAGAGAATAGGTGATCAATAAGCCCGAAAGTTTGGGTGGCCGACACTAAATGCAACGCCGGAAATAAGTTTCGGCAAGATCCAAAGCTGGTTAAATGAAGGAGAAAAAGAAGAGTCAGGTACCCTAAAAGCTCTTACTCAAAGATAGCGAGAATCCAATTCCCTTTCGGTAGGAAGAAGTTTCAAAATCGCCTTGTTCAAAAACAGTTTTTGCGTTCAAGCCATTTTTAAGTTTCGCGCCCAAGCTTAAACCCGCACCAAGACTTTGCTTAACCACAACGTCGAGTCCAGCCCCTGGAACTTCAAAAATATCAGGAGCTCCCAACGCGCCAACCTCCGAAATACGAGGTCCAACCAGATTGAATAGAACCGATACTTGAGTCCCCAAATCTGCATTTGTATAGCCCAATTGCGCGTTTGCAACGTAGGGCGACTGTCCCTGAAGCGCGCGTTCAGAAGACGTCTGAATCCCAGCATCGGGATCGATACTAACGCGTGAGTAAATCAAGCCAAGATTAGCGCTGAAATTAAAATCGCGCAGAGCCTCCGAGACAAATCCAAACCCGGTTCGGACTTCAAGTTCAAAACCAATGTTGGTCGCCGACTCCGCATTTGCGAAAGTTTTAAGTTGCTGTGCTCCGGGAACCAAGACTGATTCAATCGGTTCATTAAACCCTTTATAAAACCCACCTATCGAGGCGAACTCACTTTCAGAAAAATACCACTCTAAACGCAAATCAGAATGAATAATAGTGGCTCGATTAAGATCAGGGTTTCCCTGCACCGCAAGACCGCCAGTCACATCATTAAATAGCTGAGGAGATAGCTCTCTGAAGTCCGGGCGAGAAACATTTCGAGACGCACTGGCACGAACGATAACTTCTTTTGTCGGAGACCAGTTCACACCAAGATGAGGCATAAAGTCGGAGGTTGTTAAGTTGGCTGATACTTCGTTTTGATTTACTGAAAAAAGCTCAAAGGTTTCAACGGACTGGTCACTGTGTTCAAAACGCACACCTAACGTTGCGTTCAGGATTTCTGAGAACAAGAGATCAGTCTTCAAAAAAGCGGCCCCAATATAGTGCGATGCCCGGTAATTATCTGTAGGCCGCGTTATCTCAGTAAAACGGAGACTGTCGCCAATTTGGTCGGGAGAAAAAATGACTTCGGGCGATTGTTGAAAGAGGAGAGGATCGGTTGTGTCTCCAAAATATTTGTAGCGTCGGGTATCGACCTCACGATTTTTCGCCATTGCAGAAAGACCCGCTTGAGAATCTAACTTGATGCCACTGATATTAAATATCTGTTCTAATGAAACCTGGCCACTATGAGCGTTATCAGTCAATGACGAAAACACACGAGAATTCCCCTCCGGACGATCGGATAACTGAAAGGGTCCAGACGGTCTTTTATCATAACGGGTTTCGCGACGATCGGGTTCAGATCGGGCGGCTTGAGAAAAAGCGTAGTTCCAGTCTAGACGGGTCGCGTCTTCAATGATTTGATGTTCGCCTTCTATCTGTTGAAAGAATAGTTGTCGTTCCAACCAACGAAAGCGGGTCACCCGAATTTGTGCATCAACGTCGCGATTAAAACCTGAGTATTGACGATCTTCTCCATCGCTAACCCGATCAAGAATCGTTGTTAACTTTATCTTATGAAGGTCTTTATAATTCCAACCTGTGGTAAAAATTCCGCCCAAGACGATATTATGAACGGTTTCATCGAATACATATTTATTTGACGCTTCGAGTTTTCCGCCAGAGCTTACAACGTAATAATTTTGTTCGCGTTGTACTTTTTTCCAATCGTTATCGTAAACAAATCCAAGTCGAAAACCACTTTGGCCACCAAGGAAATCGAAAGGGACCCCGATAGAAGCATTTAGACCAAGATTCGGTGGTAACGTCCTACTGTCTAATTTCCACGAATTCGATAACGACTCACCGTATGATTCCAATTCGTCGGCAGTATAACCACCGTTTCCAAAACGATCGCCTTCTTTGAGCGGAGAACGTTGCGATGCATCTTGAACTTCATCAGGCAAAGAACGTGTGCCATCATCAAATCCCAAAAAGTCAAAGTCGCCTGTGGCGCTTGAAAGACCTTCTCGAAAAGTGGTCTCTGTATTTCCACCTAAGGAAATTCCAAGCTTCGCTTCAAAAAGTTTAGGAACATCTTGAGTACGTAAGACCACAGTTCCCCCGCCAAACGCACCCGGCATATCTGCCGTATAACTTTTTTGGACCAAAACCGAGGCCAACATATCTGCTGGAAAAAGATCCAAAGGCACGACACGCTTTTCAGGTTCTGGCGAAGGCAAATTTGCGTTTCCCATCAGCGTCATAGAATAACGATCGCCAAGTCCACGAACATAAACGAATTTACCGCCGACGACGGTAATTCCGGTAACTCGAGACAATGCATCTGCCGCGTTTGAAGAACCGTTCTTTTTCATTTCATCGGCGCCTAATACTTCGGCGACTTTATTTGATTTTCGGCGTTCGGCCAAAGTATCTCTTGCGCTACCTTCTATACGAGGTGCGGTAACTGTAAAATCTTCCAACGCAACTGAAACGGGTGTTAATGAAACCACGCGTTCGATAACTTTTTCACTAACAATACTGAGGTCTTGAACACTCTGCGAAGAAAAGTCTGGATGAACGACCGAGACGTCAACTCCCCCTGGAGGAAGTGAAAGCGAAGCCTCCCCTTTTGCATTCGTTGTTTCTTCTAAGTCTGTCCCACGGACAAAAATCTTGGCGCCAACAATTTTCTTTTGTGAATCCAAAGCTTGTACGCGAATCAGGAGAGTACCATTTGCCAATACCTTTTTCTCTACCTTCGTTACTTCTTTGACCGGGACCCCACCTTCGATGGCAATTTCAATCGACGCCCCAACGGTCACCAGAATCTCGACTTCATCGTTGGAGAGTACAAAGGTTTTGCTTTGTCTCTTCTCGGTATCTGAAATCGTTATTTCACATTGGCCTGGAATACCTTGAAACCAAACCGCGCCATTGGCTGTCGTTTTGGTTTCTTCCTTTTCACCGCATGTTAGAACCACCGATGTGGGTTCTCGAAGTGTTCCATCAGCGTTGAACACAACGACATGAATTTTGTCCGTTTCGGCAAATCCGTTGAAAGACAATAATATGGTAAAAGCGAATACAAATATTCTAAAAATTTTCAATTGAGGCACGTCTCATTTTTCTGACAACGAATAATAATTTCACGTAGCTTGGTAGCAGAATCAAAATAGTTGGAATCTTTAATTCCTTTAAGCGTTACCAATGAAGCTCTTAGATCTGCGGTTTGGAATTGCGCATACGCAACCGCGTATCGAAGTGCATCGTCCTCAAGAACTTTAAGCCTTTTCAGACGCGGGTATAGCGCCGATATTTTTTCGTATTGTCCTAAATCAACTAAAATCGCAACACGCTGGCGGAGCTTAGATTTCTGCTCTTGGACCAAACCGTTTTGGTACATTGCTTGAGACATTTTTCCGGCTTTAATATACATTTCAGCAGATTCTATCCGAAATTTGTCATCATCCTCGGCAGCTATAGACAATAGCTCAGCCGCAGCCAGATACTTGCCGTCTTGTGCATAACAATAAGCCAGTAGAGCACTCATTTTTGTATTTCCCTTCTCCGGAAATCTAATTCGAGCACCTTCTAGAAATAAAATCGCTCCTTTGAGCGCGCCTCCTTTTCGCAATCCTTCGCCAAGTGCCAAAGCATCTTCAGCCGTCGCTTTAGGGTGCTTCATTAACTTCTCTGCAGCCTGTGCGGCGGAGGAAAAAAGCCCTAGTTCCAGTAAGAACTGAACTTTGATGCGCACAAAACGAATATCATCGGGAAGATATTTTTCTGCTGAATTGATGGAGGTCCAGGCCTCCTCGTTTCTTTTCAATTTTGTAAGGCTGTCAATTTTTAGCAGCCAAATACCCGGGTTTTTATTGGCAGCGGGCCCCACCTTTTCTACATTTCGAAGTGCGGCACTATACTGTCCATCACCGTAAAGTGCTTGAGCGTAATATTCGAAGTACACCGGAGTGTCCGCTTTTTTTTCACTTCCCTCAATTAACAATTTAAAGTGCTTAATCGCTGATTTCCAATCCTGAGTATTGAGATCAACAAGTCCGCTTACGAGATGGAAATTCTGTTTATCCAGATTTTTGTCTTCTAGGTTAACACTCTTTAACGCCAACTTTGCACGGTCAAAATGTCCATCTGCTGCTAGAGTCGTTGCCAAGGCGAGATGATCGACTTCGTCTTGGGCAAAGACGACTTGCGCGGAGCCGAACATACATACAAGAAGTAATACTATTAAATTTGATATTTTCATTTAAGTTTAAATCTTAAGGTTTGAGTTGCCCAAACTTTGACGGGAGAACCTTGGTATAAAGCAGATTGAAAGGTCCATTGTTTGACTGCTGTTCGCGCGGCCTCATCAAAAGTACCAGATGGACGCGATTCAATAATCTTGATTCGACTTACACGCCCGCTTTCATCAACTAACAAATTCATCTTCACAAAACCTTCAACTCCGTTTGCTCGGGCGCGTTTGGGATATGAAGCCGAAACCCTATGCATCGGTTTAGGCTTAGAATCCACGGCGTCTTCGGTCATTACTGAGGCACGAGGCATTGCCTTAAGTGCATTCTCGCTAACGGGAAGTGCTCCAATGTTCATATTCAGACCTAAATCCAATCCTCCCATTTTCATGTTTAAAAGGGGGGTTGGTGGAGGCGGCGAATTGCGCGCTTTCATCTTTTTATTGCGACGGGTTTTCTGCTTCCGCTTTTTCTTTTTCTTTGGAGCCTTTCTATCAAAAGCGACCTGAACTCTTGGGGCAACTTTTTCGGGTTCGAATTCTTGAGAATTCATTGCAACAAGAACACCAATAGTCGAACCCGTACCCAGAAGCATGACTAAAAAGGCCACCAGATGCATCTTCAGCTTCATCCTCCAACCTCTTGTTCTGTCGCGACAGCTACATCACCAACGCCGGCCAAGCGGCACTGATCAACGACCTCGACGAGGCGTTCTGCAACGACACGTCGGTCGACAATAACGAGGACTCCCGAAGAACTACCGCTAGATAATTCTCGTACCCGAGATTGTAACATCCAAGACTTTACGCCCACGCCATCTACAAAAATTGCACCTGCGGAATCGACAAACACTCGAATAGCCTTACTCGATGCTCTCACAGCACTCGCAGCTGACGGGCGTTGCAAATCAAGTTTCATATCCTTGACGAAGGTCGTAGAAACCATGAAGAAAATGAGAAGAATAAAGACCATATCAATGAGCGGAGAAATATCTATATTTTCTTCAGCTTGTCGCTTACGACGTCTCATCGTACACCTACCTTTGACCATCTGTTGAGTTTTTCTTTTAAGGAAGTCGCGCGACGGTCAAGAAGTCGCCCGACTAACATTCCCGGAATAGCGACTGAAAGTCCCATTTGAGTTGTAATCAACGCCTGGGAAATCCCGCCGGCAATACCGCCCGATTGACTATGCAAGGTCATGTCTCCCAAAGCATCAAATGTTTCGATCATTCCATCTACCGTTCCGAGCAAACCTGCCAAGGGCGCACAAATAACTATCGCTCGAATCCAACCGGCATAACGGTCCAGATCGAGTTCTACTTTACGAATTGTTATCTGGGGATCAGCGCCGTCTTTCATGGCAAGAATCGCGACTTCAGCCGGACCACCGGAACGGAGTGTCATCAGACGGAGTCCTATTGTGTACCACAGAATCAACGCCGCGATACAAAGTGGGGCCATAATAAAAAGACCACCGTCGTTAATCAAGTCTGTAAAAGCTTGAAAGTCGATCAAACCCGATCCTCCACAAGAGCAGGCTCGATAGGATCGACAACTCGCAGACCCGTAGGACCTGGTGGTTTCGTGTCATCGTTTTTCGCACCCAAAATTACCAAACAAGTATGTTCCATCTCGTCAATAATATTGTCTCCCCACGCTCGGAAGATGTTTCCAAAAACGAGAGTCGGAATCGCTACGACAAGTCCAAACTTGGTTGTGATCAATGCCTCAGAAATACCGGATGAAAGTAACTTCGGATCACCAGTCCCAAATTCTGTAATGATGTCAAAAGTTGCAATCATTCCCGTTACCGTTCCGAGCAAGCCCAACAACGGCGCTATTGCAGCAATCACCATAATGATTGTACTAAAACGTTCTATCCGAGGTACAAACCCGCCAACGATTTCATCGATATCGTCCACTGTCGCATCTTCGCGTTCCAACAATGAAGAGGCCGACTGAGCGACGACGCCTTTTGCATCCATCGCCAATTTCTTCGCGGGTCCCCGTGACAACAAAGCTGCTTTAAGATCGGATGCAAAAGTCTTCGGCGAAGCATAACGGATAAGGAAAAAAGCACGGACCAATAAAAGAAATAGCGCAAAGAATCCGAGAATAACAATAATGTAGGCGATGGTTCCGCCCGCTTTGACAGTATCAGCGATTGTTTTTTCTTTGGGAGGTGTCATCGCCTTTTCAACCGATTCAAACAATACGACGCCCACTTGAGTCTTTCCGACTTGAGGCCAAATTTTAAATTTCCCTTCCCCAACTGGGGCAAGTGGTAAACCTTCTGCATATGCAGCGATTCTACCTATCTTCGTAAGCTCACCCTTTTTTGATATTCCCTTAGCATCAAAATAGGTTTCGGTTTGAGTTCGAACAATTCTACCTTCTTTGATTCCTTTTAAACCTTCAGCATAGAGCAATCCGTAATCCGCGGCGCTTATCTTCTCCTTTTCCGGAACGGTCATCCCAATCGAAGAAAGCGATTGACGTCCTTGTTCGTAGGTACCAAGCAAGGCGTCATTTTGATCTTCAGTAGATGGCCCCTTTGCGTTCGCGTCCGACAATTGCGTCTGCAAACGTTCGGACTCTGCCTGCAGGTAAAGCCACCTATCTTGCAACCGCTTAATTTTGGCTGCTGCAGAATCAGTGGTCTTTTTGCCAGACACTTCAATCGCTTTGAGACGTTTCTCAAGCGTATTCTTTTGAGAACTTAAATATCCCACTTCACGTTGGTATGCTTTCTTAAGCGACGATTCTGCAAATGCCGAAATTGGAAGCATGAGGATAAGAGAAAAAGTTAGAAACGATTTCATTGTGCAACTCCACGATTTTGAATCCATAAAGTGCCCGGAAGATCAAAACCTCCCGCGCGAATTTGCTTTCGAAACGCATCGAAAAGCTGGGCAGTTTTTAATTGATCAGCTTCTTCGGTGAAGCGTTGAAACTCCCAACCTTTAGAAGTTGAAACGGCATGCCCGGTGACGCCTTCTTCAGTACGGAAATATAGCGCAACCATCCCAATCCGAACGACCTCACACAACACTTCTTCACCTTCAAAATCGATAGTTTGTTTATACAATCCATTTTCTTTTGAAAGCCGAATTTCGTCCTCGATAAACTGCCAGACGCGGCTAAG
>CALJNB010000090.1 GCA_937981985.1 uncultured bacterium
TTACTTGAGGTTGGGCGACTTTGACGAATCAATGGTTTGCTTTCGACGCTCATGTGATCATGATCCAACGCGAGGTATTGCCCACGCCTACAGGACTTATACTCATTTTCGCCAATATTATAACGACCCTAGAGTAGTTGAAGATGCGCGAAAAAATATGGCTCAAGCGACGCGTCTAGGCCCCAAAGACCCCGATATATGCGTTCTTGTGGCTCGATTTCATCTCAAACTTAACGAAAAGGAATTAGCTCAGAGCGCTATCGCAAAGGTTGCCGAGTTAAATCCTGACCACCCAAAACTTGAAAAGCTACGTTTACGTTTAGAAAAGATCGATAGCTAAATCCCAGTTTAGTTCTCAGCCCGAGTATCGTAACGAAAAGCCATCGCATGGCCCTTTTTGTGCGTGGAGGATTGTTAATAGTAATCTCGTTTACTATGCCGGTTGGCTCTATATCATAGGTTTTCGGTTTCGATTCCGTGTTTGGTCATTAGTTTTCGGAAATATTTTCGATCGATATCGGCTTCCCTCGCAGCTTGAGTTATATTTCCGTTATGGAAGGTTAGAAGTTTTACGAGGTAGTTTTTTTCGAAGTCAGAGATGATTTTTTCTTTAGCTCTTTTAAACGGCGCGTTGGGCGATTCCACATTTTGAGGGGGAACCACTGGCGACGGTTTTGGTTCCACCGGTTGTTTGATAGATTGCGGGATATCGTCGAGAGTAAAGGTATCGCCGCTGGCAAACGAAATCGAACGTTCGACGACGTTAAGAAGTTGGCGAACATTGCCAGGCCAGTTGAAAGTGGTCAGCTTTTCTAAGGCTTCTGGAGTAATGTTTTTTATAATGAGTTCTTCGCTATCTGACTTGCGATTAAAAGGTTTGGTATGCAGAAAGTGGCGGAGTAAAAGTGGTATATCATCGGGCCGATCCCGGAGGGGGGGGAGTTCTAAGCTTACTACCGAAAGGCGATAGAAGAGATCTTCGCGGAAACGTCCTTTGTCGACTTCGTCAGCGAGTGTACGATTTGTTGCCGCAATGATTCTCACATTAATAGGAATAGACTGATTGCCCCCGACTCGTCGGATCTCGCGCTGTTCAAGGACCCGTAATAGTTTCGGTTGAAGGTCGTATGTAAGCTCGCCTAGTTCGTCGAGAAAGATAGTCCCTCCATCTGCGAGTTCGAAAAGACCTTTTCTAGCATGATTTGCTCCCGTGAAGGCTCCTTTCTCGTGGCCAAATAGTTCGCTCTCGATGAGTGATTCGGGCACGGCGCCACAATCAAAAACTACGAACGGCTTATCGGCGCGTTTACTGAGATTATGAATCGTCTGGGCTACGACCTCTTTTCCGGTTCCGGTCTCACCTTCCAGAACGACTGTGGCAGTCGTTGGCGCTACCTTTTCTAAGATTCCGAAGATTTCTCGCATCTTTTTACTTCGAGCAACAATTCCACCGAATTCCTCAGACATGATAGGCGTTACGGGAATTTGTTCATCAATGGGATTAAACCGAATTTGAATATCGCCGATTGCGAGAATGAGACCGGGGTCCAGGAAAGCTTCGGTGATACGAACTCCATTTAGAAAAGTCCCGTTGGTACTACCCAGATCGTGGATCACGTAAACTTCGTCGACTTGGTTGATGCGGCAGTGGTATCTACTGACGGTATCGTCAGTGACGCAAATATCGTTTTCGGGATTAGAGCCAATGGTAATAACGGCCTGGTCGAAGGTAAATTCTTCTTGAGTGTCCGTTCCGGGGTTTTTGACGAGATGTGCTTTTCTGATGTGAAGCATTTGCGGGCGACCATCAACATATGTAATCTTTGTAGACTGTGGGTTTTCAGGTTTCACGGACTTGACGTCTCCAGTAAGAACGGTCATTTTCAATGTAATGATATTAAAGGATGATATTCGGTGTTAGGCGTTTTTGGCAAGTTCACGTTGCTAGATAAAATTGCGGAAGGGGGAATGGCGGAAGTCTTTCGAGCATCCGTAAGGGACCAAGCGGGTCAGGAACGGGTGGTTGCGATTAAAAGGCTCCACAAATCCTTGTGCAATGACGGTGAGTTGATCGATATGCTTGCCGATGAAGCGCGCTTGACGGTTCAATTAGAACATCCATCGATCGGTCGTGTTTTTGATCTTGGCGTGATTGACCAACAGTCTTTTCTGATAATGGAGTTTATCGACGGGCCGGACTTGCAATTTTTGCAAGAGAAGTTTGCGTTGCAAGGACAAGCCTTTCCGGTATTGGAAGCCCTCTACACGATGAGCCATACTTTGGCTGCGTTACATTATGCGCACACGCGAAGGACGGATATCGGCGAGGCAATGAATATTGTTCATCGGGATATCTCTCCGCAAAATATTATGATCGATGTAAACGGTGTCGTGCGCATCGTTGATTTCGGTATCGCAAAAGCTAAGAATCGATTGATTCAAACACAACATGGAATCATCAAGGGGAAGTACTTTTATATGGCGCCTGAACAAGCGATGGGACACCATGTAGACGGGCGTGCCGATGTCTTTTCGGTGGGTATGGTTTTGTATGAGCTTTTGGCCGGACAGTCCCCGTATGAGGATCTTCCAGATGTGCAGCTTTTAAAAACGGTCAGACAAGCTGATTTTCCTCCACTAAGTCGGTATTGCCCACACATGGATCCAGAGATTGTCTCGGTGATTGAAATGGCAACCGCGCGTGATGTTGATCGGCGCTTTTCATCCGCTCTTGAGTTTAAGCAAGCCATCGATCGAATCCTCAAGCGTTTGTGTGGACGTGTTTCACCGGATCTGTCGGTCATGGTCAGACATTTTGTCGCGCCGACTTTAGAGGTGAGCTCCAAACTTAAACGCGAGTCTTATCAAACATCTGACGAAAGCGTTATTTTTCACCTCAACGAGTCTGAATTGATTGACGTTAGGGTGGTGGAACCAGAGTCAACCTTCAGCCTGGATCGTGACAGGATAGACCGACAATTCAGCGTACAAAAAGCAAGTCCGCGGACTGAAAAGCCGAAGCAAAAAATGCGAAAAAATGAAAGCCAAAAACTAGAAAAGTCACAATCAAAACTCATCTTCCTCTTGTTGGCTGCGGCAGCAATTATTACCTGTATCGCAATTGCCGTACTTTATTTAAAGAAAGAAAATAACGAACCTACAGAGTTAGCCGAGGTGACTGAGGCTGAATCGATAGATGATCCTGCCAAAGACGCGAATACTAAGGCTGTAGAAGAGCCTGATATGGAGACTCCGGGAACAACAGCCGCCGATCCGACAACTATTGCCGAGCCGGTTATCACAACGACTCAGGTGGCGTTTACGAGCGCACCTATTAACGCGTCGGTTTTGATAAATGGCGAGGAGAGTGGGACAACGCCTCTTTCAGTAAAATTAAATGTCGGCGAAAGTTATACCCTATCTCTTAAAAAAGATGGCTTTGAAACGTTTGAAAAAGAGCTCGTTATTACTAATGATATGGAAATCAACGAGAAACTCATTGAGACACGACGCGTCGTAAGTTTAATGTCTTATCCTTCAAATGCCACGATAATTGTAGATGGGAAAACCGAGGGGCAGACACCGATTATGCTTTCCGGGTTTGATGAAGAAACTGATATTGAAATCATTGCCGAATCGGGTTCGAGTACCAAAAACGCGATCATTCGATGGAAAAAAGGGGAGACCGCAGTTAAAGAGATCATGTTTGAATTTCAGAAAAACAAGGGTGCTAAATCTACTGAGGTTAGTTTGATGCCGCTCGAGAAAGCTGGAGATGAGAAAATCGACGAAGGTTGGGACGCCAAGAAGAAAAAAGCGAAGACAGTAGCTGCAAAACCACCGAAAAAAGTCGTTAAAAAGCGTAAGCCAAAGAAGCGTAAAAAAGTCGTAAAGAAAAAGAAAAAAGCAGACGACACCTTCGATCCTTGGGGAACATCGAAGAAGAAGAAAAAGAAAAAGGTGGACGACGATTGGTAAGCCCCATTCCTTATTCTTTCACTTTTCTATATTACCGACTTTCTCAATCAGTCCCAGTGTCGTGTCAAGTTCGTCCTGTAACTCCATGCGCTCAAAAATTTCTTCTGCTCTCTTAAGTTTCGTGAGTGTGGAGTCATACTTTTTCCTTTGAAATTCAAGGCGAGCATAGTTGAGTAGTAATCGTCCAGTTTCTGCGTCGTGACCGATTGAACTCAAGATTCCAATAGCGTCTTTATAGAGTTCGTCAGCTAAAACATCACAACCTTCGGTCTTTTGGGCTAAGAACATTTGTGCGCGCACATCGGCAAGGTTTCCGATGCCGACCGCCACGCGAAGTTCACTATCTAATTGATTGGCGACTGAAAGCGCTTCATTACCTCTTTCCAGCGCGATGTCGAATTTAGCTTCCTTCAGTGCGGCTCTGCCAAGATTTCTATAAACATCAAACAGTACTCGTTTTTCTCCTGAAACTTCAGCTATTTGTGCAGCCTCGTTGAGGTAAGTATGAGCTTGTTCTATCTCACCTGAAATCAGATAAATTTCACCGATATTGTTGAGGACGATACTTTGCAGCCCGCGGTAGCCAATCTCTCGCGTGATTGTTAAAGCTTCACGAAGCAAGTGTAAGGCTTGTTCGATTTGGTTACGCTCGATACATAAAACGGCGAGATTGTTATAAGACGAAACAACACCATATCGGTCATCAATTTCTTTGCGGTATTCTAGTGCTTCACGAAAGTGCCCCATCGCAGCTTTAAGATCTCCTTGCTGGAGGCGTAAACCTCCGAGATTATTCAGACTCGTGGCAAGGGATTGTTTATCGCCAAGCTCGCGGCGTAATTGTAGTGAAGCTTCATACCGATCGGATGCGTTTTCAAACGAGCCACGGAGCATGTGGATTCTTCCAATTTGATCGAGGGTTTCGGCAATACCTTGCTTTTCATCACTTTCATGAAAAAGGTCGAGCGCGTTAGCGAGGTTGTTCATCGCCAATTCATATTCGCCAACATTTTGGTAGGCATTCGCTAATTTAATGTAGGCGTACCCACCTCGATTCGTATCATTTAGAAGCCAACAATAGCGAAGCATTTCTCGGAAGTAAGTCAATCCTTGATCGTATTCGCCTTGGCTAACATGTAGCTCACCGACGGCTCCGAATGCGGTAATTTTTCGATCAATATCAGCATCGCTTAGGTAACTTAAACTTTTGACATAAAACTCGATGGCGGTCTTATTTTGATATCTTTCAGCGGCAAATTTTGCAGCCTCTAAATATTTTGCGGCTGCTTGTTCTACCGCGCCAGCACGATCGAAATGAGAAGCGATGACATCTATGATACGTTCTGCGTTTTGCGGGAATTTTAATTCCAGCCACTGTGCGGTGAGCTGATGAGCTTTCTGTTTTTCAGAATCGCTGATCGCGGAGTACACAATTTTGCGTTCAAGTCGATGTTTGAAATACAGCTCATTGGTTCCCGAGATCATGGAGTCTTTGCGCCGGCGAATCATATCCTTTCGTTCCAGACTTTCCAGAAGTGCGTTACATCGTTCGTCTTCGGACTCCTCTTGGCTCCACTGACGCGATACGGATTTGTCATCTAAACGCATACGATACAGACAACGAACAAGTTCGGCCCAAAATACATTTCCGATGCAAGCGGCCATTTCAAGAACGAGACGTTCGTCGGCGTTCAGTGTATGGAGTCGCGCGTTGATTGCGGTTTCAATCGTTTGCGGGAGGTCGACTTCTGAGAACCGGGCCAGATCGATGGTCCATTCTTTGGTTCTCGTGTCGACGATGCCCTGTGAGATTAGCATGCGTAAGGTTTCTTCGACTGTATACGGGTTGCCATGTGCAGAGTCGACAATTCGTGAAATCACTTCGTCTGGGACCGATTTCGTTTTTCTCAAGGTATCGATGACAAAAGATTCGATATCTTCATCTGATAATCGATCAAGTTCGATTGTAGAATGAAAGGTGGTTTCAGCAACGAAGTAGTCGGTTTTAAGTTCTTCATTGGACCAGGTGAGAATAAATAAAATCCTTGAGTCCCGAAGATGTTCTTTCATATAGGAAATTAATGCCAAGGAGCGTTGGTTGGCATATTGAAGATCTTCGAGAACAACAACTAGTGGATCTTTGGACGCGTCAGCTTCTAGTAGTGAAGCCAGGGCCTCGAAGCATCGGCGGTCGAGTTCGTGTGCACCGTCGGGATCGCGAATAGTGGGAAGGTAAGGAGAGTCTTTGAAATGGATGTCCAAGAGTTCACCGACGAGATGGGCGACGCGCACGCCATCTTCTCCACCGACGAGATATTTCGTGGCGTCGAGCAATTTTCGACGCGCTTGCGACGGACCTGCGCTCTCTTCAATATAGAATCTATCTTTCAAAAGCCGCGCGAACATGGAGTAGGGATCTCCCGCTTCGTCCCGGCTTGTTGCGATTGCAAAGTGTGCGGCCGATAACCGTTTGTTAAGGCGGTCTTGAAATTCGGAAAGGAGTCGACTTTTACCGCGTCCCGAAGGCGCTGTGAGTGCGACGAATTGAACTTCATTTTGACTTACTACGTCCTCGAATGCCAAGTCGAGAATTTCGAGTTCTCGTTCGCGGCCGACGATTTTGGTTTCGATTCCATAGACGCGCCATGTGTCCAAAAGATTTTGATCTTTGGAACGCGCAAGTGTCAGCACACGTGTGATGACAGCCATCGGTGTACCGCATTTTGTACAATAATCGGCGCTTTCGTGATTAACGGCGTTGCAAGAGGGGCACGGGGTTACTTCGGTTAGTTCTTCGGTCGTTCTACATTGGCCGCAGTTAATTGATCCCCATTCGACATGTTGATCGCAGGAGTTGCATGTGGGTTGTGGCATCTTGGTGCCGCATCGTGCACATAGTTCGGTTTCGTGTTCGTTGAAGTAACCGCAATATGAGCAGTTCATAAACGACTCCCGGGTATTGGTCGTAGTGACACGCTTTAGTTCAGCATCACTGGTTCTTTTTTCCCAGACGAGATAGCCGTTTTTATCGAAAAGGGCAATGCGGGGACTATTTACGAACGAAGCTAGAAATCTGTTCTGAGTAGGTGCTTTGGCCATTGTAAAGAATGCCGGGTAGCAGGTCCCCGAATGCATTTACTTCAAGTACAATCGCGGTTTTTCCAGACGGATTAAGAGCGACATCCACCCCCATATAATGGGCAAGGGGAAAGGCTGCAGCAGCACTTTCGGCTGCAGCGATAGCGCGTTCGATAGCTTGGGTGCCTAAACGTTCTTCGACTTGTTTTAGGGTTCCGCGCGCGTTACCAAGGTGAAGGTTGGTCATCGGAGAGCGACTGACACGTACAACCTTATGGGCGGCTTTTCCATCAATACAAACGATTCGAAGGTCAAAAGCGCCCATTTTTAATGTTGCCTTAGGGAACCATTTTTCTACAACTGCACCTTCAGAGAGAACGAAATTAATACATTTTTCGGCATCTTTTCCGACATAAGTCCTCATCTTTAGACTGTTGAAAAAGCGGGTTCCATTGATTTCAAGTGAAGTAATACATTTTACGAAGTTCTTTTTTATCGAACATGCAAGGACACCCGATGCGCTTGAGCCGTAGCGAGGTTTTATGAAAATTCGAATGGGTTTGCCGATTTCTTTCAAATGTTTAATTGAGCTTATCGAAGGTAATCGTTCAGGTAAGGGGCATCCCTTACTCTTCAATCGTTCATACATTTCTAACTTGTCGAACATCGTTCGAATATCCATCGGTGAAATGAAGGCATGCTTTGCTTGAATCGAGTTTAGCAGTTTCGAGAATCCATTCATCCACGCGATTTGGTCACGAACCTCACCTCTTGATAGGGCTTGGAATGCACCGCCTAATTCTAGGAGTTTCCCATTTATGACGGCGTCTTCGCCGGGAGATTCTAAGCGCAGGATTTCGGCGTTTGGAAGGGCGAAAGTTTCTCCTTGCTCGACGTTTTTAAGAATTTTTAGATAAGGGGTGATGGAGGTTGAATGACCAAGCCTTTTTGCGTCGGCGCAAAACATCCTAACGCGTCGATCGTTGGGGTTCCCGATAATATGAAAGTGGTTTGAATTCAATGTGCGAAGATCTTAGATCGTTTCTTTAAACAATGCGCACATCGCTTCGTAACAGCTTCAAATTTCCTCGACTATGAAGAGGACTTGACCTTCGTCCACTTTATCTTCTTCCTTGCATAAAATCTCCTTGATGACGCAATCAAACTCAGCGGAGATAGGCATCTCCATTTTCATTGATTCAAGGATGGTGAAGTCGTCGTCTTCTTCGATTTCTTCGCCGACTTCGACCTCGATCTTCCAAACCGTTCCGGTGATATGTGCTTTAATTTCGTGTTTCATTTTCGATCCTATTCTTCTGCCGTGGTACGCCCAGCTTTATCGTTCACCTTTTTGCGTGCCTCTTCTGTCTTTGTCAATCCCGGTTGAGGGATCCCGTAACGAATGATGGCACTTTTGCGCAAATTTTTTATCAGATTCGTTCGGGCTGCCTCACGTTTTTCTCTCATCAGGGAGAGCCGTAATCTGTGCTTCACCATAAGGAAGTTTGGATTGAGAACTTTTCGCTTTTTCATTATCCAGTAGTAAAACGTCCCATCATCGCTTGCGACCGTGATGACGTCTTTCGCGTTAGCGGAGAAAATGAGCTTGGGAATCCCCGCATCTTTCACCGAAACCCAACCGAGATCATGGGTCGCTTTGAGGTCGATCGATAGTTTTCTGAATTTCCGATAGGTCATAGGAGGATGTGAGCGCTTGTTTGAGGTTTGAAAGAGTCTTACTTTAGCTTTCGTCACGATGGCATCTTCTTGGAAATCTTGAAAAAAGCGGTCTAGGACCTCTTGCTTTTCAATTTTTATATTCTTGAAGATTTTTTTCGAAATCATGTCTGATTTTAATTGATCGATATAATCATCCCGAGTCATCGATTTGAAGCGAAGATGATCAAGAAACGCGTCTCGAGAGAGGAAATTGTTTTCGATAAGGGTACCGAGTGTATCGATAACCAACTGATCTGAAACAAAGATGTTCTGTTTTTCGGCGTGTTGATTAAGAAGTTTTTGACCGATGAGAAGATCTTCAATGCGCTTTTTCTGCGCTAATTTTTGATGCTTACTAAGTGGAAGATTTTGAGAGTTTCGAAATTGAACCAGCAAATCTAGACGTTTCGTGACTTCTTGCATGGCGATAGAATCGCCATTTACCCATATGACGTCTCGTTTTTCGGGCGGTGCGGGTTTAGGCACGACCTTCAGCGGAACCTGGCTCTTTTGGGCCACACGTGCCGATGGTATGGGCTGTCGCGTGTCCGATTCGCACCCGAATACTAAAAGTATCGCGAAAGCTATGGTTTGCAGTGGGTTCAATATCGTGTGTGTTTCTTTTTTCATACCTATATAAGAACAAGATCCTTGAGCTTCCATTCCCGAACCTTATACATTAACCTCAAAAAAGCCATCTTATCTCATCTATGAGGGGAATATAGTTCGAAAGGTTCGCTTCGATAAAAAAGATGGGCTATTTCGCATCATTGTAGATCTTTTTTGAGCCATTTGCGTTTGATAGAGGGTGAACATAAATTTTACCATCCCTTTGGAGCCAACTATGAAACAACTTGCAACAATTGGGGCCGTCGCCGTCCTGCTTTTCATCGCCGCCGTCTATTTTAATTCTCAAAAGAAACCCGACCAAAGAGTTGTAACTGTTGAACCGCCCGTGGTTGTCGAGAATAAACCGATTATAGACGGTGTGGTTAAAGGAACGCTAACATTGAGCTCCGCAGTCTCAAACGGTTATTTGCCGGCAGGCGCGACCCGTGATTTATATGCCACCGTCGATATTAATGCGTCGAAGTTCTCTGGGACGTCTCGTCCCCCGTTGAATATTGCTGTCGTTATGGATAGGTCCGGGTCCATGTCCGGTGAGAAAATCGAGAAAGCCCGCGCTGCTGCCCGCCAGTTAGTTACAGTTCTTAACGAAAATGACCGCGTTTCGGTAATCAGTTACGGGAGCGACGTTACCGTTGATTTCCCGTCAGCCCCCGTAAATGAGCTCAATCGTTCCCGTCT
>CALJNB010000091.1 GCA_937981985.1 uncultured bacterium
TACTTATCGGTGGTCCCCTACTTGAAAACATGACTTGGGCGTTTGGAATTTATGCCCCCTATCTAAGCGGACATACTTTTCCCGAAGATGGACCCCAACGTTATGTTCTCGTCGACAACGATAAATCGCTTCTTCTTTTCATGCATCTAGCTATCGCCTACGAATTCAGCGATAACTTCCGAGTTGGTTTTGGAATTCAAAATGTACCGGCCAGTTTTGAATTGGTTACAGTATCTTCTTCGGCAACCGGAATTTTCGGAGAAGCTGAAGATACAGATCTGGATATTTTGTCTCAAGTTGTGCTGCAAGACTTCTTTGCGCCCTCTGCAAATTTGGGAGCGTGGGCTCGTTTCTCCGAGAATTTATCCGCGGCAGTAAGTGTACAAGCCCCGGTTCAATTCAAAGACAACGACGCGAAACTTACGGTACGTCTACCGTCCCATCCAGAATTTTCTGGCGCAAAACTTAAAGGCGATAGTCTCACCGGTGAGATGTGGTTTCCCCCGGTCGTGAGAGCGGGAATCTCCTTAGATGTCGGTTCGCTAAATGTCGAACTAGCCGCCGTTTGGGAAGGCTGGTCGATCTTGGACAAAATCGACGTCCAACCCAATGGAATCTCTGTCGAGAATCTTTATGGCATTGGCGAACTCCCCATCGGCCCCTTGACCATTCCTATGCAGTACGAAGATACCTATTCTATCCGATTGGGCGGGGAGTACGGCATCTCAGAATCCCTACAAATCCGTGCCGGTTATGGATTCGAAACTTCCGCTATCCCCGATGAATACTACACGGTCTTTCTAATAGATAACGACAAACACATGATGGCATTGGGCGGAACATTAAAGCTATCGGATTCCATTGCGATTGACGCTGGCCTAGCCTATTATCTCATGCCAGACAGAAATATTACCACCTCTGAATGGCGCCAAATCAATCCCACCGATACGACCGGAAAGGTGACCACAATCGTGGGGAACGGCGAGTATAAACAAAGCTATTTTGTATCGGGTGTTGGGACCCGCATCGACTTCTAAAGCGTTTAAGCCCGGCTGTCAGTTAAGCAGAAGAAAATCTGTTGTGCCTTGTCCTATTAACTGCAAACATGAGCTAAAATAGACTTAAGTCGGGATTATCATGTTTCAGCGTTTTTTCGTGTTTACTCTTTTTGTGTTCTTGCTTCCCATTCCAGCGACGGCGCAAAATCCGGAAGATATTCCTCCGACCCTTCGCCCTTGGATTAAATGGGTAGAAGCCGAACTTCCCGAACTCAACTGCCCGAACGTCAATGGCGTTCGAGTGTGTCAATGGCCCGGAACCCTGCGTGTCCAAGTAAATTCGAAAGAGGCTACCTTTTCCCTTAACGGTTATTTGGACGAAGATGGAGAAATCCTCATTCCTGGAGCGACAGGAATCTGGCCGCAGGACCTTTTCGTTAATGGGAAAAAAGCGCTCGTTGGCAAGCGCGCAAACGCCCCAATCGTTCTTCTTAAAAAAGGATCGTTCAGCCTTGTAGGTAAATTTAGTTGGAAAAAAATACCGGAGACGCTTCCACTACCCGAAAACATAGGGCGTGTATTTTTAACTGTTGGCGGTGAGAAAGTACCCTCACCTCGCATTAACGCTGAAGGACAATTATTTCTTAAAGAAGGCGATGCTGAAGCGCTTAAAGAAACCGACACGCTTCGTGTTTCCATCTTCCGAAAAATTAATGACGGTATTCCACTATCCGTTGAAAATCGTTTCGAGCTCAACGTTTCTGGCAGAGGACGTGAAGTAGATTTGGGTAGTGTTTTATTTGGCGCAAGTGTGCCCCTAAAAATCGATACGCCCCTCCCCTTACGGATCGACAAAGGGGCTGTGAAAATATTCGTACGTCCGGGAAAGCACATTGTAAACATCCATACTATTATCCCAACACCTCCCAAGAGGTTAATTACGCCAACAAAGGCGGCTTCTATCTTTGACAAACAGGAGGTTTGGGTCTGGGTTCCAAATGACCGAGTCCAATCCGTTGAACTATCCGGCCTCACCTCTGTGGATTCGAATCGAACTTCGCTACCCGATGAATGGAAAGATAAAACAACCTTTTTAGCTGAATCGGGAAACGCGCTGGCGCTGAAAATGACAAGACGAGGAATGGTTGAAACGGCACCAAACTCAATACAGCTTCATAGAGAAATATGGCTAGATCTAGATGGTACCGGGTACACCATTCGCGATAACATCAACGGCGAAATGAAGCGCGAGTGGCGACTAGATTATCAAGATGTTGACGGTGCCAATCTAGGCCGTGTGAATCGTGCTAACGATGGTTTACTCATAACGAAAAATAAAACGACTTCTCTTTCTGGCGTTGAATTAAGAGAATCAAAAATCGACCTCAGCGCGGAAGTCCGATTGAAGGACGCGCGCAATAGTTTCAACGTCGTCGGTTGGGACCATGACGTAAAACGCTTATCGGCACGCCTGCATCTACCTCCAGGTTGGTCGGTTTTTCACGGACAGGGTGTGGATAGAATCTCCAATACTTGGATGTCCAGTTGGACCTTATGGGACCTATTTTTCGTATTTATGATTATGCTGGGATTCTTTCAACTCTTCGGATGGAAGTGGGCAATGGTATCGATGCTTACTTTATTGCTGACTCATGGTCACCCCGAAGCTCCGGAATGGTCTTGGATTATTCTTATTCTAACTCTTGCTTTACTTCGAGTTTTGCCCAATGGTATTTGGCGAAAAGGTCTCATTATCATCAGAAGCATTGTCTTTTTAGTCTTCTTAACCATTCTTGCATTATACGCGAACGACCAAGTAATGAGTGCACTCTTCCCGCAAGTAAGAGCCAAAAGTATTAATTTTAATCCAATCGGAGGGATGGAAAAGTCCTTCGTTCAGGAAGAATCTGCTTTAGAACGCGTTTCAAGATCGGATCAATACGTGAACGAAGTTCTCTCAGAACTAAAGAGCGAAAAACCAAAAATCAGTAAAAAGAATTCGTGGTCGGGAAAACGAAATAAAATGCAACAAATCGATCCGAATGCTGTTGTGCAAACCGGACCTGGTCTTCCGAATTGGTCATGGAAATCTTGGAATCTCGAGTGGACTGGCCCGGTGCAAAAAGATCAGCAAGTTACCCTTTGGTTAGTTTCCTCGTGGGTGAATCGCGTACTTTCATTCTTGCGAATCATATTTCTTTTCCTCCTCGCGTTCGTCATTCTAGCCCTCCACGATATGCGCTGGTTTGGAACGAAAAAAGCTGCAGTTAAAAATGAAGAGAGAGCCGTCAAAAAAACGGTAATCTCAATCGTCATACTCATCTGGATACTTTTTGTATCAGGGTCGGCCTTTGCCAAAAAACCGCCAGTACAAATCGAACAAAAAATCGTTGAAGAGCAAACCCTCGAACAAACAATATCCCACCCCGTTGAACCCCAAACTATTTCTAAACCTGGTTTACTAAATGCTCTAAAAAGCCGCTTGGAGAAATCGGCTCAATGTCCATCCCCTTGCATCGTTTTATCGAAAAGCGAGATAGGAATAAATGACTTAACATTCCAAATGGAAGTCGAAGTGAGCGCGTTGAAAGATTCGGGATTCAAATTACCGGGCCCCTCTGACCGGCTCATTTTAGAAACCATAGAACTGAACGGCGAGGCCACAAATCAGATCAGAAAGGAAGACGGCCTCACGCTGGTACGAATTCCCAAAGGTACACATGTTCTGCGTGTACGAGGAACCTTAGCTGCGCGTGATGTCCTAACCCTGCAGTTCGACGAAAGTGCGCTTGCCGAATTTACGCGTTTTAAGAGTGAAGACTGGACTGTAGATGGATTGTCATACCGAGGAACTACCGATGCGTCGCTTCAATTAACGCGCCTCAATAAAAGTAAAACAAAGGACGAAAGCGAAAGTGATTCCGAGCTACCACCGTGGTTCACCGTAAAACGAAATTTCTCCATCGGCCTACCATGGACGATCGAGACCGAAATCACTCGAATGGATAGTACTCGCCCGCAGCTGTTAAAACTTCCGCTTTTGAAAAACGAACGCCTTATTTCCGATGGTTTTAGAATGGAAACGAGTGACGGCACTACCATGGTTGCCGTGGAACTTCCTCGCGGTCAAAAGACTATTCGTTTTGTTTCTGAGCTTTCAATACAACCTACAATCAAACTTGCCGCAGCGACGGACCAACCCTGGACCGAACAATGGTCGGTGACATGTTCCAGAAT
>CALJNB010000092.1 GCA_937981985.1 uncultured bacterium
ATCTATACGATTCTATCTAAGCCCATTGCCCGTTGGCAATTTGTGGTTGGAAAATTTGCGGGAGTTGTTGGCCTGCTTACCGTAATCATGCCCTTCTTATTCGGCGTTTCGTTATTCGTTATGTGGATTCAAGGTGCCGAAATTACCACCACCTATATGTTAGCTTTTTTGACCGCTTACCTCCAAATGGTCATTGTTGCGGCATTAGCAATTTTCTTCGCTTCCATGTCCTCACCTCTGTTAGCCGGATTTGCAACTGCGGCGATTTTCATTGCCGGAAATTTGTTTACCCAAATTGGATGGGTCCGAGATCTCTTGATGGAACAAAAGAGTTCCTTCGTTTGGATTGTAGATGTTTTGGAGTGGGTTCTTCCAAATCTTGAAGCACTTAATCTGAGTTCTCATGCAACCTACCAAGTTTATATTCCTGCAGATTATACCTTACAAGCGATTGCCTATGCTATCGCTTACGCCGGTATCTGCGTGACACTTTCGGTCATCGTGACTTCAAAAAGAGAATTCGCATAACTTGTCTCGTTGAATAGAATTTTCCTCATTTTATCCATCGTCAAATGTGTTGAATCTCCTACGCTAACTTACTATAGTCCAAAAATTCTCACATCGTTTCGGACGTCCTATGACCCATTTTCAGAAAGCCACTATTTGCCTTATATCAATCGTACTTGTCGGTTGTGGATCCGACTCGATCGGTCCAGCCCAAAAAGAATGTGAACAGGGACAGCAGCTAAATCCGATTACTTCTGAATGCACAAAAAAGCCGTCAAATAATGCGCGAGAAAATAACGTCACGGTAAATAACGGTACGCCTAATAATAGTGTTGCCAATAATAGCCAAACCGACACCCTTCGAATCGATCAAGATTCCGGCACCGAGCCCGTCATCGATATGGGCGGTGATATGCCATCGTCATCTGGGGACATTGCGAATGAGCGCTGTGCGATCGGCGTTGATAACGATAACGACGGTTTGGATAACGCGTGCGAATGCGAACTAGGAACAAATCTCGACTCAGCTGACACTGATAACGACGGCATCGAAGACGCAGACGAAGACGCCGATGGCAATTGTCGTTTGACCGTTGGAGTGGAAACCGATGCGAGACAGGCCGATACCGATGCGGATGGCGCGAATGACAAAGAAGAACTTATGGCCGGAACGAATCCCATTTCACAGGACAGTGATAGGGACGGTATCAAGGACGGAATAGAGCTAAACGGATGTACTGATCCCCTTTCTGAAGATTCAGATTCAGATTCTCTACCAGATGGTGTTGAAGACTCAAATTTGGATGGCGTCATCGGGACCTGCGCGAATCGTGTTTTTGATCCTACCTGTGCGCAAGGCGAATCCGATCCGTGTAAAGCCGATACGGACGACGATGGAACGCCGGATTCTGGAGAAGCTGAATATAGAAATTGCCGACCAGAAGATACGTTGAATTTGCCGGTCGCCACGATGATTGAGAATGCGATTGCGGACTACAAAGTCGTGGTCGAGACTGAGGTTGTTTCGTCTCCGGTCACAGCGCTGGAGGCTCATGTCTTCGAAGACTCAGCAAACAAATACACAGGTTTCATTTTATCTTTTGATCCCAACGAGTTGAATCCATCATTCATCGAGGATCGAATTGTAGGAAATGTCCAAGGCGTTTATCCTTCTGCACTTCGACGTGTTTCCGGGCGTCGCATTACATCTCACGACACGTATCGGGCATCGGTTGGAAGTATTATCGATCTGCCAGACAACACAGGACTTCACATCGCAAGAGATCAAGTTCTTGCCGCAGTTGCCGGCATAGGTTCGGTTTCCCATTCCCTTTCAACAAACATGGGCAGCAGCGGAACAACCTTGATGATCAGCGAAGTACTTTCTCGCAATGCTAATCAAGCCATTCTTATCGCCACATTTGTTGATATCAACGATTACCAAAATGAAAGTCTTCGAAATAGCATTCGAGTCGACGACCTGACACGCGGGCCTGCACTGGCAAAAGTGAGTGAGGCCTTCGTGGATGATTGCGTTTCTTACGACGTAACGGTTCGTCCAAAAGTAGACATTATCATTTCTCTTGATGCATCCGGTTCGATGATCGAAGAACAGGCGCTGCTTTCAAATTTCGCAACCGAATTCTCCGCTCTGTTGGACAACGCAAATATCGACTGGAGAGTGGGTGTGACCGGTGTCGTGTGTGAGGGCGCGAAAACGGATATGGGCTTGCCGCAAGATTTCCGTGATTTACTTCCGGAGGCGGGTGGATTCGGAATTTCACCCTGTATGGGATTGCCCTTCTCGTTGCCAGGAAAGAAAAACGGAGAATTAGTAGGTACCTTTACTAATGATCCGGTGCAGATTTCTGCGAATCTAGATAGCGTTAGCGATAACGCCGAGGAAAATACGGCCACGATGGCGATCGCTGCTATGGCCAGAGCCTCTAACCCACGTTCGAATACTGACCTCACAAAATTTCGCCCAGACGCGTCCGTGGTTCTTATATCGATAACCGACGAAGAAGATGTCCTGTTTGAAAATATGCACGCCTTTTTGGGTAACCAGAACCTATCTTTAAGTCCGACAAATCAAATGACGTTGGATATAGCGGCACAGCCTTTCATTGATTATATGCTTAAGCCCGAATTCGGCGCGACTATGTTTGGACTCTATTGGCTTCCCGGCGAGGCCTGCAATACTGCCTCAAAGGTAGCTCATGCGGTTTCGGCACTCGTTATTGGAACCGGTGGTGGAGGAGGGTCAGTCTGCCAAGCAGATATTTCAAATACGCTCGCTGAAATTGCAAGCGCTACCGCAGGAATCGCATCCGGCCTTCGCTTAAGAGGAACGCCCTTGACGACCACACTGGGTGTTCTTCGCGCCAACGTTCAAACGGGAAATATTGACCCTATTGTTAGAAGTCGTGCCGATGGATTTGATTATGATGCGATTGTGAACCGCGTCGCTTTCACAGGACCCTCGTCACCACAAACCAACGATCGCGTTGTCATGCCTTACCGCCGTTGGGAAAACTCAGTGTTCGTGTGCACAAGCGACGCTGATTGCCCCTCAGAGCAAAAGTTGCAATGTATTGAGGGAGAATGTCGGTAGGAGACATCCAACGCGTTTTCAAAATTCAATTCAAGATAAAAACATAAAGAGAAAAGATGAAATTTATATTCCCAGTGTTCCTATTCGTTGGTCTTTCATTCCTAAGCGCTTGCTCAAATGATGCATCACATAGCGGTCTGAAGAATAACGAAACGAATAACGATAAGACCAACAATACGAATAATTCGAATAATAACGGAACTACGAATAATAACGGAACTACGAATAATAATTCAAATAACCTTAGCTCGAAAGCGATTAACGAAATTGAACCCAACGGAAACGGTGAGGGCGAGACTCCTACGATGTTTGAACTCGGAGATTTAATAAGCGGCGAAATTTCGGAGGGGTCAAAGTCCCAATCTGACGTTGACCGTTTTTCCGTGAATATCGAAGCCGGTACGATTGTCGAAATTAGTCTTGTCTCAATTGGTAGTGGGTTTTCGGATAACTTCTCGTTTACCATTTATGATGAAGATGAAGATAACGTTTGGGAGCATCTTGAAAAACGCGACGGTCGAAAACGTCGGTTCTTCGCACCGACTTCGGGGAATTATTCGATCGTAGTTGCCGATCAGCGCTTTTTAACGGAGACAGTTCATGGTGGGGCTCAGTCCAAGTACACTCTTGAGACGCGCGTTGTGGACCTTGACCCTAAATCACTACCTTTGCAGGTTCAGGTCGAAGGTAGCGGCACCGTTGGCCTTTATGAAATAGTGGGGACTGGAAGCCTAATCTCCGTTGAGACCGTTGCCCAGCGATCTCCGGTGTTGGCGGATTTAGACACGAAGCTATTGGTTTTTGATCCTCAAATGAAAACGCTGGTTGCCAACAACGATGACCTGGATCTTGCAAATGAAATTTCTGATTCAAAAATAAGTTTCTACGCAAAGCCGGGCCAATCCTATTGGGTTGTAGTAGACGCATTCAAACTAGGAGCCAAACAAGATTATAGGCTGAACTCTTTGGTTATTTCTGACTCGGCTGGTGCTCCGATTGTATTGCCCAAGAATAGTAAGTTCACAAACAATATTTCAGACGTCGCCGGTTCACCCTTTGAGAGTGATTTTTACGAGCTAAATCTAAAACCGGGCGAAGGTGTTCGACTCAGTGTTGAAAGTGATGGCGAGCTTCTCCCAAGAATTACAGGCACATTATTCACGACTATCGGAAGTGTGAAGTTGGTTGAAGCGAGGGAGGAGAGCGGCAAGGCAATTCTAGAGATCGTGCATTCTTCGTCGGCGACTCAAAACGGCAGCTATGTTTTTCAAGTCGATGACCAAAGAAATGTAAATGATCCGAATGAAGATATCGGCGGTGAAGATTTCGGATATTCAATTTTTGCTAAAAATATATCGTGGGTGAAAGGTACCATTCCTCACCCACAAACCTTTCAGGTTTCTCAAGGCGAGATGAAGATCGGGAAATACGATCTGATGCCATCAACTTTTCTTGGCCTCTATTTTGAGGCCGACAAAGGTGAGCCGATTATAGGTTTTTTAAACGAGGGCGGGAATGCATCTCAATATGAGAATGGAACGGCCTTGGTGGGGGGTACACAGGCAGAAACACATTATTTCGGCGTTCGAGAGAAATATTTTCGTGGCGCGGAGATCACAACGTTAACCAAAAAAATTGATCTTTCGACAATCGTATTTTCAGAACTAGCAGAAGACGAACCCAATGATGAACTCAACGATGCTCAGGCTCTTTCCCTGCCCGTAGCTATTTTAGGAGAGGTTTCCGGTACGGACCTTAACACGAACAACCCAGATTATTACAAGCTTACTCTCACGAAAGGGGACTTGCTTTCGATCTTCGTCTCAGCAGGCGACACGGCACCCATTGCCGATACGGTGGTTCAACTCTTAGATAGTGGCGGGAACGTGATGATTGAGAATGACGATTATCCTGGCCAGTTAAGTTCTTTTTTTTCCGGAATCTTTACAGAGGTTAAGACAACCGGGACCTACCTAATTCGCGTACAGCCTTTTTGTAAGCCTGATTCGTGCGGTGGCGTAGGCAGTTATCGGCTCAACGTTTTCCTCGCCGACTAAATCCGACATTCTACCCCTTATTTAGTAAGCCTGTCCTTTATTTTGTTTCGACAGCGGACTCATCAAACGCTTTCTGAGATTTCTTCATCTTACGCTTCTTTTCCGCAGGTCGACGTTCTTCGAGCTTCCTAGAGATCTCGGCTCTTGCAGATGAAATTGCAGAAGATTGAAAGTTTTTATAATTTTTCAGAATCGAATCATAAACACGAAGCGCTTCTGAATTGCGACCAAGGTTGGCTAAAGATTGTGCTTTTAATTGCAATGCCCTTGCCCGCTCGTTAGATGTCCCAGATTTATTGCCCACGAATTCGTCGGCCGCTTTTATTGTTCCGGCGTAATCGCGCGAACTGTATTTGGAGTTAACCGATTCGATTGTTTTCGAGGGTACTAAGTTCAATTCTTCCGCATCTTCAACGCGTTGTTCGTAGGATTCCGAACTCTGCGGACTACTATCGTCGAGCTTATCAAAATAGGCTTTATTTTTGAAGACACCAGGACTTGCGGAGTTGCCTTTTGATAATTTCGATTTTGATCGTGAACGTTTTGACGCTGTTCTTTCTTTTCCTGTAGCGGTTTTCGTTTTCGCGATTTTTTTCTTCACCGATTTCGCCGGTGGCGATGAAAGCGTAATATCTTTTTTAGAAGCTTTCGAAATCGAAGTAACTTTCGCTTTTTCGCCTGCACCTATTTTTGAATCAGCCGATTCATCGGTAGGTTTTAATCCAAATCCTTCTTGTTTTTCCATGGCTGTTGGATTCTCTACGGCAGCTGGGGAAGGCATAGTGTCTAGATTCGCTGAAGCTTCATCTTTTTCGGGTAAGAAAACGGCAACTTCTTCGTCAACATGTGCGCCTTCATCAAAATTAACGAAACGAAAAACGAAAGCACCCGCGATGACGACCGTTGCGACCATTGCAATCTGTCCTAGTTGCGATGAAGACTTTAAACGACTCCACAGCCCTGCGGGTTTGGTTGGACTGACAAAATGTTTCTTTTCTGCACGTTCATTCGTCGCGGCTTTTGCTGCATCCATGATTGCATTATGTAGTGTGTCGGAAACCGACCCTTCGGACCAAACGTCGCTAACGTCGCCCAAAAGGGCACGGATCTCGTCGCGTTCGCTTTGTAGGGCTCTAGATTCAGCAATCTCTTCAAGAAAGTCGTTCTTTTCTTGGTCGTCCATTGCCTCACCGTAAATAAGGTCAACGAGGCGTTCTGTGTTGCGTTCACTAGACATAATTACTTTTCTACTAACTCCATTGAGTAAGCGCAAATCGGCTTACATACTCTTAAACGAGAAAAACTCAGAAGGGATCTTAAAAATAGGGTTCTTTTCTTCATACCGACTTCACTTCCTCGCGATCATGACCATCAAAGCTGTGTCCCTCATATGATGCCATCGTGGTGCGAAGCGCTTCAATTGCGTATCGCATGCGACTTTTGACCGTCGGGAGGGGACACTCTAAGATGTCCGAAATTTCTCTGAATTTTAACCCAGATACCTGTCGCATTACAAATACTTCGCGCTGATCTTCGGGAAGTTCCTCTAATGCTTGTTCTAAACGCTTTAAGAATAATTTTCGCTCATAATCGCCCGAAGAGGCTGTGGCGTTGTCATCGGCGACGCGGTCTTGAAAGGTCATTCCTCCATCATCGGCTTTTGGAGACGTATTTAGCGACATTTCGTGCCTATTCTTCGTCTTCCTTGCCCGATCGATGCACAAATTACGGGCAATCGTATAGGCCCACGTCGTGAACTTCGCTTTTTCTTGATAGCTCGCCGCGCTCTTTACGATACGCATAAAAGCTTCTTGTAAGATTTCTTCTGCGAGTTCTTTACGACCCACGCTTCGAAGAATGAAGTTAAAAAGAGGCCGTTCGTGCCTTTTGACCAAGATGGCAAAAGCCGCCACATCCCCATCTTGGTAGGCAAACATAAGTTGTTCATCCGATCTTGTTTCTTTTACACCTGTTCCACCCGTCGTTCCGAAGGTTATAAACAGCGATTTAAAGAGTGAAAGGATCAAATTAGCCTTGAGTTAACCCATATCAAATTACGTGAACGGGGTACTTTATTCCAAATTTCTTAAAAGTGAAAGGTTAGCCGCGAATTTGACGGTGAGAAGACTGCGAAGATCTAGTGCTTGTAGATCTGAGGTTAAGTCGATAAAAGGTGCCAAATTGCTTAGGAGCTTCACCGTGTTACGTTCCCGTTTTTCGTCCAATCGTTGGATTCAAGCATCTGCCTGGATCATTTGTGCCCTGTCTATTGTTATTTTCTCGATAGGGTTCCTTCTCTCCAATGCTCAAACTTCTGTCGCTGAGGACGAAATCAGTCAAACGACTTTGAACGCGAATGCGATTCAATCTATCCGCGATGAAATAAAAAAACTTGAGGCGCAAAAGTTACCGGCTGAAACGGCAGAAGGCCAAGTCGCAGACGTCGCCGATTTAAGAGCTCGTCTTGTTAAATTGGAAGCGAAGGTTTTTTCGCCTGCTGATGATTTGAAGAAAGAAATTAAAAAGATAAAAATTAAGAAGGTCGGCGAGTCAGTCTGCCACCGAACTCCAGATCTTGGTGTTTGGGAAAAAATTAAGAAGGGGCTCGGACTGGTTGATGACCCGAATCCATTAACAAACACATGTTCGGCAGAGAAAATAAGTTCTACCGTTGCCAAAGTATCTTCTATCATCGATCAATCGCCCCAAATTTCTTCATTAGAAACCGCTCAAGAGATATCACCACAATGCGGACCATGTGTCACAAATAACCAATGTGTTGATGGCCTCAGTTGCGTTCCACTTGAGGAGAGCTCTTTTTTAGATCGATTGTTTTCTCTTCTTGGATTATTTTTGCTTGTTGGGATCGCCATAGCGATGTCAAGTAATAGGAGAAAGATTAATTGGCAACTTGTCGGTGTAGGAATAGCCCTTCAGGTGGTCTTTGGTTTTGTTATTCTCGGTCCGGGGCGGCCCGTTTTCGATTGGCTTTCTAAGGGCGTAACCGCTTTACTTGGTTTTACGAACGCGGGCTCAGGGTTTCTATTCAATAGTTTCGTGACCGGAAAAACCGAAATCGGACTCATTAACTTTACCTTTGCAGTCCTCCCAACGATCATTTTCTTTAGCGCATTCATGACGGTGCTATACCATCTGGGCGTGATGCAATGGGTTGTCAAAGGGTTCGCGTTGGTAATGCAAAAGGGAATGCGTATTTCTGGTGCTGAGAGTTTATCTGCGGCCGCAAATATTTTCGTAGGCCAAACTGAAGCGCCTCTGGTGATTAAACCCTACGTTAACAAAATGACCATGTCAGAATTGATGACCGTAATGACGGGTGGATTTGCAACCGTAGCGGGCGGTGTATTTGCCATTTATGTTGGGATGTTGGAACCGATGTTTCCAGAAATTGCGGGGCATCTTTTAACCGCATCAGTGATGAGCGCACCCGCGGCGCTTGTGATCGGCAAAATAATGATCCCTGAGACCGAAGTTCCCGAAACCATGGGAAATATCGAAATGTCGGGTGAAAAAGAAGACGTGAACGTTTTAGATGCTGCCAGTCGGGGGGCCGCCGAAGGCCTTAAACTCGCACTTAATGTCGCAGCAATGTTATTGGCATTCTTAGCACTTCTAGCATTAGTCGATGCGATGATCGGCGCTATACAATTCTGGGCTGAAACACCTCTGAAATTACAAGAAATCCTTGGCGTACCTTTTGGGTGGCTTGCGTTTACGATGGGAGTTCCATGGGAAGACGCCCCGAAAATTGGTGAGCTCTTCGCCGTGAAGATGATCGTGAATGAATTAGTCGCATACGCAGAACTTCAGTCGATGCTTCAAAGTGGCGTACAGTTATCGGATCGTTCCATCATTATCGCGACCTACGCCCTATGTGGTTTTGCGAACTTTGGATCAATTGGGATACAACTTGGCGGTATCGGCGGTATTGCCCCCGACAGAAAAGCCGACCTCGCAAAAATCGCCTTCCGTGCAATGATTGCTGGAACTATCGCGGCATTTATGACCGGAACTATCGCTGGAATTTTGATATAATTTAATGACTACAAAAACCAAAATTGCAATTCTTGGCTCGGGAAATATTGGCACCGATTTGATGCTAAAGATTCTTAAAAGTGAGGTCTTAGAGACCGCTCTTTTTGTGGGTATAGATCCAAACTCGGAAGGCTTAAAGCGCGCAGAGAAATTAGGAATCTCAACAACCCATTTGGGAATCGATGGGTTGGTCGCCGACGCGAATTTCGCTGGTATCAAAATCGTGTTTGACGCCACATCAGCGTATGCTCATTTGAAACATGCCAAAATTTTAAAGGAACACGGAAAAAAGGTAGTCGACTTAACACCCGCTGCCCTGGGTCCCTACGTAATTCCTGTCGCTAATTTGGACGAACACCTCTCAGCCGATAATGTAAATATGGTTACTTGTGGTGGACAGGCAACGATCCCAATCGTCCACGCGATTAACAAGGCTGTCCCCGGAGAAGTTTACTACGGTGAGATTGTAGCCTCGATTTCAAGTAAGTCAGCTGGACCCGGAACCCGTGCCAATATCGACGAGTTCACCGAGACGACGGCGCGTGCGATTGAGGTTGTCGGTGGTGCAAAAAAAGGGAAAGCGATTATCGTTCTAAACCCATCTGACCCACCACTTATTATGCGAGATACCGTCTATGCATTGGTGGATGCTACGCGCGCCGATGAAGAAATAGTGACGATAGCGATAAAAGACATGGTTGCCTCAGTAGCTAAATATGTCCCCGGTTATAGATTGACTCAAGATCCTGTTTTTGATTATTTCGATGAATCCAACAAAGTCACAATTCCTGGATATGGCACTTTTAGGGGAATGAAAGTTACAACGCTTTTGGAAGTTGAAGGCGCCGGAGATTACCTTCCAAAGTATGCTGGCAACCTGGATATCATGACCGCGGCTGCAGTCGAGATGGGCAAGCAAATCGCTAAAACTATTTAGGTAACCAGGGTGACGAAATGAGTGAAGCTCCATTCCTAAAACGCGTCCGTTTGCGCGCGCCTGATAAGAACGTAGAAGCTGAAGTTGAAGAAGCAAAGGCTGTCGATCCCGAATACGATCCTGCTGATTTTCCTGCCTGGTATCATGACAGACTCACGCCTGATGAAGATGACGAGGATATAGAAGAAGGGGAGAACGAGAAAAAGAAATCTGATCCTGAAGAACCAAGCGAGCCTTATTGGGTTTCACTTGCAGCCGTCCAGACGCTCGATAAATTGGAGTTTGGTAAAGTCACCGTATTAGCGGGTAATAATGGGTCGGGTAAATCGACGGTATTGGAAGCGATTGCTGTCGCAGGTGGATTCAATGCAGAGGGCGGAAGTAAGAACTTAATGTTTGCAACCCACGATACCCATAGCGAACTTCATGATGAGCTCATACTTGAATACCATCGTCGTCCAAAATGGGGATGGTTTTTAAGAGCCGAAACCTTCTACGGTATGGCAAGTCATATCACCGAGGATGACGATCCTGACTACGGTCTCGCTGCGATATTTCCAGATCTGCATAATCGTTCGCACGGCGAGTCTTTTCTCAGTTTGGCGCGAAGCCGATTCACGGGCAAGGGTTTGTATATGTTAGACGAGCCCGAGTCGGCATTGTCAATTCAAGGCCAGATGGCGTTGGTCGCAATAATGCAAAAGTCGCTCGCCAAGGGCAGCCAATTTATTATTTCGACTCACTCGCCTTTGTTGATGGCATTCCCCGACGCCGCGGTTTACGAACTCGATCATGAGGAAGGAATTACGAAAACAACCTTCGAGAAGCTAACATCTACTCAACTCTGGCGGCGCTTTTTTGATGAACCTAAGATTACCTACGCTGATCTTGACGATTCCTAACTGATCACGATCTACTGCTTCCACTTTTGAAGTTCAGCGTAATATAGGGGCATTGTTGAAAGTGAAAACTTTGACGTCGATTTCGATGTTAGTTATTCTATACAAAATATCTTTCCGGACTCAATGTGAAATCAAAATATGTGGTGGCCCTTTTATTCCTGCTTAATTGTAATCTGACTGACGAAGGTGTGGATTTTAAAAAGGATGTTGGGTTGGTTGCTGAAAAAGATGTTGGGTCGGTTTCTGAAGAGGATATGGGACCCCTTTCTGAAACGGACGTTTCCGTAAAAGATATCAGTGGGAGTGACCCAACGTGCACGGATGAGATAAAGAACGGAACAGAAACGGGGATTGATTGTGGAGGAGATTGCGCTCCCTGCGCCGCCATCGCTTTTTGTGGGGATGATATTGTCAACGGCACTGAAGCGTGTGACGACGGAAACACGATCACTGAACGTTGCGACTACGGGATGCAATCTTGCGTGGTGTGTGACGCTGCATGTACAGAAGTTGCGGGTGCCACAAGTTATTGCGGAGATTCGACCGTGGGGAAACGAACAGTATGCAAATGTGACGCCTCCCACGGGGCCTTTTACCCAAATTAG
>CALJNB010000093.1 GCA_937981985.1 uncultured bacterium
CCTGTAAAAAGTTCGCACCTTTAACCGCCATCAAGACTCCTATATTGGATTGGCCAAATGCCCATACAAACATCGAACAAAAGAAGGCCATCACGATATAGTGGCCCATCGTTTCCATGGTTTTCGACATGGCGGCTACGACATCATCAGAATCTTTAAAGGTGCCGTTCATGTAGCCAAAGACCACTCCGGGAATCACAAAAAAGATAAAGATAAGTGGAACGATAATCTGCATCATCGGTGCACTAAAGCTGGTTAATGAGCCCTTGGCATCTCGCAAGGGCGATGCATCACCATAGGCCACAAGTATTAAAAGACCGATGAGGCCAAACATCACAAGCGTCGCTATTCGAAATGCGAAGGTCTCTTTTTTGGTCGTAGAGCTAAGGTCAGAATCAATCACTAAATCTTCAGAAACCGGACTACTTTTGAGCAGGCGAGGTTCAACGATTCTATCAGTGACAAACCAGATTGTTGCGACAATAGGTAAGGTCGAAGCGGCTGCAAAAAACCAGTTATTAAGCGGATTAATCATCATCTCGGGATTGGATAATTGTGCGGCACTCTGAGTAAAGCTTTGTAATAATGGGTCCAGGCCGTTGGGAATGAAGTTGGCGCAAAAACCACCCGATACACCCGCAAAAGCTGCAGTGATACCCGCTATAGGATGACGACCTGCAGCGTGAAAGATAACGCCAGCAAGCGGAATGACGACAACATAACCCGCATCAGTTGCGACGCTAGATGTGACCCCAATGAATACCACAGCGGGAGTAATCAACTTGGCAGGGGTGATTTTCAACATCGCTTTCAATCCGGCGTTGATATAGCCCGACTGTTCTGCAACTCCGACACCAAGTACGGCAACCAAAACAACTCCCAAAGGTGCAAAACCGGTAAAAATCTTTACCATACCCGTCATCCAAGTCGTTAACCACTCAGCACTCATAAGATTGTTAATCAAAATCGCTTTGCCGCTACGTGGATCCACTTCAGCGAAATCCATACTTGATAACGCAAAAGAAAAGATCCAAACGACAAACATGAGCCCTAGAAATAGCATCGCCGGATCGGGGAGCTTATTGCCCGCTTTTTCAATGATGTCTAGAAAGCGGGAGATCCCGCCCTTCCCTTCTGAATCGGTTGTTTTAGAACTCATGATGGCCTCGTGTCTATATCGTTAAACTTTTAGTTTATTCGCTTTGTAATCGATTAAGTACCAGGCCGACATTATTCAAAACTACTATCGATGCAAAAGCACCGCTCCGATTTTCAAGCCCATACCCCAGACTACATACATGATTTTTTAGCCAAATAAAGGCTGATTATTATTTAGGAATTAAACTGTGACGTTGGCCGTCGGTTTGGATAAGATTGTGGTTCCAAACCTACGATTCTAGGTATCGTTTTTCAAAGCAAGACAGGCATCGCGAATGGCCCGTTTAATATCATCCTGAGTTTCGATATTCTTCAAAGCCAAACGCAAAACAACTTCTGCGGGGGTATCTCTAAAGTACCAAAGCAAATGCTTTCGAATTTGCCTTGAGGTGACTTCAATACCGAAATCATCAATATAAAGCTGGACGTGTTTGGAAACGGTTTCCTCAAGTCCTTCAATCGTGGGCCTTTCAGGTATAGATTCGCCCCTTAGATCGGCGGCAATCTCACGAAATACCCATGGGTTACCCAGACATCCGCGCGCGACCATAATCGCATCACAACCGGTCACAGAAAACATCCGACGTGCCGAAATATAATCGCTAACATCGCCATTGCCGACGACCTTGATATTGACTGCTTTGACGAGTTCAGAAATCACCCTAAGGTCAGCGTGCCCATCATACATATCACTTCGCGTCCGACCATGAATCGTCACTGCCGCCGCCCCTCCGGATTCCATCGCTTGGGCCACTTCAACAGCATTAGAATCTTCCCAACCGGCACGAATCTTTCCCGTTACCGGAATATCGACCGCTTCGGACATGGATTTGAAAATTTGATACACCTTTTCGGTGTCTTTTAATAAGGCAGCCCCATGGCCAGAACTCACTACCTTTTTCATGGGGCAACCCATGTTGAGATCGACCGAGTTGGCGCCGGCCTCTTGAACGATTTGACACGCCTGCGCCAATTCATCCAATTCTTTGCCATAAATTTGAACCGAAACCGGATTTTCTTCGGGGCGAAGGTCAAGCAATCGCATTGATTTCTTATCGCGATGAATCAATCCTCGCGCATAGATCATTTCGGTGACCACTAAACCGGCTCCCATTTCTCGACATAGTTTTCGAAAAGGCGGATTGGTGACGGCTGCCATAGGAGACAGAATGACCGGTGGATCGACCACACAATCTTCTCCCAAAACCATGGCTTCGCGCTTAATTGGATCAGGTATCTCACCGCCCCATTTTAAGGGCTTAAGTTGTTCAAAGGAAAGACCCAAAGCTTATTCGAAGGTAATATTGTTATTATTCGTCGAATCTAAGAAAGAGATGGGAGGGCTGAGATTAAAGACAGTGTTAAAACAGTCTGCTGCGGAATTACAATCATCAGCAGCAATCCTATCTATGCACGCATCGGTGCGAGCCCAACTTGTATCGGTTGCAGTTTTTGCAAGAAGCGTACATCCCGTGTTGAGTGTGTTCGTTTGATTAGCGCCGCACCGATTCGCCGCTGCAACGAAAGCATCACAACGTGCTTCGCGGTTTGATTCAATTGGCAGACGTCCGTAACAGATATCAGGCCCGTTTTGACGTGCTTCCTCGCAATCTAAGTCATCAACAATACATTTTCCAAAGGCGGTCTTTGCTTCGGTATTCCACGGACATGCCGTGCCCGAACATTGACCGTCAAATGTAGCTTTGCATGAATCAAGACAATCGGGCTCTTGAGTCCCGCATGCGTCTAAACGTGAACAAATGGCGGAACACGAATATTCAGGCGTGGTTCCTTCCTGTCCGCGACACGCATTGTCCTGGCAAATATAACCTACGCGACAGTCAATATCTGCGCCCGAACAAAACTCGCCTTCTCCGCCCGCTTTGACTTCACTCGCAGCCTGGCACCCCATTGACAGAATAAATAACGAAAATAGGGCCAATAAAACTTTTTGCATTACGTTTCTCCAAAACCTCAGAATGCCGCTGATGAATCTATGCAAGATTGGTAGGTATCACAAGACAGATTTTCACTGGCCTTCTGAGCGCACGAATCAAAAGACTGGAACTGCGATTGTGAACCCACTTTCGCAAGCCGATAACAATCGCTTCTAAACGAATCGTTAAGATCACATTCTTTCGAGGTCTCGTCGCAACGATCCTTTTCGTAATCGCTAACTGGCAGTTTATCGTAGCATATTTGTTGCGCTTTCTTCGCCTTAATATCTGAACATTGAGACTTGGATAAACAGTCTGAAAAAACTTCTTTAACCTTTGTATCCCATTTATTAACGGTGATGCGGCACTCTGATTCGCAACCGGTTACAGATTCACCACATTCGGCGACTCGGGAACACACATCGGTGCAGGTAAAAGTGTTCATATTTGGCAGCGCGCACGTTTCGAATGTGCAAACGAGTCCAGCAGCACAATCTGGGTTCATCCCAGAACAAGCCTCGCCGAGCGTGCTTTCCTCAGGATCGCTATCTCCGCAAGAGAAGATTAAAGACAAGAACAAAATAGAGGTTAGATATTTCATATTTTCCACTAGAATAATCCACGGCGCTTTAAAAGATGAGACACCTCTTGATTTAACGGGGAGTGGACATTACTTATTCAATTTTAATAGCGATTGTATGAAATATCTAAGCCTTACTCTTTCTATATTCTTTTTCGTCTCATGCACCGCTAAGCCCGCGGCGAAACCTTCCGAAAACCTCGTCACTGAACAAAAGCCTCTAAAAATGGAGCCAGACATCAAACCGGCCGGAGAGCTCATTCAGGGAACGGGATACGAAATCACGTATCCTGAAGGTTGGGAAGTCGTGACTAAGTTTTTGGGTACCGATTCTATGGCCAAATCACCTCTTGTTTCAAAGGAAGATACACTCTCAGAAAACATTAACGTGATGGTGGATCCTTCCGCTGGAAACGATGGAGTCGACGCATATTACCGTGGTAATCTCAAAGGCCTTCAACAGAATTTAAACGAATTCGTGCTCCTCTCCAAAGAACATCTAAATCACTCATCGGGGAAGGCCATCGATCTAACGTATGGCCATTCCTACCAAGGAACTAAACTTAAGAACCGCGCTGTCTTTCTTTTACACAAGGGAATTGGTTATGTGCTTACAACGACAGCAACACCACAGACCTTCGATGAATATTACAATGCCTTCGACAAGATCATTCATAGCTTCAAACTTCAATAAGTAAGGTTTTTAGCACAAAATAGAAATTAGCTCAGGATTTTTTAGTTTGAAATTCTACGTGATTTTATGCGCCTAATAATCTAGCTTCCGGAAAGTAGTAAGAGCAATTCATCGTGAAGTTCAGTATGCAGAAAAAAATCTCCCAGAAGACAAACGATCTTGGCAATCTGGTTATTCGATTTACCGGAGATTCCGGTGATGGAATGCAGTTAACAGGGATGCAATTTTCGGATACGTCGGCGCTGATGGGTAATGATGTTGCGACCTTCCCGAATTATCCGGCCGAAATCCGCGCGCCACAAGGAAGTAAATACGGGGTTTCAGGATTCCAAGTACATATTTCGGACAAAGAAATATTTAGCCCAGGCGACGAACTCGACTTACTCGTCGCGATGAACCCCGCTGCCTTGAAAGAAAACATCGGCGATCTCGCGCCTGGCAAAATGTTGATGGTCGACAGCGACGCGTTCTCGGAAAAATTTCTGAAAAAATCAGGCTATGCAACTAATCCGCTTGAAGACGGCAGTCTTGACGCATATCGGGTTATCGCCGTTCCTATGACTAGCAATACCCAAAATGCCCTCGAAGGTTTCGAAATGGATCGCAAAGCGAAATTTCGAAGCAAGAATATGTACACTCTCGGGATTGTTTACTGGATGTACGGTCGAGAATTAGGCCACACAAATAGCTTTTTAGAAAAGAAATTCGGGAATAACTCGACGGTCTGTAAGGCGAATAAAAAAGTCCTACTCGCAGGTAACGTTTACGCGCAAAACCTAGAACTCATCGCGACACACTATCAAGTGCAACCGGCGGCGTTGAAAAAAGGCTTATACCGCATTATTAGAGGTAGCCAGGCAACAGCATGGGGACTGGTCGCGGCCGCACAA
The DNA here is from genome assembly GCA_937981985.1 of uncultured bacterium. Taxonomy (GTDB): domain Bacteria; phylum Myxococcota_A; class Bradymonadia; order Bradymonadales; family Bradymonadaceae; genus CALJNB01. Next base: position 5,260 of record CALJNB010000093.1, read on the forward strand.
AAAGCAGGCATGGAACTCTTCTTAGGTTCTTACCCGATAACGCCGGCTTCAGATATCTTAAACGAACTCGTCAAACATTCAGAACTCAGTGTGAAGGCCTTCCAGGCAGAGGACGAGATTGCCGCGGTATCGTCAGCAATAGGGGCATCCTTTGCCGGACATTTGGGCGTCACAAGTACTTCGGGCCCTGGATTGGCACTTAAAGGCGAGGCTATTGGCCTTGCGATGATGGCAGAACTTCCGCTTGTGGTCATCAACGCGCAACGCGGCGGTCCCTCTACCGGTATGCCGACCAAAACCGAACAATCTGATTTGATGCAAGCTCTATATGGTCGAAACGGAGAGAGCCCGACAATTGTGGTTGCCTCAAGATCGCCTGCGCATTGTTTTGATATGGCATTTGAAGCCGCACGGTTGTCGGTCGAACACATGACGCCGGTCGTCTTGATGTCCGATGGATTTATCGGAAATGGTTCAGAACCTTGGCTCATCAAAAAACTAGCCGACCTCCCGGATATCAAACCCCACATGGCAAAAGATCCACAGGGGTGGACGCCTTACACGCGCGATAAAAATAAGCTCGCCCGACAATGGGCTCTTCCCGGAATGGCTGGATTTGAACATCGAATCGGCGGACTCGAAAAACACGAACATACCGGTGACGTAAATATGGTTCCCGAGAACCATGAAACGATGACTAAGATTCGCGCCGAAAAAGTGAAACGGGTTGAAAACTATATCCCACAACTTGAAATACATGGTGTGCAGAGCGGCAAACTTTTAGTCGTCGGTTGGGGCGGGACTTTCGGGTCCTTATTCACGGCCTGTAAAGAGATGCGAGAGGAAGGAGTAGAAATCGGGTTTTCGCACTTTGACTATATTAACCCACTGCCGAAAAATACCGCCGATGTATTGAAGGCCTTCGACACGATCGTTGTTTGCGAACTCAACGCCGGTCAATTGGTTAAGATTCTACGCAATGCCTTTCCTGATCAACACTTCGTTCAATATAACAAAATACAAGGTTTGCCCTTCACAAATGGCGAACTAAAAAATAAAATGAATAGCCTTCTCTCCGCGGGAGGAAAATAATGAGCAGCGAAATCACCTACACGCATAAAGATATGGCCAGCGACCAAGAAGTTCGTTGGTGTCCCGGTTGTGATGACTACGTTATTCTGCGAGCCGTCCAGCGCGCCTTACCGAAAATTGGGCGAAAGCGCGAAGACATCGTTTTCATCTCCGGCATTGGATGCTCTTCACGTTTTCCGTATTATCTGAACACCTACGGCATGCACAGTATCCATGGACGTGCGGCTCCCATTGCCACGGGAGTGAAGATCGCCAATCCTGACTTAAGCGTATGGATGATTACCGGCGATGGAGATAGTTTAGCGATCGGCGGAAATCATTTCATTCACGTCCTGCGTCGTAACGTTGATATGAATATCATTCTGTTCAACAATGAAATCTATGGACTCACGAAGGGACAATTTTCGCCCACTTCAAAACTGGATCAAATCACAAAAACATCACCTTTCGGAAATACCCAACCGCCCTTCAATGCTGGAGTTTTGGCGATGGGCGCAAACGCACGATTTTTTGCGCGTGTTTCTGGAAATAGTTTAAAAGAAATGGAATCGCTTTTTGTCGAAGCCGAAACTTTCCGTGGCACATCTTTAATCGAGGTCATGCAAAACTGTCCTATCTTTAACGAGGGTGCGTTCGATATCTACAACGACAAAAAGACCCGACCGGATATGCAGCTCTACTTGCAACACGGCGAAAGAATGATTTTTGGTGCAGAAAAAAACAAAGGAATTATCCTTAACGGCCTCAAACTCGAAGTTGTAACGATTGGCGAACAGGGTATCACTGAAGACGATATTCTTGTCCACGACGCACACGAACCCGACCC
>CALJNB010000094.1 GCA_937981985.1 uncultured bacterium
TTTCTCGCTTTTGTTAAAAGCTACGCAAACCGATACGTCCATCAACGTCCTTTCAACTCCTTCGATTCAAACGCTTAACAACGAAGAAGCAACGATCGTCGTCGGTGATCGCGTTCCTTTCCAACGCGGCGTTACAGGTGGCGGCGGGATTGGAAGTCTACTCGCAGCAAGCGGTAACGGTGGAGCTGCAAATGCACTCACCGGCTTAAGCGGTCTTATCGCGCCTGTCGATTATGAAGATGTCGGAATCACACTTCGTATCAAACCACAAATTAATGAATCTGATTTCGTCCGACTCGAGGTTGATCAAGAAGTATCTGATATTAAAGCGGGGACCGACTCATCTACGCCGACAACAACACGTAGAAATATTAAAACTGTTGTCCTCGTGAAAGACCAATCAACCGTGGTGATTGGTGGGCTTATTCGCGACACAGAGACTGAAGCCGTGCAGAAGGTTCCGTTGCTTGGAGATATCCCACTTTTGGGCATTTTATTTCGAAAGACAAAAACCCTTAAAACCAAGCAAAACCTTATACTAATGCTTACGCCCTATATCATCGAGTCCGAGGACGACATGCGTAAGATCCGCGATCGGAAAATGAAAGAGCGAAAAGAACTTCTAAAGTTATTTGGCCAACGTGACATCAAATATATGAAGAGTGTCAATTTTGATCGAAAAACAGGCTTAATTGGTCGGATGAAACAGGAAATTGGCGAAGCGATTAAAGATAAAAGCGCGCGTGATGAAGCTCTAGATGCCTTCAAAAATGACGGTCCGAATTATCATATCCTCGGAAAGAAAAAGAACGGAACGAAGACTGAAAATGGCGGCGTTGAATTTGACCCCGAAACCCCTGCCGATAAGTAAAAGGCTTACTAATGTACAATCGACTCCGAATCGGAGAAATATTAATAAGGGCGGGAAGAGCGACTAACGACGATATAGATCATATTCTACGTCTTCAGGAAGCTGATAAAGAAAAAAGAAAATTCGGTGCGCTTGCGATCGCCGAAGGTATTGTCAAAGAAGAAGATATTCTTGGTGCCTTGGCAGCTCAAATTGATTGCGGATTTATCAACGAGATTAATATTGAAGAGCTCGATCTCACCCTGCTTGAACATCTACAGCTTGGCTTTTGCCGAGACAACCTCGTCCTTCCTTTTTCTAGGCAGGATGACAACCACATTTTGGTAGCCAGTTATGATCCGCTTGATTTTCAAACCTTAGATAAAATAGAACTTGTACTGGATAAAGAAGTCACAGCGGTTCTAGTTCCCAAAGCGGTTTTAACTGAAGCGATCAATACCGCATTTGATCGAAAAAGTAGGTTTTTGGGTGCCGACTTAGATCAGTTGGAGGAAGCCGATACCCCCTACGCGCAAGAGGCCTTGGTTGATATAAACGACCTGCTGGAGGCTGAAGGCGATGATGAAGCACCGGTAATCGGTTTCGTGAATAGTTTATTCGTCCAATCCGTGCGTGACCGCGCGAGTGATATTCACATCGAACCCGGTGAAAAAGAAATCGCGGTGCGTTTTCGTATTGATGGTGTTTTAAAAGTGATTACTCACCCACCTAAACGCTTTGCATCTTCGATTGTTACACGAATCAAAATTATGGCAGGCCTCAATATCGCCGAAAAGCGTTTACCTCAAGATGGACGTATTCGAATCAAGATGGCCGGAAAGGATATTGATATTCGTGTTGCCACCGCTCCTATGGTCCATGGCGAACGGATTACCATGCGCCTGCTTGATAAAAGCGCATTAATGTTAAATGTGCGTGATATTGGTTTTGCAGAACACGACTTGTCTCGACTTTTAAAACTCATTTACAAACCCAATGGTATTATTTTGGTCACCGGCCCCACCGGATCTGGTAAAACGACAACCCTGTATTCTTCTCTTTCAGAGATTAATCGACCAGACCGAAATATCATGACCATTGAGAATCCGGTTGAGTACCAACTTGCAGGCATTAACCAAATGCAAGTGAACGAAAAAATCGACCTCACCTTTGCAACCGGCTTACGTAGTTATCTGCGACACGATCCCGATATTATTATGGTCGGTGAAATTCGCGATACCGAAACCGCTGACATGGCAATTCAAGCGTCATTGACGGGCCACCTTGTATTCTCGACCCTTCATACCAACGATGCAGCCGGTGCATTTGCGAGACTTTCCGATATGGGGGTTGAACCCTTCTTGGTTGCCTCTTCGGTTATTTGTGCCCTCGCTCAACGCTTGGTCAGGCGTCTATGTAAAGACTGCAAAGTCCCCTTTCAACCCACAGACGAAGACATTGGAGAAATTGGTTTAGATCGAGAAACGCTGATGAAATATACGACAGGCGGTACCATTTATCATCCGCGTGAAGGTGGCTGTGAAGAATGTAATCACGTTGGATATAGTGGGCGTACTGGAATTTATGAATTGTTGGAATTGAACGAAGAAATCAAACAACTCATTATTAAAAATACCGATTCAGGAACCATTAAAAAAGCGGCGCAGAGAAATGGAATGTTCACCCTTCAAGACGATGGAGCTTTAAAAGTAATGCGCGGCGTGACGAGTATTTCAGAAGTTATCCGTGTCACATCTGAGGGTGGTCATTAATGCCTGTTTTTCGCTACAAAGGACTCAACGCTTCGGGTAAGGACGTCAAAGGCATCCTCGATGTCGATAGTCAGGCGACCCTTCGCGCGACCCTTCAAACGAAAGGTATTTTTGTAACTGAGGTTACTGAAGGAAAGGAAAAACTAAATACCGGAACGGATGTAGACTTTAAGAAGATGTTGGAGTTTGTATCGCTTCGCGATATCAGCCTCATTACACGACAACTCGCAACGCTCCTACGCGCGGGTATTCCTTTGGTCGAAGCATTCAACGCGTTAACCGAACAAGCCGACAAAGACGAAATTAAAAACACACTTGCCGACGTTAAACGTCAGGTAAATGAAGGTTCTAGCTTGGCGTCAGCTTTAGCAGAACACCCAAAACATTTTTCAGACCTTTATGTAAATATGGTCAAGGCAGGAGAGACGTCCGGGAATCTAGAAACGGTACTGCAACGTCTGACCGAATTTCTAGACGCGCAGATAGAATTGAGATCAAAAATTATTGGAGCAATGATTTACCCCATTCTCATGATGGCTTTTGGTTTTGTCATCATGTTGCTGCTTTTCACATTCGTAATTCCGAAAGTGACTCAAATCTTCAAAGACCAAGGCGCCGAACTTCCGTTGATTACACGTTTTCTAGTCGGCGTTAGTGACGCACTTTTAGGATATTGGTTCATCATATTCCCTTTAATGGCTTTGGCCGTTTGGGGATTTATACGCTGGAAGAGATCCGAGAAGGGAACCCATCGCTTTGATCGAGTCATCCTAAAAGTCCCCTTGATTGGATCGCTGGTGCGAATGATCGCAATTTCTCGTTTTTCAAGAACTTTGGGAACCCTACTTTCAAGTGGCGTACCTCTTTTGCAAGCGCTTGATATCGTAAAAGATATTCTAGGCAATACGCGCTTAGTAGAAGTAATAGAAGATGCACGATCCCAAATTCGAGAGGGTGATAGTATTGCCCAGCCCTTGAAACGATCCGGAGAGTTTCCTCCGCTTGTTGTACACATGATCGCTATCGGTGAAAAAAGTGGGCAATTAGAAGCAATGTTAGAAAACGTCGCCATTAGTTATAATCAACAAACTGACGCCAAAATTGAGGCATTAACGGTGGTACTTGAACCGATAATGATTATTTTTATGGGAAT
>CALJNB010000095.1 GCA_937981985.1 uncultured bacterium
AATACCGAGACGGTGACAAAGTAGAGATCAAATTCTTGCGAATAACAACCACTCGAAAAGCGACACTAACCCTGCGCGCTAAGCCCGATACCGAAACCATCGTTAGACGTCATTTGATTGGGGAGAAAGCTCCTCCAATTAAGTTCAAAGTTGGCGGGAAGACAAAGAACCTTTATTCGGCAAAAGGAAAAATTACTGTGGTCGACTTTTGGGCGACCTGGTGCCCCCCCTGTCGTGAAACAGACCGGCAACTCAAAAAGACTCATGAAATGTTCGGTGATAAAGTAGCTATATTTTCTTTAAGCACCGAGTCCGAAAAGAAAGTAAATGCATTCATAAAAAAGTATCCAAAGACAGGAATCCAAGTCGGTATCGATTACGAAAACACGAGCGAAACCCTATGGCAAATCACAGCGTACCCAACCGTCATCTTACTCGATGAAGAGCTCAACGTTACGTCGGTTATGTTTGGGGTCAAGGAAGTGGATCTTCTGAACGCTAGGATAAAAAAACTACTTCAAAAGAAAACCAACGAGTAGAATGGAAAATGGCAATGAGACCACACACTTATAGCCGATATAACCGCGCCGAGATTCCTAAGTTCACTCACTGCTTCGCTGGACGAAAGACAAAACATCGTGTCTATTGCCGACTGACGTGAACAGGTAAATCCCGCCAATGCATGACTCTAGAAATAGTAAATATCTTGACTACATTTAACATCATCGCCGCCACGATATCCCATCCCGACCGTCTCGGCCTCCTATGTCTTGGCGCAGCAATGGTCATCTTCGGATTGATTCTCGCGAAAGCGTTAACCAGTTGGTGGGACCTTTCTAAAATATGGAAGATCATACGCTTTTGGGGTGTTTTTGTTTCAGCTATTGGATTCTTCTTTATTATATTCGGCGCAGCAGAATCACCACCTACACCTTCAGAATTACAATGGCTGGACCGGTACGATATCGGTTTGGCTGCGTCTAAGAAGAGCGGGAAACCCATGATGGTAGATTTCCGTGCTGACTGGTGTAAAGCATGTGATGAACTAGATGCCGAAGTGTTCAATCATCCCGATGTTGCGCCCCTTCTCATGAGAGATCTTGTCCTGGTAAAAGTCGACCAAGATAAAGAAATCAAGGTGAATGACGATGCGTTTAAGCGATTCAAATTCAATGGACTGCCCGCCGTAGCCTTCGTTTCTCCCGGCGGCAAATTCTTAACAGCAAGTTTTGAGGGGAAGATATCCAAAGACGAATTCCTAACACGCTTTGAAGCCGCTAAATCTGGGCAAACCGTGGAATCCGAATTTGACATCGAAAAGATTCTTAAAGAAAAAGGACTTATCGCTGGGATTCTACTGGCGTTTCTGGCTGGACTTTTCGCTAGCCTTACGCCGTGCGTCTACCCCTTAATCCCTATCACGATTGGATTGTTTGGTGCACAAGACACGGCCAGCAAATTTCAGGGATTTAAGCGAAGCACGATCTACGTGTTGGGAATCGCAGTTACTTACACCTTATTAGGCGTCACCGCAGCATGGTTCGGTTCTGTTTTTGGTGGTGCGATGCAGTCGCCGTGGGTGCTTTCGGGAATCGCGTTGCTATTTATCGTTCTTGGAACCTCCAGTATTGGACTATTTGAAATACAGGTACCCGGTTCGATTCAAACCAAACTCAGCCAAACATCAGGGAACGGCGCAAAAAAAGCATTCATCATGGGTTTAGTTGCCGGCATCATTGCCGCACCTTGTGTCGGCCCCATCGTGGCAGGTATTTTACTCTACGTCGCACAAACTCAAGATCCCCTTTTGGGGGCGCTGCTTCTTTTTTCATTTTCAATCGGAATGGGGCAATTGTTCTTGGTGCTCGGAACTTTTTCTTCGATGATCAATAACCTTCCTAAATCAGGCGGATGGCTCGATGCTTCAAAAGTTGTTTTCGGGGCGGTATTCTGGGGTGTCGCAATCTACTATCTTCGATTGCTAATTCCGTCTATCATTGAAACCACAAACTCCATTTGGCGCATCGTTGGTTAGACTTTTCGGAGGTCGAAATGAAAAGAATTCTACTTAGTTTTTTTATTGCGAGCATGTTCTCGTTGACCTCAAATATCGCAAAAGCAGATCTGCTGAGTCTTTGGGTTCGCGGTGACGGTATTTACCTTCAAGGCGATCCTGAACTTGCCTATTTTTCGGATAACACCTTAGGCCCAGGTTATGGTTTCGGAGCCGGATTAGAGATTGTCTTTGTTGATCTTCTGTTTGATGCCAATTTTTTTCCCGATGGAGCGCAATTCAATCAACTCGGAATAGGACTTGATATAGACCTGATACCTCTGTCCGCAATTCACATATCACCGACAGCGCAACTCTTTTATGCATTCGGAAAATTTGATGATGACCGCGAGTCCATCAAAGCGTTGCACCCCCGAGCAGGCGCTCAAGTTGGCGTCAACTTCGCAAAATATCTTTGGCTAAACGCAGAAGGGTACGCAGGCTACCTTTTGACCACACCCGATGTGGGTGCCGGATTGATTTTCTCTGGTGGAGTTAATCTCACCGTGAAGTTGGACATCTTAAATCTCTTTTTGCCCGGTGAGGACTCCGAAGCATCTCTTGAACACCAGCCGCATCCAGCACACAAACAGGCTCACCTCTCACCCCTGCGCTAATTGTAAATGGACGAAAACGATAACGATAGTCTGTTGCGACTTTTCACAACGCTTTGGTCATGCACGCTTTTGATATCACTATCAGGTCTTCCCGAATGGTTTGACTATATGGTGTGGTCCGATTCGCCGATAGTTTATTTCCACCTCGCATTAACTGCCGTTGGTCTTTTTACGCTTGTAAAGCCAGACTTAAAAAGCCTTCTCCTTTTACTAAGCGCACAAATCTGCCTCGTCGCTTTTTCGATGCCAGATGTGCCAAACCATCGCATGTTGATGACCTTCGTCAGCAGCGCCTTTCTGGCAAGCTATCTGCTGAACTCAGCAAAGAGTGGAAAGTGGAAAATACATTCAAGAGACTTTTTCCCGGCAGCTATTCAAATGAGCCGAATTGCCTTTCTTGTAGTCTATTTTTTTGCAGCCTTGGCCAAGCTCAACACGAGCTATTTCGACCCAACCTTAAGTTGCAGCGTAAAATTTTACGCAAACATAGTAAGTTGGTTTCCTTTTCTGCCGGAAGGCGAACTCTTCAATACATTGTCAATTTATGCTCCGACTATTCTCGAGATTCTGATCCCCTTCGGACTTTTAAGTAAACGCTTCCGGAAAAAGTCCATCATCATCGGCCTGCTATTTCATTTCGTCCTCGCACTCGACCTAACCCAACGCTTTCTTAATTTCTCGATGGTCACCTCAGTTTTATATCTTCTATTTCTCGATGCCTCCTATCTTAAAACCTTAGAAAAAAAATGGAGAGAACGAGTGCCCAGCCATGCCATCTTGTTTGGCTTCGTCCTCACTTTTATCTTCGGCGTTTTACACGCATTGTTTAGTTGGACCACAGCCCTCCTGATTGTACAGCACCTGGTTTGGACGACTATTTTCTGCGGGATGTTTTTGGCCGTACTTTTCTCTCCCCCAATTCCCTTGGAAAACCAAACCAAAGGACGTCTTCCTTGTCTTCAAATCGTATTTTTCTTAATTCTAGTACTTAACGGTATTTCACCGTATCTTGGGACGAAGACCCGAACCTCATTTAATATGTATAGTAATCTGCGAATCGAACCGAACTATTCCAATCACCTCTTCATGGGGCCAAGTTTGGATATTTTCGGGAATCTGAGCGATGTCGTGCAGATACAAACGATTGAACCCGATGGTTTGGAAAACGAGAACTTTAAAGAAGGTCATACCCTGACCCACTTTGAATTCTCACGCCACTTCACGAGTCAGAACGAGTCAGAACTAAAAGTCCACTACACCCGAAATGGCCAACCTGGTGTGGCAACTTTCGAAAACCCGCCCGAAGGCCCAACTTGGATCGAACGTAAACTTCTCATTTACCGACCACTGGGTGAGGCGGTCGTACAAGAGTGCATATGGTAGATAAAAAAGGTTACCGTGAGATTGCCTCGTCAGTAATATGCGCGACGCTTTCACTTTTTTTAATACCCCTAATATACCTCATCA
>CALJNB010000096.1 GCA_937981985.1 uncultured bacterium
TGGAGGGCTTTGGGAAAAAGAGGACCTTGCCAAATATACCCACGTAGCGATGATGTATGTGGATCCGGAAGGAATGTGGAAGGCTTTTGGTCCGCTTCGTGACTCGGCGAGAGATGCGCGACCCAACGCGGGTCACATTGCCCTGGCTGATTTAGAAAAGCGTTTAGCGCCCGCTCAGAGCTTACACTTAGTGACCCAAAATGTGGATGGTTTTCATCAGATGGCAGGGAGTTCAAATGTTATCGAACTTCATGGAAATCTGCGTTATTCGAGGTGTTCGAATAAGGAGTGCGACCTTCCCAGATTTCTAGATGACAAGCCGCATTTAGAAAAGCTGCCTTTATGCGATCGATGCGGAGAGTTCATTCGTCCCGATATTACTCTATTTGGAGAAATGTTAGGTCCGCGGATTATTCCTCGATCCGAAGCTGCGATTTTGAATTGCGATCTTTTTATTTCGGTGGGGACTTCTGGGATGGTCATGCCGGCCGCGCGCTTCGTTTCTGCGGCTAAGGATGAAGGAGCTAAGACAGTCTATCTCAATATTGAACCCACTGAAAACGCAGATTTTGATCAAGAAATACTTGGCCGATCTGAGGAACTTCTTACGACCTTGTTCTTTTAATTTTCGACGTGTTCTCTAATATTTTCGTTGGGTGTTTAGAAAGGGCGTAATTGCATTTTTGTAATCGACCTTATCAAAATAAAAGGGGCCGGTCCGTTTCATGTATTCAGATTGCCAAATTTTTCCCGTAGACTCCGTCCAAACTGATTCCTTTCCAAATTCGCTCCATTGGAAAAAATCGCCAAACTCTTCAATCAAAACCGTAGTTGCTCCGCAACCCAGATCTCCGCAACAAGCGCATATATACAGCGGGACGCGTCCATCCAGAAACGAAGAAGGTTCCTTCATTAAGAGTTGCTTTGCATATCCTGAATCTAGAACTCCAATGTCGTGGTCGATGTTTAGATGAACGGCAAGCCTAATTGATCCGATTTTGAAGTCCGCGAAAAAACGAGTTTCATGTTCGTATATTTCTATGGAGTCAGTCATTTTGTTGATCTTAATGAAGGCAATTAGGATCTTATCCAACTTTATAGACACTCGGTAGTCAAAAAACAGTCTATATAAATGTAATTGCATGTATGGCTTTGACAAAGGGGAAGATTAGCAATTATATAAAGGGTCTAAGAATTTGAATCAAAAGAACTTCGGAGGTTCGATGTCGCGTTTAAATGTGGGCATTATCGGAGCGGGTCATACGGCTGGGCTTCACGCAAAAGGATATGAGGAGTCACCAGACGCCCAGATCATTGCAGTTTGTGATATCGATGAGGATCTTGCGATCCGTCGGTCTTTGGATTGGGGCGCACGACGCTATTATAAAGACGTTGCTGAGATGCTTAAAGATCCAGAAATCGACGCAGTGGAGATTATTACGCCTCATGCACTACACGCTCCGATCGCCATTGCGGCTCTGAATGCAGGTAAACATGTATCGATGGAACGTCCGATTGCCACTACAATTGCCGACGCAGGCGAGGTTTTAAAGGCGGCTGAGGCTTCCGGAAAGATTCTTCAAGCATATGAACCTAGTTTATTTTATAAGCCTCTACTTGATGCACGAAGTCTCATTGACGCAGGAGAGATTGGAACCCCAACGGGTTTAAGGATTGCGGCAACGATCGGACAATCTATTAGTGGCGTTTGGAATTGGGCCGAAGGACAAGACTTGTGGCGTTTCGATTTAGACCAAGCGGGTGGATCACCCATGTTGTTTGATATCGGTTACCAAGCTTTTGCCATATCACTATTTCTAATTGGATCAGTCGAGAAGATCGATGTGCTGCAACGAACAACCAAACTCAAAGAAGGTTTGGAACTGGACGCACCATCAACCGCGATGTGGAAGCACTTTCAATCCGATTGTTTAGGTAGTCTTTCACTATCTTATGCACCTGATCGTAAGATGAGAACGGTTCATCATCCGTTGGAGTTCCGAATTACGGTTGGCGGTACACGCGGTGAAATTGAAATTATTCGTAGTTCTGAGCCTACACAACTCGATCCTCCGGTGGTTTTACGCCGTGACGGTCGCCGTGTTGTCTACGGTCAAAAGACCTCGGCTTTCGAGGATAGTTTTGTGCGGGCAACTCAAAATTTCATCAATGCCTGCCACGGAAAAGAAGAGCCTCTTCTGAGAGGTGCTGAAGCGAGACAACTTCTCATTTTGACGCTCGCATATTATGAATCGGCGAAAAGAGGCCGGTCCGTGTCTCTACAACAAGGCTAAAATATGAAAAGATCACTAATACCAATTTTGCTAACTTTTGCAGTAGCTTGTGGTTCGGACTCTCTGGACAAGCAAGATGGCGAAGATAAAGGATGGAAGTTAGGGGGTAATAATTCTGACGATACCACGAATAACACCAACAAAAATAATGGCGGAAATAACGGCGTTACGAACGGAAATAACGGTATTACTGGTTCTTCGAATAATTTGACGTCCGGTAATAATGTGACGCCGAACAATAACGGAGTCACCAACGGAAATAATGGTACAACTGGATCATCGAATAACCAGTCTCCTCCAGGTCTTCCGATAAACGCTGAGTGTGACGTAAATTCAGAATGCCAGAGTGGGACTTTTTGCTGTCCTCAGGGATTTGAAGACGGACCGGGCATGTGCGAAACGAGTTGTCGTGCTACCGGCGGCAGGTGTGGTGGAAACGACGCTGAGTGCAATCAGCCTTTTGAGGGGTGTTGTGAACAACTTGGTGTTTGCGCCGAACAATGCGCTGATAATCCGACTGGAGATGTCTGCAATACAAACCCTGATTGTTCTAATGGTCAGCTTTGCTGTCCGAGTCTTGGCGGCGGTGATTCTACTTGTTCTGACGATTGCGGTGTCGAACAGATTGGTGGGCTTTGTGAGAATAATTCCGATTGTTCTGGTAGCACCCCGATGTGTTGCAATTTGCCAATTGGCGAAAATCTATGCCTCCAACAATGCGGCTTCTAAATGCTTTCTGATCTGAAATCCCAGGTCATAGAATCTCCAAAATTTGCGGTCCTTCTCAACGCTAGAGCAAAACGTTGGACAGGAGATTTACATGAACAAATACAACGTTGGGTTCCAGCGGGAGACCTTTTTTTAACCGACGACTTCACCCAAGCCGAACGAACTTTAGATCGCATCGTGGATTCCGAATACGACGTTATTTTCACTGGCGGTGGAGATGGCACCATCATGTACCTGATGAACGCAATTGAGAAACGTATAAGAAAGGGACTCGTCGAACGTGGAAACGCGCCTCCGGCCGGTGTTCTAAAAATGGGGACCGGGAATGCGATGGCGACCTATTTAGGGTGTCGATCAATTGTTGATGATTTGGAAGCTCTTCGAGGCGGAGCTCCCTTGGATGTCTACGATACTTACATGGTTCAGGACGCTAAAAATTTAGCCTTTCCTTTCGCCGGTTTTGGGTGGGATTCGATTCTTTTAAATGACTACGATGCTTTTAAAGAGGCGGCCAAGCAGACTCCTTTCGAAAACTACGTCACTGGTATGTTCGGTTACGGTGTTTCGATCGTTACGCGCTCAATTCCGACCGCGTTCAAGCAAGGCTCATTCCCGATTCGTATTACTACTAAAGGTTTCGCGAAGCGGATCGATCAACAGGGAAAGGTCCTAGAATCTTTCGAAAGTGGTCAGGTTATCTACGAGGGTGAGGTTAAGACCGCCTCTATTGGTTCGATAGCCAATTGGGGATTTTCGATCCGAATGTTTCCGCACGCGACCCATGAAGAGGGTTATGTCCAGTTACGTCTCTTTAATGGCAAGCTTCGAAACATCTTGAAACGGATCGACAAATTCTGGAAAGGAAATTTTAAAGACGGCGAGGTTGCTGATTTTCTGATTCGTGATATTGAGCTTGAGATTTTAGGAGCGCCGGTTGCTTATCACGTAGCGGGCGATCCATGCGGATACGAAAATAGAGTCCACTGGAAAGTCACGGACCCAGTGAAATTAGCTGTTGTTAGACATTGACGGAAGCAAATGAGTAATAAAAAAACTTTAGAAAAGTCGGGCGCTTGTATCTGTGGTGCAGTGAAATTTGTCGCAAAAACGATGTCACCAGATGTTGGCGCGTGTCATTGCCGGACATGCCAGAATTGGGGCGGCGGTCCACTCCTCGCGGTAGATTGTGGAACTGCGGTAGAGTTTGAAAGTGAAGATAGCATTAAGGTTTATGATTCTTTCGATTGGGCTGAGCGTGGCTTTTGTTTGTCCTGCGGAAGCCATCTTTTCTATCGTTTGAAACAAAATCAACAACTTAGTATGCCGGTTGGACTTTTTGATGATTCAGATTTCGTCTTCGATCATCAAATTTTTATAGATTCAAAACCTAAATTCTATGTCTTTGCGAATCAAACCAAGAACCAAACAGGCGCCGAAGCTTTTGCCGCCTTTAGAGAGTAGTATTATGAACCCTCATATCTTTCGTCAGTATGACATCCGTGGCATCGCCGAGACCGATTTGGATAACGAAACGGTATTTAATTTAGGTAAAGCAATTGGAAGTGAAGTCCAAGAACGTGTTGGAACGGGGGCAACGATCGCCGTCGGGTTCGATATGCGTATATCCAGCGCTCGACTTTTTGAACGTTTAAGTGCAGGGATTATTTCGACCGGGATAAATGTAAAATCTTTGGGAATGGTACCGACACCTTTGGTCTATTTTTCGAAATATTCGGACAAGCTTGATGGTTGTGTACAGATTACTGGGTCGCATAATCCGGGTGAATATAACGGCTTCAAAATGATGGTTGGTGCGGACACTTTACACGGTGAAGATATTCAGGGGTTGAAAAATCGTATTCTCGAAAAACGATTTATAACTGGAGAAGGAATCCTTTCCGAGCGTCCAGGCATAATTGAAGATTATCTTGAGTGGGTAAAAAACAACCTAAAGATGGACGAAACTGCAAAACGGCCCAAGGTTGTTGTTGATTGCGGTAACGGTATTGCCGGTGTTTGCGCTATGGAGTTAATTGAGGGGGTTTTGGGTTGTGAGACCATTGGAATGTATTTAGAACCCGATGGAAATTTCCCCAATCACCATCCCGACCCAACGGTCCCAGAAAATTTGATCGACCTGTCCGCTGCTGTAAAAAACCACAATGCTGATTTTGGCGTGGCCTACGATGGCGACGGCGATCGGATAGGGATTGTCGACGAAAACGGCGTTATGGTGTTCGGAGATATGTTAATGGTGATCTTGTCTCGGGCGCTTCTTAGCGAAATACCGGGGGCAAAAATCATCGGGGAGGTTAAATGTTCTCAGCATTTGTTCGACGATATCGAAAACCACGGCGGCGAAGCAATTATGGCGATGGTGGGACATTCTCTAATTAAAGCGAAAATCAAAGAAACGAATGCTCAGCTTGCTGGAGAAATGAGCGGGCACGTTTTTTATAATGACCGATTTTTCGGTTTTGATGATGCCTTGTATACGACGGCTAGATTAGTAGAGATATTTACTAAGTCCGATAAGACAATTTCGCAAATGTTGGACGGAATACCCGAATCCTTTGCGACACCCGAACTCAGGCTTGAATGCGCGGATAGCAAGAAGTTTGATATTCCCAAACGTATGGCTGAAGCCCTTACTTCCGAATATGAAGTTAACACCATGGATGGCGTACGTGTTAAATTTAAAGAGGGATGGGGCTTATGTCGCGCTAGTAATACACAACCCGCACTTGTTCTTCGTGTGGAAGCTACTTCTGCCCAACATCGCGATGAATACCTGGCTTTTCTAAAGCAGACTATTAGCGAACTTTCCTGATGCCAAAGTCTGAAAAAACGAAGGTCTTTTTTATTCACGGACTCGAAAGTGGTCCTGAGGGTGGGAAAGT
The DNA here is from genome assembly GCA_937981985.1 of uncultured bacterium. Lineage (GTDB taxonomy): Bacteria > Myxococcota_A > Bradymonadia > Bradymonadales > Bradymonadaceae > CALJNB01. Next base: position 5,924 of record CALJNB010000096.1, read on the forward strand.
CCAAATGATGCGCGAAGCCGGATTCGAGGTTCGATCGGTTGACATGAAGATGTCTGCTTTTCGAGTCACTAAGAAAAACTCAGTGATTCGAAATGTATTTCGAACACAGGGGTTTGCGTTTTGGGTTCTCGCTACTGCGACCTTCGGGGTGATTTCTTATTTTCGTGATTTATCTTGGCAATATATTCTTATCCTTTTCATGGGCGGGAATATAATTGTCTATTTTTTTATTAAAAATCTACTTGCTGAAGCCTGGCAAAAAAGTATCGAGTCTTGTTTGGCCTTACAAATTGAACCCATTAAAAAATTTGTTCCGGACGTTATAGTTGGCTCCAGCTATGGCGGTGCAATCACCTGCGAACTCATACGCAGGGGTTTGTGGGAAGGTCCAACGATTTTATTAGCGCCGGCTTACCTGCGAATTCTTCGTGCAGTCAGAATAGTGGAGGAACATGAGCACGCACAAAAAATTAGGGATTTGAGTAAGAGCCAGCCGATTGTTATCTATCACGATCCTGCTGATGATGTTGTTGATTATGAAGATAGCGTTGCGCAGGCACAGAATTCTGAAATAGAATTTTTTAGTCCTGAAGGTGTTGGCCACAGGATGTTAGGTATCCTCGAGAATGGTGTTCTATACGAAAAGATTCGTATTTTAGCGGATCAGAAAAACTAAAAACTTGTCCGAATGCCCGGCCTTGCTACGATCAAAGCTCAGAACCACGGAAGGAACTGGAGCTTCAGATGCAGAAAACCCTAATGATATTAGTCGCCCTTTTCGCAACACACGCATTTACGCAGAACGCTGACGCGTTTCCGCCACGTTTGGGAATCGATTTATCGACGGTCCTAAAGGTGAGAGATCAAGCGCGAAAGGTTAAGTATTTAAGCAAAAAGGCTGCGGTAACGAATCTACGTACCGTGAAAACGATTGTTATCGACCCGGGTCATGGTGGGGAAAACGATGGCGCGTTGGGCGTTGCCGAAATAAAAGAAAAATTTCTTACCATGGAATTGGCTTACGATCTTCGAGACGCTATTCAGGAAAAATATCCAACAGTGAGGGTGGTTATGACCCGTTATTGGGACCGCGAACTTAGCTTGAGTGAGCGAGCTAGGATTGCGAATTTTAGAGATGCCGATTTGTTTTTGTCCCTCCATTATAACGCCGCAACCCACAATAAAGCGTCTGGATTTGAGACCTACTTCTTAAAATCAGATTGGGTTACACCGAAGGGTATATCTAAAAAAGGCACAAAAGCTGATAAAGACCAAAAAGGCGCGATGTTGAAAACCTTAGTGGATTTAAAACGTCAACGTCGTCACAAACACGCTGGGAAATTCGCGCGTGCGATTCAAGAAGGATTGGAACATGAACTCAGTGGTTCCGAAAACGCAATCGATCGGGGTGTGAAGCAAGAGAACTTCACAGTACTACGGGGGGCTAGAATGCCAGCTGTTGTCGTTGAGGCCGGTTTTCTAACCCATACCGAAGAAGGAGTGACGGTGGTTAAATCTGAACATCGAAAAAAAGTCGTGAAGGCGATGCTTTCCGGAATCGAAAAATTTGACGACTCACGAGCTAAAACCAAAAAGTAGTTTAGAAGCTTACCTTTTGGTTCAAAGTAGTTGTCGCATCATTTCCACAAATACTTCCAACATAAGTAAACGATGCTCCACCTTGATTTACATCACTCGTTGAAACCACATCCATCTGACACGATCCCTCAACCTGACCCGAATAACTTAGATCTCCTCTAAATATATAGACGGTTTTAAAACTTTGGTTGCCGTTCTCCTCAAAACTTAAGGAGTAGTTCATCGAACCGTCGATTGTTATTCCTTGAGAAACGCAGTTAGCGAAATCAACCTCATAGCTAAATTCGCTATTGCTTCCCGAGTTTTCGACACTTCCGGTGAATGTCGCCGCTCCACCTTCTAAGCAATTAAATGAATGATTGATAATCAGTGTATCGGCAGGACCACTTGTATTAACCTGTGCTACACCTTGGCTTAACACCATTTGTGTGGCGAGAAATGCTTGAGATGATTCTTCATCGTCCATGCCTCCGCTGCAGCCGAATGTGAGAATCGCGAGTCCAATCAAAATAGTATTTTTCATCGATAAATCCGTTTAGAGTTCAACGAAACCCTAACGATCTATAGTCTTGAATTCAAAGCAATATAATGTTTGTTGCATGCAAAATAGTTGCTTGCTCATCTCGATTTGGATCCTACGTTCCTACTAGGTATAAAGTGAATCCTTTGGGATTTTCTGGAATCCTAGGCAAAGACAGGAGTTTAGATGCTAAAACGAAATCATATCGAAGAATCTCCAGAAGGCTTTGACTTTGAAGCCGAGATGTTTCAACACGTTGATGCCCTGTATTCAAAAGCACTCAAATTCACGAAGAACGAAGTCGATGCTGAGGACTTGGTTCAGGACACCTATCTAAAGGCTTACCAAGGTTTAGATAAATTTAAGAAAGGTACCAACGCACGAGCTTGGTTATTTACAATATTAACCAATGATTTTATCAATAAGTTCAGACGTAAGAAGAAAGAACGTGAGATATTGGGGGGGCAGGATATAAACGTTGTTCGAAACAATTTCCATGATTTTCAAGCTATAGAACTCCAGCAAAATCCGGAAAGTAGAGCCGTTCATCATAGTTTTAGCGAAGAGATACGGACCGCACTTAGTCGTCTATCCAACGATTTTCGTACTGTAGTATTACTCGCGGACCTCAACGACTTGTCCTACAAAGAAATCGCCGAAATTTTGGATTGCCCTGTAGGAACTGTGATGAGCCGGCTCTTTCGGGGGCGAAGCTTGCTCCGACAAGAACTCGAGAAATATGCGAAAACCGAAGGAATACTTAAGCTAGCGCCCTGCTAGTCTTCCTAAAGTCGAATAACTCGTGGTAGGTTCTCGACCATGTGGCCTGAATATATACATCACCTATTTTTACAAGTTCCAACTACCGGAACCATCGGGATGGCAGTCCTTGGAATTGTTTACGTCAAAAAACCGGCCGAAAATTTGGAGCAATTACTTCGTTTTTTTGGCTGGGCGTTATTTTTCGTAAGTACCGTCACGGCAATCTCGGGAATTTTATCCGCGCCGGGAATTTTAGGCGGTGATGGGCCCGATGAGTTGTCGCATCATCGAAATTTTGGCGTGATGGTTTTCCTCTTAGTTGGCTTCGCAACGATCGGTTTTGAGGTCGGATTCAGAAGTACATCTTCTTTTTCTCATTATATTAAAAAAGCCGCTTCATTAATGTGGATTGGCGCGGCCGTTAGCGCATTTGCTGCCGGTCATTGGGGCGGTTCCGTCGTTCATTCAGATCAAATTCCGTGGGATAAAACTGCGCCAGCAATACAAAAATTGAAAAAATAGTTACAATCCTTCATACTGGGGAATGAATAAACAACCCAACTTGTTTTAATAAGGTCCAACCCACGTAAGTGGGGAAGAATTTTATTACTCGTGGGTTAGAAAAAGGAGTACCCTATGAAGAAGCTTTTACTCGTCGTTTTATTAAGTTTCCCGAGTGTTGCCTTCGCCGAACTCCCCGACGTTGCTCGCCTTTTTGAAGAACAAAAATCTGCCGTAGTCTCAATAAAGACCGATCAAGGAAAAAGTTCATTCGAACTCGCTGTGTCCGGTAAAGGTACGGGAAAACAGGGAAGCGGTTTTGTGATTAGTAAAGATGGCTACATTTTAACGAATTATCATGTTATTGCGACAGCTGACACGATAACAGTGGCTTTTTCAAACGGTACATCTCATAAAGCTAATCTCGTAGGAAGTGATGAAAATCTGGATATAGCGCTCCTTAAGATCAAACCGAACAAGGAAATCAATTTTGTGAGGCTAGGAAAGTCCGAGCGTCTAAAAGTTGGTGCATGGGTAGTTGCCATCGGTAATCCTTTTGGTTTGGAGTATTCGGTGACAACCGGAATCGTGAGCGCGAAGGGTAGGAACTTAGGTGCGAATTTATACGATGATTTTATCCAAACCGATGCTTCGATCAACCCTGGTAATTCGGGCGGACCTCTTTTTGACATGGACGGAAAAGTAATCGGCATCAACACGATGGTGATCCGAGACGGGCAAGGTATCGGTTTCGCTGTACCCATTGATGTTGTTAAGACGATTATCCCTCAGCTGAAAACTAAAGGATATGTGGCTCGAGGTTATATGGGAGTTGGCTTTCAAGACCTTGATAAAGAGCTTGCCGAATCTTATGACCTACCGATCAATCATGGTGTGCTTGTTGGAAACGTTGGAAAGTCGGGGCCGAGTGCTAAAGCAGGCTTGTTGCCAGGCGATGTACTCACACATATTGATGGAACGCGAATTAAAAGTCTTCCACAAATTTTTAGAAAAGTTGCACAAATTAGACCTGGTAAGAAAGTCGGGTTAGAGGTTCTGCGTGAAGGTAAGAAAAAGCGTTTATCGATCACTCTAGAAGAACGTCCCGACACAAAGCGCCCTAAGAAAAAAATGATTAGTAAGCGTCCTTATCATCCTGGTTTTGGTGCTAAAACTAAAGCTATCAACAGGGCGCTTTCTCGACGTTTGGGCGTTAAAACGGGCATAGGTGTTGTAGTCCAGTCCGTTCACGAGCAAACTCCAGCGAGCAAGATTTTGCGACCAGGCGATGTGATTTTACAGGCAAATAAGACTGTAGTTTCAACTCCCGAAGAGCTTGATAGAGCGGTGTTGTCACAAAACAAAAGTAAGGCAATTCGATTCAAGTTAATGCGACAAGGACAGACACATTTCGTTGCCACTCGCCTCTAAATATATCTCCTTCAAAAAACGTTTATCTACAATGGCCTAGCGCAGACAGACGCGACTATGAATACTGGGTTTGTGGAGATCTCTGCCAGCCGGCATCATGTTTGCCGAATTACTATTAATGACGTGGTACTTTGTTGGGGATCGAGCAATCACGGTAAAACAAGTCCTCCCTAAAAAGACTTTGAATCACGGCAGCGTTATTTATTCACTCCCGTTGACAACGCTTCCGTCACCCTTTCTCCACTCAGACTCGCCAATCGGGCTTTTTTCTAACCCATCAAAAACAATCGGTAAGGACTCTGCGATAGGAAAACCTTGCGCGTTCTGTGCGTGAATCTGGAGATGGGGACTATAGCTCCGCCCGGAGTTTCCGCATGCTCCAACAGGATCTCCAATTTTAATTTCGTCACCAATCTCGACTTTTACAGATTGATGCTGCAGATGTTGGAGGTAAATATAGACATCTTTTTTAACGCGTATGACAACATGATTACCCCGCGCTTTTTCTAAGGTCGCTGGTATTTCATCATTTTCGTTATCCGGCTCGTCGTTTTCAACCTGCATCACTTTCCCGTTTACCGGTGATAAAATAGTTTTTCCAAAGCAAAAATGGTCCGAGTTTTTCTTTCCATCTAAGGCAAAGGTTTTTCCGTCCTTACGAACAACGAAGTCATAAGCCCAACGGTGGGCAGGTGTCGTATTATGATAATTTCGCTTTGCTTCGTCGCCGCCCTGAGTCGTGTACCACTCTCCCTTGAAGGGAAGCTTGACGGCAAAGTCTTGTTTCCAGTTCTCTGTCGATAGCGGTGCTGGAATGAGAGGCTGCATACCTACGACGCCGACAACAAGTGCAACTAGGAACGCAAGAGTTCTAGATTTTCGTAATGTCGGCGGTTTCAGTAATGAACGGAAAACACCCCACGTTAAAATAGGTATGGTCATCATACTTAAGGTTGGAATAAATTGAGTCAGGAAACGAATCGATGTTTCACCCAGACGCATGAAAACGATGCTCCAGAAGATCATCATCATAAACGCGAGAAAGCCTACCGCATAAACCCATACTTCCAATTTTTGTTCGGCGGGATCTTGTACGCCCGACGGAGCTGTAAAGTCCTGATCATCTGCGATGATTGTTGATTTTGATTTTTTTTCGTCTTCCATATCGTTTAACTACCGCTGTATCTGTCACGAGTAGTAGAACCTTGGAAGCCAGATTACAATACAATTTGAGCTGCATTTTTTCGTGGTATGAAAGGGTTTAAGGCTAGGCCGGCAACGGCTAATGCGGTTAACACAAGCATTGCGTTCGAATAACGAGCACCCATACCGAGCCCCTCAAAACCCAACCAACTAAGCGCATCGACGGCTTGAAGTTCTACCGCTGTAACCGATATTGCAACCCCAAAGGCGCCACCGATAAAAAAGATCATCATAAAAATTCCTACCCCTACTCCCGTTATTTCTTTCGGGACGATGAGGCTTACGGCCGTTACCGACGGACTTTGAATTCCCGCGAATCCTATACCGTAAAGACCCATGCCAACCGCGACGCCGATTGGGCTTCCCCCGGTGTAAAATGCCGTAATTAGGTTTCCGAGAATCAAGAAAATAGTACCGATAAATATCGGACAATGAGCGCCGCGATTGCTTCCCATTTGTCCGAACTTAGGAGAAAGAAATGCAATTGCAATAGCGCCAGGGATCAAGACAACGCCTGTCCAAATCGGAGCTAATTTATTGACCTCTGTTAGGAAGATCGGGACTAAAACGATCGTTCCAAATCGAGTGGCGTTAGATAAAAAAGCAACAAAACAGGTCGCGAGATATTGCCCGTTCCTCAAAATCGCTGGCGGAGCAAAGGGCGTTTGGGTTCTGTTAATCCAAATCCAAAAACCCATCAATAAGATCAAACCTAAGGCAACGATCGATGCAAAGTGAAGCGTTGCGCCGGTATTTTTCAAGACCTGAAAGCTGTAAATTAAAGCGCTCACGCCACCACCCATCAATAAAGCACCAACGAGGTCAAAGGTGGCGTTTTTACTGCGCGTGTCCATTGTTTTAGGAATAGCTTTAAAGGCGAAGGGCCAAATGAATAACGATAAGCCGGCGAAAAGAAACACAACGCGCCAGCTATAGGATTGGAGAATAATGCCGCCGATGAAGGGACCAATGCTCGCAGCTACACCTACGACGCTTAAGATGACTCCCATCGCCCAACCCCGGTCTTGCGGCGAAAAGAGTCTAGCGATCATGCTAGAACCCAGGACGGGCAGCGCAGCGGCTCCGGCGCCATGGAAGCCGCGCAATATGATCGCTATTTCAATGGACGGCGACAATGCGACCGCGATGGCTCCGAATCCGAAAACGAGGAGACCGGCAAGATAGAGTCTTCGCATACCTACGATGTCTCCGATTCTACCGTTAATAGCGCTGAATATGCCAAACATGAGGGCATACACGGTGGATATCCAACCGTAGGTGCCTTCGGTGACGTTGAAATCTCGTCCGACAAAGGGGAGGGCGAGGTTAATCATGGTTCCGTTAATTACAGCAAAGAAAACGACCGCTGAAAATATAATCAGAGCAGATTTTGAACCCTTAGATTTCATGTGTTGACGGGGTTTTAATCTTGATATTGCGCCCGAAGTTCATTCAGATATTCGTCGTCGCTATTCTCTTCCAGCTTTTCTTCGTCTCTATCATCCTCTTGAATTTGCTTTTCGATACGGTTGCGAGAGATAAAAACGATGGCCGAGATCGAAATGAGAAATGCGAATCCGATACCAATAAATAACCCGAAATTATCCCACCAAGGCGGCTCAGACATTCGGTACTCTTCGCCATATTCTTCGAAAAGCGTTTCTTTGATCTCGTCTACTTTTTTGCCTTGGGCCGCCCAAACTTGAATATCGCGTCGAACATCTGCTGCCGCCGGAGAGGTGCACATGGCGAGGGTTTTACCGGGGCAAAATGGTGATAAGACTTGTTGATTCACTTGGTTCGCGACCTGATACACTTTCCCATCAGCAACGATCTCTTTGGGTTGAACAGGCTGCGCGTATAGAGAGGCCGTCGCGAAGATTGTAAGTACGAAGGAGATAAGAAAATGTTTTTTCATGAAATATCCAAGAGAATTGTGGCAGCTTACTCAAACTTAGCTATGGATCAACCATAATTCAGTCCCTGTCTAACACCTTCGCCTCTATTTGATCCAGTTTTCCAGTCTATTTTTGGCAGCTGTGTCAGCGTCTTCGTTGATAGAAAATGTATATTCTCCGGTTTTACACGCATGGAGTTCAATCCGCGTATTGAATAACATCCCGTTTCTAAATCCTGAGAAAATAAGGGTGTCTTTTGCAATGTGTACTTTTAGTCGCGTAGATAGATCGCCGGAAAAGCGTCTGTTATCTATAGCTATTATCTCGTCGTTGGGATGTAGTTTCCCCATCGCGGGACTACCATCATCAACCGACTTAATTTTCGTACCGTCCAACTGGATTCCCAGGTAAGGAATTTCTTCGCTTTTCCAAGTTAAGGTTAATCCAAAAGGTTTGAAAAACGAGTTCCAATCCGGGTCGACAGTACCGCGGACGAATTTATCGAAGAATTCCTTGCTCTCGATCTCTCCCACGATTTGTACGATCGATTCATAAGAACCCTCTGGATATCCTTTGTCTCCAGAATGATGAGCCCATAAATACGCTAATACGTCATCGAGCGATTTCGTCCCGCCAGATTCTAAGCGAATTTTTAGATCCAGGATTAGGCTGATTAATGCGCCCTTTAAATAGTAAGATATATTACTATTTTGATTGGTGGGATGTGGTCGGTACAGTCTAATCCACGTGTCAATACTTGCGTCTTCCAGCGAGCAGATCTCTCTTCCCGGCGTTTGTTCCAATCTCGCAATCATCTTTGCGACCCCTTGAAGATAAACGTCTCGACTTATTAGTCCCGCTCTTTGTAAAATTAAATCGTCATAATAGGAGGTGATTCCTTCAACCGTCCACATATCTCGAGTGTAATTTTCGTTTTGATAATCAAAGTTATTGAACGCAGCTGGTTTGATACGTTTTACGTTCCAGGTATGAAAGAATTCATGAGAGACCAAACCCAAAAAGCTCCGATAGGTTTCGTCTTCATTTGATGACCTTTCATTAATCGGCGCGCTTCTAAAACTATTCCTAGGGACCATTAATGCGGTGCTGTTCCGGTGTTCTAATCCGCCGTAGTCTTTTTCGGTCAAGTGCGTAATGAAGGCAAAGGATTCGTAGGGAAGTTTGCTTTCAAATATTTTCGCCGCAGTTCGGATGACCTTTTTGGTATCACGAACAATCTGACTGGCATCATAATTACCTTCCCCCCAAAATTCGAATCGGTGTTGTTTTCCGAGTACATCGAAATCTAGAGCATGATTATTCCCTACTTCTATCGGGCAGTCGATCAGCATATCATAATCGTCGGCATAGAAGGTGGACGGACCTATTCTGCGAAGACCGGTTGTGACTTCCCAATCGGTATTAACGATTTCTACGGAAATGGTACTTTTGGGGTTGTTTGGAATGTATAAAAACGTCGCGGGCCCGTGAATGAATGCATGAGTATTATCGAAGTGATTATAACGTACATTTAGGGTCTGACCATAGAGGCGATAAATAACGGTAAGTTCGCTAATGTCCTTACAGTCAACTTCCCATGTGCTTTTGCTTTGCTTGTGAGCATTTCTCTTTTCACCCTTTTTATCAACTACGCTTAATGAGCTTAAAAACTGAGCATACTCTCGAACGAGATAGCTGCCAGGAGTCCAAACGGGAAGCGCTAGAGTGAGCTTCGAAGTTTCCCCAATTTCGGATATGTCGAGTCGAACATCTAAATACCCTGATGCTACAGATTCAAGATCGAGAGTGTATTGAAGCTTTTTCATAATTAGTGGGTTTCGTAATAGTCGATTAAAATTGGTAAATAGCTGGAAAGATGGGGGCAGGAAATACCGTAGCCCGCAAGTAAGCGGGTCGCATTAGATGCATCGTATGCTGCGTTATATGTGAAGTAGTTCAGAACCTCTTTAGGAACGCCCGTGATTTTTTCGATATTTCTGCTTTCTGCGGCCCGTTTAAATATAGAATTAGGAATCGATGCAGCTGCAGGCTTTTTTCCTAAAGATTTTAGCGAAAGGGAAATGATTTCTGTTGGGACCATCGGATTGGAATCACATATATGAAAAACCTGTCCTTTTGATTGATCGTCGGTGCCCAAGGCCAGGATTGCTTTTGTTGCGAAATCGATGGGAATGATATTCACTCCCGATGTTCCCGAGCGAACGTTAAGTGAGGGCAGCCAACTTGGGAGTTCGTTTAAGAGTTTAAATAGGTAATACGGGCCATCGAATTTTTCAGTTTTCCCACTTCGTGAATCGCCGACAATGATTGCCGGTCGGAAAATTGCAAATGGCAGCGTTGACTTTTGAACTTCGATCTCTGCAAGGAATTTTGTTGATTCGTAAAAATTGTTATGGCTTTGTCCTTCGTCCAGTTCATCCTCGAAGATCAGCCCTTCTCTTTTACCGGCCACATAACATGTTGAAATATAGTTAAATTGCACGAGGTTCTTAATGGAGGCCGTAAACTCAATTATCTTCTGTGTACCTGTCACATTTACCCGATGAGCCACTTCTTCTTTGACGGCCAAGTCGTAAATTGCCGCAAGATGCCAAACGTAAGTCAGTCTCTTTAAAAGAAGGCCTGGGTTGTCGATTCCCAGATCATCTTGAGTGATATCACCGATGACCAACTCTACCCTTGATTCCCAGTTATTATTTTGGATTTTTTTCTGGGCTGTTGAAAAGGAACGTCGCGTGACAAGGGCTACGACTTTATCGTTTGGGTGTTTGGCCAAAAGTTCGTCAATAATATGAGAAGTTAAGAAGCCGGGAAATCCCGTAAAGAAATGTGTGTTATGTTTCATTATCCAAGCCATCCTTCGGGAATAGGAGCACCTTGTTCTATAGAATCATCAAAAGGTAAAGAACAGAAAATTTCCGTTCCTTTTCCTTTTTCACTGTTGATTTCTAGCGTCCCTCCATGTTGAGCGATGATTCGATTCGCGAGAGCGAGTCCGAGGCCAGAACCTTGTTCTTTTGTTGTATAGAAAGGGGTCAAAATGCTTTTAATTGTTTCTGAGTCCATTCCGCACCCGTTGTCCTTAACGATGATCCTTCGTTCTTGATTGGACTGCGCGACTTCGATGGTAACTTCTCCGGGTCCATTACACGCTTGGCAAGCATTGCGTACGATGTTGATGATAGCACTGCGAATTTTGTCCGTGTCGCATGTCAGGTCTATGTCGTCTGCGATATTCGCGCTGAGAATGGTATCTTGTTCGGCGGCTTCGCCTCCCAAGAGTTCAAGAATCTCATTGATGAAGGGTCGGGCCTTAATATTCTCGATTTCTAAGGGAGAGTTTTTAGAAAAGTCTAAAAAGTCTGAAACAACATCTTCAAGATAGAAAAGTTCTCGTTGAATTTTTTCGACCTGTCCAAGTTTAGATTTATTGGCTTCGGCTTGACTTTCGAGATCCTCTTTCAATAAACCGAGAAACAATGCCATACCGCCTAACGGATTACGGACTTCGTGAGCAATTCCAGATAACATCATTTGCATCTGCGCGTCGCGTTGTAGGATATTAACCCTCATATTTTCGAATGCGCTTCCTAGAAAACCAATTTCGTCTTTTGATTCAATTTTAATTGCCTCGTGAAAGTCGCCACTTCCGACGTTTTGTGCGCCCCTGACAAGTTCGTCTATCGGGTCGGTGATCCGCCGAGAAAGGAAAGAAGCGATCCCGATGACGAGGATAAATCCGAATATAAAAAGCGCAGCTAAGACCTTGAAAAGATCGTTAAGGATTTCGAAGTATTCAGCGCTTCCTACGATTCCAATGACGGCGACGATTTGCTTCTCGTGACGGATCGGGACGAATCCTATTTTGTCGAACCCGCCCGCTTTGGCGAAAAGTACACTCGTACTGGGTACGCCTTTGAACGTGTCTTGGATCTCATTTAGATGGGCGTTGAGAACATATATTTTTTCTCCAAAAGGAGTCTCTCCGGTATCGACGATACAGTTAAGATCTTGTCCAAAAATGAAAGCACGTTCGATTCCGGTCTGTTCTTTTAAATTCGTTATCTTTGTACCAAGTCGTTTCAGCACTCGTTTTTTGGATGCATCCAATCGGGAAATCTGCTTGGCATCTACACTTTGGGATAAATGTGAACTTGTGGCTTGTCCGATCGAGATTAATCTACGCCCGAGTTCGTCTTCCAGTTCTTGTCGACTGGATCCGTAGATCACGATTCCAAACAACGCTAGGATGATAAAGGTGGGAAGTAGAAATCCACCAATTAATTTGGTTCTCAGGGTCAAGAGCAATTCCACAAAGTTTATTTTTACGTCCGAAGCAAGATTGATGCAATAAGGAATAGCGGGTGATTTCTAGGTTGACCAAGCTTGACTGTACATTTAGATTCTTTTCACCCAAAAGGAATAAGCTATGAATGAGAAGAATCTGAATCAGAACCCACCTGAAGGTAAGCGGGAACGTCCCTTGATTATGGTCGCTGATGATGATCCCGAGATTCGAAGACTCCTGAGAATATTCCTAGACGAGCTTGATTGTGATCTTCTTGTGGTCACTGATGGTGCTGAGGCGCTGGAATCAGTTTTGGTTCATCGTCCCGATTTGGTTCTACTAGATGTGATGATGCCCGAACTCAACGGTTGGCAGGTTTGTAAATACATCAAATCTAAAGAAGAGCTCGCGTCGACGGGGATCATTATGATTACCGCAATTGGCCCAGTGAACAACGAGCTTACGTCGCCGCTTTTCGGAGCTGATGATTATTTAGATAAACCCTTTGATTTCGATGAATTAGAAGACAAGATCAAGAAAGTATTAGCCCTTTCTTACTCTTCTTCGTCGGAAGAATAGTTGATTTTGGGTTCTGACCAATCAACGAAATTTTCATTTAGTTCGACAAATTCTTCGAATAGGGGTCTGGCAATTTCACGTAGATCCAATCCCTCTGGCGCAACTCTTATATCAAGTTGAGCAAAAGAAATATCAAATCCTGCCGCTTTGCACGAAGCGTTATCTAGTCCACATTTTTTAAGTGCATTATCGATTTCGTGTGGTTTGCGATCAAAATATCGAGCGACATCACGTACATTTGGTTTTTTGTACTTATTATTCGGTGTGATGCCGAGGTGATACGAACAGAAGAGTTCAAACGCATTTACATGGAGTGGGCCACTTATTACACCGGCATCTTTATCGACTGGCTCACGTCCACCAAGCTTGTCTTTGGGGGTGCGTGAGTTCCGGTTCCGTTTATTGTTCTTGCTGTTGCCCTTTTCGGTACGGTTACGATTTGAACCGTTATTATTCCGGGATCGACGTCGTCTCGAATTATTATTCTTACGATTTTCTGTCATTAAAGCTCCAAGTCACGAAAGAAACTTCCATGAAAATTTTTGGTTTGTTGGATTGAACTCTGAAGTTCACAGTGTGTTGCCGCGGCAACGCGCTAACTGATAATGGAAAGTCGGCCCAAAATCAACTCTCACTCGGCCTTATTCACATGTGGAGAATTTACCCGGTGTTGCCCGAATTCCTTTTGATTCTAGACTCTTTTCGAGGCACCAACTTTCGGTTAGGTCATTATCTTCGTTGTTTTCTTTATTAAAGTCTAAAACGATGCTCCGGTCGACTTCCATCTCAAGCTGGGTCGACTTGGTTGCGCGAAAACGATTCGCTTCCCAACTCAGGCCGTCCGACCGAACGATCCCGTCTTTCCCACGAAAAGAAAGGGTTAAAAATCGGGTCTGAGATTGATCGAGTTCTATTTTTTCTCCAAACTCCCCGTAATCATAAAATTTCGATTGGTCGAGCTCTAGCGGCGATTTTTGAGTTTCGTATCGGATGAAAACGAAATATTCGCCAGGTTGAATGGGTTTAAGAGCATCGGTGGCCTTAATAGCTTCCGCACTTCGCGGTTTGATGACCTCAATGGTTTGAATGGGAGCGTCGCTTTCAGAAGTTCTTATCTCGATGAAGATATCTTGAGGATCGATTTCAATATTGCCGATATTTTTCACTTCAATGAATTCACCGCGCTCATCGGTTGATAACCCGGCCGTAGCCGAGCTCCATGGAAGGATTTCGGTAAAAATCAATTCCGGCGCAGAAATACCGATTTCTGGAATAGGCTCATAGGGATAGGATTCTGAATCGATTGTTAAGTTACAACCTGTAAGGGCGAATCCGAAAAGCACATAAACAAAAATTTTCACTTCTCGTCCTTGTTCCTCTTCAACTCAGAAACCTCCGAGTACGACGTATTTTGTACTACACGAGCCATCAAATCTGTGTACTTATCGACGAGATCCATGCGGCCCGTTTCTTGGTAGTGTTTTAAAATGTCTTTTAGCTTTAAAAATGTTTTTTCAGAATTAACGAAATATTCAGCCACTTGAACAACTGCCTCAATTCCAGCACGACTTATTGAGGAAGCCGTTGAAGAAAATATAAATTCTTTGCCTTCGCTGTTTACTGCGCCGACAACAGCTTCGGCTTCAGCCTTTGAGCTCTTATCTGTTGTGAGGAGTGCCTTAATTTCGAATTGGGAAAACCTAATGGATGCAACCGACGGGTATTCATCCGCCAGTTTATGAATGAGTCCGTTAAAAAGTGCGTCTATTGAACCTACACCTTTTCCTTCTACGACAAAATCGCTTCCATCGGCATTGGTCAAACATGCACTTAGCTTACAAAGCGATTCTGTAGCGAGTTGTTCTGTGATTGAATAGGTTTCAACGCGTAAAGCAACGTAGTCATCTTGAAGAATTTCTTTCATCAAGCCGATCATCGATTTTTGTTTGTCATTCATAGCTCACCTATATAGAACAAGATATATGAATTTGGAACCAATTCAATCTCAAATAACTGGATTAGGCAGTAGTCTTACGCCCTCCGATTGAACCTTATTAGGTCTCGAAAAATTCCAAGAACGGGAAGTCTGGTGTTCTAGACACATTGGAGGTATCCTAAAATAAACAGGCAAAATGGAAAGAATATGGAATATTCTGAGTATTCGGAAGTAAACGGTGGCAATGCTGGGACTCCGCTCGTAAAAGAAAGATCGACGTATATGACGGACGTTGAAGCGGAAAAAATGTGCAAGCTCTTCGCCGATGGTCTCGATTCGGGAATTGGTTATGATCGAATATTTGAATTCATGGAACGTCAGAAATTCGATAAAAAACTAATTACCCAATTGAGATCTTCTATTGTCGATTACGGCGATCAACTTGGTGAAGCGTTTACGCGTCTTGGGCTCCTCGATGCCGTATCTCGAAAAGTTCTCCTGGTTGCAGAAGAACAGGGTGAACTCGTTCCAACCTTCCGTGAGCAGGGACGCAACTTTGGCGCCCGAGATAAACGGCGCCGAAAAATAGGATATGCGTTCGTTCCATCGATTGTTTTAATCGGTTTCAGTTTGATTTTGTGGGAACTGGTTTTAGTTATTCGATTTGGTGTAACTCAAGGAACCACATGGGAGATACTTGCTCCGGCCATTGGTGTAGGGGTGATGAAAGGTCTTTCTATTATCGCGATCATCTCAATTGCGATTTGGTCTTGGTTTCAGGTGCCAGTCGATCTCTCCTTACGAGACGCATCATCTCGGTTTTTTCTCAACATCCCCGTTGTATCAAAACCACTTGCTTACCGATCGTTGGCAAATTTTTGTCGTTATCTTCGTCAGTCTTTGCGTGCGGGTATGGATATGTCCCGTTGCATCGAGTTAGCTGCAGAAGGTTCCAACAATCCCAAAATGACGCGACACATTGATGCGTCAATAGAAGCGATCAAAGTCGGCTATTCCCTCGAACAGGCGCTGACTGTCATGAAAGGGATTGACCGCGAGACATTGGATTATATCGCTATTGGTGAAGAAACCGGAAAGCTAGAAGAAAATTTGGCTTTTTTAACCCAAAAGTTCGATACCTTGGCTAACGAAAGTTCTGAACGCGTCGTTGCGTTTTTTAACAGTTCCCTTCTTTATTCGGTTATTATCGCGACCTTTATCATGGTCTTCTGGTTTGGATTGTATCCGCTTTTCGGGGATTTATTCGGTGGAGCGTTAGGAGGACTCTAGGACCTTGCGGTTAGATCAGACGGATAAGATGGTATTTTTTCTTTCCAGATCGGAGTACCAACATCGTCTCACTGGCAAGATCATCTAAAGTTACAACGCGGGTAGCATCGTCGATACGATGATTGTTAATGTATGCCCCTCCTTGTTCGACGAGCCTCCGCGCAGCGCCATTTGATTTTTGAAGACCCGTTTCAGAGAGTAATTGCAGTAAGCCCACCCCCTGTGCCAAATCAGTTTTTTGAATTTCAGTGGATGGAACATCTGCAAAGAGGGCTGTGAGATCGTCGTCGGATAAATTTTGGATAGGCTCGCCAAACAACATTCGGCTGGCTGCTACGACTTTATCGGCGACATCCTTCCCGTGGACCAGCCACGTCACTTCATAGGCAAGTCGCCGCTGAAGTTCACCTCGGTTATCAGCTTTGGCGAGTTCATCGATTTCATTGGTCGAAATAAAGGTAAACTTCTTTAATAAATCGACTACTTGTGAATCATCGCGACCTACCCAGTATTGGTAAAAGACGTAGGGCTTTGTTTTTGTGGCGTCTAACCACAACGCGCCATTCTCCGTTTTACCCATTTTTTTTCCGTCAGCGGTCATCAATAGTGGAACCGTAAGACCGAAGGCCGGTTTAGAGGTTCGTTTTCGGATAAGGTCTGTACCTGCGGTAATATTTCCCCATTGATCCGAACCACCTATTTGAAGACTGCAACTTTTCTCATTAAAGAGGTGAAAAAAGTCGTAAGCTTGGATGAGCATATAGCTAAATTCGGTATAACTAATTCCCTGTTCACGTTCGCTAAGTCGGGATTTTACACTATCCTTTTGCATCATACTATTGACCCGAAAATGTTTTCCGACGTCTCTTAGGAAGTCAATAAAGGACCAGGGTTTCATCCAATCTGCGTTGTTCACGATTGGAATTTTTTCGACTTTGCCTTCTACAGTGTCGGGGTGCATTCCCATGGCACGATCCAAAATCGTTTGAATTTGAATGCCTAAAGCGTTGGCATTCTTCGTTAATATGTCGTCGGTAAGTAAAATACGCTCGTCGGATTTGCCAGTTGGATCGCCAATTAATCCCGTCGCCCCACCTATCAATGCAATCGGCTTGTGACCATGCCTTCGGAAGTTTGCGAGCCCCACAAGGAGTAAGAGGCTTCCTGCATGCAACGAATCTGCGGTAGGATCAAACCCGCAATAAAGTGTTTGTGAGTGTTTAAGGACTTCATCGAGTTCATCGTGGGTCTTTTGAAAAATAAGACCGCGTCGGTCCAGATCTTTAAGGACAGTACTTTTCATTATCGTTCTTTTTGGGGGTTAATATGGGTTTAGTTTTTATTTCGCGTAGTCCACGGCACGTGTCTCACGAATCACACAAACTTTGATTTGACCGGGATAGGTCATTTCTTCTTCTATTTTTTGAGCGATCTTCTTACTAAGCGCGAAAGCTTGGTCGTCATTAACTTTTGAGTTTTCAACCATGACTCGAATTTCTCGTCCAGCTTGGACGACGAAACTTTTTTCAACACCTTTAAACTCGGACGAAATTTTTTCGAGATCGCGTAGTCGTTGAACGTAAGTTTCTAGAATTTCTCGTCGAGCTCCTGGCCGCGCGCCGCTAAGAGCATCTGCTGCGATGACGAGGTGCGCGATCACGGAGTTTTGAGGTTCGTCGTTATGATGGGCAGCAATAGCGTTCCTCACAACTTCGTGTTCTCCGCATCTGGCGGCAATTTCAGCACCAATTACGGCGTGACTTCCCTCGCGTTCGTGAGTCAACGCTTTTCCAATATCGTGAAGAAGTCCAGCACGTTTGGCGAGTCGCACATTTACGCCTAGTTCAGCCGCCATCAAACCGCATAAAAATCCAACTTCAATCGAATGCGACCATTGATTTTGCCCATAACTTGTTCGGTAGCGTAGACGTCCTAACAAATTCAATAAGTCCGGATGTAAACCACCGAGTCCTAATTCGAACGCCGCACGTTCACCGCGATCTTTGATTTCGCGTTCCACGTCTTTTTTTGACTTTTGGGCTATTTCTTCAATTCTGGACGGATGGATTCGTCCGTCGCCTACTAACTTTTCGAGGGTTAAGCGGGCTACTTCCCGTCGAATCGGATCGAAACAAGAGATCATGATAGCGTTGGGGGTATCGTCGACAATTAAATCAACACCAGTTGCGGCCTCGATCGCTCGAATATTGCGTCCCTCGCGTCCGATGATTCGGCCCTTGAGATCGTCGTTCGGAATCTGGATTACATTTAAACAGCGTTCGGCAACATATTCGCCTGCCCAACGTTGGACGGCAATTCCGATTACTTTTTTCGCGGCTTTGTCGGCGTTCTCGATGGCGTCTTCTTCTATTTTTCGGGCCACACGAGCTGCTTCTACTTCTGCGTCTTCTTGTACGCGTTGGATGAGTTCTTCCCGTGCTTCTTTGGCGGAAAGTCCTGAAATTTTTGCTAGAGTATCGGCTACGGAATGTTCTTTAGTTTTTAGTTTTTCAAACGACTTCTCGAGGTCCTTTTCGCGAAGCTTGAGGTCTTCTTTTAATTTTTCGAACTTTTCATTCTTTGTGACAAGTTGTTCGTCACGATCGGTCAGTGAGTGTTCAAGTTCTTTCAGTTGACGTTTTTGCCCATCCAACTTTTCGGTCTGCTTCGCTATTTCGTCCGCCGCTTCTTCTCGCGCGGCAATGAGAAGTGAACTCGCTTCAATTTCAGCATCTTTGATGATTTTCTTTGCTTCACTTTCGGAGGTTTTAATTTTCAACGCTTTGCTTGCCTCCATCTCTTCAGTCATTTGAGCTTCAAGCCTCTCCGTTATTTCCGTTCTTATCTTACCTTCTATCTCGGACCGAACTTTCACTTCAGTTCTTGCAGTTACTTCTTCGATTGTCTCCGCTTTTATGGCTTGGACTCGATTTTTTACTTCGCTATTTTCGCGTTTATGGAATCGGGCGCTGAGGAAGGAGTAACTCAATGCCATTCCGACGAGAACGCCCATCAAAACTACGCCAGATGCCGACCCGGCGTCGACCAAGTCAAATACGCCGATGATAAAGGTTGCGGGAATAGTGAATTGAAACATGTAGAACTCCGTGTCGCAAATATGAGTGATTCGCGGGGCCATGAAGGTCGCTTACCGAACCCGCTAAGTCAACTTCTTCTTTGAGCACAGCTTGGAAAAAGTAGTTGATAGATTCGATTTTCTCCCAGGTCGGCTCGTGAACGCACTCTAGATAGATTTCTTTTTTTTTGCACGCGCCTCTCAAGGTGATATCGTCACCCGTACAGTGAGGCATGCATGAACGAGAAGTTTGGAGATTATAATTTATTGCGTCTTCTGGGGGCGGGGCAGAAAACCAAGGTTTACCTTGCCGAACATCCTGCTAATGGACGGCTTGCCTTAAAGTTTACCGACGAAGTGGTTTCGCCCGAATGGTCGAATTTGTTTCTAACAGGTGTACGTAAAGCCTCAGCACTTACCCATCCTAACATTACTCAGATTCATGATTGGGGTACCACCGACGGTCGCGTTTTTGAGGCTAGTGATTTCATCCTCGGTCGGGATTTACAGAACGTCGCTGCTCGTGGTTTTACCGAAGGTCGATTTTTACCCATTCCAATGGCCGTTAGTGTTATTGCCTCAGCAGCAGGTGGTCTACACTACGCTCACACGCGTCGGGATTCTGAAGGCGGCGCCACTGCTGTTATTCATGAAAATTTGTGCCCTCAAAATATCATTTTAGGTGCCGACGGTACCGTTAGGTTGACCGATTTTGCGATTGGGGAAGCGACGCGCGCTTTATCACCATCTCCGGATCGTCTGGGTTATTTAAGTCCCGAACAGATCGATGATGACTACGGCGAGATCGATGTACGCACCGATGTTTTTTCGCTTGGTGTGGTTGCTTATGAACTTATCAGTTGTAAGCGCCTTTTTAAGGGTGACACGACACAGGACGTGTATAAAAAAGTGCTAACGATGCCTATCATGGCGCCGCATCATGTCCGAGCTGATGTCGACGCTGATTTATCTGCGATAATCATGAAAGCCTTAGAACGAGAACCTACGTTACGCTTTGAAAGTATTCGAGATTTTCAAATGAGTTTAGTGGACTGGTTGTCGTCTCAAGATAATCACACCACCGATGCACACCTATCGACCTACTTGAATTCTCTTTTTCCAGAATTGGTCGGCGAGAAAGTCCCAGAGGAAACGAATGCGCTAGTAATCTCAGCGAGTCTGTTTGAACAGATGGATGCGTCGTCGGGCGCGAATTTCGAAAAGTGGATAGAAGAACAAGCTATGGGGCAACAGCCGCAAATGGATGAGCCAACTCCCATAGAGAGTGTTAATGATTCATTCGAAGAAGAGAAGACCAGTATTTCACTCGAGGCGACCCGCGAAGCTGTTCGCGTCGATGCTGTAGCTAAACCCCAAATTTCCAATGAACTTGGCGCGGTCTCAATCCCCGCGATGCAACCCAAATCTCCGGAAGATTTCGTACCTGTCAATATTTCTGAGCCGGAGCCTCCCGCCGAAGAGGCGGCTCCGAAAAAGAAGCGAATTGCTTTGGCAGATTTGCCGATGCCATCGCTGTCATTAGCTCAATCGAGTATCGTGGTCTCTCCTCCCGCAGCCCAAACTGCCTCGGGTGATGATTTTGAGACAGATGATGAGGATTCCGATCCCGAGGACGATAAAACGGTTTCGATGTCGGTAGAAGAAATGAGGATGCCTCAGCCAAACGATCTGCCTCAGTCTGCGCCTGGTGTGGTGTCTGACCACACTGCGTCATTTGATCCGCAGCCATCGGCACCCGGTTTTATAGCGCAACCGTCGACACCCCAGTCTTCTCCTGTTGGCTCCGAAAAGATCTTGGATACGAATCCAGCACCTGCGGGACCCGTTGGTTTTCGTCCGCCGGCATTTACACCTCCGCACGGAATTCCCGCTAGTGGACCAGCTCCATCGGCTCATATAGCTGAGTCCGATCAAGCTCCATTGACGACACACAACACAGCAGCGGTAAGCACAGAAAACGAAATTGAAGATTGGAAACCTACATCGAGTAAAAAGGGTATTCTGATCGGGATCCTTTCTTTGTTGGCACTGTGTCTCTTAGGCGGAGGCATGTATTTAGCGATGAACGCTGAAAGCACGTTGGAAGAGGATGTGGGCGGGAAAAAAATTGATCCGAGTCAACTTAAAGAGCTCGTGATCGATCCACCACCGCCAACGCAGATCCTCGCGGTGAGCTCTACGAACGAGAATGTTCACTATATCGTTAATGGGAAACTGAAGAATGTAACAGATGGTGGTATCCCAATTTTTAAGGGTATTACAAACGAGGTCGTTGCTATGGCACCTGGCCACGCCCCTAAAATGGAAATGGTAGCTGGGGAAGCCGGGATTGCGCCGCTTTCTTTTGAGTTGGTCCCCTTGGAGTCTGAGCCCGATACTGAATTGCAAATTATGACCGATCCTCGTGGAGCGTCTATTATCGTCGACGGAGTCGAGGCCGGGACTTCGCCGACGACGATAAAACTCTCTAGCAAAATCGAACACCATGTTGAGATCAGTGCAAGTGGGAGGCGACCTCATGGGGCCTTTATCGGTTTAGTTCCAGGACAAGAGAATCTAATAGATGTTCAGCTTGAATCCGAAAAACGATCTTACGTCGGCGTTAATTTTGGTGCTTTGCCGCGTGGTGCAACGATTAAGCTGGATGGCAAGCCCTTCGCGATGTCGCCGACTTTTAAAAAGCTAAAACGTAATCGAATCATGCGTGTCGACATGTCCCATATCGATGCGTTCCCGTCTACGCGTCGTGTTTCCTTAGTCGATTTTGGTAGTTTTGAGATGCGACCTTTTCTCAAGAAGATATCACGTAAAAAAGGAACGATTAGTCTAAAAGTTACGCCCAAAGGCGGTGAGATTTATATCGGAGCGAATGGATACGGCGTTGGGCCTGTTAAGAGGTTGAAATTAACGGAGGGATCCAAACTTGTTATCATCGACTCTGCAGCAGGACGTGTCGAGAAAAAGATCGACGTTATCCCAGGAAAACATGTTTCATATACCCTCAAACTAAACGGGAAAAATGGGACACTTACGAAGAAAATTCTTAAAAAATAAGATGCTCGTTAGCGTATGAAAGCGAATTATACCGGCTTTGAGCCTTGGGGCGAGATTGCTTACAACCCTTCTTGGGATGTAGCTAGAAGTGCCGCCGCGTTTTCGGGATCTTCCGCCGAATTATTGCCGGTTTCTTTCGATGTCGTAGACATGAATTTCGAAGGATTTGTCGTTCATTTTGGCGTTGCGATAAAACGTGAATACGTCGAACTCGAACGCTATGCTCACAATATTAAAATCGAAGACCAGCAGCAGACTCGTCGACTTAGCGAAAGTGGTAACGTTGCGTACGAAACGAGCCTAAATCTGGCCGCTCATTTAAATGCTTTGAACGCAGATATTCCGGAGTGGAGTTTTCGAGAAAGCAGAGATGCTGGAACCTTTGTTTGTAACGCGCTTTACTATAGCTCTTTATCTCAAAATTCTAATCGGCTCTTCGTTCATATTCCGATGATGAAGCCGGCGGATGCGAAAGCTTTGGGGAGACAATTAGCGCGCCATTTTGACAAAGTGTCTTTTTGAAACTGTTTTGGTTTGATGGCAAAGTTAAGGCAAATTCAAGGATTTATTTTCGGCTTAGCGAATAGTTATCCGTGCGAGTTTCGCACTCGGCAGCAAATTATCGAAACCTTCCCTCCACGGGGAGTAGGCGGTTTCGTGGGGTTACATGATTCGCGTTGGCCTGCGCGTCCTATAGTTAAAGGAAGCGGAGAGATACCTCGAGGTACTATTTGGGATGACACCCAGATGGATGGCGATCGCTAGCTGAAGGACTCTGAGAAGGGCGACGGACCGTTGGACAAGTGCATTGCTTACTCGAATTCGCCAGAGTGGTAATACCATTTATCATCGTAGGTGGTGAATAGGCTGGTTTCTATGAACGATGCGTCTTTACCCTCGATCTCTAGGGTCGCTTCGAAGCGGACAGCATTGGCGCCTACACTAAGAATTTCTAAACCTTGAAAATGGGTTTCTTGACTGAATTCGGCGAGCTCAGCTTTCCAAACCTCCACATCATCTCTCCAAAGAGGGCCGGTCTTATCGGTCGTATTTATGAGATAGTCAATTTCGCCTTTTACGTATGCGCTATATCGAGAGCGCATCAAGCTATCTGGAGAATCCGCGTCGGCCTTGCCTGTGTGCAGGGGCTTACAACATTTCGCGTAACTTAGCGAAGATTGACATGGACAGATATTTGAGCGTTTTTTGGTCTTAATTTTCATAGTTTAATGGTTATAGGATCTTGAGAAATGGTCAATATTGGTGGACAGAATCGTACAAAAAAACGATTTTCAAACGAATGTTCTGCTGTTCTAGCACCATGTTTGGTCAGATGCGAAACTATTCACGCAAAAATATTAAAAGTGCATTGACATAGATTCAATCTAGCCTTACCTTCCGGCTCCTTGTTGCGGGGTGGAGAAGCCAGGTATCTCGTCGGGCTCATAACCCGAAGGTCGTAGGTTCGAATCCTACCCCCGCTACTAAAAAAAAAGAACCGATAAGGTTCTTTTTTTTTATATGAACTCTACTCTTTTTTGATAAATTTGTGAGAAAGGCGGGCTATAAAAACGTGCTATTTTTTACGCTCGTTTCGTTTTTTGGCGCGTTTTGACTGTTCGGCTTCGACGGGAGTCTTTTTACCAAAAGCTTCGTATAGACCGCGCACTTCGTGTTCCTCCAGATTTCTGAATTTACCGGCGGCTACGCCTTTCATCGTAATATCTGCGATGGCTATCCGTCGAAGACGCTGAACTTCCCAACCTACGCCTTCGCACATGCGACGAATTTGTCTGTTTTGTCCAGAAGTGAGGATGATTTCGATCCAAGTATTTTGCCCTGTTGATTTAAAAAAATGTGCAGACTTAGCACGCATCATCTTTTTCGTTTCGGGATCTTCTATGCCTTCCCGAAGCAGTTTAAATGCTGGATCACCCTTTTCGACTTTTCCTTTAATTTTGACTGCATAGAGCTTAGCTACTTCGAATTTTGGGTGTGTAAGAAGGTTGGTCAACTCGCCGTCATTTGTTAAAACAATCAACCCCTCAGAATCCCAATCTAGTCGTCCGACGGGCCATACTCTCGGCGTTTTTTTAGGTAAGAGATCGGTGATTATTTTCCGGTCTTGAGGGTCGTCCAAGGTGCAGATATATCCACGTGGCTTGTTGACCAAAAAATAGATCAGCTTTTTAGGCGCCGAAACGATACTGCCTTCGACTTCGACTCGGTCGTTTTCGGTATCGACCTTTGTACCCATTTCGGTAACGACCACGCCGTTTACCGAAACCATACCCTCGGCAATGAGTTTTTCAGATTTTCTTCGACTGGCAACACCGGCGCGAGAGAGAAATTTTTGTAGGCGTTCTATCATTCTTCTTCTTCCTTTAGAACACCGTCATCGTTGGCCGCCGACGACGGATAGACTTCGACTTGTTCTTCGGTGTTTTCGTTTTCTTTTTCGGATTCAACTTCTTCGTCGATACCACCGCCGCCAAGCTCATGTGTTCGTTCTTCCCGTTCAACTTCGCCTTCGCTTACG
The DNA here is from genome assembly GCA_937981985.1 of uncultured bacterium. GTDB lineage: Bacteria > Myxococcota_A > Bradymonadia > Bradymonadales > Bradymonadaceae > CALJNB01. Next base: position 30,642 of record CALJNB010000096.1, read on the forward strand.
TGGCCGGCAAGAATTGACTCACGTTCGTCTTCAGGAAGGAATTCGCGAAGATCTTCGCCGACGAGCTCTAGAGCATCGACTTCAAATTCCTCGAGGGTAGGCATGTCGGTGATCGAATTCATACCGAAAAATTCTAGGAAGCGAGTAGTTGTTGCGTAGAGGTTGGGTCGTCCGATGTCATCGGCGCGACCGATGACTGAAACAAGATCGAATCCAATAAGTTTCTTCAACGAACCCGAACAATCCACACCCCGAATTTCATCGGCCCGTGCTTTTGTAACAGGTTGTTGGTACGCCACGATCGCAAGAGTTTCTAAAATCGCCTTCGAAAGTCGAAGCGGTTTGGCCTCGTACATCCGTAATATGACCTCAGAAAGTCCGGCGTTGGTCCTGAATTGAAGCCCTCCGTCAATTTCAGAAAGATGGATTCCTCTGTCTCCGGTGTATTCTAGTGATAGTTGCGTTATGGCTCGGTTAATTGTTGCCTTGTCGGCGTTTTTAACAAGCTTGGCAATCTCATTTTTCGTGAGCGGGTCGTCGGAAACGAAAAGTAGCGCTTCTATAGCCGATTTTGTTGTCAGGTCGTCCCATAATTCGATTTCTTCTTCGTCTATGTCTTCGTTGTTTCCAACTTCGTTGACTTTCTGTCCTGCTGTGTCGCCGGCAGAGTTATTTTCAACCTCAGTAGCGTCGGTTCCCGTCATTTCGGCGGACGCTTCCTCAGCCTCAGTTGATTCTGCTTCGGTATGTTCCGCTTCGGTCGCTTCGATTTCTTCTGGAGGATTGGGTTCGATATTATTCTTTTCCGCCTCTCCCGCTTCTTCCAACTCGACGGGCTCGACTTCTTCCGGGTTTGTTTGTATTTGATTTTCTTCAACAGACGAAGCTTTAATATTTTCGTTATTCATTCAGGTGCCGTTTGGGGAATCAAGCAGTGTATCTTTATTGAAAATCGAGTTCGAGTTCGAGCTCAAATTCGGCAATATCTACTACCGCTCGTTCAACATAAAGGGTGGGTTCGTCTTCCAAATGCGTTTGCATAATTTTTACGATTTTTAATTTTGTCATTTCCAGTAACGCGAGAAAGGTTGTTATGACACGATCGCGAGTTATTTCGAATCCTTCAAAAAGTTCTTCAAAGGCGACTTTGGGTTTAGAATCCAGAATAGATGCCACGTCTAACATCACGCTTCTTAGGGTCAATTTTTGCGAGTTCATATCAAGAACCCATTCGCCACGCTTTTTCGAACGAGAAATGATTCTCTGAATCGCTGACATGAGATCGGTTACGGACGCGCTTTTTAATTCGGGAGGCCCGACTAATTCTTTGAAGTAGGCAACTTTTGAAGGATGATTGAACACATCTCGCTCTAAAACGGGTCGTTCATCGAGAGCTTCTGCTGCTTGTTTGTATTTTTGGTATTCAATAATTCGAGCGACGAGTTCGGCTCTTGGATCAGGTCCGTCTTCGTCTTCAACCACTTCCACAATTTTGGGAAGTAACATTTTTGATTTGATAAGAACAAGCATCGACGCCATTTCCAGCCACTCGGCACTCAATTCGATATCCAGCCTTTCCATCTCTTCAATATGCTTGAGATACTCAGCGGTAATTAACGCGATTGGAATATCAAGAATATCGACTTCATGCTTTCGAATGAGATCAAGTAGAAGCTCTAGCGGACCTTCATAGGCAGGTAGAGATAGAGCGAGATAATCGGATCCATCGACTTGTTCTGATTGTGGTTCAACGTGTTCTAATGCCGCAGCCATAGACTTCCTTGCAGTTCTTTTTTACATCGCGCTGATCTACTGGATCATTTCGTGGATCACAAGCTGATCTTCGGAACGGGCCTTTTGGGCGCGATTTTGATCCGGAAGCATGGCGAAATTTCGAAGCAATTTCAAACCTTTAGAGAAAATAAATCAACCTCAGGTCAATTTTGTGAATGAATAGTCGGGTATTTTTTTCCGATCGCCGAAAGGAATCTTGAACGGCGCGCATATCCATTCTCAGGAAAAAGAAGTATAAGAGTGTGAACTTTGGAAGGAATAGTATGGCGTCGCAGGAATCACAATGGGAAGCACTCGGTGAAGAGGTAGACATTCTTATCATTGGAGGAGGAATTAACGGTGCCGGTGTTGCACGTGATGCAGCTCGACGTGGACTAAAAGTAGCATTGGTTGAGATGAGAGACTTGGCGTACGGAACAAGTTCTCGTTCCTCCAAGCTAGTCCATGGCGGTTTACGTTATTTAGAGAATTTGGAATTTAGTTTGGTGTTCGAGTCCGTCAGCGAACGAAAGATTCTCTTAAACATTGCGCCACACCTTGTTAATCCACTCGGGTTTATTTTTCCCGTTTTTAAATCATCTCGAGTAAATCTGACGACCCTGACCGCTGGTATGTGGCTCTACGATGGCCTTTCACTTTTTCGCTCACCTAAGCGACACCGTAAACTCAAAAAAGGGGAACTCCAAAAAGAAGAACCGTCGATGACGATGGAAAATCTAAAAGGCGCCCAACTTTATTATGACTGTTCGACCAATGACGCTCGATTGACTTTAGAAAACGCCATCGATGCGCAGAAGCACGGGGCGGTGATTTCAACCTGGACATCGGCCGTTTCATTTCTAAAAAACGAGGACGGGCGTATCAAAGGTGCAGTGGTTAAGAATATGTTTACTGGCGATTTAAAGGAGATAAAAGCGCACACGATCATTAACGCCGCAGGTCCGTGGACGGATAAAATTATTTCTATGAGTCGAGAGGTAAACTCGCCAACACTGCGTCCGACGAAAGGCATTCACATCGTCGTGAATCACGAAAAGCTTCCGGTCAATAACGCTGTCGTTTGCGTGCATCCCGACGATGAACGCGTTTTATTCGCTATTCCTTGGGGAGACCAGACCTATATCGGTACTACTGATACCGACTTTAAAGGAGACCCGTCTTCGGTAAGAGCGTCCAAAGAGGACGTGGATTACCTTATCGATGCAGCTGCTCATTATTTCCCGAAGTTCAAATTACAGGTCGATGATGTTATTTGTACTTGGGCCGGTTTGCGCCCGCTTATCGCGCCACCGGAAAATGTTTCAGAATCGGAGATTTCTCGGGAACATAAAATTACGGTCGACGCAGATGGATTGATTTCGGTCGCCGGCGGAAAACTCACCACCTATCGAAAGATGTCGAGCGAACTTGTGGATACAGCGGTAAGCCTATTAAGTTTGTCAGGCCAACTTCCCGATAATTTGGTTGGTGCGAAGACCGCGTTCCATCCCCTTCCCGGTGCCGTGAATTGGCCGCCTGACGATGATCATGAACGTGTAGCAAAAGAAGTTCAACTCGCCGCGGGCGACGATTTGTTGGATATGGATGTGTGTCGAAACCTTGCGAATACCTATGGTATGCTAGCTATTAAGATTGCCCAATTTGTTCACAAGTATCCTGAATTGGGGAAACGTATTATCGAAGGACGTCCCGAAATTTATGCTCAGATCGATTGGGGGGTCCAACGAGAGTTCGCGGCGACCGTGACTGATATTTTGATTCAACGCACTCAAATTTTTTATCGAGATCGCGATCAAGGATTGAACTGCGTGGAAGCGGTTGCCAAACATATGGGGAAGATGTTGGAGTGGTCAGACCAAGAAATCGAAGATAATATTAGCCGCTATCGACAGGATGTTTCTATATCCAGAAAGTGGCGCGATGAGTAAAAAATCAGATCGATTTTGAGGGGAATCCCGCCTCATCCAATGCGCTAAGAAGCGATTCAAGATCTGGGCTATCCGTTAGAAACGATGCCTGGTTGGTTTGATGCGATGCGTCGACCTTTTCGATATCAATTTGGAGATGGCGCGAAATTATTTTTTTCACTGAGCCTTCGCAACCACCGCACATCATTCCGCCTACTTCGATTTTAATTTGTTGCATGGGTTCCTCTTTGGGAGTTCGTTCGAGTTTTTATTTCATCCATCGCTGCTTCTATCGGTGAAAGAAGAATTGTTCCAGTATCGTTCAATTCTATTAATGGAAACATTAAGATTTGGGTCTCAAGCGGGGATTTAGAAATATTTGAGAATACCTTTGGGGAAGGGTGCCACCAGAGAAAGTCACGTCGGTCCAATCTACGTTGTAATTCAAGATACATTCGCCCAAAAGTGTAACGGGCATTAATCTCGCTTGTGGTTTGAAAAATTTTATCGCCGTTATAGGTTCCGATGTAAGCGTCAAAACTAAGTGGGCCGCGATAACCCAGCTCTGCCAGTTTTTCGAGTATGGGTTTGTGGCGAGTTTGGGCGACGCGAAGTTGTTCTTTGTAAGCCAGCGGAAGGGTGTAGTTTCCCCTAAATACGCCCTTTTTATCACATAGAAGTGCACTGGCTCCGACGAAGCTTGGTTTTCGGGAAGTATTAATCTCATAATGAACGGAGAACTCGAAATCTATCTCGACATAGGGTTCGAGCAGCATTTGGGAATGTTTGGACTTTTTCATCCAGTTGATTGCGTTGTCTAATTCCGAGGCCCGATCACCGTTAAATCGCTCTCTACCCGCGACGCCAAAAGGGTCTTTGATAATCCATCTTTTCATAAAAGAGATCGCTGTGCGGAGGTCTTTTGGGGAAATATCTTGTGAAATAATGGCTGCATGGGGCAAAGTTTTAGTTCGATTTTCAAAACACCAAATTTTTGAGTTCGCGTTCATGACGACCTCTGGTCCCGGCAAGTTTGGAATATTTCGATCCCGGTGTCTTTGAACGACGCCCCAGACAGCAATTTTATCATCTGCTTCAATTATAGAATCAGGGCATAGAATATTGGCTTGCTCGTATGTCTCTAAAAGGCGTAGGAGTGGTCTCCAGGGTTTTGCAAAAAGAGCAATACGTTTAAATGATCGACCCGTCAGCTCATATTCGAAGGTCAGATTGGTATCGATCCAATAATTCATTAGATTTTCGTCCGTGGTGGAAATGAGGTTCTCTTATAAATCGATTCGGAAGGTTTTCAAGTAGCGTTACTTTCGTTATCCTGTTTTTCAAAATGTTCTAAGTATTAACTGAGGTTTCAGCATGTTTAAGCTCGTTATTGAAGATGACGAAGGGAATAGGACGATAGTTCCCGTCATTCGAGACGAGATTTCAATTGGTCGCCGGAAAGGAAATACGATTCGTTTGAATGAACGCAATGTTTCCCGTGACCACGCGAGATTACTCCGTGACGAAGACGTTGTTTTTCTAGAAGACCGAGATTCAAGGTACAAAACCCTCTGTAACGGTATTCCGATTGACGGCAAGGTTAAGTTCAATATCGGCGACGTGTTCTCAATTGGAGACTATGCGCTTTCGCTGCAATCAGACGCTGTTGCCGATATCGCGGCCGCACCTGTCGCGGCTTCCGCACCTACCGCCGTAGCGGCTCCAGTTGCTCTGAAGAAAACAGAAACGATTGTTATGGCGCCAGGAAAGTTGGTGGTCACCTCTAGTAATTTTGCGGGGCAAACTTTCGATCTTTCTAAATCTGAAATGATTATTGGACGTGGGGAAGAATGCGATATTATCATCGATCATCGCTCGGTTTCGACGCTCCACGCCAAAATCGTCAGAGATGCTGAAGGCTCTTATCAAATTATTGACCTTGATAGTAAAAATGGCGTTAAAATAAGTGGAGAGGAGTATCAATCGATTCGACTCAAGCGTGGTGATACCGTTGAAATGGGCCACGTCCGGCTGCGTTTTGTTGAACCCGGTGAAAATTACGTGTTCACTCCGCAACCTGTCGATTATGACAACACTTTTGAGACCTCTTCTTCATCGAATATGTGGGTTCCGATTATCGGTATTTTGCTTCTAGTTCTGGCAGCTGGCGCTTATTATTTATTGTCCGGCTCAGCCCAAACAACTTCTCCGCAGGTAATAGCGGAGAAACCGGAGGTAGAAGAGCCCATCCCCTCCGGTAGCGACGATAAATCAGAGAAATCAGAGAAATCACAGAATATCGAAACTATTATCGCAAGTGCTCGAAAGCACATCCGAAGCGGACAAATTGGAAAAGCGACCGCGAAACTTGAAGCGGCAAAAATGTTGAATCCGGACTCGGGTCAGTCCGCAGTCATCGAAAAGATGCTTTCAGACGCTGTAGTTTGGTCATCGCTCGCAAAGGCGCTCGAAATAGGTGAGGATAATTTTAACGAAGAACGTTACGGTCAGGCCTTAGAGAAATTTAAGGAAATCTCAGACGATACATCGACGCCGATTTACAAGGTCATGAGTGAAAAAGGATTACCTGATAAGGCTATTAGCGCCCTGCTGAAAGATGCTAAGAAAGCATCTAGTGAGGGACGGAATGCCGAGGCGAAAAGCGCTTTGCAAGCAATCTTACTCTACGATCCGGAGCATACTGAAGCGAATAAGCGAAATAAGGCGCTGGACAACGTAGTAATGGCCGTCGACGAAGAACCCGTGAAGGTTGCCATCAAAAAGAAAAGGCCCGAAAGAAAGAAGAGCGAATCCGTTAAGAAGATCAAAAAAGCGAAAGTATACGATAAAGATCCTGAACTAGCGAAGGAGCTTGGAGCTGCAGCACTTAAATTATTTGTTAGCGGAAATTTCTCTGGGGCAATTTCCAAGTGTGATCGAGCCGTTAAGGAAGGGTTCAAAGGCTGTAATAGAATCTACGCTGTTAGTTATAAGAGAAAAGGCAACGTGAAAAAGGCCTGTAAATATCATAAAAGAGCGCGAATTGAGCCGGCCGGCTTAGACTGCAAGTAAAATGGATTGAATTATTAGTAATATTTATGGCGATCTAAACGGTATAAAACCGAGCCAGAAAAAGAATTTAGAACGAATTTATAAGAGAAAAGCAGGGGTTAGAGAAGTCTGTAATGGAGATTTCGCGACGAATCTCGCCTTTATTTCTGCCGAACTCAATCGCGTTGTTGGTGTGCTGGTTTCACGGAACGGCAAAGTAAACTCGGTTATAGTCGGCGATGCTGAACGACTCTTCTTGCCCGATATCGGTCGTGTCCGTGGCGGCTCAAAGAGATTTCGCGGGTTACGCCTCATAAGGACCGTTCTCAGAACCGATAAAATTCTGGACGACGATGATTTTGCTGATTTATCCAAACTGCGTTTAGATATGGTCGTAGGAATCACCGTCGGCTTAGGGGGATACCCTGGAACAACTGATTTTGCTCATTTACTTCCCCAAAATCCGACCGGAAAATTATGGGAAGTCACCACCGTCCCGCATCCCAATCAAATCGAACTTCGCTTTGATCTCTTTATCGCGGAACTTGAGTCCGAATTCTCTCGTAAGGCTGAGGTTGTTCAGGAAGTTGATGGTCATCCTGCAATGCTGGTTTATGTTGCCACCGATGGTGGGCGAGATCCCGATGCAGGTATTCCGGAACTGGAAGAACTTTGTCGGACCGCCGGCGTCACGGTAGTTGAAACTGTGATCCAAAAATTATCGCGTATGCATCCCAAGTTTGGAGTAGGCCCCGGAAAACTAGAGGAGCTAGCTTTGACTGCAGTCCAACGCGATATTGATTTGATTATTTTCGGACAAGATTTAACGCCATCTCAGCTTCGTCAGATCACCGAACAAACCGATTGCAAAGTCATCGATCGGACACAATTGATTCTCGATATTTTTGCCCAACACGCTTCTTCCAAAGATGGCCGTCTTCAGGTTGAACTGGCCCAGCTAAAATATAATCTACCTCGCCTTTCCGGACGCGGGACGAGTATGAGTCGATTGATGGGCGGCATCGGTGGTCGTGGCCCAGGGGAAACTAAGTTGGAAATTGACCGTCGTCGTGCCCGAGATAGAATCAATGGACTCGAAAAGGATCTTGAAAAGCTTTCATCGCAGCGACTTTTGCAACGAAAGCGACGGATAAAAAATACAACAACGGTATCGATCGTCGGTTATACAAACGCGGGTAAATCGACGCTTTTAAACCAGATGACGAAGTCGGATGTGTTAAGCGAAGATCAACTGTTCGCCACACTGACGCCTACTTCGAGACAGCTATATTTACCTTCTTTGCGAGGTGTTGTTTTGACCGATACGGTGGGTTTTATTCACGATCTTCCAAAAGATTTAGTGGTAGCATTCAAAGCGACCCTTGAAGAACTGGAGACTTCCGATCTTTTTTTGCATGTTGTTGATGTTTCAACCGATCGCTTTGAGGAGAGAATCGACGCAGTTAACAGAATTCTTCATGAATTGAATTTGAACCAAAAACAAATTTTGGTCTTCAACAAAATCGATCGTTTAGAGCAAGAAGATATCAAATCTCGTGCAAAACTATGGGGAGCGGTCCCAGTTTGCGCTGTAGAGGGTAAAACCAGCCCGATTTTAATCCAAAAAATCGAAAAAAATCTTTTGTCGTCAAGTACTTAGACCCAGTCTTTTCATTAATCTATTCGGTATTTTGACATCGTCGTTCAGTACCAACTACTATGACATTAATATCACATTCGCTCTTGCCAGGAGAGAGGCTCCTAAGGTAATTAGGCGGAGAAGGTAGATGTAAGACTTTGTAAGTAACTGAGGAAGATTTTAAGATGAAAACTCCTGGAGAGATCTTAAGGCGGGCCCGAGAGGAACGTGGTTGGAGTATCGACGAGGCGTCGAACATCACCTGTATCGCTCGTACACATATCCAAGATTTGGAGAATGATGCTTTTGAGGAATTCCAAGATATTTTCGCGAGAGGATTTCTACGAAACTATGCCCGTGAATTAGGCTGCGATTCTGTTTCCGTTGTCCGATCGTTTGAGCAGTTCAAAGCGAATTCGGACGTATCCGAAGTCTTTTCAACGCCGGCGCCACTACCCAAGAAGAATAATATTTCCTATGTCCGCATGGCGTTAGTTTTAGTTTTCGTTTTTGCAGTTGTTGTCGGCGTGGGATTGTTGAGTCTCTCGAATGCAACCGCCGAGGATCCAACCTCATTTGCAGATGAAACACATTCGGATGTTGAGACCACAGAGAACGTTCGTAAGACGCGATGGCTTCTCGAACAACCTGAGAATAGTCCTGAACGCATCCGTCGTTAGCGACCAATGGCCCGCTCTGCAAATCAAGTTCTAGCATTAACACTCCGAAAATTAGCGAGATCTGAAAACTCTGACGGAATTCGTCGCATAATCTTAAAATCGCATCCTGCCGATTTAGCTCATGTGATGCGCTCATTAACTGCTACGCAACAGGTTCGGGTGTTCCGAGAAATTAGGCCTCTTAAAAAAGCTGCTGAAGTTCTTATGGAGATGGAACCGGCGTTATCAGAGCGGATCATCGAAAAAATTAACGATGATCTTTTGGCTATGTTGATAGTACAAATGGCCCCCGAAGAAGTCGCGTCGGTCTTGAGAACGATCGACGCTCCGCGACGGGAATTACTACTTTCAGATTTGTCTTTTGAGGAGGCGTCCGAAGCCGAGGCACTTGCGGTATACGATCCGAAATCAGCTGGCGGCCTGATGTCCCCCAACTATTTTGTCGTGGATGCAAAAACGACCGCATCTGAAGCTATTCAAAAACTACACCGTAACGACTATGATATTATTTTTTATCTTTACGTTATCAATGATCATGGTCATCTGGTCGGCGTGGTTTCGCTCCGCGATTTAGTGAGGTCGCCCGCAAATACCGAAGTAAAAGAAATAATGTACGACGAGGTTGTTCGGGTCGACGTTTCTGCGGACCGGGAGGACGTAGCTTCCCTCGTTGCGCGCTACAATCTGCTGGCCTTACCCGTCACAGAAGGCGGTAATCAGCTGATTGGCGTGGTGACGGTAGATGATATTATTGATGTCATTCGTTTAGAAGCTACAGAAGATATTATGCACGCTGCCGGAGCCGGCGTTGAGGCTAGTCCTAACGAGTCTTTCCTTACAAGCATTCGGTCCAGAACGCCGTGGATCGCTCCGACTTTTTTTGCAGGTCTGGCAGGAATGGCTCTCTTATCCTACTACCAAAAGCAATTGGTCGAGGTCGTTCCACTTCTGGTTTTGATTCCGATGATTATGGGTATCGCCCGACACGTTGGAGCGCAATCTTCGACGATCGTAACGCGTTGGCTAGCTACGGGTCGACTCGAGTTTGCAACCATCCGACGTGTTGTATTACGTGAGATTTTCATCGGCGCCATCATTGGGTTCGTTTTTGGTACGGTAATTACATTGCTTATAACCCTATTTTTTCAGGAACTTGTTTTTGAAAATAGCATGTTGGTTTTTGCGATTGGTGTAGGGCTGAGTTCGATCGCGTCTACAAGTTTAGCTGCGGCATTGGGTGCCGCTGCCCCTCCAATTTTTGAACGTAGTGGTATCGACCCTGCTATTGCGGCCGGTCCGCTGGTTACTACTACTATCGACGTGCTCGCGTTATGGGTTTACCTTCTTTGTGCATCTCTTTTTCTTTGAGGAGTTTGATGTTTAAGCGCCTTGCCATTTTGATTCTTTTTTTTCTATGTGGCTCGTGTGAAAAAAAAGAGACTCAACACTTAGATAGGACTCAGTCTCCAAAAACACATATTGCGGTCTCTCCGGGCAAAACTAACAACCGTGATCCTTTAGAAAAGGTAAAGCTGGTTATGAGTTTGCCCTCGATCGATAATAAGGGGTCTTCGAAATCAATCGAAGTTCTTGGGTCTCGTTTGAAAGAAAAGACTGGATACGAATTCGAATTTATCGGTCCGATGTCTAACTCTGATATATTGAAAGCGATGCAAAAAGATGAAGTCCAAATCGTTTTTGGAGATGCTTGGCTGTATTTGGCCAGCCATCATAAGGCTGATGGGATTCTGCTAGCCGTATCTGAAGAGAAGGGGCGATCCACAAAAGAAGCTGCTTGGTTTACCCTCGCAGATTCGACGTTGAGCTTCGAAAAATTAGCGAAACTTAGAATTGTGTTTTCATCGCCCACAGATATCTCAGGCTACCTTTTTCCTTTCGCATCCTTGGTAACTGAAGGGATCGTTAAAAAAGGCGGCGATATTAATGAGAGATTCTCATCCGTTCTCTACGCTGGGACTTCTGAGTCTATTATCCAAGACCTGCTTGCCAAAAGAGCAGACGCGGGGCCGTTACTATTGGAAGATTTTGATGCACTCGATGTCGAAACTCAAAAGAAACTAAAACCGATTTATTCTTTGGAGAAGATTCCCAACGATTGCTTCTTTGCTCGATCGGGAACAAAACTTTCGGTGCTTCATAAAGTTAGAGACGTCCTTCTAGAGATGTCCGAAAGCAAGGAGGGGTCGGCGTTGTTGAGCGAGGTTTATGGTGTCTCAAAATTGGTCAAGCGATCTCATGGTGACCATGTAAGCAGTATCGAGCTTGCTCAAAGTACGGTTGGCCACGAATATATCCTTGATTCCTCAGACGATTCGAAAACGAAGAAGGTTCGGCCGACGAAAAAATAGATATAAAATCCTACCTTTCTGGTTTTTTGAGTCCGAATACACTACATCTAGGCCGGCTCAATAATGGAGGATATCGATGGGACTCTTCGATGGATTTTTCGACAAAGAAAAAAAAGAACAAAAACGATATGCGAAGTTCGGAAAGACGCTTACGAATATGTATGTGCAAACCTCGGAAAGAATGCTCACGATACAGACCTTGGTCGAACTAGAGACTGAGGAATCGATTCGACTTCTACTTACCCGGTTTCGAGAGAGCGCACCGAACTCAACCGTGGATTTGGACGAAAAACAACGTGTTTATGAGTCGTTGGTGACCCTTGGTCGTCAGCCTAAAGTAGATGTAATCGGAGTGATCGTAGCCTACTTACAAACCGTTGACGGGCATATTAACTGGCCACTCAAAGTGCTGACCGAATGTCTCGATCTTAATGAGTTCATCGATGTTGTCGTAACGCTTCTTGAGGGTTGCACGACCGATTACGTTCAAGACCCGCAGAAAAAACAGGAACTGATTTTGCGCGCGGGTGAATTTAAAAATCCTAGGGTCGCAGAACAGTTGATGCGATTCCTTGGAGATATGAACGAGACCGTTCGATTCCACACAATCGAAAGTTTATTATCCCAAGAGATGACCGACGAAGTTCAGGCGGCGCTGCGAGAGACTTTTATTAACGAAGAATCGTTACGGATTGTCCAAAAGCTTGCGGCCGCGTTCGAAAGTCACCATGAATGGAAATTCCCGGAAGACCAACACGAATCGATTACCCTCGCGTTGCCAGATGAGTATGGTCTTCACAAAAGCGGTCATATCTACACACGTCGATAAGCTTTGAAGTTATTATCGCCGCAACAAGTATACGCTCCCGGAACCTCTTCGGCTCGATGTACTTCGACGCTTTTTGGGAAGGAGTTGTGGCCCAAGACACATAAAAAAATAGTAGGACCACCTTCTCCGACGGCATTTGTTCACGTCTATTCCGCATCATCCATGTTGGGTCTCAAGCGTGGACCGGATATGTTTTCAGTCGCCACGCGCACGACGATTATCGATATTGAAAAATTAATTCGAATGGCACTTCATCAATCTTGTCTTGCTTTTGAAATGCTCGTCGGGCCGGGAACAGGTGACCTTGATCGAGAGTTCATAATCGCGAATGCATTCACGCAAACCTTGGCGGATAATATGGATGGTTTGCTTATTAAAGCTGAAGAGAATTGGGAACGAACAAAGCACGAAGCCTCGATTCATTTTAATGTTCTTCTTTCTCGCCTCGCGCTCAATGAAGGTATCGCAAGCAGCGACGTAGCTACTATTCTATCGAACTGCGATTTTCCGGAACATAAAATAATTGCTGATTCTGATTTTGATCCAGTCAAACATTTTGATCTGTTTAAAAAACTTTCCCAAATCGCAAGAAGCGGCAATAATGGGCTACCCAAGATGCCGAAGGGGTACGAAATCTTGAGCGACTACTTGATAAAATTAAGGCTTGAAACGTGATACGAATCTTGGTGATTGGAAAAGACGCAAAAATGCTGAAAGGGCTCCTGTCGCCTTTTGAGATAGACCTCGAAATTGTAGAGCTGCCTGCAGCCGGCGTAAGGGCGATGGAAAGCACGCCCCCTGATTTAGTGATTATCCATGCGTTAGAACCCTTAGCAACCATCGGCTTATTGATAGACGGTTTACGAACACGGCCCTTAGGGAAATTAACGCCAATATTCGTTTTGGCTCCAAAAGATTTACAGGATGGGTCACAGGACAAGGTCCAATGTTGGGAAGCACCTGATATTTCAGCGGAAAATCTTACCTTCTTAATAGGGCAAGTTTTAGGAGCCGACATTGATCAAAGAACCTCTGATTCTGATGTTAACCAAAGTCGATCCGAACCCGTTGGGTATCGGATTGAGGAAATTCGCGATGAGACTCCAATAGAAGTTGAAGAAGCACTCAGCGCAGAAGAGATTCGACGAATGTTACGAAAAGTTCGGCATGAGGATTATTTTACGATACTTGGTGTTCGTAGAAGTGTTGGAAATGAGCAAGTGCAGACTGCCTATAGTAGTCTCGCTTTTCGTTTCGAACCGTCTAAGGTCGACTTCGATCTACGTAGGTCTTTTATCGATGAACTTGCCGAAATTAGTGACGCGCTTGAAGATGCGTGGGCGGTTCTGGGCGATCACGCCCTCCGTCAAACTTATATCGAGAGTACGACGCGCGTCTGATGCGTCGTCGCTACATGAGATCAAACTGGGTTGCATCAGTTTGGGATAATTTCAAAAGTTCTGGAAAGCTTCTCAAAATTCGTTGGGAATTGTTGGGTAAGTTTTCTAAGAGAAAAAACGCTGTTTCAAGATTACCGACTTGTCTAAAATATTCAGCACGAGCAATAGCCGTATACGCTTCGCGGGAGTTAAGTGCGGTGGCTTTTTCGAGCGGAATCTTCGCTTCCGTTAAGGAGCCTCGGTCCAAATAGAAGAGGGCACGAAGCGCGTAAATTTCTGGATTTTTAGGGGCGTGGGTGGCGGCTTTAAAAAATGCGGCATCAGATCCGTCTAGTGTTCCGACCTGGTAAAGCACTTTACCAAGCTCTGACCAGAGGCGAGCGACGCTCTCTTTACTCCGACGGGTATTCTTT
>CALJNB010000097.1 GCA_937981985.1 uncultured bacterium
AGGTGACATGAAAAGAGAACTCGATGTTCTCAAACGTATTTTAGGTCAGGATGTCCGCGCAGGAAAAGCACTTCCAGATGATCAAGTCGAATCGATCGAACGCCTCAAAAAAGATACTACCGCGCGATTGTTAAGATTAACCCTTTTGTTAAGTAAGCTAGGCGATGAGGATGCCTCATATTCGGTGTTACAAGACGCCTCAACCTTATCGCCGACCAACACCATGGTGCTCAGAACCCTATTGCGTAGGGCCTATGAACGCGAAGATGCAAAGGGCATTTGCGACGCTGTGGAAAAACTCGTTTTAGCCACCCAAAATAAAGAATCTAAAGCCGTTCTTTTAGAACGTTATGCGTACTTCCTTCAACAAAATGGCACCGAAGATGAAAAGGTTCGCGCCTTATTAAAACGAAGTCTAGAAGAAGATCCACAATGTCTTCCATCTCTGATTTCTTACGGTCAAAACCTGATTTTGGCAGGTGAATATCCGAAGATGTTTTTTCTAAGAGGTGGGGTCGAGAACGAAAATTTCCAGGGAGCCTGGCGCCGTGGAGAATTGTTGGAACGTACCGGTGCATCCATTCAAGAACTTGTCGAGTTTTATCGTGAAGCAAGCCAGAGAAATCCCGCAAATCCTCACTTCTTCTTTTCGTCTGAACGCGCTTTGTGCCGAGACGGGGATTGGACCGGACTCAAAGAGCTTTACGAAAGCGCGTTGGGCAAAAGTAAACTCAGTACCGTTCTTCGCAACGGCCATTTTAATGTCGATTTTTACGAAATCGCTTTATCACTCTATCTCGCAAAAGATATTTCGGCGGGACTGTGGGGAAAACTAGATTCTTATTTAACCACTAAAAGTGGAGACCCCGCAGTTTGGGAGATTCTAAGAGAAGAAGTCGATCATGATCCAGGAAGAGCACTCGGACGACTGGAAATGCTCAAACAAAATCTCGGCGCGGCGACCCCCTCCGAATCGTTGCGTGCTCTGATCTGGAACGCCCACATTGCAGGCTCTCGTCTTCAATCAGGCAATCAAATCGGAGATGTTTTCGAAGCCTTGTTTCGATCGAGTTCTTTTTACGTCAGTCGAATCGCTGCAAAGGGATGGGTAGAAAGCCAGCAAATCGAAAAGTTAGCTCAGTCGACTCTGTCCGACGACGGGTTGTTTTGGTTGTCGTCTGAAGAAAAAGGATTAGTACAACGTAATCTGGTTTCTGCCGAACTTCTCGCATCCACTGGCGCGCACCAGGAAGCCTTCGAAAAATTAAGATTCTGTATTAAACACGCAAAGGATCCAAATTTAAAAGCCGAGATCGCCGAAAGAGCACTTTCTTTATCCCTGAGAAATAGCCATTGGGAAGGCGTGCTCTTTTTCTTGCCTAATATTGAAGAAGATGTCGATGCCTTGGTCAGACACTTGAGCATTTCGATTCAGACGAGCCAAGCTTTTCTCGATTCGATTTCCTTCGAAAAAAAGTCCATTAAACAAACCACCGAGGTTCTTCTTTCAGAACTTGAACTGGCCTATCGAACCAAAAATTGGGCGAACGCGCTTTCGGTTTTAGTTCGCTGCTTGGGAACGCTTGAAGGAGGAACCATCGATTTTCGTACCTTCATTCTTCAACAAGCATGTCTCATCGCAGAGTGGGAAGATAGCGAAAAATGTGAGTCCTTTTTAGATGACCTTTGGTCGCTGCATAACCCAAAGCGTCCCCCATCCATTTTCCTGGTCGCCGCTCAGATTAGACATAGCGCACGTTGTGGTGACAACGCGCGTCTGGCCAAATGGCAGGGTATCGCCAAGGACGTTTTCGCACCGTCTTTGGCCGAAGTTCTTGCCGAAGAAGCCGTGCTGGTTCGTGAAGTGAAGACTCCGCTGGGCGCTGCGAAGTGGTATGACAATCGCTTCAAAGATGTCTACGATTCGGTCAAACCTTATTATAAATTCATGAACGCTACTTTGGCTTGGGCGTGGGGGAAACACGGTAGTCGCGATGTACAGAAGTTAGCAGACGCCGTCGCATACGGGGACCCCACTCACGGGGTTGGCGATTTTCTCCTCGCCGTCGGTTACCGAATTTCGGGGATGATGGTTTCCTTCGAAAAACAATTACTACAAATCAAAGAACGGCTATCTGAACCTCTTCAAATCTGGGCTCGTACGCGACTATTTTTTCACGATACGATTAGCTCTCAAAATATTGCGGCCGGTATTAAGGAGTTGGGAACATCTTCTCTTAAAACTGCCGATTGGGCAGCACTTTTAAAAGAGCTCTTCCTGAGGGCAAGCAAACATGAATCGGTTCTTGAGATCCTTGTTTCGCGTGCAAAAGTTGCGACTGGTGGACAGGCTATTTTACTCGAATTAGCGGAATTTCAAAACGATAGAAAAGCGATTGGACAACTGGCTGATGCCGGTTTGATCTCTGCAAAAGTGAATCGCTTTTTAAACCTTTCCACCGACTGTGAACTTGATGTGGATGTCTTCTTTTCTGCAGTGAAAGCGAAGCTCACCGAAAGCGGTGAAGAGGGTGTACTCGCCTATCTTGATTATTGTAAAAAGGTAGGGCCCGATTTTGTAGGCACACCATGGTGTCCGCTCTTTCTTTGGAGACGTTATGGGTCTTTGACTTTATCAGCCCAACAATTGGATTCTATAAGTTTCTATCTAGAAAAAAGCGATGACAATATGTCTCCTGTCCTCCGCTTATTTTTCGCACAACAATACGCCCTTTGTGATGCCAAAGAAAACGCAAAGGCATTGCTAACATCGTCGGGCAATTCGAATTTGATTTCGGCTGCCCAAGATCTTTTTCGCTATTCGGTGAGTCCAAGAGATATTGAATCGGCTAAGGTTGATGTCCAATTTTGGACGGGACGTTCAAAGGAAATGAACGACTCGATTGCCTCTGAAGCACAATACGAAATAGGTCGAGCCTACGAAGAAGCAGGACTTGTTGATGACGCTATCGCGTGCTTTGAAAAATCTCTTGGATTTAATCCGCGATTTTTACCCGCTCAGGTTGCTGCTGGCCGTACACTTGTTCACAAGAAAGATTGGTTCGGCCTAGCCAAACTCTGGGAACAAGAATTAGCAGTGATCGAAGACGAACACCTCATCGCAAGCGTTTCTTTTAGGCTTGGGTTTCTACATCTACGAAGAATCGATTCGTCGAATTCAACGCAGAAAGCGGTCGAGTTTTTTGAACGTGTTTTGCGAGTTAAACACAACCATCTGCCCTCAATCGAAGCATTAGTAGAAATAGGATATAAAAATAGAGATTTTGAAATGGTGGTACGTTACACCGCCTTACTCGAACGTTTTGAAAGTACCGTTTCGGCTCAGTGTGATCGACGTGTTGAATTGGCTACCGTTTACGAATTAGACCTGCAAAATCAAAAACAAGCGCTGGTCCAATATGCCGAAATTCTCGAATTGGAACCGCGGCGTTCAGACGCTTTATTCGGAATACTTCGAACCGATACAACCGGTGAACTGAGTGTTCAGGCTTTACTTCGAAGGTTAGATCTATTCACGACAAGCTTTGATTCCCAAGATCCAGAAATCTATTTACTTCTCATTTCTAAATTCTCAGAATCCGCGCAACGTCTTCTCAAACAACGTTTTCCTCTATCGGTACCCAACCTTCTAACCCGGGTTGTTGAATCACTTCAGGCCGGCCGTTTGGCTTCCGAAGAAATCGGGATGCTGAATCGCATGAGAAATCCCGAGCTTGAATTATTTACAGAATTAACCACCCGAATGTTGCAAGCTGATTATGTGTATCCAGACAAAAATATAACTCTAGATCCGCAACAAGAGGGTAAGCTTGTTGCTTTGATGCACCAAGCCAATCACCTTCCAAAAGAAGCGGGTGAAAACAAGACGATCTACTTATCAACCTTAGGTGAGCTAGCGATTGCACGCGCCCGTCGTTCAAAAGATTCGATTGTTAGAGTTTCAGAGATGACGTGGATGGTGTGTACGCTGTGGATAAAAGGCGAGAAGAAAGAAGCTCAGTTTGCGATAGAAAAATTACTAAACCAGTTTACTGACTTCGGTCCGGCCATTAAGTTGGCAAAGCTATTTTCTGAGGAAAACGGAGATTGGGAGTCAGCAGCAAAATGGTACGCGCGCGAAATTGAACTCTCGGATTCAGCCGAATTGATTTCGGTTAATCGAGTTCGACTTTCTCAGATTCAATCAGAACATTTAAGTGACGCAGACTCTGCCTTAGAACAACTCGAACAGATTCTAAGTCAAGAACCAGGACACGCAAAGGCCTTTGCAGATCTCAAAATTATTCTACTTCGCCAGGGCGTATACGAAAGATTACTAAACCATTTTCGAAATTACGTAGCGGCGATTTCGGATGATGTTGAAAAGAAAAATTGTTTTAATGAGATGGCCATGATCTCTCATCAACATCTCGACGATGTTGATACAGCGATTGGATTCTATCAAAACTCCATAGCGCTTCAACCTGAACAACCGCGAGAACTTCGTGTTTTGGCAGACGCTTTGGAGAAGAAAGGACGATTTTCAGAAGCCATTGAACATTACATTGCCGCAGCAAAAATAAGCGACACCAGTCTGAAAGCCAAACTTTGGAATCATATTGGCGAACTGAACGAGACCCATCTCAAAAACGACCCACACGCGCTTGCAGCTTATAAACATGCACTTCAACTGAAGCCCAACTCGCCCGAACTTTTTGAGCGTATCGCAAGAACCAGCGAAAAGACCCGAAACTTTGATGATGCTATTGCGATGTTAGGACGCATACTTTCCACAAGCGCCAACGAAACCATTAAACTCAACGCGCGAATTGCGCTTACCCGCGTCGGTAAAAAACGTGGTGACACACCTAAGACTTTCTTGAAAAACATTCGCGAAGTGCTTTTGTTTCACCCCTATCACCAACCTTCGATCGAGGTTGCCCGTCGCGAAATCGCTAATATTCAAGGTCTCGAAGAGGGGGCTTTCTTCAACGAGATCGTCGATGTGATGCTTAAGCGCGATCCGGTCCAGGGACTCAAGTCCGCGTTCAATATATCTCATCAGCTGGGGCAGTTCGATAAAGCCTTTTGTATCGCTTCCCTCGCTGACGCCATGGGGGTTCAGGAACCGAAATTAAAGAAATATGCAGATGAAAGAAGAACTGACAGACGTTGGCCGCAAAAATCTATTCCCAGGGAAATGGCCAACGCTCTATTACCCGTAGATGTGTCCCCCCAGCTCATCGAATTTATGCGTCTCGTACGAGAAGGAATTTATGTGGGGCTCACGAAGAATGCTGAAATTGAGAAGCTAAAAGGAAAGCAAAAAGTTAAAGAGTCACAACATCTAACACTGAACTTAGCCGAACGTTGGCCGAAAGTGTTCAACCTCCCTCTGACACATCTTTTTGTGAGTGAAACGGTTCCTAGCTACAGCGTTATACCCGATGGGGCAGGGGTTAAGGTCGTCTTGAATTCGCGTTGGATCAAAGAAAGAGAACCCATCAATCTTTTGTTCCCTTTAGGAAAAGATCTCGCCGCACACTCGATGGGTATTGCTCCGTGGAATCAATTTGATCTTGATACACAACTTTCTTTATTGATTGCCTTCATCGCAAAATACGTCGTTGAGTGGAACCACGTGTCACGAAAACACTTGCCCAGTCATTTGGATTTTATGAAAACCAGTAAATGGCTAGGCAAACAAGACCGCAAGATTGCAGCATATGCGATCGAAATTTCGGCGCGCCATAACGCAGCCTCTTTACGCACTCAGCTTCAAACATTGTCTTACGCACTCGAACGCTTTTCCGGCGCGCCGATCGACGATCCTGGGCGATTACTCCGAACACATTTATTGAAAAAAGATACCGCGATCTTTCCTGGGTCATTTTTTCTAACACCTGAAATTCAAGCATTGCGTAGAGAACTCCGTATCGCTATCAATCGTTGATATGAAAATGAAGTACGCTGCATTACTGCGGGGAATCAACGTTGGAGGGCATCGCAAAATCAAGATGGAAGACCTACGCGATCTTTTCGAAAAGGCGGGCTGTGAATCAGTCCGAACCTATTTGCAAAGTGGGAACGCCGTCTTTTGGTCAGAACTGGAAAAGACAGATTTGGAATCGCGTTTATCTGACGCGATTAAAAACAGATATGGATTCGACGTCTGGGTTCTTTTGAGACCTGAGTCGCGAATAAATCAGCTCCTCGCAAATAATCCATTCCCTCAAATCGAAGGGGATGAATTTAAAAAGCTCTATACCATTCATCTAGATCAGAACATTGACGACGCGCGGTGGGCAAGTTTGAAATTCCCCGAAACCGTCGATGAGGCGATTTGTGATCTGGATTGTATCTATCTCTTTTGTAAAACCGGTTACGGCAAAACAAAGATAGGCAATCTATTTTTCGAAAAGAAATTAAAGGTCCAAGCGACGGCCCGAAACTGGAGAACGCTGAACGCGATAGCTAACATGTTGCAAGAGATATGAAGCCGATTGTAGTCCCTGTTTTTATCGCCTGTTTTGCAAGTATTTTCCTACTCAGTATTTCTGAAATATTTAGAATATCTTTTCTCGCCACAGCGCAGGTCGCATTTTCTTATCTCCACCAGTTCTGGATACTTACCCTAACCACGATTGTTTTTTTATTTCTTTTAAGTAGCCAGGTTAGGACCACGGGTCTGAATCTCCTACGAGGGGTAGTATTAAGTATCGTCTACATCTTGATGATGCTTCCTTTGTTGGACGAAGGTACGGTGGTCGAAGCGTTTTCGGTTCAGATGCTTCTTGGTTTTGGGTGGGTGTTTTGTTTTTGTATGGGAATCTTTTGGAAGAAATCTACACGATGGGAATTGATTTTTTCTATCTTGGCTTTTGTGACCTCCATTGTGTTCTTTGCCACGGATTTAACACTCTTTCCGGACCAGTATTTCGGTGTCCACGAAGTGTTGCTTTCGGCTGCATTTGTGGGCCTCATGTTAAGTACGCGATTTTTTTACACACGTATAGATGTTGGACCGATAAGGTGGGGGTTCCTCATCGCGTCTGCGTTGGGGGTGGGGCTTATTTGTACGGGGTTTTTCTCCGAAGAAGATATTGTCTCAGAGTACCGCGCCGAAAGCCAGCTTGGCAAAGCGCTCTCTTCTGTTGAGTCTGAACGTGAATACGAGGCGATCTCAGGCGAGTTTTTTTCTGAGAATCCAATTGCACTGTATAGAGAAAAGAGTGGCTTTCAGAATATTGACGCAGATCTAGAAGATTATAATGTGGTCTTCGTTTTAAGTGAAACAACGCGTGCGGACGACACCTATCTAAATAATAAAAAGGTAAACTTTACGCCTAATTTAAAGTTGTTTTCAAAAAAGAGTATGGTTTACGAAAACGCGATGGCACCGTCCAGCGGAACCTTTCAATCGGTGTCCTCCATTTTTTCCATGCTTCCTCCAACGATGGCACCGATCGATCTTTGGTCTCAACATTGGCTGGGCGAACTAAGACCAGAACGTGCCTCTGTTGTTGACCTTTTTCAGAAATCGGGATGGCGCACTGCTTGGATTGGGCATGATTTTCACCATTTCTTCTCTCAAGACAAAATTCGAGGTTTTGAGCGTGGCTTTGATGTAAAAGACCTTGAACCCGTCGAAAATCGTAAAAGTAATAAAGGTTCTGATGCAAGGACGGCCAAGCGGGCGGTGAAATATATTAAAGAGCGTGCCAAAAAAGACGAACGTTTTTTTCTATTTACTTTTTTTGATGCACCTCACGCAGGTTACGAGACCCACTATAAAAAGATGCCAAAGAAAACGCAGAGGCAGCGCTACCGTCAAGAAGTGAGTTTTGTAGACGAACAGTTTGGTAAAATTCTCAATGCGATTAAGGAGGGAGGGATAGAGAAAAAGACGATTGTTATTTTCGCTGGTGATCACGGTGAAGCTTTTGGAGAACATAAAACGCATCGACATAATAGTCAGCTTTATCGAGAGTCGGTACACGTACCCTTGGCGGTTTTTGTTCCAGAGACAACGGCGTCTCGACATAGTAAGCCTGTATCCCTTTTTTCGGTCTTCCCGAATTTAATGTTAGGCGGTCCAAAACAAATGCAGTCGGAGGTTAAGCAGGTTATTAAAGATGATTTGGCGCCACTACATGTGGCGATGGGTCAGGGCGCTTTCTCAGAACTTATTCGTTTAAAGAAGATGGCAACGCGTGTCGATATGGGGGACCGTGTTCTCATCTACTTTCATGTTTCTGGGCAGATTCACCGTTTTGAAGATCGGGCCGAAAAAAAGGTATTGCCGCCGACGGCAGAAGATCAGGACATTATCGATCGTCTAGGACGCCTTCGGTCCACGCGTAAGCGTTTCACTAAAAAAACGAAGTACTCGCCTTGGAAACGCTTCAAAAAGAAATCTAAAGATAAGAAATAATGACTATTAGCGTGGTCACATTTTAATCGATCGATTGTAGAAAGCTTCTTGCAGTCGCCTCGGAACTCAGTTAAAAGAAGCGCGCATGTTTTTGAAAATATTTCAAAAAATTGCATCGGGATGTGGCGCAGCCTGGTAGCGCACTTGACTGGGGGTCAAGGGGTCGCAGGTTCAAATCCTGTCATCCCGATTAGAATAAAATCAACGACTTAGGCCATCTTTCGAGATGGCCTTTTTCGTGGCAGTAAGCGCGCTGTGAGCGCAGTGTGAACAAAGGGTGGTTTACAATACTTTTTGATTTGGTCGTCATGAATAGCGAGGACATGTTCAAGGGAAAGAAACCAACTCACTTGGCCAGCCTTTCAAATGCTTCGCTATGATCACGCGTTGCATTTTCCATCGCATCTTGGAATCGGTCTTCCTTAGATATTGGTGTCAAGGTTATAGAATGTCCGTCAGTGGTTATTTCCATCGTCGTTTCTTCATCGATTTTTAAAAGCTGAAGAACCGACTTAGGAAAAGTGCATCCAACGCTGCTTCCAATCTTTATTAATTTTTTGGTCAACATGGGTAACTCCGTAGTTATACTGCAGTATAATCTTTTGGGTTCATCTGTGTCAAATATACCTTCTTCTGGGGCGCGCAACGCCTCTCCAAACTCGCAGACCGCTGTTCAAAATGTGTTCACTTTTTGGATTCGGCCGACGTTTTTCGATCTCCTCTATTAGGTTAAGTCGTGGGGCACGATTGCTTGGAAGTAGCACTGTTTGACAGCATTTCGATTTTCATTTAATCACTTGGCGTATCCCAGTATTAGATAAAAATTAAAAGCCAGGTCCATTCAAGATGATGAAATACATAACCCTTTATTCAGTATTGTTTCTTACCTTTTTCATTTCATCTTGTGCCGAACGTGATCTTCGTTGTGCGGCGGTTGATGAAAACGGTAAGCCTTTAAATAACACCGGCGCATGCATGGATTGTTCATCGGTGGACGCAAATGGAACGCCTACCAATCCAGCGTGTAATTGTTCAGTTTATAATGAAGAGTTGAAAAAAACAGTCTTCCTTGAATGCAGTCAATGCCAAGCCGGCGAATGCGAATCAGTGGGCGATATGGGCGTCAACGACATGGGTGATATGGGCGCTGACACCACACAAACAACATGCGACCCCGATTGTGGAGACGGCAAAGTATGTAAGACCGACGGTTTTGTATGTGTGGCCTGTGTTGAAGATTCAAATTGCACGGACCAAGTCTGCGATACCGATTCAAACACGTGTGTGGACTGTAAAGACAATAGTTTGTGTACCGAAATTGCAGCATCGTTATGTGATAAGGGAACCTGTGGTGCATGTGTAATGAATGAAGATTGCGCCCATCTTGAAGGAACACCGCGTTGTGATGGCGGTACGTGCGCGGTTGAATGTGAAGACGATACCCATTGTGGCGGGAAAGTGTGTGATGTCACCACCAATACCTGCACCACCCTTGATCCGGGAATGGGTACACAATGTGAAAGCTGTGTTTCTGATACGCAGTGTGAAAACGGTTTCAGCTGCATTCCGCTTGGTTTTGGCGACCCAGAGGCGCCGCGCGGCAACTATTGCTTACAGGTCCGCCCCAATACCGGTGGCTGCGCGCAACCTTGGCAAGTCGATATAAGGAGAGAGAGTGTCAACGGTAACGCTGCAGCGCGACACTGCGGCGTCAACGAAAAGGAAACCACCTGTGAAGCAGTATTAATGGCAATTGAAAGTGTCGTCAGTTGCGACACCGCAGGGGCTT
>CALJNB010000098.1 GCA_937981985.1 uncultured bacterium
TACGTTGGTGCGCATTCATGAAGACCCCAACAAAGTCATCCGATATTCTGGCGCTATGTAGTTCCGTCAGACCAAATTGTCAATCACCCTCCAGTTGCATGCCCTTTTCGAAAACACGAGATTTGAGCCTAATAAAGTGAACAATCCGATATAAACCCTCTGTTTTTTTCGAACACGTTCCGCCAAACCTTCCCTTCGTCCTATTTTGGAAATCTTTATAGATTCCAGTAGTTTTGGGTCTCTACATCTTATTGGATACCGAATTTGGCTAGCGTTTCGAATAGAATTCGCGTTCTTTAATTCTTTTAACCAGTTAAGGCAGATCCGGAGCGTAGAACGATGAGAGAAGTAAATCTCATGCGACTAAGTCAGGACCAATTCGAATTAAAAACAGGACTATGCCCAAGTGCAGGAAAAAGGTCTTCGTGAGGCCGCGCAATAATCTCAATGGCGATCTTTTCATGTGCGTCTAAACGTAAATGAAGGGTTTCAGCACAGTATTCGATATCCGGTAGCGTACCTTGAATTGCGAAATATCCGCGGCCAGAAATGCCACTGGCAAATTGTGCATCCACGATTTCTGCGTCGATAAGTTTCAAGGCATGATCGAGTTGCAAAATAGAATCGGCCACAGACCGAAGTTCGACGAATAGAATCGACTCATCGGTCGCCTCGCCAACCTCACCATCTAAAAGTCTCCAAAGCCCCGGACTTACAATTGGCAACATCATCGACGAAATTAACGCGCCTTTAGATTCGGCCACGGCTTCATTATAAGCGCTCTCCACAGATGCTACGTCTCCCGCAAAGAGGATAATAAATTTAGCGCCGCTATGTCGTCCATGATGTTTAAGAAAAACCGGTGCACGCTTGGCAATAATATCCAATAGTCGCATTCCCTTTGCGATACTGGACAATTCGATGCAGGCGAGCGCGTCGTGAGTCATTTAGACGATTCGGAAGAATTCTTTGAGAGTACAACGACGTTCGCGCGTGAAACTTAGCGCGGTAGTAAGACCTTCCCCGGTTGGGCTAGCGATGGTCCACGATGTATAGCCTTCACCATTCAAACCTAGACCTGCCGATGACGGAGCATTTTTGATGAAAATAGAGGTGTTGGTTTTACGAGCCATCTTGTGCAACTTAGCAATATTATGGCTGTACATAATCGAGGTGTGAAAAAAGTTGTGTTCGACCCGGTAGGCCATCTCAATCGCGTCGTCGACGTTGGGTACGCGACACATCGCAAGGACGGGCATTAACAATTCGTGTTGAACGAAGGGATGCTTCTCGTCCACCTCGCATAAGACAACCCGAATGTCATCGGAAACTCGGATCCCAATTTCACCCAAGATTACCGAGGGATTCTTTCCGACAAATTTTCGATTCACGTGATCGTCAGGTGTGATAATGAGTTTTTCAAGACGCTTGAGATCTTGTCCTGAGACTTCGACCGCGGTGCGAGATAACATTTCTCGCTTGAGAATATCGGCAATCTCATCGACCGCGATGAGTTCTTTTTCAGCGATACAAACGATATTATTATCGAGTGAACACCCATCGATAATACCTTGGGCGGCCTGTTTAATATCAGCAGTCTCATCCACAACAACAGGTGGGTTTCCCGGGCCACCCGCGATGGCGCGTTTCCCGGAGTTCATCGCTGCTTTTACAACGGCCGGTCCACCGGTAACAACGACGAGTCGCGTCTTGGGATGCGTCATTAATGCGTTAGCCGACGCAATCGTGGGCGTCTGAATACTGATGAGACAATTCGGCGGTCCGCCCGCCTTCATGATCGCTTGATTCAGCAAGGAAACCGTATAATTGCATACGTTTTTGGCAGAGGGATGGACGTTAAATACGGAAATATTTCCGCCAGAAAACATACTAATCCCGTTATTTACAATCGTTTCCGTCGCGTTGGTGCAAGGTGTAATTGCGCCGATAATCCCAAAGGGGGCACGTTCTAAAATCGTCAAACCGTTGTCGCCTGAATAGGCTTTGGGTTCTAGAATTTCAGGACCGGGAGTATGCATTGCAGCAAGTTCGTTCTTGGCGATTTTATCAACGACACGCCCAAGACCGGTTTCTTCAACGGCCATTCGTGAGAGTTCTTCGCGATGGTCCATAATCGTTTGCCGCATCGCCTCGACCATCTTCTTACGATCAGTGAGAGAACAATCTTGAAGTGCCCAAAATGCTTTCTCGCCAGCATCCATTGCAATATCAACGGTAGGAAAAACGCCGTGGCCACCGGTTGCTGCGCCTGCAGACGCAACAAGGTGTCCAGAAATTGGCGAACGCGTTTTATTGATACGAGAAGTCATCGGGCTGGACTTGAGGTCTTTTTCAAGACGGGCCACAACCTTTTCTACAATCTTATCGAGCTGATTATCGTTCATAAGTGTTCACGCTACGTGTCCAAAAACGGGGGGGCTATTGGTTAATCAATGTGAACTTGATCGACGATTGCCATACAAACAGCGTCGACCGGACGGTCTTTAGTCAACGTTGTTTGTCTTGCAGCCGAGCCAGAACAAAACAAAACCAACTCGCCGACGCCCGCGCCCACTGCATCAGCAGCGACCACCGGTGCAGCGCAACCTTTCATTGTATTTGCGTCGACAGGTTCTAATATTAAGAAACGTAACCCTTCTAAAATTTCCTCTTTTCGCGACGCAACAACGGTCCCGATAACTTTAGCCATTTGCATAGCTCAACCTCGCAGTTGCTTTAGGAAATTATTTCGATTTTTTCGAAGATTTTTCGTTTGAACGTCCCAGCGGTAAAACCATATCTACGTTTGCGTGTGGACGCGGAATCACGTGAATCGCAACGAGTTCACCAACGCGCTCGGCGTAACGTGCACCCGCATCAGTGGCTGCTTTTACTGCTGCAACATCACCACGAACAATCGCGGTAATATATCCGCCACCGGTTTTTTCAAAACCCACAAGTTCAACTTTTGCGGCTTTTACCATTGCGTCTGATGCTTCTACCATCGCCGCAAAACTCTTTGTTTCAATCATTCCTAATGCATCTGCCATTGTATTTCCTTTTTATAATGGATTTATATTTTTAACTTCTACCTTTAAATTCTTTTCCGGTGACTTGTTCAAGCGCGTGAATCGCCGCTTCTGCTGCGGCGTCAATATCGGCTTCTGAACCCGCTAGGTACAAACGTCCAAATGCACCGTAGGGACGCACATCAATGAGCGCAATATTGGCTGCTTTCTCTGCTTCGTTTGCAGCAAAGGCTGCATAACCTGCGGGCTCTGTTTCCAAGATGAAAAGCGATTGCCCCGGCAGCAACATCATTCCTTTTGAATTACGATTAATGATCTGACTTTGGTAGGGTTCGATAGAACGAATGATCTGGCTTGAAACCACGCGCGGTTTATAGCGGTCATCTTTCTTTACACCCAACTCGTCCAAAATCGCTTCACCGGCTTGAAGCACGTTTCCCTGGTCATCATCATGGACCTCTAAGAGCCCAAAGGCACGCTCAACGATTTGAATCGCAGGTTGGACACTTGTGGTCTTCAGAGCGCGATCGGTGACCTTATTAATGGCGATTCCTGGCGCTATTTCGACAAATAGAGATGCCACATGTGGAACGGGCAGGAACCCGCGAGCGGTTTTTCCAATGAAGCTCGCTAGCTGGGGCTGAAGGTCGTCTAGAAAAGTGTACGTACGCAGAGTTACCATATGGGTCGCATTTTGGGGTTCGTATTTAAGGTCCCACGAATACCATATCCTAATCGCGTGTGGCAACGGAGTTTTCCTAATTCTACGGCCCAATCACAGCCTCCCCTCGTTCTCCTACAAACCCAATTGACAACTAAAAGCAGGTTCACAACAATGCGGCTTTCGGAACAACAATGATTGAAGCCCATTGCCATTGCAAAAACGTTCAGATTAGATGTAGCGCACCGAAGTCGTTAGTCGAATGCAACTGTTCGCTATGCTACCGATTCGGCGCGTTATGGGCACATTGCGCGGTATCTGATGTTGAAATCATCATCAAAGATAATGTGGTTGGGTATGTTCAAGGCGATGAGACCTTAGACGCTTACCATTGCGAGACCTGTGGGTGTTTAACCCATTATATTAATAAGCCCGACTCCCCACGAAACACGGTCGGTGTAAACTTCAGAATGGTTGATGCAAAAGAAATCGAAGGAATCCGAATCCGGAAACTCGATGGTGCCGACACATGGAAATTTTTAGATGAATAATCAAAGCGAAATATCTCTTATCGATATAGGCGTAAACCTCACCAATAAACGTTTCCGCGACGACCTTCCCGAAGTTTTGGAAAGAGCGCGATTGAACAACGTTAACCAGCTCATCCTCACAGGGACAGACGCCGAAACGAGCCAATCGGCACTCGCATTGGCGAACCAACACCCAGGGTTTCTTTATTCAACGGCTGGCGTTCACCCACATCACGCCAGCGAGTGGGATGAAGAACTCCAAGCGCTAATTCGTAAACTCACACACGAAAAACAGGTTGTTGCCGTGGGAGAATGCGGGCTCGATTTTAATAGAAATTTTTCTACGCCAGAAGAACAAACAATATGTTTTGAAGCGCAACTTCAAATCGCTATCGAAACCCAAATGCCCGTTTTTCTACACGAACGTGATGCGCATCTTCGCTTCACGGAGATCCTGGGTGAGTTTATCGAAGAAATTCCGGCAGCGGTTGTGCATTGCTTCACCGGAACCAAAGAAGAACTCAAGGTCTATCTTGATATGAATTGTTATATCGGAATTACCGGATGGGTTTGCGATGAAAGGCGAGGAGATGCGTTGCGCGAAGCGGTTTCGTATATCCCTAAGGACCGATTGATGATCGAAACCGATGCCCCCTACCTTCTTCCTAGAACTTTAAAGCCGCGCCCAAAAAGTGGGCGCAATGAACCCTCTTTTTTGCCCTATGTCGTACAAGAGCTTTCGGCATTGAGAGGGGAATCCATATCGCAAATCGCCGACTTCACAACTGCGAACGCAAAACGATTCTTTGGAATTTAGTAGATAGGGTTACAAAATTATGTTCCTATTCATCTTCGAGTTGAATTAAGCTGCTTTACGTCGTTCGAGTTCAGGTAAAAAAGGGCTGTCATAAAAGACCAGAAATCCATCGACCATTCTGGAATGCGTTGCCTCTGTATCTGTCATTGAAAAAAGACGGAGTTCGATTGCCGTGGAACTCTGAAGACGGATTAAGAGTTGTGCAACCGATCCCAACTCACGCAATCCACCTTCGTTTAAAAGTATTCCCAGACATTCTCCGGCGGAATCATAAACCACGATTTCATTTTCGTTCTCAGCCATACGGACATGAAGTGATGCGATAGCTTCCAACCGGGTCTTTGTTTCAAAAGTTATTTCCGTACAAAGCATGGTGAGAACCGCGGCGCCATGGTCATCTTTTACTCCAATCGCCAAAGTCGGTATGTAGGGTAGCTTTCCTTCGATTTTTATTTTCATTCTTTCCCTCCTTAGGGCATCTGAGTATTGAGCCCCCTTTTCGAACCGAGGAAGGATTCGTTGCCGATTATTCTAGATTCGTCCGCTACCTTCTTTCGATATTCAATCGGACCGGTTTAATAACTCAGACCTTCGAAAGTGGTTAACGTTGGTTTCAAATCCGCCAAAGCGACACGTTCGTATAAGACCAGGTAGCCATCTACAGTATCCGGACTCTTCGCGTTAGGATTTTTCGTCGCGAATCTTCGTAATCGAATGATCGACTGGTGTTTGATTAACTTCTTCAAACGGGCCACTCCGCTCAGTTGTCCACATTCAACACCACGTAGCCAAAGACCAATAACTTGCTTTTCTAAGTCGTAGACAACGATCTCGTGCTCACTGGCGACGACTCGGACTCTGATAGAATGAATAGAATCAAGCCCCCATAGCCTTTCCGAATTCGCGTTAGGATAGACCAGTGAAAACTCCATACAACCGTCTTTGGTGGTGTCACTGTTACCGATCGTTAAGGATCCAACGAATTCCGAATTATCGTTCTCTTTTATGTTCATGTTTCTCTCGTCCAGGTAAGTAAGTCGTGGGTTCCTTTTTCGGTCCGAAGATCAACCCGTTGTCGACTTTATTGGATTTTTAATGCCTATTCTTTATTCCTTTCGGAGATGTCCCTTTGCGATTCGCGCACGCTTGTCGTTGCTGCTTGCCGGAATCGAAGTAGAGCTTCGCGAGGTCCTGTTGCGAGACAAGCCCCGATCTTTACTCTCCTATTCTTCAAAAGGAACGGTACCTGTGCTTATTCTCGGAGATGATAGGGTGATTGACGAAAGTCTGGACATCATCAATTGGACTTTGGAGACGGCATCCTGGTGTCATAACCCAAATCCAGATTCGGAACTCGTGACAGAAAACGATACCTCGTTCAAAAAACGGTTGGACCAATACAAATATTGGGAACGATATCCTGACAAATCCCAAGAGGAACATCGAGCACTCGCAATGCCCTTTCTTTCAAAGTTAGAAGTTCGACTGACTGATAAGGAATTTTTATCCGGTGATTCGTTGGGTTTCGAAGATATTGCGATCCTTCCTTTTATTCGCCAATTCGCAAATGTAGATCGAAATGGGTTCAACGAACACGAAAAAGTCAATCTCAAACGTTGGCTAAATCGATGGGAAGATTCGGAGCTATTCAGAAACGCGATGGTGAAATACCCCGTTTGGACGCCCGGTGACGAACCTCTATGTTTTCCTCTTCATGAAAATCTAAATCGCGGCGAAGCGCAAATGGACGCATTCCTGAAGATCGTCGAAGGCCACGACATTGTTATTAGCCAAGGTTTGAAGCAGTCAATTGAAACTGCGCCACCGAAGAATTTAAGCATTTTACTAAATCGGATCTTCCGCGATGCGAATATTCCTCAGACGTCCCGAGACCAGATTCACTCAAAAATCAAAAATGAAGCGCTCCGATTTTTTGGAGTCAAGAACGGGAACCCTTCATGAATAAGTATACACTTCAATGTCTTGTCACTATTGCCGGCTCATTGTTAATCATGTTCCTAATAGCCCTAGCCAATCGCGAATATACAATATTTTTAGGCGGTTATTCGCTATATTTGATCGTCGGCGGTCTGGCATTTTTAGTTAACTGGTTGGCATTTCTTCCCTCCTACAAATTCCAGACCGAACACTATTACGATCTGACCGGTAGTTTGACCTATCTACTCGTCGTAGCAGCTTCATTCATCTTCAGCGACGCGATAAACGATCCGCGCGCGATTCTCATTGCATCCCTGCCATGCATGTGGACAATACGCCTTGGGACCTTCTTATTTTTCAGAGTAAAAAAGACGGGCGCTGATTCACGTTTCGATGAAATTAGGCCGATGTTCGCTCGCTTTCTTACAGCCTGGACCTTCCAGGCACTCTGGGCATTTGTAACTCTCGCCGCCGCATTGGCCGTAATAACATCAACCAAGCGTGTTCCCTTAGACGCGTTTGCTTTGGTCGGTTTCTTGATTTGGATCTTTGGGTTCGGAATCGAAACCGTCGCCGACCAGCAAAAGTCTGTATTTAAAAAAAATCCGAGTAACAAAGGCATGTTTATTTGTTCTGGTTTATGGAGATATTCTCGCCATCCAAACTACTTTGGTGAAGTTGTACTCTGGATCGGCGTTTTTATTATCGCCGTACCGGTGCTGGACGGCTGGCAGTGGACAACCGTCATTTCACCTATTTTTGTCTACTTGCTTATTACTAAAGTGAGCGGCGTGACCATCTTAGAAGAAATCGCGGACGAAAGATGGGGCGACCAACCTTCGTACCAAGTCTATAAAAGACAAACATCTAAACTCCTTTTGCTTCCTAAGAAATCTCTAGATGAATCTAATAGAAACGAGTAACCGTATCATTTACCACGAATCTCAAGTCTCAATTACCTTCGCTCGTAGTACGACAAACTCACTATACTCAAATCAATCTATGACAATAAAACGATTAGTCCTTTTCTTCATTCTGAATTTTTTTGCTCTTTTTCTAGGGGGGATGTTTACCGAAACAGGTCCAGGTTCTTGGTATGACGGTTTAAATAAGGCACCGTGGACACCACCGGGGTGGGTGTTTGGTGCCGCTTGGACATCTATCATGATTTGCTTTTCGTTTTACATGGCCAAATCATTGGGCAAACTCAAACCGAAAAACAAACACTTAATTCTTTATGGAATCTCGTGGGTCCTGAACGTTATTTGGAATCCCATTTTTTTCTATCTTCATAACGCAATTTCGGGACTCGTTATCATCAGTGCGCTAACCCTTGTTATTTTATTTATGCTCGTTGGATTCAGAAAAGAGTTGAGATGGAACTCGTTGTTGATTCTACCCTATTTGATGTGGCTATGTATCGCGACCTCCCTAAATTTATACGTATGCTTATATAACTAAAATCGCTAAGTTTTGACAAAACAGAGTCCGATGACACCGTCACCGTATACCCTTGTGGGTGTTTATGCCTTGTGGGTGCAACCTTCCCCCGGCAACCGGCGGCTAGCATACAAAAAAAACAAAAAAGCCCGCTCTTAAATGAGCACATCTCAGAAAGCTAAAACAATAGTCCGTTATTATCTAAGGACGTTAAGGAACAACGAAAGCGAATTGAGACCTAGTGCGAATTTACGCAAAGACCCGACGATAGTGGGTGTCGATGTGCTCGAACGGGTATAATGCCCTGTGGGTGCTTCTTTAAAAAGAATGTACCCAAGAGGCATAAAAATTGGCGGTGACCTACTCTCCTTTATGCCCTGTGGGTATTTATGCCCCGTGGGTATTTATGCCCCGTGGGTACACCCTTCCCCGGCAAGAACAAGACTCGCGCTGTAAAATCTAAAACAAAAAAAAGCCCGTTCTTTCGAACGGGTATAATGCCCTGTGGGTGCTTCTTTAAAAAGAATGTACCCAAGGGGCATAGAAATTGGCGGCGACCTACTCTCCTTTATGCCCTGTGGGTGTTTATGCCCTGTGGGTGCACCCTTCCCCGGCAACCAGCGGCGGCTAACACGCAAGAAACAAAAAAGCCCGCTCTTTCGAACGGGCTTCTTTTTAAAAAGAAT
>CALJNB010000099.1 GCA_937981985.1 uncultured bacterium
TTCCCATTGATCAAGACGATGAAAGAGGTGTCTTTGACTGTAAGTGAATATCCATTTCCAGTTCTTGAGGAAGTAAGTGGCAATTTTAATCTACACTTTATAGAAAAAGAACATGGCGATTTTATCGGCTATGACACCGAAAAGAAAAGTCGACCTTCGGTGTTGCGCCACGTCGGCGGAAATGTTGGTGTTGATTTAGCGGTGTCCGACTTTTCTTCATTAAAGACCATTGCTGGAAAACTAACCATTAGTTGCGATTCATCGTCTGAAAACAAAACATTACTTAATTTGGAAGAAGCACAAAGTGTCTCACTTTCTATATCGGGAGATTGTCAGTTTGAAGGCGCAAATAAAATTACACTTTTGGATCGGGATCTTAACATCAGCGTTTCAGAAGGTGTTACATTGAATACTTTCAAAAACCTTACTTACGTCGGTGGTACGCTCTCTTACCAGTCGGATCGGACAATCACAGGTTTAAATAATCTGGAAGAAGTGGATGGTGATTTAGAACTTCTAGGGCACCAAGCAGACCCTTATAGCGATTCCGGTAATATTGATGGGTTAAACAAGCTTAGTGCTGTCGGTGGTGATTGGATTACCTTGCCATGGCAATTGAGACGACCTCAAGTCGATAGCTTCTTAGAACAGATTACCCATTTTTTCGGTGAAGTACGTTTTGATTAGAACCTTGGATTCAAGACAAGGAGATAATTTTCGCCGCTCGTGGCGATATTCAAAAAATTTAGTTGATTAACATTTTTTTTACGACTGACTTTCCTCAAGGTAGGATTTTTTTGAAGAGATCGGCTGCGATTCAAAGGTACTCAGAGTCGCCTAGGTAGTAGTAGAACCGTTCTCGCCCAAGGCGCTTAAATCCCAACGAACGATAAAGAATAGAAGCTGGCGTATTGCCTTGATAAGCCTCAAGATCAATCCCACGGATCGAGCTATCTGCTTCAGCAAAGTCCACTAAATGGTTGATGAGTAGTTTTCCGTATCCCTTTCGACGTTCTTCCGGTGGAACGTATAGTTCCTCAATCCAGATGGATCTCCCAGAGAATTTTAAGGACATCGATCTATTTACGAGGAGAACACCCACGACTTTTTTTCCATTACGGACGACCCAAACTAAGGTATTTGGATCTTTTTTCTTACCCATCTTGATGGCTTCAACGGTCATCTCGACTAGCTCATCGAGCACACAGTCGATGCCCTGATTGGACATGTCCTCGTGAAATAATTTGCCGATTTGAATCGCATCTTCTACAGATGCAAAGTTAACTTCTGCCATAAGCAAAGCTTACGCGAAAATTACATATTGGGAAGGGCGACCGATTTATCGGCAAGAGGTCAATCCAAAATCACCATCACCTTGGGTTTTCTATCACAATATTTTCTGAAAAAGCGTCGGGCAAGAATTTCAATTTCGCGGCGAGGGCCCTCTTCTAATCCCTTAAATGTTTTCATGATGAAGTCGCTGCATTCTTCAAGAACTTCCTCCTGATCAATATCCACGCCAAATAGTCCGGCTCCTGTTAAAATGAGTCTATTAGGGTGGTCATCTTCCATTTCTGCATAGATCGCCACTGCTCCCACGGTTCCCAACGCACGCCTATCGCTCAAGGCACGGTTATCAACTTCCCCCGCGATATCGCCTTCGACGATAACTTCTTTAAGGTTTAGACGTTCGCCGACTTCTATAGTTCTGCCTATAGATACGGTATCACCATCCTCCAGAAACAAAATGTCGTATCCGACGCTTCGACCCAGATCAGCATGTCGGGTTCTTGTAATTAGATCTCCGTGAATCGGCGCTAACCATTTAGGTTGAGTAATTGCCATTAAGGTTAATAACTCGTTCGAATAAGCATGACCGGATGTATGAATTTTCTTATCAGCACTCGTAATTACCTTGGCTCC
The DNA here is from genome assembly GCA_937981985.1 of uncultured bacterium. Lineage (GTDB taxonomy): Bacteria > Myxococcota_A > Bradymonadia > Bradymonadales > Bradymonadaceae > CALJNB01. The sequence goes on from CALJNB010000099.1 coordinate 1,924, forward strand.
GAAATTGTGAATCTGTCCAGCCATATCGGTGACTTTTGGACCGTTTCCGGGAATCACTCTCGCGCTGAAAAGAACCGTGTCGCCTTCCTTGAAGTTAAGCAAAGAATGAGTTCCAAACGCGGCTCTATTAATAGTCGCTCGCTCTTCACCTTGGGTTCCGGTTGCCAATAAGATGATTTCATCATCAGGTAGTTCGAGTACTTGTTTGCTTTTTAACCAAATGCCAGGCGGTAAACTTACATAGCCTTCTTCCTGGGCAATTTTGAGATTGCGTTCGATACTGCGTCCCAAAACGCCTACTTTCTTTCCTAGCGATTCGGCGATTCGCATTATCTCGGCCGCACGTCTTGTGTGACTTGAAAACATGCCGACAATAACGCGACCGGTAGCTTCAGCTAAAATTCCTTCCAGTTCTTCGATAACCTTTTTTTCGCTGGTCGTCGATCCAGGGACGCCAGCGTTGGTACTATCTCCAAACACAATGTCGTAGCCATCTCCATCTGGGAGCGCCATTTTTCCTAGTTCGGTTACCGGTTCTCCCGGACAGCTTGGGTCTATTTTCCAATCGCCCGTGAATAAGAAATTTCGATCGTCGGTGGACATTCTGATTGCAAAGCATCCTGGAATAGAATGGTTTACGTGGAAGAATTCGAAGGTGAGTTCGGTATCAGCGAATACGTCGCCTGGTTCGACGATGAGGAAATCTGCAAAGCCGGCCACTTCGGTCTCTGCAAGTTTTGATTCAAGCAGACGGTAAGTCATCGGCGAGCAAACCAGTTTTACATCGCGTTGAAGGTGTCGAAGAAGATGGGGAATTCCACCGATATGATCTTCGTGACCGTGGGTAATCACGACACCGGCGAATTTATCGCCGAGTTCCGCAATGACGTCAAAGTCGGGGATACGCAGATCCACACCAGGCTGGTAGTGTTCGGCGAAGCCGATTCCGCAGTCGACCATCCAGGCCGTACTTTTGCTTTCGACTAGGAAAGCGTTCATCCCGAAGGAGTTGAGTCCTCCAAGAATTGAAATATTTAAATTATCCATTTTTTGTTCCATTGTTTTCGCACCTATTTGGTGCAGTTAATACTGTATATTGATAAGCGAAAAATTCGCTCTTATGGTTTTTGGGAGTTTTTATAATCCCTAGGTCTATGGTGTTTGACACAATAAAGATAGGAGAAAATGGATCTATCCATTTTCTTTGAGTTTGTCTTAAATGAAGTTGTTCGATTGGGATATTATCTTTCTTTTACAAGATCGGTTCGACTTTGACTTCTTCTTCAAGAGGACAGGGGCGAAGATCAACGGGACGAACTGGGTCATCAGGATTGAGCCAGATTCGAGGACTTGTTTTTGTTTTTACTTTTGAAGTTTCGCGCGAAGAACGCTTAGAAGAATTGGTTTCAGGACACGAGGATGAAGCCGGTTGGTCGCACCAAAAACAATAGTCGTTATTGGCGGGCTCTAGGGTTTGTACCGGCACGGACTGCGAATCAATCGTTGGCTCAACCCACGCGCGCGGCGTCAGGATGAAAACCATCGCGAAGAGCGCTAAGGCCATGCTTCGACTGATCCAAATGTGTAGTGCGGTATTCATTACCAAATCCAAATATTCTCTTCCCGACACCTGATGTCGGAACCTTTCTACTCTATACCCGGTAAGTATACATAATACGAGCCCAGAACCAAGTCTGTTGGCTAATTGATACTTATTGCCGCGATATTCTCTAATCATGACATCTATAAACGAAGGAGGTTCCGAAAAGATTTAAATTTTAGGAATAAATCTTAACCTTATCAGACGTGGGTACTAAAAGTAGCCGTAGGATGGTACCTTCGCTGAGATTGATCTTCCAAAACATGCCCTGAGGTCTTATGAAATCACAAGTTGAATCGTTTTTTGATGTAAGAAGTTCTACTCTTACCTATGTCGTCTACGACCCCGAAACTAAAGATGCGTTAATCATCGACCCTGTTCTGGATTACGAACCCAAAGCTTCCAAAGCATGGACGGAGTCAGTCGATGTCGTCATCGACTTTATTAAAAGTAACGAACTCAAACCGCTCTACATTTTGGAAACCCACCCCCACGCAGATCACTTGTCGGGCTCACAAATGTTAAAAGTGGCATTTCCTGAGATACAGTTGGCGATTGGGGACGGAATTCGAGCGGTACAGAAAACCTTTAAGATGGTCTTTGATCTCCCAAAAGATTTTCCGACTGATGGGAGTCAGTTCGATTGCCTCATTGAAGATAACGAAGTCCTGAATATAGGCTCCATAAACGTGAAGGCGATTCCTACACCGGGTCACACGCCAGCCTGTATGAGTTTTCTTATAGAAGACGCGCTATTTGTAGGGGATCTTCTGTTCATGCCAGACTCGGGTTCTGGTCGTTGTGATTTCCCCGGCGGCAGCGCCAAAGATATGTACGAATCGGTACATCGGCTTTACGAATTAGCCGATGAGACCCTTGTTTTTGTTGGCCACGACTATCAGCCCGGTGGGCGTGAGGTAAAATATTTAACAACCATCGGCGAACAAAAACGCGACAATATCGCACTCAATGCCGAACGAGCTAAACAAGACTTTGTGACTTGGCGAGACGCAAGAGATCAGACTTTGGATGCACCTCAACTCATTTTTCAGAGCATGCAAGTTAATGTTGACGCTGGCGCGCTCCCCGAGCCAAATGGACACAAACGGCGTTTTTTAAAAATTCCCATTAATGTTTTTAGACCACCTGCATCAGAAGAAAATCCGATCGAAATATTAGACGCTTGATCGGGGCTTAAACTTTTGTACGCGATTTTTGAAAAAATCATTCCTGCCATTGGCTGGATTCGCAGCTATGAGCGAGCTCATCTGCGCGGAGATATCACGGCCGGAATTACAACCGCAGTCATGATCATCCCGCAGGGTATCGCCTACGCCATGCTGGCAGGCCTCCCGCCCATAATGGGTCTTTATGCGGCGATTATTCCTTTGCTCGTTTACGCTATCTTTGGAACCTCCCGACAATTAGCTGTCGGTCCCGCCGCGATGGATTCGCTCTTGGTTTTCGCAACCTTAAGCGCGATTGCCAAGGTCGGCACCGATCAATATGTCTTCTTTGCGATCGCACTCGCGTTCATCGCCGGGTCCATGCAAGTATTGATGGGTATCGTGCGCTTGGGATTTATTGTCGAATTTTTATCGAAGCCTGTGATCTCCGGGTTTACGGCAGCCGCCGCATTGGTTATTGGATTCAGCCAGTTAAAAGATTTGTTGGGAATCGAGATCGAACGAACCCATCACATTCACATCATTATTGTGGAAGCGCTTCAGAATTTTACGTCCATTTCTATTTTGACTCTTGCCTTTGGTTTGGCGGGAATCGGAATCATGCACGTTTTGAAAAAGAAGAAACCCAACTTCCCGCGTGCCCTTGCGATCGTGGTTTTAGGGGCTTTGGCTACTTATTTTTTCGATCTCTCAAACTTCGGTCTTGCGGTTGTTGGATCTGTACCCGCAGGGTTTCCAGCTATAACTATACCCAATATTGATCTTGAGGTGTTCCAAACGCTTTTACCGTCGGCCGCTGTGGTGGCACTCATAGGATTTATGGAAGCCATTTCCATCGCAAAAGGATTTGCGAGTAAATATGAATACGAAGTTGATCCCAATCAAGAACTTATTGCGATAGGTTTGGCAAATGTCGCCGCTGGTATGGTCCAAGGGTTCACCGTGACGGGTGGTTTTTCTCGAAGTGCTGTGAACGATTCAGCCGGAGCTAAAACCCCTTTGTCTTCTATGATTACGGCAGGAATCGTGGCATTAGCCTTGATGTTCTTCACGCCCTTGTTTCAATTTCTTCCGCGAACAATTATGGCCGCCATCATTATAAGCGCTGTTTTTGGACTTATAGATATTCCTCTTGTGCGCCATTTTTGGAAAACCGAAAAGACGAACTTCGTTTTGTATTTCATCACATTCGTAGCGACCCTTGCTTTTGGGATTGTTGCGGGATTATCTGCCGGCCTTGGTGCATCGGTATGCGTTCGTTTTGCGTTCAAAAAAAAGAAATCAAATGAAGCATCTCCGGATTAGATAATAGGTGGTCAATCGATGTCGAGCACAGCCGAAATAGGAACGTTAGAAAACGAAGCCATCTATATTTTGAGAGAAACGGTCGCTCAGTTTTCACGACCTGTTCTACTATTTTCTGGTGGGAAAGATTCTATCACTTTAGTTCGTTTAGCTCAGAAGGCCTTCTACCCGTCAAAAATACCTTTCCCCTTATTGCATATAGATACTGGGCATAATTTTCCGGAAACGATTAAGTTTCGCGATCGTTTGGTAGAAGAGTTAGGGCTCCAATTAATCGTTCGTGATGTCCAATCTACAATCGATGCTGGAACAGTCGAGGAAGAAGTCGGTTTATATGCGAGTCGTAATATGCTTCAAACGAAGACCTTATTGGACGCGATCGAAGAGTTTAAATTCGACGCATGTATCGGTGGCGCCAGGCGAGATGAAGAAAAGGCGAGGTCCAAAGAGCGTATCTTTTCGGTACGTGATATTTCCGGGAAATGGGATGAGAAGAGCCAACGTCCCGAACTTTTTGATATGTTGAATGGCAAAATCGAAGCCGGGCAGAATGTTAGGGTTTTTCCGATTTCAAACTGGACGGAATCAGATGTGTGGTCTTTTATTGGAAAAGAGCACATCGAAGTGCCTTCTTTGTATTTCGCTCACAAGCGCCTCGTTTTCATCCGAGATCAAATGATTTTGCCCGTAAATGATGGGGTTGTATTTCGAGAAGAATATGAACGAGTCGAGGAACGTGTTGTACGTTTTCGGACCATTGGTGATATGACCTGTACTGCAGCAATTCTATCGGAGGCGATCGATGTTGATTCGGTTCTCGAAGAACTCCGCAATGTTTCCACATCTGAACGTGCATCGCGAATCGATGACAAACGTCGTCTTCACGGATTGGAAGAACGTAAACGCAGCGGATACTTTTAATTTATGGATACCTTAAAAATTTCTACGGGTGGAAGCGTCGACGCAGGTAAAAGTACTCTTATCGGACGCTTGCTCTGGGATACTGATTCGATAACCGATGACCGCGTTGCTGCGATTAAAAAAGCGAGCGGAGAAAATCAATTGGATTTGTCGCTGGCCACCGATGGTCTTCTCATTGAGCGCGAAAGAGGGATCACGATCGATGTTGCCCATGTTTTTTTTGGCAGTGCTTTCAGAAACTATATTATCGCCGACACACCGGGACATTTTGAATACACTCGAAACATGATTACCGGTGCTTCAACGTCGCAGGTCTCGATTCTTGTCATCGGCGCTGACGTAGGAACGGAGGCGCAAACTGAACGACATTTTTTTATAAACAATCTTTTGCGGATCAAAGATGTTGTGGTCGTGGTGAATAAAATGGACCTTTTCGATTTTTCAGAAGAGGTCTTCGAAAATATGAAGCGGAGTTTTAAGTCTATGCTTGACCGCGGTGAATTTGAAGAACAGCGCATCACATTCATTCCGGTCAGTGCGCTTTGCGGAGATAATGTTGTTCATCGCTCCGATTCAATGTCGTGGTATAAAGGACCGACTCTACTTTCCTATCTTGATGAGCTAAGCGTCGATACATTCGGTTTAAGTAAGGCACGTTTTCCGATTCAATGTGTTGTCCAAGATCCAGAAGCAGACTTTATCGGCTATGCTGGGAAATTATTAGGTGCAGATCTTAGTGTTGGATGCGAGATTGAGGTTCTTCCTTCTTTAAAACGTAGTCGCGTAAAAGGTATACAGGTTTACGAAAAACATTACGGTAGAGCAGTCAAAGGTTCATCAATTCTCTTAACCTTGGAGGACGATCTCAAACTGGAACGGGGCGACATGATCGTGAAGGCCGGTGAGTCTCCCTTGGTTATGACTACCCTCGTTGGGGTCCTGACTTGGATGAGTTCAACCTCATTGAAGACCGGCGTAGTTTATGATTTGCAACATGGAATAAGACGGGTTAAAGCGCGCGTGGATGATATTATTAATAAGTTAAATCCGGATTTCTCGCAAAAAAGCGCCGACGATGACGCACTAAATATGAACGAGATTGGGCGGGTTCGAATCAGTCTAGACGGCCAAATTTTTGCCGATCCCTTCGAGGAATTGACGGTAAATGGCTCGTTCATTCTAATTGACCCGAATTCAAACGATACAGTCGCCGTCGGCCTCATAAACGGCCTTTAATATATGCCAGGTCGATGAATTTCGGTGTTTCTTTTGAGTACAAATAAGCTCGTGAGAATTTCGGCTTTGCTTCTTTCGTTCTGAGAGTCGAAAATAACCTCTTCAATTGAGATAATTGCGGCGAAACTTGATGTGCTTCTCAATCCGGTTACTATAGAGGAAATACCTTAGTCTGGACTTAACTCATGAAGAACTCACTCGTGTTTCTTATTTCTTTGCTTGCAGCGTCATGCATTTTCGAACGTAGCCAACTTGTTTGCGATAGCGCTACTCAAGGTACAACTGACTCCAAAGGAAGAACTTGTATAGACGGTGTCTGGGTCGTGAGCGGATTAGATGGCGATGACGCCGGAGTCCCTGACACCGGAGTTCAAGACACCGGAACTCTCGACTCCGGCGACAACCGCGACCTTGGTACAGACCTAACTTCAGATGCCGATCCTGCCACCGACATGGATTCATCTCCCGACGTCACGGTGTGCGCGACCAACGAGAAAGAGTGCGGGGGGGGATGTGTCGACACGGTTTCCAATAATGCACATTGTGGTGATTGTAATGTGTCTTGTGAGGCCGGCGAGATGTGTAGTGGCGGTGAGTGTCTTACCACATGTGCAGGTTCAACACCGGACCTATGTAACGACACGTGCGTCGATACACAGGCGAATCCTAATTTTTGCGGAGACTGCAACACCGAATGCGTGGCACCTGACGGAGCATCTGGTGTAACGTGCGTTGCCGGCGATTGCGGTTTCGTATGCGAAGTCGGGCGAGACGATTGTGATATGGATGCCACGAATGGCTGCGAGGTAGACCTTGCAGCCGATCCTCTAAATTGTGGTTCGTGCGGTAACGTAGAAACAGAAATTTGTGATGATAAGGATAACGACTGCGACGGATTGGTTGACGAAGGATGTCCTACTGGGATTAAGCTTTCTGACAATAATTTTGGAAGCCATCCCGAATTTGGAACAGTGGGGGGAAGTGCGTTCTCTGATAGTTGTCCACAAGACCAAGCGTTGTTCTGTTTCGTAGGGAAAAAGGGAGGTAATATTGATCAAATACAAGGAGCCTGTGGAGGGTTCGAATTGATAACAGACAGAAGTACGACGCCCTTTACCTACAAACTCAATAGAATCGGTCCACCACACATGTTCCCGACTTACGGTACCAACGAAACAGATCGATTCGTCCTTTCATGTGGATCAAACCAGTTTGCTGTAGGATCTTATGCCACGGTTTCTGCGACCGACGGGCTTGAGAAAGTAGGTTTACATTGCGCGGAAATTCTCATCACGGGTTCACCAGGTAATTTCGAACTCAAGTATGGTTCGGTGTTATCTATTGAAGAGGCGGGAACCAATAACGGCGGAACCTATCAAGGAAAAGTGCTCGTAGCCCCGTCCATCGTGGGAGGGTTGCGCGGACGTGCCGGTACTTTGGTTGATGCAATCGAAATGGGCGAAAAGAAAATGAGTCTAACTTTTGATTAAAGTCTACTCGTCGAAGTCCTGCGCTTAGTAAATTTCTGCGCCTGTTTGACAGGTCATGCGATCTTCGTTGTCCAAAGTGCAATATTCGTAATCGAAAAACGTATCGTCGCTGGTCTGAGAACACCTTGCAGTACACCGGCCATAAGAACACACCTCATCCTCACAACATTGCGAACTCTGAAAACATTGCCCCACTTGGCAGACCGAACCAACCTGACCGTTCTCCAGTTTCCCGCAAGAACGTCTTGGTCCACAATCAGGACCACCTATTTCGCACTCCGGAAAGCAATGGCCTGATTCGGCGCAAATGAATCCTGGGTCGCAGTCGCCCACTGACTCGCACCTATTACCAGCAGGCGTTTTGATAGCATTGAAGATTAAAATTACATTCCTCGCCGTATGAGCTGCACGCTGTGCCAGGCGACACCGGAAACGAATCACAGCCGTAGACAAGCAGGATTATGCTAAGTGCTTTGAAATATCTGGACACGAAGACCATAAACGAGACTTAGGGAATGTTGAGGAATCACAATTCCATAATCTATTGGTTAAACAGACCGGTGCGCCGCCACCTTTGGTAAATAATTCTACTAAACTGAGCAGGTTTGTGCTTAAGCCAAGATCGGAAAAGAGTGTTGTTGCAGTCTCCGAAATCGTTTCGCTTGCGATTACCGTTTCGTTGACTTGCAAAGAATTGGTATCGTAATCCATAGATGCTTCGGGCGTCACCTTTACGATTTTAGTGTCTCCTAAAAAGGATTCTAGTTTTTCAAAATCTTCTAAAGCTTCTTCGCAGACCAAAGCGCCCGATCCCTGCTTTCCCGTATAGACGTTTAGGAAAGTATTGCCATGAAACCACGGGTCTGCTTTAAATTTCAATTGAATATGGTTCTCAGAAAGTAGTTCTGCAACCTCGTCGTATGCGTTTGAGTCCGTGCGTTGAAACTTTCCTTCACCGAAAGTATGGATGATTCCGCTTGGACATCGAAGCGCATCACCCTGAGCTTCCCAGGTCGAGTTTATTGTTTTTAGATGAACGCCAAGTCCTGCAAAAAAACCACCCAACCAGGACGATTCGTGACGCCTGTGTTCAGCTGACATATTAGGAAGAATAAATGACGGGCCATGATCCGGATCTATGTAAAACTCGCCGGCTTCAGCGGTATAAACCATTCCTGTTAGGTTCCGGTTGGGATTAGGAGGTGCGACAAGCACCTCTCCGCCGGCTGCGACAATAGCGTCTGCCAACTTGGCCCATTCTGCTTGTGCTGCGTCGGCGTTAACCTCGCCGGCTTCGATAGAACGGAAATTAGCTTTACCTTTTAATGCCCAGTCGGAGCGAGGCGGACTCATGAGATAAACAGGTTTCATAGCGTACTCTTAAATATATCGTGCATTACTCCCAGACTTTCCGTTTTTACAAAAGTGAATTTCGATGTTCTTTCATAAATTTCTATATCGCGCCATTAACACATCGGGACAATCACCACGGCTATATCGATAAGATAACCAGGTATTATGACCTAATTCTCGAACTAAGCCGTTACGTTTAAATCTTCGGTTAGAGACGTAAATTTTTGCCCTCAGGCTGCTTATCCTCGCTTTCGTACGTGCACGCGACAAAAATTCGACGTCTTCGAAGAGCGCTTGTTTGGGCATTCCGCCGATCTGGTCATATAGCGAACGGCGTACAATAATTCCTTGGTCGCCGTAACTAAACAAGCGCCCGTCTAACCGTGTCGCCCATCCGAGAACTTTATATGCAGGATTTCGAGTCGTGAATCGCAGTCGCAGAGTACAGATTTTGTTTGTCGACTTACTAAAAAATTGTCGAACCTTGCGACCGGTTTTTTCTGCTACGACGGTATCGGCATGCATGAAGAAGAGGAGATCACCGGTCGCAGATTCCGCGCCGGCCGACATTTGATTACCTCTCCCGCTTTGTGATGTGACAACTTTAGCGCCCAGAAACTCGGCAAGGTCGATTGTATTATCTTCACTATGGCCGTCTACAACAATGATTTCATGCAGTTCGTTTTTAAATGCTTTCCTGATCGATTGAATGCAAGAGGTAATAGTGCGAGATTCATTCAAAGTAGGAATAATGACGCTAATCTTTGGTGCCCTTGCTTCGTTTTTTTTAAGTTTTTGGAAGGGGTGGGGAACGTGATTAATGTTCGTCGATTTCCAATATCCACCTTCGTCTTTGTAAGCCTGAAGACTCTTAGGTTCAATGAGGTCTCGTTTCGTAAAAAATAACTGGCCACCGAAACCACGTGCGCGAACGTCTAGGAACATCAGCCATGCGTACAGGCGTTCTGCCCATTTTACATCACGGTGATGGAGCGTATAACGGGTATCGAAATGTTTTTTGGAGACGGGCTTTCGGCTAATACCTTTGACGTCGCCCTGAAGTAATTTATCCATATCAGCCATCCAAGAACCATTAATCGAATTAATGGCTAGATAAGGAGATTTATTTCCCCAGAGTACTGGCTTTTTAGACGGCCCGTTTCCGTTGGTAAAATAAGGTAAGTAGGCCCGCATCGCCGCTACGCAATATGCATACTCTGTGGGATCGTAATCTCTTTCGCGTAACACAAATGTAATTTCGCGTTTTTCTTTTTTAATAAATTTACTTACATCTTTTCTAAATTTTTTATTCGCTAGGTGCGCTCGGAGATCTGCAAAGTCGTCGAAAAACATCGTGACGCCATTATAATGAATCGCACCGTGAATATAATTCACGGCATGGGGCATCCGACGTTTTTGACTTTGTGGAATTTCAGGGTCGTGGGGAAGAGACCGCTTCACCATCGAACGTAAGAACTTTCCGATCTTGGTTGCGATAAGCTTATCGTTTTCTAGATCGAATTCAGAACTTTGGGACTGGTAGACGATGTTTTTCGTCCAGATAAAAGTCTCTTCATCTGGACCTGATTTTCCAGTGGCCCAAGGGTGGTCAGGTGCAATCGCGCCGGCTTTCATCTTGCGAATGTATTTGAAGACCGGGCCGACTTCTAGTGCGAGTAATAACATGTGTCGAAAAAAATTGATGATCAAATTAGCGGTATATTTCATTTCATTCTCCTGAGATTCCCAGAGTTCCTGAATAGGAACGCTGCGGTACTCAAAAAGTCTGAAGACACTTCAGCAGGAATAGTGCCAACGCATTCCCCCTAGTCGTAGGCTTTTTCGATGAGGTATTGGATAGCGAGTACGCCGATTATGGACAAAGCTATCGGAATGCTGCTTTAGCTTCGTTTGGTATAGTAGTCTGCAACCTGCCCGACATTCTTCGTTGAGCCCATGATTAAGGGCGTTCGCTCATGTAAGGATGTTGGTTTGATGTCCATGATGCGTTGGACGCCGTCGGTTGCCGCGCCGCCAGCTTGTTCCATCAAAAAAGCCATCGGATTGGCTTCATAAACCAAACGCAGGCGACCCTTTTCATAACCTTGACGCGTGTCGCGCGGGTATAAAAAAATCCCACCGCGTCCGAAAATGCGATGCGCTTCAGCTACTAAAGACGCGACCCACCGCATATTGAAGTGTTGTTTTTGATCGTTATTGCCACTCATGCAATCCTGAATATAGTTCTGAATCGGCGTGTCCCAGCAGCGTTGGTTGGATGCGTTGATCGCGTATTCTTTGGAAATATTAGGGATCTTTAATTTCTTACGCGACAGGTGATAAATCTGCGATTTAGGATCAAGCGTAAAGAAATGTGTGCCCTCACCGACGGTTATTACCAAGCAAGTATGCGTACCATAAATAACATAGGCGGCCGCCAGTTGTTGCGTCCCGGGCTGTAAAACGGCGCTTTGGAGAAGGGCGCCTTTGGGGATTTCGTAGATAGAAAATATTGTACCGATGGGAGAGTTGGTCTCAATATTTGAAGAACCATCTAAGGGATCCATAACGACCGCTAAGGGCGAAGCCGGATCTAAGTTGATGACATTCACGCTTTCCTCTGAACCGACAACGCCAACAGGACCTTTGGAAGAGGCTTCCATCAATATTTCATGGGCTTTCACATCGAAGTTTTTTTGTACATCGCCGTCTTCATTCCTGCCTCCACAGTCACCGGAGAGGTCTCCGGCCAAGGGTCCAAGGCTGGCAGTCTCAGCGATGGATTGGGTGCCTTTGAGAAGCAGGTTGATAGTCGTCTCGACATCGCAGCGTAACTCGTCATCTCCTGCCCAGTCTCGTAGGTATGCCTGAACGCTTTGGTTTTGCTTCACTTTAACTCGCTGTGTGCGTCAAACACTTGCGCGTTCGAGGCGGTCACGAAGAGCCTGCCATGACTCTTCAGCGGGTAGTGGCTCTACATATATTATATCCAAATTGAGGGCGTCCAATGCGTGAAGCGCTGAATAAATCTGACTTGCGTATTGGCTTGGCGATGGGCTCAGTGTGATTTGTTTCTCAACGAACTCAAGTTCAGGACTGGAATAACTAATGAAGCCAACCTTTGTTTCCCCGACAATAGTTGGGGTACCCAACTTCACTTTTGTTTTAGGCGAATAGTGTTTCTTGGACAGACCTGGGCTAGGGCGAGATTCGTCGTCGTTGACCGAAATGGTCTTGTATTCAACCGGCATGTCGATCACTTCAGATATTTCTTTTCTTGAGATCATTCCCGGACGAAGAAGAACAGGCTTATTTCCGACTACTGATAAGACGGTTGACTCGATTCCTACCTGAGTTGGGCCACCATCAACGACAATGTTAACCGATTTTAGTAATTCGTCGCTTAATTGTTGGACTGAAGTTGGGGAAAGCTGGGTGTAAAGGTTTGCGCTAGGGGCGGCAATGGGCCCAAAGTGTTCGATGATCTGCAGGGTCGTTTTTTGACGGGGAACACGAACACCGACAGTGTCGCCGCCTGCACAAACGATCGCGGGGAGGGCGTCGTGTTTTTTAAATACCATCGTTAAAGGGCCCGGCCAGAACGCGTCGGCGAGTTTTTTTGCAATTTCAGGAATCTCGGAAACAACGCGATGAATGTCAGAAAACGAAGCGATATGGACGATGACGGGATTATTAGCCGGTCGTTTTTTGGCTTTGAAAATAGACCGAATTGCTTTGTCTGAAAAGGCATCGCCGGCCAGTCCATATACGGTTTCTGTCGGAATAATAACGAGATCACCGTTAGATAAAGTTCCTGAAACTTCGGACAATAGAACGGGACCTAGTGGGGTGGGCCAATGTTTGGTCATAGGTACGTAGTGTCGAGTTTATCTAAAAAGGGTTGTTGATTTTCGATTGGGGTCAGAGAAGATTGAAGCTGCATCCACCAATTATTCTTAAGTGCGGCGGCTTTAAATTCTTTGTTGCCTCGATCCAATGCCACGCCGACGTCCGCGAATTCTAACATTTCTATATCTGTCACGGTGTCTCCGAATGCAACCACTGGCGACTCGCCGATATCTCTTACGATCCCTTCTCGTTTTCCTTCACGATACATAACGGGAGGATCAATAATATTACTCATGATGCCTTTATCAACCTTGTTTCTCATTGCAATAATGCGTTCGGGGGGGACAGAAAAAATACTTCCGGCAGCGACCTTTACGGTCCACCAATTAGAAGCGGACACAACCCAAATTTCAAATTCGCGTTCTTTTAACCAATCCATTATTTTGAAGATTTCTTGGAAGGGTCGAATGCCACGCTCGATAGATACGGGTTTTCCTTTCAGATTTGTCCATTCTTCGTGGATGCGCGGCGTTTGTAATTCTTCGCGAATCGCTAAAGCTGAGAGATGTTCGAGTTCATCAACTTCAATGCCCACATGCAGTAAGACTGCCCAAGAGTAAGCTGCGTACTTGCCTTCCCTTATCAGCTTTCGCATGTAGATGCTGTTTAGTTCGGCTACGAGTGCGGGATAGAGTTCATGATGGGTGTCGAAATCGATTTTGGAAACGAGGTCTTCTAAAGTCTGACGACCGTCTTGCTCGTGAATGAGATCCCAAAAGCGAGAATCATTAAATTTATAACTGAGCTTACGGATCAGGTAATGTTCGAAGCTTTGACCGATATCACCTAAAATACAGGTGTTGTCGAAATCGAAGGTCGCAATTTTTCGTTTACGGCCTACAGCTGCATTTTCGATTTGTTCTAAAAGTGTGCTATCGAATCCGTGCTTCATTATTTTGGTCCGAACGTCATTCTAATCATTGTTGATGAGTTCATCTAAGTTTCTTGGGTCATCGGAATCGGTTGCCCTAACGAACTCAGCTTCCCAAACACCACCACCGTGATATTGGTCGTCGTATCCCCACTCACCAGTAAGCGTGATGATATCACCATCTCGTTTCATAGATAGGTAACCTTTTCCACGAAGAGAACGGCGCGCTTCTGATTTATTGCCCGGATCGATCCAGTTGAATTCTAATAGATTTCCATTAGCGGTCCCTTCCAGTGTTCCACCATCTTTTTGTGAATAAATTCCTCGGACCTCGTTACCGGTTTGGCGAAGATACATGTGTTGATATTGCTTAGAGTACCAAACACCGGACCACGATTGTCCTGCGGGCAAGGATTGAACTTCTGGTAGTTTGTGCGTCGACCCGCAACTGAAAGCGAAAAAACTAAGGACGATTAATAAAAGTGAAAAGTGGTTTTTCATATAAGGCTCCGTAAAGCGAAAGCTTTAACTAAATTCATGGCTCTGTTCTCAATAAACTAACTAAAAAATGGATTCTTCTAAAGGAGAAAGTTTATTTGGCGCTCCATGTTTTTAAGTATGAACTGCGCGATTCATAAAGAGTTCATGTTGGGGCGTGCCCTCCTTGAGAGCGTCGGATAGATGATCGACTGATTTATAACCGCCTGATGTTGTTTCAAACGTGAATACACTCTGGTTTTCAAGTTGTTTGATGAGTTGTTGAGTAATGAAATCAAGTTTGTTGGCATAAGTGAAGCTATTACCCACAAACACAATTCGATGGTCGGCCTTCGTATCATAATCAATTTGAGGTGTGCTTTTACAAGAGGAAAAAGTCACCACGAATAAAAGAATCAGAAGGATTTTTTCATTCAAAAATGTCGTTTTCTAGGTCGGTAAATTCTCGGAGTAGTCTTTCTTTTACGCTATTATTCTCAACCAATAACTTCCATTCTGTGGTATTTAAAAAGCTTTCGCGACTTCCGTTTTGAAAACTCAATTTGATTACGATTTCGTCTCCCTCTTTTTCTATAGATTCGACTTTCATATCATCGTTGTCAGAAAGGAGTTCGGTTTCAACGCTTAAGAGGTGCTTGTAAATTCGAACGGCCTTTCGTACGACGGGATCGTCGTAAGCGGCGAAGTTTTGATTGCGGGAGAAGTTTACTTCTTTGTCTCTAAAAAGACGCCTGACTATTTTATAAGTAAGATCCATTTTCAGAGTTTACACGGTTGTGGGCTATCTGGAAAATTGGATTAAAAAATGGCCAAAAGAAGGGGGTTGTTTAGGTTTAAAGCGTGAAAAACAGCGACCAACCATCTCGGGCAACATTTGTTGCGCCTCAACAATCACCTGCAACCTTGGAGGAGCTTTCGTCTCGTGCATCGTTGATAGCCGGGTTATTTCTGTCTGAATTAGCAGACGCTTGTCAAATCGACGTGCCCGCAGATCTAAAAGGTGACAAAGGATGGGTGGGGCGTTTAATAGAACGAAGCTTAGGCGCGTTTTCAAAGAATCTGCCCGTTCCGGATTTTGAACGCTTGGGGATTGAACTAAAAACATTACCTGTAGACCGACAAGGTAAGGTTTTAGAGACGACTTATGTGACGATGGTTCCCTTGTTGGACTTAGAAGACAGGAAGTGGGAGTCGTCCACGGTGGCCCATAAATTGGCAAAAGTGCTTTGGGTTCCGATTTTAGCAGAACGTAGCATCGACATATCAGAACGCATGGTGGGTCAGGCGATATTGTGGTCTCCAAATGTTGAGGAACTGGGGCAGCTAAAAAAAGACTGGCGTTCCCACATTGAGACGATTCGGGATGGATACGTGGAGTCGATTAGTGCGAGAGACGGCGAGGTGCTTCAAATTCGACCCAAGGCGGCTAAAGCTTTGGATCGTCGTTGGTCAGTTGATGAAGATGGCGGTGCGATTATGACAAACCCGCGTGGTTTTTATCTACGCCGCAGTTTTACTCAAAACATTCTGGATTCGCACTTTTAAACGATTTCTCTTTTAGTCGTGTAGTAAACGCGGGTAAAATATCCGGCCAAGGCGACCAGTGGTGCGGTCGCAACGAATGTAAACATAAGGTTAGACGGCAGGGAAAACGAATTGTTAACGATTGCTACCGTAAACATTGCTGTCATCGATACGAGATAAGATAAAGCCGATGCTTTAAACCAGATCCAAGCATTATGTTTGAAGCCGAAAGAATGTTGTCTTCGCATGAAAAACAAATAGAGCGCACTAACGATGCTATAGAACGTGAGCGGAACAACGGAAATCAAAATTGAAAGTATTCCGATTTCACCCGGTGAGTCCCATGATGGACCGCACGCGAAAGCGGAAAGAGCGGGGAGGAAGACGAATAGGGAAGCAAGGGCGGCGGTGATATTTTTCATTTAGATTCCAATTCAGAACGGGCAAAGCCGTTGGTTCTAATAGGACTCAACAATAGAAAGCAGCAATTTGTTCCCGAAAAGTTAAAAAATAACGGTTTGAGAAAAATTGGATTTGTTTTGGAAGTGCCCCCACTCGGATTTGAACCGAGACTGGACGGATTTTAAGTCCGCTGCCTCTACCGGTTGGGCTATGGGGGCCCAAAGTCTTTCGACTTCGGCCCGGGTTATAGAGGTGCTTTCAAGGTTGAGCAACCCTAGTTTGGGATTTTTATCATCAAATTTTGATTTTAGTTAAAGATTGCTCAGATTTCGGACCGATTTATAAGTTTCTTAGTGTGATGTTTTTTTTTATCCGTTCGACAGTCCTCTTGATTTGGGCTAAGTTTTTGCAGTAAGTTTTGTAGCCGAGTGTATTCGGATTCAATTGAGGACAAGATGTCTTTTTTTAAAAATTTGTTCGGAAAGAAAGAAGAAAAAAAACCGCCCCGTGATCCGCGAATCGATGATTTGCGCTTGGGTGATGTTCTACTTCATTTTGATGAGTCTTATATCGTAGAACAGATCATTACCTATCACGAAAATGGTTTCTTCTGGAATGATTACCGTCTCGAAGATGGCACCGGAGAACAGGTTTGGTTATCCGTCGAAGATGACGATGATCTTGTTGTTGGACTATACAAACCTGTAGATGTTGTACTTACTGAAGAACCTGGCGACACCTTTGAAGTGGCCGGCGAGTTATTTAAGCTCGTCGAAAAAGGCAAGGCCGACGCGCATATTCGAAGAAAGAATAGCGAATCTAAATCTAAAGTCACGAATTGGGATTTCCGTTCTGGCGAAAAACTCTTATCAATTTCAAAATGGGGCGAAGGAAATTTCGACCTCTCAGTCGGTCGACAGGTTAATCCCGTCGAACTCGATCTTCTTCCAGGAGCTGAAGCATGATTCCTCTAAAAATAAAATGGCTAATTCCGATGGCTTTTGCCGGTCTATGCGGATTCTTGATGATTCTCTCGATGGGAGCCGAATACAGTCAAAGCGAAACGCTCAACAAGAAAGTTGCACTAGAAACGGGTAGCGAAAAAACTTGGGAAGTCGATTTAGACCCGTCTAAAATGTATACAATCAAAATCACGCCACCACCGGTTAAAGTAGGGGAATCTTACGAAGTATCGGCCGAACTTTCTTTTAATGACCAGGTCATTTTTGCACTCGATGATTCGTATTGGCATCAGGTAGGAAGATGGACTGAAGGTGGAGAGTCGGGGACTTGGGACGAAAATAACTCAGAAACAACCTTCAATTTCCGAGTGACCGAAAAAGGAAAACACGCATTTAATATTTCCTTGGGAGCTTCTGTCCCAGCACAAAGTGCGACCTTC
This sequence comes from uncultured bacterium, assembly GCA_937981985.1. GTDB lineage: Bacteria > Myxococcota_A > Bradymonadia > Bradymonadales > Bradymonadaceae > CALJNB01. The sequence goes on from CALJNB010000099.1 coordinate 19,622, forward strand.
TCCGCGAAAATTCTTGAATCCTCGCCGCTACCTTTTGGATGGTGGCCCTTCTTCTTCGGCGCAATGCTCTTCGCTATTATCGGAATTTATATGTTCTTCAAGCGAGGAACCTATTTTGCGAAGAGCTTGTATAACTACGATGTCGGAACCAAATTCAAAATCGCCGACATGGAATATCTAGTCGATGAAGTATCGGACTATTTCTACATGCATCAGCATTGGTCAACTGAGTTTAAACTCCGAGGAAGCGATGGATCGATCCGTTACCTATCCTCCGACCGATTTGAACTAGAAGGTGAGGAATCTTCGACAACTTACCACCAAGTTCTTATGGATATTAAATTGTCCGAATCTGAAGAAGCCGAACTTGAACAACAAACCGGAATGCGACAGATTTCCTTAAGAGGAAACCAGTACATCTTCGATGATAATAACTCTGGGATGGTTACTCAGGTGATCGTTAAGAACGGAACACCCTTCCGAAACCGCGTTGATTCGAATCTCTTTCACAATGCTTATAAGTTTCCGAACAAAGCCGGCGATGTTTGGATTGATTATTCATCGATAAACAACGACGAAGCTGAGTGGAGCATTTTGCAAGTTATGAATTGGAGCAAGATTCGAATCACCGAAGCTGTTAAACGCAAAGGTCCCGCATTCACGCCAAACGATGTGACTGAACAAGCAAACGCTGGAGAAAATCCATCTGTAGGCGCTTAAGCCAATCTTCCAAATTAGCGGTCGTTGAATCCTTCTGATCGTTCACTTTTCTCATCCGATAGCTCACCTTGAACAAAGAAATATCGCCTAAAAAAGCAATTATTATTCTCGCCGCGTGCGTTGGCGCTGTAGCAACGTGTGGGATTGTCTACCAATTAATTATTGGTACGGTCAGCACTTATTTAAAGGGCAATAGCACCTTTCAATTTTCATTAACCATCGGGCTTTCCATGTCCGCCTACGGTCTGGGCTCCTTTCTTTCGACTCGCGTGAAGAAAAATTTGCTCGATTGGTTTGTTCTCATTGAGATACTGCTCGGACTTATTGGCGGTATGGCAGCGTTTATTCTCTTTGAACTTTATGCGCTTGGAAACGCGTTCGAAACGGGCCGCGTCGCAATTATTGTGGGGACAGGAACGCTCATCGGTCTAGAGATTCCCATTTTAATTCGGATTTTCGAAGAGTATCGTAAAAACTTGAGAGTCACGGTGGGTCAACTGATGGGGTTTGATTACTTGGGAGCATTGATTGGCGGAATTTCGTTTCCTCTATTACTCCTTCCGACGATGGGTCTTATTGGTTCCTCGTTTGTTATTGGCGCTGGGAATGCGCTCATTGCGTTAGCAACCGTTTACGCCTTTCGAAGTAAATTAAAACGCCCAAAACTACTGATGGGTTTCGCGACGATCGTAACGATGGGCCTTGTTGCCTTCGCGACCTTTACCAACCCAATCGAAAGACAAATTGAAAAGCAGCTTTATGAAGACCATATTGTACGTTTTCACCAGACCAAATACCAAAGAATTGTAGTAACGAAGCACGCCGAGGATGTTCGTATGTACCTTGATGGTTCGTTACAATTTTCTTCAGCCGATGAATATCGTTATCACGAATCACTGGTTCATCCGGCAGCTACTCGTTTGCCGAATATGGAACGCGTCCTCATTCTTGGTGGAGGTGATGGTTTAGCGCTACGTGAACTTCTTCAGTACAAGACGATAAAACATATTGATCTTGTGGATTTAGACCCTGGCGTCGTTGACCTTGCCAGAGAAGACGAAACCTTGGCCGAGCTCAATGGTGATGCTTTTAAGAAGTCGCCGGTGAACGTCGTGCATGACGATGCATTCACATGGGTGAAGACGAAAACTGAGGACTTAAAATCACGTGGAACCTACGATCTCATTATCGCAGACTTGCCCGATCCACACGATGCCTCACTCGCGAAATTATATTCGGTGGCCTTTTACAAAAATTTACAGAAGCTTATCAAACCTAATGGACTGCTTGCGGCTCAAATAGGGAGTCCCTTCTTTGGGCGGTCGACTTTTTGGACCTCAGTTAAGACCCTGGAAACTGCGGGATGGGTAGCGCGCCCTTACCACGTGAACGTTCCCTCATTTGGCGAATGGGGCTTCGCCCTATGTGCACCTCATAAGATCCAAGAACCCTTCATGGAACATAACGGAAAATTTCATGAGACAAGAACTGAACTCGATTTATTTAGTTTTCCACCTGACCTGAAGGCACCGCACGTGATGCAACCCAATACGATGATTCGGCCTGTGATCGTTGATCACTATCGAAAAGATTGGAAAAAGTGGAATTGATCGCTTAGATGCTTGTTTTTTAAAGCGGTAACTGGCACTTTTATAGGGTCTCGTAGTTGAGACGATATTGATATGGAACGATTATGCTAAACAATACAATCACACTCCTAATTGTCTGCTTCCTAGTTTTGGCCTGTACCGTAGGTATGGCTTTCGCTGCATCTCCAGATGACAGCCCAGACTCCACGAAAAAGCAAACCTACAATAGAAAAGGTGGTGACATGTACATCATGTACTACGGATATCGCGGAGGCGCTTTTGGTCGTACCTCACGTGGCGGTTCTGTAGGGAATCGTTCATTCTCAGGCGGCGGTCTACGCGGCGGAAAATAGGTCCTCTATTTTCTTTTTCTACTTTCGTTTAAAATTTGGGTAATCCGAAAACCACTTTTAGGTTCAAACAGAACCTTTTCATGTGCGGCTTGCTCCTGGGAATAAAACCCGTTATTCCTGCCCTCTAAATCAGACTCCTGTAAGAGCTTTCTTGAGATACGAACTTTTCATAGCATTTCGCCACCTTCGTAATCGTGGAAGAGATTTCCTATCTACGATTACCATTATCGCTATCATCGGCGTTTTCCTCGGTGTGATGGCCCTGACTTCGGTTGTTGCGATCACTGGAGGGTTTGAGGAAGCGTTTCGAAATCGGGTTCTAGGTATCAACAGTCATATGTTGATTATCAAATTTGGAATCGACTTTCGCGATTATCGTGAGATGCAAAAAAAGGTTGAATCTATCGAGGGGGTCAAGGCAACCAATCCCTTTATTTTACATGAGATGATTGCATCTCATAACAAGAAGACCGCCGGTGTTTTGATCAAAGGCGTCGACACGACAAATATTAAAAACGTTAGCGATATCCCAAACTATCTTCCCGACCCCTCGGTGATGAATAGTCTGCCTTTTGATAGATTTCCAACCGACGGAAAACAAAGCACGCCCAATATTATTCTTGGTAAAACACTCGCCGAAAAGTTGCAGTTAGAGGTCGGCGACTTCATGTCCGTCACTTCCCCGCTTGAGAGTTTGGACCCGGAAAGATGGTCTAGAAAAGAACATCGACCTTCATCGAATCGTTTCAAAGTTGTGGGTATTTTTAGCTGCGGATTCCATGAGTACGATAGCCGTTTGGTCATTGTCGATTACCGCGCTTTGCAAGATTTCTTCAAGCAAGGGGATATGATCACAGGGTTGGACGTGCGTGTGGATGATGTGTTTGAAATAGCGCCGATTTCAAGGGCAGCAAAAGAGGTTCTACCTCCTGGGCGCTTTAGAATTCTGGACTGGAGAGAACTCAATCATAATCTGTTCACGAGTTTAGGATTGCAGCGTCTCGTTTTGGCGGTGCTCTTTTGTTTTATTGTTATCGTTGCAAGCTTCAATATCGTTTGCATCTTGATCATGATCGTGCTGGATAAACAGAAAGAGATAGCAATCCTGAAAAGCATGGGGGCCGATCGTAGAGGGATCATGGCCGTGTTCCTTATCGAGGGCTTGGTGATTGGAGCCATAGGAACGCTCACTGGATTAGTGGGAGGGTTCCTCGTCGCTACCATGGTTAAACACGTCGACGTCGGACTCGATCCAGAGATCTATATGATCGACTATCTGCCGGTAAGAATTGTTCCATTGGAATTTCTCATCATCGGTCTAGTGGCTACCTTTATTAGTTTTTTAGCAACTATAGGGCCTTCTTGGTGGGCTTCGAAATGGAATCCTGTTGACGGGCTTCGCTATGACTAAACCCCAATTTTTATCGTTCGAATGTGAGGACTGCACATGCTAATTAAAAGCATTTTATTCGTTGGGCTGATCTTTTTCTCTTGGGGATGCGCATCTACGCCGAAGGTGAATAAGGTTGATGTGGTTTCAAAGAAAGTGGTGGAGCCAGTCGCACCTGCCGATTTGAGAGCGTGTCCTTGCGGTCGAAGCGATTGGGATAAACTCCCACCTGGTCATAAAAAAGCACCAAAATGATGTTCACGTGGGACGCCTCTCCAACGCTACAACTATTTGGGTTGCCGCTTCGTATCTATGGATTAATATTCGCAGCGACCTTCCTTATTGGATGGAGGTTCGTAATTTGGCAAGTATTGCGCGGGGGCGGAAGTGAAAGAGATGCGTCTTGGGTAATGGGGATTAGCTTTCTAAGCGTTTGGCTGGGGGGGCGTCTTGGTCATTTTTTCTTTTATGAAAATGAACTTTTTTTACAGCATCCAGAGGTGATTTTCGATCTCGGTCGAGGCGGTATGGCAAGCCACGGTTCAATTGCTTTCGTGACGCTCGCCTATTTTATCTATTCTCGAATTCGAAAAACCTCGTTCATTGATCTACTAGATAGAATGGCTTTTCCGATGGCTCTTGGTGCTGGTTCCATCAGAATCGGAAACCTTTTTAATTCTGAGGTGGTGGGGCGCGTTACCGATGGCACTTGGGGGGTTCGATTCCCGATTTTCGATTATGGAAAAGATCCTTTTCCGTTAAGACACCCTTCTCAAATATACGAATCAGTAATCGGATTTACCATTTTGGCGGCGTTGTTTTTTCTCGCAAATTATTTTTATAAAAAAGGGATAAAACGCCCCATCGGTTTGGTCGCAGGGTCTGCGTGGTTAACCTATGGTGTGGGGCGTTTTATTGTCGAGTTTTGGAAAGAATATCAAGCCAAAGGGGCCGATGTTCTTCTCGATGCCAGTGCGAATGCGGGTATTGTTTTGACAATGGGTCAATGGCTTTCGTTGGTCCCAATTTGCTTGGGAATATTGCTTTTATTTTACGCAAGAAAAGGTCGGCCCGAACAATTCGGTTTCGGAACTCCCCTGTAAACGCTGAAGATATCGGTATTCAGAACGACAATAAAATTATCTGAGAAATGCATCTGACATATTTTAGGATCGCTTTTCCTTTGGTATAGCTAGGGCTGGTCTGGAGAATATAAATGAAGCTTAAAGATACAAAAATTCTGCTCGTTGGTGAATTCGATAACATGAGCGCACTCATGGATCGTCTCAAGAAACGTGGCGCGATCATCGCGACCCATATTGAGCGTGATATTGAATGTGTCTTTGTCGGAGAAGGGGATCAGGCAGACGCCGATAATGCAAAAGAACTGGGGCTTCGAATATCTGACCTCGAGAGTTTGATTAAAGCGTTGGAAGCAGAAGAGCCAGCGCCAGTTGTCTACCAAGAAGAGTCCGTGATTGATGTGAGTTCGATGCCGGCATACCTTATGGAGGGACCGCCAATGGAGGACGACGCTTATATGCCCAATGACGAAGATTATTCAGATTTTTCAAACGCAAATGAGGTCAAGAAATCTACGACTTCGAAAAGCCCCAAAAAGTCGACCCAAGAAAAAAGCGCACCCATGTCAGCGCCAGGCGCGAACGGTGAACCTAACGAAGTCGCCAAAGGCGACCGCGTCAAAATTATTGGCGGAAAACAGGGCGTGGGTGAAATCGGAGATGTTTTTTGGTTGGGTGAAAATAAATATGGCCCGGGGATAAGGGCAGGCGTAAAAACCGACGATGGTCAGACCTTCTGGGTGGATACCAACGAGCTGGGGTCGACAGACGCCGTTGTTTCAGAACGTGAAATCGCGGCAGCGAAGGATAACTCAAAATTTGGCAAAGGCGATTCCGTTAATATCACAGGCGGAGAGGGGGCAGGATCGAAAGGAACGATTTTCTGGTGGGGCGAATCGAAATTTGGCCCAGGGATGAGAGCTGGTGTGGAAGCTGAAGATGGTGAGAAATACTGGGTTGATGCTGAACATCTCGAGATGGCTTAGCGAAGAACAACAATCGGGCCTTTATTTTGTCGGGTAGTTCTATTTGACCATAGGTTCGATTTTCATTAATTCTGGACCTACCTTAAAGAGAACACAACCTTGAACCTGTCGAGCATTATTCGAAACCAACGCTATGAGTTCACTTCTTTAAAAGAAGTTCTAGCGAAATCGAATGGCCCAAAGTCTGGTGATGATCAGGCGGGTATTTCAGCCGAAAGCGCGGTGGAGCGTGTCGCGGCTCGCGCAGTTTTGGCGGACACTTTGATTTCTGAAGTTCGCAATCATCCCGTGATTCCATACGGAGACGACGAGCTGACAAGAATTGTCGAAGACGATTTACATGATGGCTCCTATCAGGCAATCCAGCATTTAACGTTGGGTGGCTTCCGAGAGTGGCTTCTTGAAACGACTACGACAGGTTCAGATATCCGTTCCATCTCGAGAGGGCTTACACCGGAAATGGTAGCAGGCGTTACTAAGTTGATGTCCAATATGGATTTGATGACCGTTAGCGCAAAAGCCGAAGTTGTTGTGCGTGCAAACAATACGCTGGGGTTAGCGGGGCGGTTATCGTCGCGGCTGCAACCCAACCATCCAACCGATGACATCAATGGTATTCTATATAGTTTGAAAGAAGGCCTTTGTTACGGATGTGGAGATGCCGTTATCGGCGTAAATCCTGCCACCGATACAGCAGAATCTACTGCTGCAATCTTACGAGCATTGAATTCAGTCACTTCACGTAACTCCATCCCTACTCAAAATTGCGTTCTTTCTCACGTCACCGTTCAGATGCAGGCTCTCGATCTAGATTGTCCGATGGACCTTATGTTTCAATCTTTGTCGGGAACTGAGAAAGGAAACAAAGCGTTCGGTATTTCGGTTTCGTTAATGGACGAAGCTGCAGATAAGATGAAAAAGCTGGGTTCCACAAAAGGCCCAAATCAAATGTATTTTGAAACCGGGCAGGGCTCCGAGCTTTCATCTGCCGCGCACCATGGCGCGGATCAAGTTACTCTTGAAGCGCGTTGTTATGGTTTCGCGAGACGTTATGATCCTTTTTTAGTGAATACCGTTGTCGGTTTTATCGGTCCTGAATATTTAGAAGACGGTCAGCAAATTACACGCGCGGGTCTAGAGGACCATTTTATGGGGAAGTTGCTTGGTTTACCAATGGGTTGCGATGCATGTTTCACATATCACGCGGACATGAGTCAAAACGAATTGGAGAACTTGAAGGTTTTGTTAGGTGTAGCTGGCTGTACCTACTTGATGTCCATGCCGGTCGGCGATGATATTATGCTGAACTACCAATCGACCTCCTACCACGATGTTTCCTCGGTTCGTAGTTTGACGGGAAAAAAAGCAACCCCTGAATTTGATGCTTGGTTGTCCCATATGGATATCTGGGAGGATGGAAAACCAGGAGGCAGATATGGAGACCCATCGGTTATTCGATAAAGTCATGCACACCCTATTTCCGGATAAAAATTGAGCTATACACGCGATATGATTGAGGGGTTACGTATTCGCTTAGGTGAATCTCGCCCGCTGCCTCCACCTAAAGTTGCTACTTCAATTGTTGCTTCGCCTAAACAAATTTTTCCGAAGCCCAGAGTCGACAATGGATTTTCCGAAGAAGCAGCCAAGCACACAACCGCGCTTGTAGGAATAGGAAACGTGGGCACACGATATGCCACGGATGTTGTCCTACAATTTCAAGCTGAACTCGCTGTCGCTCACGAGGCGGTGGCGAAGGTCCTTCCTGATGATTGGGGAAAAGATAACGGTTATCTCAGCGTTCAATCGAGGGTTGAGAATCATAGAGAGTTTTTATTGAGGCCTGACTTAGGGCGTCGTCTAAATGAGAGCTCGTTGGATTTGATAAAAACACATACTAAAAAGAACATACAGATTCAGCCAATTTTGGCGGATGGCCTTTCAGCGGTTGCATGTATGGGATCGGGTCTATCTTTGCTGACCCATTTTATACATGGATGCGAGGCCAAAGGATTGACCGTTGGAACGCCGATTGTTGCGAAGTACGCTCGCGTTTGGCTGTCTGACGAAATAGGCGAGTGTGTTAATGCGAAGGTTGCGGTCATCTTACTTGGTGAGAGACCGGGGTTAGGAACGGGGGATGGGTTATCCGCTTATATGGTTTATAACCCAAAAATTGGAAACACGGATGGGCAGCGTAATATGATTTCAAATATACACGAGAGGGGAATGATCCCCGAAGAGGCCGCAGAACGATTGGTGATGTTAGCTGAGGCCATGTTGAAGCAGAAAACATCTGGTGTTGATCTGGCCTTAGAGGGAGAACTCGGTGCCGCTGCCGGTGGTGGTTATAGAGAACCTCAAGTCCGCGAAAAACTTGTCGGAGAACGCTCATGATCTTGGAACCCATCTACCCTAAAATTCTCTCGATGCGCGTTTTACCCCACGCACATGATGATATTTTACGTTCCTATGGTGCTGATCCTAAAAAGCACGCTGCGCTAGGTTTGATTACGTGTGACCAGGATGATCCCACATTTGTGGCATTGGACGAAGCAACTAAGAACGCAAATGTAGACGTTGTTTTTGCGCGTTCTTTTTACGCGGGCGCGGGTCATAGTTCAGGGCGTTTATCGGGAGAAGTCTTAGGTGTTATCGCGGCTGAAAATCCCGATGAGATTGAAGAGGGAATGCAGGCGATGCGTCGTTGTTTGGAACACGATGCGTGTTTTTATACAGCGGATGCGTCGGGAAGTATTGCGGTCTTCCCGCATATTATTAGTTCGTTGGGTACCTATCTTTCAAAAGAAGCTGGTTTATCACTTGGTGATTCGATGGCCTATCTCGTGGCGCCTCCTATTGAGGCAACGGTAGCTTTTGATGCAGCTTTAAAGGCGGCCGATGTTGAACTTGCAAAATTATTTACGCCTCCGACGGAAACGAATTTTGCGGCAGCCTGGTTGTCAGGAAGTTTATCAGATTGCCAGGCGGCAGCGGAAGCTTTTGCCCGAATAGTAGTTGAAGTGGGCAATCAACCTTTTGGTTAAATTATTGACATGAACCGAGTGCGGAAATTGAAACGCCATTTGCGTCGGCGGTACACGCGTTTCCGTAGGTGACGTTATCGCATCCGCAGACAGGAGAGAAATCTGCCGTACAAGCTTCAGGTTTCTTAGTACAGACTCCAGTAGCATCACTGGCGCCGCACATACCTGCAAGTTCGATCTTACAGAATTGATCATCTGGGCAGACAACGGGATTGATCGAGTCTCCACCACAGGTGACAGGAGTCGTATTATCCTCACATACACCTTCGGATGCCATTGACGTACCAGCGGCATGGGCTTCACATTCATTCCCGTAGGTTTGACCATCACATCCACACACAGGCGCATATTCTGAGGTACAGACTTCAGGTTTTACTTCGCATCTCCCTACTGCGTCAGTCTCACCGCAGCTATCAGCCTTGAGATATCTACAAAAGGTGTCACCAGAACATGTTTTTCCTGAATCGCCGCCACAAGATAAGTCAACGACTTCGTCCTTCACACAAAGCGTTTTTGCGCACGAATCGCCGACCGTTTCGCATGTTCTCCCTTCGGGACAGACATCTCCGTCTACTCGAGACGATCCCTGAGGGCATTCGGCCGCTATAGCAGCGCAGTTGAGGCTATCTTTTTCACAATAAATGGTAGTTCCACACATCGTATGCTCCTGGCATTGTTCGTCCTGAGGTGCGACTGCTGCTCCACCGGGTTGTGGGTCCGGACTAGGTTTTTGTTCGCTACATGAGTCAACTTCAAAGTATCCAGGGCCGCAGGTAGGAATCGCTAGGCAGGTGACAGGTTCGCATTCTGGATCAAATTTCTTGCAGAACGTGTCGCAAACATCATCGTCATACCAGCCAAAATCTTCACAAAAATCTGTTGTCGTGTCGCCTTCTTTTACGCGAAGCTCTGCTTCTTGTTTGGTGAGATCGACCTTATTTTCGGTCGCTCCACAGTTCAAGATTGTGAAAGAAAGTGTTCCAAGTAGAGTTAGTTTGAGAATGTTCATATTTTGTTCCTTGTGTTTAGATGACGTATTTGGTTTTTGCAAACATGGTGCCACTCGTAACTGACCATCATTCCGCTTTTAGGGAAGCACAGTCCTCAAAAAACCGAGGTGACAACAAAAATAGTCTCAGTAATTTGGGTTAGTGCTTCGATTTTAACATTGGCATCAATACTTAACAACCATTGTTTGAGGCCGAAAGCTCTTGTGGTTCGCGCAAAGCGTGAGTATATTGGTGTTCTACTACTTAATTTTGGTTTTTTACGTATGCATAATGTTCTTATCGTAGATGAGGAAGAGCATCTTTTGTGGGCCCTCGAACAGAATCTTTTCCCCGATCGTGACGATATTCTCATCACCAGCTGTACGGACGGAGAATCAGGTTTGGAGAAGCTTAAAACTGGTAGTTTCGATCTACTTGTTTGCGATATTAAAATGCCCGGGAAAATTGACGGTTTCCAACTCATTCTACGTGCGCAGGAAGTAGCATCGGAAGCGAAAGTTATTATCATGACGGCATTTGAGACCGAAAGAATTAAAAGCTTTGCCGAGCGTATCGGAGTTACACATTACGTCGAGAAGCCTTTTAACACTGTTGATCTTAGAACCGCGATTATTGAAACTTTGGATGAACCCGAAGGGTTTCGTGGCGTGCTTCACGAATTAGAGCTCAGCGATATCGTTCAAATGCTCTGTTTATCAAAACGAAGTTCGATGGTGCACTTAAAGCATAGAGAGAATCGTGGATTGTTGGTTTTTGAAAAAGGGCAGGTGATTCACGCGGCGTTCAACAACGAAGTAGGTGATAAAGCAGTTTACCAAATGTTGGCACTAAAACAGGGCGATATCTTTACGCAGTCCGATTTTGAAAACAACGAACATACGGTAACCCAAACCTGGCAGGATCTTATTTTTGAAGGCGTTCGGCTGGCTGATGAAGCGGGTCTGGCCGAAACGCCTCTGGAATCATCAAAAAACATTCCTTTTGACGACGATGATATCGACGCATTTTTTGGTAATATAGACTCCGAAACGGGTATGATGGGTAAAGATTTCACGTCGATGGGAGTTGGGCATGACGATTCATTCTTCAGTGATGCGGAATTACACGAAATTGAAGCGGTGGGTCTGGTTGAGTTTTCAGCAGAGAACGACTATCCACAACTGAATGCCGAAATCAGCGATGTTACAGCGACCATGTCTGAGGAGATGCTTCAGGAAGCTAATGACGAATCCGTTGCTGAAGAGATTGTACCGGTTCCATCAAACTTGGATGATATCGACGACCTATCAGGTTACGATCCCTTGGACGATGCAGAGGTTGAATTCAAATCGCCGTTTTCATCGCCTGTGTCGAGTGAATTTAAGTCGATAGACAAGTTGGATTTGGTTGAAATGGTCACTCCGGCTGAAATTCGAGATGCCTTGGACGACTTTTCATCACAATGCATGGGCCTAAAATTGGCTGCGGTAATATCTCCTAACGATGGGTTGGTATTAAATTCAGTAGAGCGAGACGCCGAAGACCGTTTTGACCCCGAGGGTTTTGCACCTTTTGTTCGAGACATCGTTCGATGTGCGCAACAGACGACCAGCATGGTGAAGAAGCGGGACGCGTTTGAGGAACTTCAAGTACAGTTGGAGACCGAAAACGTATTGATACGCGTCCTCACTCCAACACCTTGTGTTCTTACGGCCGTGGTAGACAAGGAGGCTCCTCTTGGTTTAGCGCTGATTTTGATGAAAAAATTCCACGGCCAGCTCCTTTCTTCGGCACGAAATAATGCTTGAAAATACGCTTCAATTAATCTCCAAAGAACTCCCGGGTTTTGTTTCCCTAAGTGTCGTGAACGTGGCTCAGGGCCTCCCGCTGGTAAGCGCTTCGAATCTTGATAGTAACCCGGGGGCTGATGCTTTTCATGCTAGTTTGTATGGGATGTTGAATCGAGGTTTAAGTGAGATGGGAGCCAAGCAAAAGATTCAATCGGTGGTCATTGACTCTGAGAATGTCCAGTTTTTTTCAACCCAACTTGGTGATACTGGTTACTTTGTTCACCTGATTAGTGAAAAAAACACAACGCTTGGGTTCGTCCACGCAGTCATTCGAAAGTACGAACAGCGTCTGATCGAAGAAATTACGAAACTAACGACTGTCTGACTCCCCCCCATTTTCGTTCCGTCTATTTGTTTTTTTGCCATCGTGACGCGAAGTACCCATTTTACAGAAGAATCATCATTGAAGTGGGACTCAACGACGAATTTAGAGAAATAGAACTGCGATTCCGGCAATAGCTAAGACAGAACCAAGTACCGCACGTAGGCTTATTTTTTCTCGTTCGAAAAAGTAGGCAAGCGGCAGTATGAAGATCGGGCTTGTGGATGAAAGTGTGGCAGCAATACCGGTGTGCGTCGTGTATTTTAACCCCGCATTTAGCAGCCAAATACCTAAGAAAGTGCCGAAAAAAGTGGCAACGATGATCGCGATAAAGATTCGAGGAGTCCGAATCACGTCATTTGTTTTTTTCCACCATCCCTTCCATGTCATGATAAGAATAAGTCCTATTAATGAGCCTCCGAGCCTTATTATCGAAATACCTAAGGCTGAGATTTCTGTACTTGAAAACTTAGTAAGTACATTTCCGACCGATTGACTCATCATCGCCGCCAGCGCGAACAGAATCCCAACTTTAAAATGACTTGCTAACTTCTGATTAAAGTCATCTGCGTTGTGATTTTCAGGTTCGTCTTGCTTTTGTGAGATGACCCAATAAACGCCGATCAAGGTAAGAATGATGCCAACAACCATATTGCGAGTGAAGGGTTCACCAAGAAAGACGAAGCCCAATATAGCGGTCATCGGTGGGCATAAGGTTGCGAAGAGAAGTGTGCGGCGTGGACCAAGTTTCTCTAAGGCATAGAAGTAACAGGTGTCGCCAATAGTGATTCCGAAAAGTCCGGACAGGGAAAGTATGAGAGCGTCATTTACTGTGAGCTGTGGCGGAATGAGGTGGCCAAACAGAATAGCGATGGTGAAACCCATCAAGCCCAGCGCAATAACACCTTTGAAGGTATTGAGGACAAAGGGGGAAATTCCAGCACGCCCGATACGCACGAAAATCAGGCTAGCGCACGCCCATACGAACGCCGCACTTAAGGCGGCAATTTCTCCCATCATGATTTCTGCTCCGAAAATCGAAGTGGGGAAAAGGGAGATTCAGTTTTGTTTCCTCTTAGCAAGTCGACGGCTAGCTTGGTCGATGAAGGAAGCCAAAAGAACGCTCGGGAGCCGAACGCGGTGAAAAGAAATCGCCCGTTTGGGTCGGTGCCAATCACGGGAAGACGATCTCTGCTGATGGACTTTTTCCCAAGAAAAATATCGGCACTTTCAAATCGTATTTTCTGAGCGCTGGGAATGAGAGTTTTGGCGCGTTCTAATAGGAGTGATTTGGGCTGGTCTAACTGACCGTCAAGAAAGGCTCCACCAATGGCGCTGGTTTTTCCGTTCGACGAATAGTGTACGCCACTTCCGATACGAATCTTGGAGGGCTGGATATCGTTGATAGCGATTGAGGCACCTTCGTTTAGAACGCAAAAGGGAAGGTTGTTTTTGAAACCTGTTGCCCAAACGATTTGGTCGCAGGCTTTGAGTTCTTCGTTTCCAGGCATAACACGGACTTCCCGATATTTAATGTCGTTTTGAAACGAGGCGAGGAGACTTTTGGAATCAATGACAAAAGCCGGGCCGTAACGAAATTGTCCATCTGTTAAAATAGGCGAACCCCAAGGTAAATTTTCGGTATGTGTGAGAGATTTTTCGAGTCTTGAATTACTCTCTCGGTTTACAGTTGTTTCAATTGAATAGGGCGAAGACCTCCAGTAATCGACAGAATCTCTAAAGGTTTCAACTTCCAAATTCGAACGTCGAAAAGACCGGCCGGCAAAAAGATGTACCAATACTTGGGGAGGAGCTTGAGAGGGCCCGCGCCCAAAAACACAGACATCCATATCTTCTCGTTTTAATTTATCTGCCAACATAAAAGCGGCGATTCCGTTACCGACGATATGAATTTTCATTTCGCTTGGGGTTTTAGAATTTTGTCACCCAAAAGTTGAGATGGTTGTTTCGCGGCGATAGTCATTTCTCGTTTCTTTCCGAAGCCTTTACGTTTGGCGACGAAGAAACCAGCGGCGGCCATAGCTTTTCGACCTGCTGTTGAAGCGCCGTAGGTCGCCAATTTTCCTTGGTCGCTGAGACGAGCGAAGGCCCACTCAAAACACTCGCGACTCCAACAATCCGGACTCGTCGTTGGTCCGAATGGATCGTGGTAATAGGCATCGAAGGTTTTCAGAATGGAGCAATCTTGCCATTTCATTTCTAAAATCTCAAGACGTAGGTCTTTAGACTCCACTATATAGTTACTTTCGCTTTGCCCCTTTTTCTTTTCTAGTCTGAGCTTTATCTCACTATCAATGAGAAGGTCCTCTATTGGAATTAAAAAGGGCTCCAGTGAAGAGTATTCGAGTTTGATTTTATTCTTTTGAGCGAATGCGTAAGTCGTCGAAAAATTCATTCCAGTTCCAAACCCAAGCTCAAGGACACGCCACCGATTTGCGTCGTTCTGAATGAGGTTTGTTCCCTCTAGAAATACGTGAACGGATTCCGATTCTGCTCCATGGATAGACTTATAGGTGACGTCGAGTGTCTGATCGCGGTAGGTAAATGACCCGTCCGAAGTTTCAATACGTTCCAGTTTCATGAGTTCTACTCGGCTGCGCCTTTTTTATCATCTTCGGAATGTGTTTGGGCGGCTCCTCGTTCGACCTTTTCGCTGAGGTAGGATTTTCCAGTAAGACGTTCTATTGCCATTTTTGTCTTGCTGGAAAAATAGCAGTTGGAAAAATTCATCACCTCGTTGGGGTCAAAGTATGGGTTTTTTAATTTACCTAACTTCACGAGGAGCAAGACTTGTTCAGCGACGCTTACTGGACATCCCAAGATACGAATCACCTGTTCGTTGCGATTTTGAAACCAGACTTTTTCAACCGATAACATTTTTGAGAAAATGTCGGGATCTTTCGCATCATAGGGACTTTTCTCCGAACGATCGGTATAAGCCGAATCAAAGGCGATATCCTTTCCGGAAATCTTTCCTTTGAAAGATGTACAATCACCGATAAAAATTACTTTTTCATTGTCCTTAGCGTTTATCTTCCCCTTATAGTTTCCGAAAACGATGTGGGTTCTCGGTGTTTTTTCATCTGTTTGGTCATCGAACATTCTCATGATTTCGATAGCCTCTTCCATGGCGCCGGGACATCCTCCCCAACAGTATTCGTCATCGTTGGAATCCGGAGGAGCACCTGCGTAGGCCTGAATGTTTGTTCCTTCAAAGTATTCTTCTACGCGAATGAGCCCAACCCGAAATCCTTCGGCTTTTCGTTGCGCCTCTTTTAGTGAAACATCCCCGATGATTTCGATCTCATTTAAATCTACGGGTCCAAAACCCATCTCATATGCAAGACGTATGTGTTCGACCGAAAGCGGATCCACCCCGATGATATGGCAACACACCGCATCAAAAGCGACTTGGTTATTTCCCATAATAATAAGCCCTAAATCGAAGGGAATCGGGGTTAACATCCGCCCCTCGCCGGCTGTAATCGCATCGATAGCTATGAATTGTGGCTGAAGTACATGCTGAAGATCTGCAACTTTTTGATTGAGTTTATGATCATGGTCAATCAATCGATGTCGATCATCTTGGATACCAATATAGTTTTTCATACTGAAGGTAACCGTAGTCCACGGATGAGCTTTAAATTTCGGACAATTAACGAAGAAGTCGGTTTTTGCAATCGCTTCGGGGACGAAAATGAAATCACGGAGTCGATCTTTATGGTCGAGTTGGATTTCTACCTGAGTTTCTTCTTCAAAGTGATAATGTTTAATCTTTGTACGTTTAAAGATCTCATAATATCCCGCATTTTTAAACGCATAACGTGTAGGGACCGTAATTCCGCAACGTTCTCCCACGGCGATCTCAGCGGCATCTTCAGCTTTTGATTTTATCGCCCGGATCACGCCTTCGATAAATTCTGGCCGGGTATACGCGTGCGGGAATTTATCACCTGCAGCGACCACGTTGGGTTTAATGAGCGTTCGACCTGAGGGTGTGAGTGATAGTGAATCAAGACCTGCGCGAATGATTATCTCAATCTTGTCGACGTCGTACTTTTCGCACGCTTGGATGATAACGGTTGGTTTCATTTTAGCAGGTTACCAGAAAATATTATTGAATTCTGTGTATATTTTTTTATCAATCTTATATTTCGTCTTGAAAGAATCGTGCGTAAAGACGGACATTTCGCGATAGTGGGTAAAACGATTTAATCGAAACAACTCCAGTCATTGGGGTCGGGACGTTTTATCAAAAGCGTGTACATCCTAGATAGATTTGCTATTATATTTCAACTCTTAATCTAAGTTAAGAAATAAATGGTGAAATAAATGATGAAAAAAATCGGATTTATGGCGATATTGGCTCTTTCCCTAAGTTGTAGCGCAGACACGAGCTCCGATAATAACGGAACGGCTCCGGTCGGCGGAAAGGGCGATTTCAGCGACGATGTTGTTTGTGACATCGTTAATAAGAGCGGTAGAGGTCTGGATGCGACCCAACTCCGTGATCCTGTTATGAGCTTTGGGCTTCGTGCTGGTAAGTGTCCGACCGATCTTCGTGAGTTGATGGCCAAGCTTCGTTCGACGGAATGTGATAGTAGTCCTCTCACAGCGGTAATTTCCGAGACGGCTATACCTAACGGAACGCCAAAAGGGAGTAGCTATCGTTTGGTTATTGGTAAGGGTTGTAAGGATGGTCTGGACGACGGAGACGCGCATAAACTGATGTTCTCCGTGAGCGGGGCGACCGCCAAAGTAGACAACCCTTCAAGTAACCCTGACGATTGGGACGTTCCCATGACGGGCTTTGAAATCATGGCTTTTGATGAGTCCAATGGGGTTTATAATTTTTATCAACATAAAAAAGACGACACGTATGAATTCTTTGGTGATTCAAAAGATTTTGTGAAAGGCGAAGGAGGCAGTTGTGGCGAATGTCACACTGCCGGAGCAGGCGTCATGTTGGAGAACGGTACGCCTTTACATTGGGCTCGTGGTGAAGATATTATGCCCGGTGCAAACGAACTCGTTCGTTCTCAGCAGGATGTTTTTAGTTTTCGTGCCGGCTTTGGTAATCCATTGGCTGATGTTCGAAAATCAAATTTTGAATTTTTACCGCATCGCATTGAGGCGGCCAAGCTTGATGGTGATTTGAAACATCTTCTGAAACCTCTTTTTTGTCCCACTGAATTTAATATCGATACCTTCGAATCTTTGGAGGAGGGTTTCGTGGCTAATGGGGAAAGGCCTTTCAGATCAATGGATGAGATCCCTGCCGATTTTTGGCTCGACCCTCATTTTTCTTCAGACCCGGTTGATACACAGAGCCTGACTTATCTGAGAGCCATCTCTGATGCTGGCCAATTCGTGCAAGGAGTTAACGTTCCGGAATTTTTCGATGCAGCTACAGATCTATTTTCCGATCACTTGGATACCTCACCTCGTGGCGTGTTTTTAAAACGTTCTGAATCCGATATTCAGTATGTTAGGGCGCTCGATGAGATCATTGGCAACGACTTTATTACTTCGGTGCTCTTGATTGACTTTACTCAACCGATTTTTTCGCAAAAGCGATGTGCGCTTTTAGAGTTTGCGCCTACCGGTATTGACATTACAAAAGTTGGCCAAGCCAATGATCCTGATTTCGTTGTCGGAGGTGAAATTTATGACGGTTTCCTCAAGAATCTTCAAGCGGCAAAAGATAACCCTGATGCTGCGAGGCTAGCTGAGCTACTTGGACCTGATCTATCGCTATCTGATTTTAATCGCATTCGTGAAGACTCAATCAAAAACTTTCAGAACGCCTGTAAGAGAAGAGACCGGGCAGAACTGATGGCCGATGTGGTTCGTGTCCTTTCGTTTCACAGGAATGAGGCTCGTAAGCTGCCCGTTTTCTCCGGTCCAAGTAAATTGCCATCCGATAGATTGAACGAGCAAGCATTGCTTACGTTTGATCCTCTAACTTGCAAATTAGAGTAAGTAACCAAAGATCCTTTGCGAGACTGGGTTACTTCTTAAAAATAAGTCACAATCTAGACTGAAACTTTTCGCAGATATTCTATCGAAGACTCCACCCTTCGTCGGGCAATGGATATCAGATGTAGGTGTAATTCTACTTAGTCGATTTGGCTTATCTTAAAGCTCTGGATAATTTCCTCAAATTGAGGATTGAATTTTTCGAAAGTAGTTGATTTGGCGGTCGCAGTAATGACATAGCCTTTTCCTTTCTCGTAAATGAATACCGCGCGGTTCTTTGCGTTTACCCCGTTGATTTCATGAAGGTATATGAGATGGGTCGCCTGAATTCCGGATGCCAAGGTGATAGTATTGGTGGAAATTATTTTGAATCCATGCATCACTTTTTCCATCGTTTTCATGTTCGCATCAAAGTAAGCTTTTCTACTTTGAACTTGGACCGGTTCGATAACCACATTGATATTCTCGCGAAAGGTATCGGCCGCGTCTTCTGGCTGAGACATCGCCATCGAGTCCGTGCCATTAAATTTGGTTTTAAGCTCCCAATCGGCAGGGTAGCTAATCGTGTACTTTTCTCCGGTTTGTATCATCTTCGTTTTATTCTTAAAGATGCTTATCTTCTTTGTCAGCTTTTTTGAGGTTGCCTCAACGGGTTTTAGATCGTCGCCTTTATCTAACTCTTTAGTAAGTTCAAACTCTTTTGGTGCTTTTGTTTTGGAGTCTTCGGGGATTTTAGGGGGGCAGGCCGTTAACGAGAATATGACGAGGGTGAGCAGAAGTATGTGTTTCATTCTAAGTCCAAATTATTGTCGTACGATTCTAATCGGCAAAGCCGGGAAAGGCTATGGTATGAAGATATTTTATAGTGAAAACGGAGAACATCAAAAGAAGAACGTTCAGTTTTTGGAACTCTGTTGAACGAACCAAATCCCGTTTCCTTCAACCCATGCGCCGGTACCATCAGGAAATTCGATCCTGGACCATTTTCCACGACGTTGGTTTACATTTAACATTACACCGGGCACGACGGTGCGAGGTGCGGGGAGTGTATTAGCCTGTTGATTGGGACCTTCTTTCAGGACTAAGGTTGGACTTATAACGACAGCCGGATCCACGGTTCTTCTAATGTGCCATCGGATCAATACGGTAGCGGTTAAAAGGACGGCGATCGTCAGGGAAATAATTCCAAATGTGAAAAGCGCATCTCTCCTAGCCGATGCTTTCGAATCGTCTTTGGGCTTCGAACGTCGGGCAAAAAAGAATAAGGCGAAACTGACCCACCAAAACAAAACGAATATCATTCCCCAAAACATAGAAGACATATTTCCGAAAAAACGCCACCAGAAGATGGATTCGTTTCCATCCAGTGTCAGTCCACGGTTCGAGGCTTCGATGGAGCGAATTCTAACCACTTGATTAACGATATCCAGATTGCGTGAGGCTTCTTCAAATCCTGGAGAAAGGTAAACCGCGCGTTCTAACGCCCATCGAGCGATACCGTAGTCTTTAGTTTTTATAGCATCGTCGGCGACGCGATAATAAAAATGGGGGTCGTCGATGTTTGCGCCTTCATCTTTAAGAAGTTTTGACGCGTTTGCCGGGAGTGAGTAGGAAAAAAGAAAGAAAATACCGAAAAAAACAGCGAGTTTAGGAACTACTTTTAGGAGCGTATTTTTCAGGGCTTCGATATTTATCGGGTCTTTTAGATCGGGGTTGTACTTCAACATTTGTTCGCGATCGAAGATCGCTATGATTTCGGTGATGACATCCACCTCGTCGGTTTTCTCTAAAAGCGTCTGTTTGAGGCGCTTCATGGACGCTCCTGCGGGTAGACCGACCGCGATCAACAAAGCTCGCTTAACATCACTTATACCATCGACTGTATCTAGGTCTTCGATCAGTGCGTTCAAATTAGAGATCTCATCGCGTTCATTAGGCTTTGCAGTTCTGGCGAGAAAACGCCGAATACGGTCTCCGAAGAAAAGCCATAGGAGTCCCAAAAAAGCGGGGAAGGCCAGACCAATAAAAAGAAGAATGGGCTGTTCTCTCGTCCGAACTCTAGTCGATGCACCATCGAAGGGGATTAGATTTGTTTCTAACTCTTTAATGATATCGTCCGTAGAACCTCGTTTGTTCGGTTCAGCGCGTTTTTTCTGAGGCTCGTTTACCTGCCCCTCCTTTCCTTTGACTACCGATAATTTAATGGGTTCGCTCTTTATCGAACGGTAGGAGCCGGCTTCAGGGTCGAAGTAAGAAAAAGTTAAACTCGGAACTTCTAACGAACCCACTTGCTTTGGAACGATCGAATACTCAACAACTTTTGTTCCGAAGACGTTTTGATTCTTATCGTCCCATCGGATGTCCTTTTCGGTACTTTCTTCGCCCCTCGTAGCGACAGCGCCACCCTCAAGTTGGGGGAGGACAGGTAGCCGAATTCTACCGATTTGACCTTTGCCGCTAACCGAAATGGTTAGCACAAAGGGCTCGCCAGTTTTTACTCGGCGCGCGGAGGCGGAGGTTTTTAATTTCCAACTTCCAACGTTGCCCTCATAGAATCCCTTTGGTGCGTTCGCTGGTAATGGCTTAACCTTGAGTTTAATCGGATCGCTTGCAATTTTAATAGTTTTGGAACGAAACATCGACCCTAAAAGGAGTTCCATTTCCATTGCGTTGATTGTCAAAGGTCCGGACTTCAAAGGAAAGAGTGCATAAGAGCGCAAAGTAGTTTTGCGCATCATCTTTCCCTTTACCGTGACAAGTTGTGTTGTTCCCGTGTTCTTCTGACTGAGGTCTTCGATCCAAAATTCGTCTAACTCGGGTTCGCTTGGGGGTTGCGGCCCTGAATTACCAGCGCCAGCGGTGAAAAGTTCATAATCGACATTCACCTGTTGGCCTACATATAGATCGCCTGTCGGCGATCGCCGGGCTTGGATAAAATAGCCGGCGTGTTTTTTTACATCATTCGTCTTTTTGAGTTTTCCTACCGGATAAACACTTATCTTAGTCGGAGGTCCTTTAACGGAATTCTTGCCGAAATTAAGTACCGGGCCGTCGAGTTGATAGGTCCCCTTTTTCTTTGCTTTTAGTCGAACAAAAATAGATAAACCGCGAGTAACCTTTCCGTTGATGTTAATAAGTCGCGGTGCTGATTGTGTTCCCAATTGAGTGAAATTCTTGAAGTCGGGCAATTTGCCCAACTGGATAACGGCACCGCCCGAAATTGATGCGTCAATAGTATACGTGAACGTTTGGCCAACTTCTACGTTTTGAGG
>CALJNB010000100.1 GCA_937981985.1 uncultured bacterium
ATGGGTTCAAAATAAGCGTTCAGAACGTTGGCAGGTTGAGGAAATCGATAAAAAGTTGTTATTTCTCATGCAAAAAGCCTACGGCGCGATGCGTGCCTTCGCGAAAGAGAAGGGCGTTGATAATCGTACGGCCGCTTATGCTGTTTCGCTTAATCGTATTAATGATTCTTACGTCGAGCGTGGTGTATTCCCTTAGCCAACTCTTTTTCGCTATGGGTCTAATCGAGCAACAGCCGACCTAATTCAAGCTAAAAGAATCTGAGAATCTTATTCCAAAGTTCCTCCAAGATTGCGTAGATGTGAATCACGCTTAAGCCCCCTCGGGGATGAGTAGAAGAGTGCACCAAACCTGTCATTTTGTGAACGGCCATTCGGCGTTGCCCACAAATTTTACTTTGTAGGCAGGTGATGGTGAAATTGGTGACGTCTTATCGTCGAGAAAGGTGTTAAGAGTCGCCATAACCGCGTTTGCTTTTGCAATTTTTTAACGCGAAAGAGGTTGGTGTTTCTAAATTAATACGAACAGTACTTATTCAAAAATTTGGGTCATGATATCTTCGCCGGAAGTCCAGACAACGATCGCTTGTCCCAACGGAGAAACCTGCAAGTTTAACTCACCACCGTCAACGATCTCGACTTCTTTTGTCCACTGACTGGTCGACTGAGCATACCTCCAAACTGACCGGTTGCCTTGGTCGAAACTGGTAATGAACACATTCGCGGAATTATCCATTTTTAGGTTTTTAGCATTGTCTACACCTATTGCTGTAGGTGGTGACCAATTTCCACCGAGTCGTCGTATACTTGCCGAAATACCTATACCCGGAGTCCGCCATATAAGTACGACATCGCCGTTATCATTTAGCGCGACATTTGCCGAATACAGAGATGAAGGATTTTGAACTCGCTTGATCGGAGCCTCCCAGATACCGTTAACGAACTCCTGGGTCCAAAGTGTTGAACCGGGGGCGTCGATCACCGTGTCCGTCCAAATCAGAAATGCATCTCCTTTTGCATTCATCGCTATTTCTCCTTTGCTTCGGTCAACAGGGCGAGCAGACGGAATTTGGGTCCAACCTTGGTTTTTTTCGAATTCAAAAAGCTGAATATTAACCCCTGCTTCGGTCCAACCGACAAACCCCTTCTTGGGTCCGTTTAGCGCAAAGAACATGCCGCTGGAATAAAAGGATGATGATGATGTAATCTGCGTCGCTGGACTCCAAACGTTGCCGTTGAAACGGGACGACGAGATATGAGTCGCATCACCAATCGTCCCGTTCCAAACCGCAGTTATATCGCCAGAATTATCACTAGCAAGTCTAATCAGTGAACCCATGTTAATGTTATCCAGTTGGACCGCGGTCCCCCATGTTGTTTTAAAATGATTTGCCCAGGGCGTATAAGTAGCGTTTTCAAGTTGAAACCAAGCCACTGTTAAGTGTCCTAACTTATTGAAATGTAGATTGGGTCCAAACTGGTCTAAGGAGGGTGTACCCACTCGGGTATCTTCGATGAGCCATCCCGCAATTGGGTCATATCGTTTGACAAACGCGCTCGTGATTCCCCCCACTTCTCGAGACCATGCAACCGCGGCATTTCCGTCAATATGTATGGCAGCTTTTGGATTTTCGACGTACCCGGAATCGCTATTGACAGCGGTCGGTACTCCCCAACTCCGCGCACCGATTGTGAAGCTCCATGATGCACCAGCTATAGGAGTCCCGACTTCGTCTGTAATATTTTCCGTGAATGTTGCGGTGTAGGATTGCGACAGTGTTAGCGGAACTTGTGGGACGAGTGTGATCGTCTTCGTCGCGGAGTCATAATCGAGCGTAGCTCGAATACCAGTTCCAGTTCCTGTTAAGGATAGGCGAAAACTTGTTGGGGTGATTGTGGTTGTATCAAGTTCTTTGTCTACGGTGAATGACACTGCAGTATTGCTCGGCGAATCCACTGAGCCAGGCATAGGCGAATAAGAAAGGACCTTGGGAGGAACGCCATCAGTATTTATATCTTTACCAATGTCTTTTCCGGGGAGTCCGGTATCGCCTACGCCCATATCATTGTTTGTAGTCACGTCGTCCGGACTCGCATCCTTTTCAATAGGGTTAGTATCGTTTTTTAGAGCGGTGTCGTTAGATCCTCTCGCCGTCGGCGGTACATCTGAAAGATTACATGAAGAAACAAAGCAGATTAAAACAAGATAGATTATTTTCATAAAAGTCGAGGTGGTTTGGTTTGGTTTGTTTTGTTCATACGAAATAGAGTCCTCATTCAAATGCGGTCCACGATGTAGCAAGCTTGATTATTCCACGTTTGTTCAGCTTAAAGCGTAAGGTCTTTGGTTTACTCAAATATACGCAACTTGATTTCATTTGTTGTTTCGTCCTGCCAAGCAACTAAAGCACCGCCCATCGGAGAGACGGCAAGGTCGACATTTTTGGCGTTTGCGAAGCGAGCTCCGTTTATCCAGCTCATCTGAGCGGCGCGATATTGTTTGACTGTGGTGATTGTATCGGATGTTGTCACAGCGAAAGCATTTCCTGCGTCGTCCAGTTTAACGAGCGACGAGTCGGTTTGCCCTAGCATCGTTGGCGTGGTCCAAACGCCTCCTTTTGGGCGGATGGAAACGGATGCATTGCCTGAATCCGTCCAAACAGCCATCGCATCCCCGTTTTCATTAAGATCGACATCAATGTAATAAATATTGGCACCCTGGTAAATGGCTCTGATTTGACCGATGGTACCATTGACGATTGGAGCGCTCATAAGTTGACGTGGATGGCTCAGCGTTACCCAAGTGAGAACGCCATCTCCGTTTTTATTGACAGCCACCTGAGCTCCGTCGACGGACTCACCAACGATTACACCATCGTTCCATCCGTTATTCTCGTTCAGGTAGACGTGAATTTTTTGATCTTTCGTCCAACCGGCGACTCCCAAGTCAAAAAAGGGTTTGAATGTGTAAAAGGATGAAGATGTTGAAATTTGCGTTGGAGCGTTCCAGTTGCTTCCCACGAGGCGCGCGGTAGCCATCCGTAGACCATTTCCGAAACTACCGCTCCAATAAGCATTAACACTTCCTCCACTTTCATTGGCGAACTTGACGTCCGAATTGGTGTTGGCCGCGCTGAGTTCACTGGGGCCTGCTCGTGTGACCGCCCAATTATTAATATCGAAGGAATTGGCCCATGGGGTTAAAAATGAATCGGATCCCTGCAGCCAGCCAACATGCAGGTTTCCGGAATTATCAAAATGAACACTTGGCGCGAATTGCTCATCGGGACTTGGGTTGACTTGAAAGGAAGGTGCCCAGCCTGTTTGGGGTTTATAGGAATGGACAAACACTGCGAAATCGCCGTTGTCCTTAGCTGCTGACCAGGCGACCGCCGCATTTCCGTTAGAATCGATTGCCACTTGAGGATTCCCAGCATCAGGTTTGACGCCAACTAATGTCACCTCAGCGCCCCAACTGCGTTGGCCCACCGTAAACGACCAACTGTTTGGAACAATTGGATTCCCATCCATATCCGTAATTCCGTTGGTGTACTCGGCAACATAGGTTTCGTTTAACGAGAGTGGGGAGAGGGGGATTAAGTTTAATCTCTTGGTTTCGGGTGCGAAGGAGACGTCTGAGGCTACCTTTTCACCGAACGAATTTTTTAAGAAAAAATGGGCAGGGCTGACGGTCGTGGGATCTAGAAGTGTATCGACCACGAATGAAATACTTGTCGTTGTTGGTACTTTACTGGCACCGTTTTCAGGATTGAAGTCACTTCCACGCGGACCTTCCTGGATGGTGTTATTGTCCGTCGCATCATTCTTGCCGCCATCTTCAAATATTTCTGTGTCATTTTTTCGATTTAAATCCGTTGCGGTCTCCATATCTTCTTCCCCTCCAATATCTGATTTGGGGCTCCCTTGATCGGATATATTATCTCCGAAAATGGGAGGGGTGTCTGAAAGATTACAAGATAGGCATAGGCCAATCAGAGTTAGGTATATTGCTTTCATCTAAGGCTCTTTTGGTGGCTTCCACATCATCCTATCCAAGATCTCAAAAAAAGTCTTGTACAATTGCGTATCCTATCTTGGTTTGTTTCCTCGAAACCTTTGCTTCTTGAGCCGCGGTACGAGCGTATTCACGCTTTCAATAATACCTTCGCCGCGATGGTTGGAAGCATTTCCACCCGAATCACTTCCTTATCTGTATAGTTTGATTCACAGGTCGTAATTATTCGTCATGGCATTAATCCCTACCCAAGCAAAGCATTGTGCTTATTATCGATTTCACGGAGCGCATATGTTGCAAATGAAAAAAATAATATTCGGGTTAGTGATTATTTTAGTTTCTTTCACCGCTATTCTCCCGGCTTTTAGTCTTCAAGAAATCATTGCTGAAGAGACTTCAAGTGCGAAGATTTTCGCACCTAAGAACTATAGTTCGATGATGCCTGAGATTAAAGAGGAAGTAGAGCTTTCACGCTATAAGTTAATGCAGCAGCTTGGTTTAACGGAGTGGGGCAAGGTCGAGGTTTGGTTGCTTCCCAGCGTTCATGATTACTTCACGTTACGAAACGAAAAGTCTCGAGCTCCCGAATGGGCGGTAGGTCTATCGCTTTCAGACAAGGGGATCATCATCATCGCAAATGGGGTTGCCAAGGGAGGGGCGGTCCACAATGTGAAGCAAACATTACGTCATGAGATGGCGCACGTAGCTGTAGATCGGGCTAAAAAAGGAAAAGCCTTCCCGAGGTGGTTTCACGAAGGGTACGCCGTTTGGTTTGCCGACGAGTGGACCCCAGAAAGAAGTGAACGATTATCGCGGGCAGTTTCTTTTGATCGGATTCAAAAATTTTCCGAAATTGAACGAGGTTTCCCATCTCATCAGCATAGCGCTAGCTTGTCTTATGATCAGTCTTTTCATTTTGTTCGCTCGCTCGGAGAGGACTATGGCACCGATGTTTATGCTAGGTTGTTTAAAGCGATGGGTGAGAAAAGTTTCGAGAATGCTTTCGTTTCAGCCACCGATCATTCCCTGGTTTTTGTGGAGGCAAAATGGCGAGCTAAACTCAAGGAGGGCCAAAGCCCATGGTCGATCATTAGTGATGCAAATATTTTATTTTTTGGCGCTTCTGTACTTTTCGTTGTAGCGTTTCTCATAAGAAGGCGACGTAATAAATCGCAACTTGTTAAGATGTCCCACCAACAAGGTTGGGACTATGACGAGAACCGTTACCCCTTACCGGGGTCTTCGTCTTCTGAAAAATAACCCGCTTTTTGGCTATGGATGGCCTCTTGAAAAAGCGATTTAATTTCTCTCTCGTTTGAGGAGCCACGGATGGCAACAGAACACCCAATTCTTATCGACAATACTGACGCCGAAAACTTCGTACCGGTACCCACAACTCGCTCAGCCCAATTTCGTCCAGCAGATAAGGCTGAAGATATTGCTGAGATGGTTACCGACATGCCAATGCGTCGGTCGGCAGTTTTTCGGCCTAGCGAACATATCGCCGCCCGACGAGATTTGGTGGAACGTTTCGTAGATGCCTGTAAAAAAGATGCGGACTTCTTGGACTCAAATTCAAGTGCTTTTGAAAGAGCGATCTTGAGTAGTGCCTTCGGCGAGGAAACGCTTGGAAGATTCGATCGCGCCTGGCGCACGATTGGAGCCCTTGCTGAACACGCGCAAACTGAACCCGAAGTGTTGGCAATGCGGCGACGCCTTGCACGTGCACTTGAAGAAGAAGGTTTGGTTAACGCGAATATTGAAAAAGCTTATCTTTTCGAACGGGGTACCTTCAAAGCCTTAAGTGGATTGGAGTTGGCCCAAAATTTATGGAAAGCCAATGCCTCAGTGGAAGAGGTTTCTAAGTGGCTCAATCGGGTTGTTCGCGAATTTGATCTCAATCGTGAGGTCGCGCTTGGCAAGATGTCCAATTTCCTAGCGACTTGGGTTACCCTATTATCTGTGGATGTTGCGCTTATCGATGGGGATGTTTTAGGCGCGGCAGGCTTTTTGGAACTGCTTTCCGAACATGCCGAGTTACCCGGGTCATCAAAGCGACTTCTACGAACTATGGCAGCGAACTGGTTCGCTGCGATCGGAGAAATCTCGCTGGCGAAAAAATGCTTTGAAGCCCTTGATGATGTTACGGGTTTAGACGCGGATACCGAAGAGAGCTATTTACGTGTGATGTTCGATCTCAAC
>CALJNB010000101.1 GCA_937981985.1 uncultured bacterium
GTCAATTATTACACGGGTATTGCGTTTGATATTGTATCTGAAAAGCTTGGGCGTTCGCTTGGGCGCGGGGGGAGATATGATGGGTTACTGGGCAAATTTGGTAGCGCGCAAGCGGCTGTTGGTTTTTCTTTGGTCGCCGGAACGATAACTGAAATTCTTCATCCTAAATTTAATGAGGATACGGTGCGTGATGTAGCGCCGAAAGTTGAACCCATTGCGATAGCGGGCGATCATTTAGTTGACGGTCTGGGTGAAGTATTGATTCGCAGAAGTTATAACAAAACGGTTAAGATTTCGGAGTTGAAATGAGCCAAGGTATTCGTATCGCGGTCCCGAATTCGAGACCCCTTCCGGCGATTATGAAATGTTTCGAATTAGCCGGTTTTGAGCTTCCTGCGTTGACGTCTACCGTGACTCGAATACCGGATCCTTTCGGAACCGGTTTTGACCTCGAACTTTTCTCGACCTCTCCAACTGATGTTTGTCGCTATGTTGAACGCGGTGTTTGTCACGCAGGGATAGCGGGAACCGAAATTCTTTGTGAGACCGCGGTTGAAGTTTGGCGTCCCTTTACCTTCAATATTGAAAGTTACCCAATCGTTTTCGCAGGTCGCAAAGGTCAGACTTTTGAGAATCTGCAGTCAAAACCGAATCTACGACTCACCACTCCTTTCCCAAAGTTTACACGTGAGTGTTTTCTTAATCGCGGTCTAAATGTTGAGGTGATTCCGGTCAGCGAAGGGACTGAAATTGCAGTCGATTTATCTATGGCAGATGGATATGTTGACCTGTTAACCTCAGCCGAAGATTTAGTGAAGAAGGAGTTTCGCGTCTTAGAAGTATTGGGAAACACACGGCTAAAACTTATCGTCAATCCTGCTTTGGCATCGAAAAGACGTGCTGCGCTTGGAAAATTAATCGATCTTTTTCAAAATAATCGCCCACCAGAAACCTGCAAAATATCTATTCCTTTTGACCTTGATGATCCCGACTGAATTACTCGTCAGGGACCAAGGTACGACGCAAATTTAGATCCCGTTTTTCAAGAAGCCGCAATCGGAAATCTAAGACTGATGCCTCTCGGTGTTTTCCTAATTGGGTTAAGATCTCGTGTAGATGTGCGACAAGTTCATGCTGAGCAACCTCTCTTCGCAGGGGGCCGAGTGAACCGTTCTCTTGTTTTAGAATCGCGCGACGAATCGTTTTTTCAGCTAGACCTAGTTTCCCTTGACGATATTGAACCCACCCGAGCGTATCGATGTACGCAGCAGCTGAACCACTTTTTCCGTAATAAGGGAAGAACGCCAAGGAAAGCCGAATCCATTTTTCACCTTCATCGAGATTCGTATTCGTTGTTGCCTTTTTATAGGCCATTGAGTTGGCAGGGTTGCTGATTTGAGACCAGTCTTTGTACTGCGTTTTTTCAAGCGTTGCCCGGATGAATTCTACGGCTCTTTCTTTTTCGCCTGCTGCTTCATATAGATCTCCGATTGGCCACAGTAACGTGTCTGAGGTGTTGTTTGAGGAATTACGGGCGTAGGTTTGTGGAACTCCTCGGTTTTGCACAAGGGCCGGAGCGTGGGTTTCGACAAATTTCACGCCTTCTTTGGCCTTTCCGGCGAATACGTACTCCCTGAGAACGTATCCAACGTTTTCAAGAGAGAAGCGATCCGTGAAGAAGGGTTTAGCGAGCTTCGCCGCGAATTCGACCTGGTCATGGCGCAATGCGGTTCGGAAAAGGGAATAAGGGAAATCCGTAAATTCAGACTTGTCAAAATGTTCGGTCGCAGTTTTCACATCACCTAGTCCGATGTGTGCCACGGCACTCACATAGTACGGGCGTCGACGGGTTGGGTGTTTAAGCAAAGCGAGGTCAGTTAAAGCTTTTGCCGCTTTGAATTCATTTCGTCTTGTGAGCGTTTCTGCTGTGTTTGTAGCGAACCTATAGGGCGCAGCCGACTTGAGCATGCCTTTTTTGAACCATACCATAGCTTTCTCAGAATTCCCGATCTCTTGAAGCGCGAGCCCGCCGATTTGAAGTGTCGCTTCTGGTGCTGATTCAAGGTCCAAATCTTTTGTCGCCCATGAGACGATTTCACCGGGGAGCCCCCAACGGTCCAAAAAGCGCAGTACGGTCAGATGACTTTCGGCATCGTCGGGATGTTTACTCAAGAAACTCTGAAGATGCTCTCTTCCGCTTTGCGGGTCGCCTGCAAGATAATGCCATTTGGCTCGCCGTTCGACGGCCAATATTGAGTCGCTCTCAAACTTTTCCAAATACTCTAGAATATCACCATAGATGGGAGACATGGCCAATCCTTGAGTTTGTTCTAATTTTGCAAATGAACCTGCTGGAGACGCTGATGTTCGCCAAAGTTTCTCGACCCACGCCTTATTGGCTTTTGGGGAGTCCATTCCGCTGGTTGCTTGAAGCACATTGTGAATCGATATTTCGGTCGGTTGGCTGAGGAATTCTTCTTCAGCGATTTTCTTTGCATGTTTACTCATGTTGAATTTGCTCAGGACGTAAAGTGCTTTTCGTCTAGCCGCGCTTTTGTCTTCATGGGTGTCGAAGAATTTTGCCAATAGCGTGTCTGCTGTTTCTGCGTTTTCAAGGCCAGCTAGTTTGGCGCTTAACAAAATGCTTAGCGCGTTGCTTGAATTTGTAAGTTGGGACGAGGTTAAAATCGGCTCAGCGATGGTGGCGGCAGTATCGTACCTTTGACTTGCGATCGCGAATTTTGCGAGTGTTAGTTTTCGACCATTGTCGACGGGAGAATTTTCTAGTTCTTGGATTTTTGACAACAAAATCGAGTCGCCTTCTGGGCCTTTTTCGAAAGCGGAGAGCGCGATGTTGAGTTCGATAATTGCAGGATCTTTTTGAAGCGCTTCGGGTAACTCTTTCATTAAGAAAAGAGCTTCTGCCGCGAATCCGGAGATCGCGAATTGTTCGATTGCTGCTTTAATTTTTAAAGATTGACTAAGGCGTTTGACGGGATTGGTTTCAACCTCGTTCCAACTTCTTCTGACTTCATCGCTTGCATCAGTAATTTTTTGTTCTTCTAAAAGCCGAGCGATAAAATACGGAAATGCAACCTGACTGAAGGTGGCATCATCGGAAAGCTGTTTTAGGGCAGTCTGGAATGCAATCTTGTGGTTCGTGTTGTCAGCTTTCGTACCGAACCCGCGAAGTGTGCCTGCGCTGTCAGCCGAAGAAAGCATATCGTTTTGCACATGCTCAAATGCGCGTTCAAAATCTCCGATATGCAGATAACACTCAGCGAGTAACTCGTCGACGATGGGGACACGTTTGGCGTTAGCTCTTTTGAGCAAAATGATCGCCCGTCGATATTCACCTTTTAGCATGAGTATAGAACTCAAAGGAACGAAGAGGTTATCTTGGTTCGAATCCAAAAGGGGTTGTGCACTTTGAAATAGTCTCTTTAAGCCGCCAACATCAAGAAAGATACGTGCGTTCTCAGCTATCACTTCAGCGGCGATGCGTTGATCGCCGGTTTTGCTGACCTTATCTATCGCGTCGATGGCGTCTTCATAGAGCCCGTTTCTGACAAGCAGGGAAACGGTCTCTCTTAGACCCAGTCCAGCTGCTTTTACGAGATCTAGTCGGCGTTGTTTCTTTTCGGCGGTATCGCCGTATTGCGCTTTATTGAGTGCTGAAAATAGAAAAGCCTTTCCGGAAAAAACGCTTGGTAGTGCTTCTTGTGCGACTTCTTGAGCACGTTTGTAATAACCCATTTTCATCAATATCGATATCTCCGTGAAGTAGTGTGATTCTTTCTGGGCTTGCGGCAATCGTTTTCGACCTTCTTTGAATTTGGCTTGGCCGGCATCTACGTCGCCAGTTTGAAGATTGAATTTAGCGAACTCGAAAAGAGCATGTAGCGAACGTTGATCGTTTTCGTTTGCCGAATTTTGAGAGGCGTTTGAAAAAGCGTTTTCAGCATCTTCGTTCCATCCACGCGTCGCGTAGAAATTCGCGACTCGGACCCAAGCATCAACTTGATTAACATGTTCACTCGCGAATCCATTTAGCGTTTCTCTCACTTCATCGTCTCGCCCTTGAGTGAATAAGAGTCCAGCGAGTTGAAAGGAGAGTTCGTCACTGTTGTCTTTAATCATTTTTTCAAGTTGATTTGACGCTAGATTCCATAATCCGCGATTTTGTAAAGTGGTGAGGAGGGTTTGTCGTGCTTGGGCGGGATTTTGCGCTTCCTCAATGTAAGTGTTTGCGATTTTTGAAATTTTTTCGGATTGATCCGTTGCAATGAAGACGTTGACGAGTTGAATGAATGCGGCTTTTTTCATTCCTTCGTTTGAAGATTCTAACATCCGTTCTAGATAGGGTTGGGCTGTTTTCAGGCGATTATTCGCATATAATTGTTCTGCTATACGTTGCGCCGCATCCACACTCTCTTTTCTCTTTTCGAAATAACGGGCAAAGGTCTTTTCGGCTTTTTCGGATTCGCCGATGTGTAATAAGACAGTACCAAAATCAAATAAGATAGGAGCGGAGGTTTCGTCATCGATCTCCATTTTTTCGTAAGCTAATGCGGCGAGGTCCCAATAATTTAAGGAGGTTAAACGCGATGCGAAGCTCCTCAAACTCGTCTTAGGCGGGGTGCCTTTTTCGAGGTATAATTTGTAGTTGAGTTTAGCTTTATTGGGCTTAATGAAGAACACATTTTGGGCCATCGTTGGGCGGGTGAGTCTTCCACGTTCTGCCTTTTGATACGCGTCACCCAAGATTTTATATATCGCGGGGTCGGGGTCCGTTTGGGCCTCCATTACTCTCTCGAATAATGAAATGATTGATACCGCGTATTGTGGTCGCGAATAGCTACGTTGGATGGTCTCCATCGCCGCAGCTTTTTTAGTGGATTGGTCGATATATTTTTTCAGAACCTCGGTTGCTTTCTCATTTTTATCTTTCGAAAAATAAATTTCGGACAAGGATTTATAATTCGAAAAGGTTCGGGGTTGCAGCGTGATTAATTCTTCGTAGATGGGAATCGCATTGTCGGTCCATCGGCTCGAAACGTATCTGCGTGCAGCTTCGTTCAGAGCGAGCGTTTTTTGCGTAGAGTTTTTAAGATAATTGTCGATAGCGTCTTTCATTCGAGCGCCATCTTGGTTTCGTTTGTAGATATCAGCTAACGCAATCCAAGCTTCGTTTTGTCCACCCTCAGCGGCGAGCTTTAGGTATTTTTCGGCGCTATCCCAATTGGCTTGGCGATAGAAGCGTTCTCCTATCATCAAGTGGTCCTTGGGCTTTCCGCCGCGGGATTTAATCCACTTCTCAAAAACCTCTGAGATCTTTTTGGGTTTACCCCACGTACGGTAAAGGGTTTCTAAAGAACGAACCGTCGAAAAATCAGAATCCTTTTGCTTGATCGCCATGAGATACATTTTTTCTGCTTCGTCATACATGCGTTGCGATTCGTACACACTCGCTGCGGAAAGATAAGTTGCCGTCGCTTTGTTTCCTTTGGCGATGTAAAGCTTCATCGTCCGACGAAGTTCAGAGAGATAGCCAAGAGCAGCGTAAATTTTGGAGAGTTCAAGGAAGGCAAGTTCATCGACGTCCTTAACGACGATAGCTTTTTCGTAGAAAAATTTTGCGAGTTTATATTTTCGACGACCGGCTGCCCAGCGACCCACGTCGATGTATCGCGACGCTTTTTTTGCGGCATCGGTTTCGTTTTCAATTGAACGCTTAATGTAGAGTTCTAGTATGCGCTCGGCGTCTTTGGTTTTACCTCTGCGTGAATAGAGATCGGCTAATAGTCGCGAAAGACGCCAATTGGGATTCGCCTTTTTCGTACCGACTTCAAGTAACTTTACAGCAACGAGTGGTTTCTTTCCGGCGACGGCGATCTCGGCAACTTTTATGTAGGGTCGTGGTGATGCGATGGCGTCGAGATTTGAAAGTTGAATGTAGTCGTTTAGACGTCGTTCTGCTTTTGTTTCTGCTCCGGTCGCGAAATGAAGTCTGGCGAGAGTGAGCAGGTTATTTTTTCGGTCTGTTTTCGGAACTGATTTTTCTTCGGCTACCTTTTGATAAAACTTGATGGCAAGTTCGTTTGAGTTTAGGGATTCCAAACGATTGGCAACTTCTAGGGTCCGCTTTATTCGTTCGTTACTTGTTCCGAGATTGATATACTTGTTAAAGGTTTCTTCGGCATCAGCACGTCGGTCTCGCATAATCGCTTGGAGGTGTCCCATCGAAAATAGTAGTTCGTGATTCTCTGGGTATTGTTCGGAAAGTTCTTTATAGGCTAATATTGCGTCTTCGTATTTTCCGTTGCGTTCGAGCGAGGCGGCGCGAGCTTCTTTTGTTTTGCGAATTTTTTCTTCGATTGCCTCTGGGTTTTGAGGATCAAGACGCCCTAATTCTTCTCGTAATTCTAATGCAGCGTCGAAATTAAATTTTGACTCGGCATACAAAATAGCAGTCTCTATCGCGCGTATATATTGGTCTTTGGGAACAAGATTTTCATCGAAAGATCTGGCTTTCCCCCAAGCTTTTGCAGCTTTTAATGTGCGGCCCAGCTCCCATTCAATTTTTCCGTAAACTTGATTGATTCGTCCGCCAATTTCGATAGGGATCGATTCGGATTTTTTCGGGTCTTCAAGGCTCGTGGATAGCTCTTCGGCAATCGGGTGGGCGTCCAGATACTTTTTTTGACCACTTAATGATTCCGCGAGTACGAGTTTAAGTTGAGCATCTTGCGGGTTCGTTTTGAGCTCTTCTCTGGCGATAGTTTCGGCCTCTACGAATGAGGCTGCCTCCAATGCGTTGCTCGCTTTGTTTTGAGAGGTCGAACAAGCGCTTGCGAAAAGCGTGAGAAAAATAAAACAAAAAATGAAGCTATTGCGATTCAAAATACAACCTATGAATTAGGACTTTTAGAAGAACGAAAAAGATTCGAAATTTATTCGTGCGCCTCGTTCCTCGCTTTTTATATACCGTTTTTACTGTCCTCTAATTAGAGAGCATCCTCAACATGAAAGTGAAAAAAGACGAATCAATAGTATTGATAACTCTGTCAAATATGAGGAAATTTCATGTGCCTCTTTACAAGCGGTTTTTAGTTGTTAAAGAACGAACAGTGAAAAGGACTCACCTAGGTTTTACAAGAGTTGGTAACAGAATGAGAAAAATGACCAGAGACGAATTAGAAATCGAAAGAGGCGCTCGCCATTGTAAGATTCTTGACAAAGATGGTGTTTGTATCTTTCGAACAACCAACTTGAGAGATGCTGAGACCTTCCTTGGTTTGATTTCTGAGACCGAACGTTTAGAGAAGCTTCTTTTGTCAAAGGGAATGGCTCCGCATCGAATCTATCTCTTGCCAGTCGACGAGAATGAACGACTAAAACGTCCGACAGAGGATACGGTTGTCAATGAAGTGGTTATCATCGCAAAAGCCGAAGACGGTGTCGTGATTCGCCACTTAGAGACTGGGAAAGAAGAGATCGTCGATCTTGAGGAAATTCATCCGATCGACGGTGGTAGTTATCTTCAAGCGTCTGATGTTTTGGAAAAGACAATTAGTGTCATTTTGAAGGTTGATCCGGAATCGGATTCGGCCCAAATCGCAGCTTTTTCTGATCAAAAAGAAGCGAAAGAAGTTTTGGGTGGATGGGCTGGCGGCCAAGATATTCCTGAGGGTGAGTATTCAGCGTCCTTGACCCATTCTGAAGGGGAAGTTCGATTTTTCCGCGCCGAAACGACCCTTTTGGGTTAATCGTGGGTGAAACCTCTAATTTTTGTGATATCTAAGCTTCTAAGCTTCAAACTGATTAAATATTAGGGAAATAGGCCTAAAAAAACCGACTCGAGAGGCCGGCATGGGTATATTCTATATCGTTTGGGGTATTAGTTTTCTGTAAGATATCCAGCTTGCTTCCAAGCGTGAACGCCTCCGTCAAAATCTGAAACTTTACGAAATCCCATACGTTCCAAAAGATCAGCTGCTTGATTAGAAGCATTGTCGTTGTGGGTTTCGCCGTAGACGACGATACGCTGGTTTTTACGGAAAGAACGTGCGCCTTCTTCAAGTGTTTGAAGAGGAATATTTACCGCACCAGGGATGTGTTCAACATCAAATTTTTCTTTGGGTAATACATCGATTAATACGAAATCTGTTTTTTCGTCGAATCTCTGCGCTAACTCGGTACTTGACATGAGCCTAGCCATCTTACTCCTTATATTCATTTTTGGTTCGAACTGCCCATTTGACCCGCAGTAAAAGTATCAAACCAGTTGTAAGGGCACGCTTTCGCGAACTTCGGGCGTTAATTAAGTGCGGTTTACAAAAAAGAAGAAGATTTGGCAAGCGGATACCAAAGATAAACAGCATCTGAATCGGTATTTTTAAAAAACTTAAGTGGATTTGCCGGGCAGGTTACTGGACTCAGCTTTGTCGCTTCGTTCCTCGCCCTTTTCGTGTAAATGATGATTACTCAGTCATAGTCAGAAGCGAAGTGATCGGGCGATTAACGGAGAATTTGCTTGCAATGAATTCTTGATTCGTCGTAAAATATCAAGAACTGAATCAATCTACTTTATACACCGGAAGTCAAATGAATATACGCATCATTGGTATGTGTGTTGTTTTCGCGGGGTTCATCTCGAATCCGCTCTTCGCTCAGAATGTGTCTTTTGAGGACGATTTTAATTGTATCGACGAGGACCCGCATGGACCCAATTCCTATCCTTTTGGATGGCGTAATACGCGGCCGGGTAATTCAGACGATTGGTCCACCGATATTGTCGATCATCTTTTTGCCACAAGCGATGATGCCTCCACAAACCGCTACGACGACGCATATGAAGTCTTTTTGGTTACCGGCGATCCGGCGTGGAGAGATTTCGAGATCGAGGTCGATCTTAATTCCGGTGATAACGATACAATGGGATTAGTTGCACGTTATAATTCCGGCTCATCATGGTATTCATGTATGATGACCGGACCGACACTCTTGCCGGATAATAATCGATGGCCAAATTGTGTTGATGGTGGTTCAACAGGCCCTGGGCGTGCACGAGTTATTCGTTATGACGGAACAGCTTGCGTAAATCCGCCTCAAGCCGATTACGTCGTCGCTGATGATCCATTCGAATACGTGCCGGGAACCCCATATCGAATGAAATTAAAAGTGGTGGGGGGCCAAGTCGATTGTTCGATCGATACAAACAATGACGGTGATTTCGACGATGCGGGCGATATCATCATGTCCTATACCGATCCTAACCCGCTTCCTGGTGGTGAATTCGGTTTATTAACCTACGATAACGGAAACTCGGACGAAATGGGTGAAGATCCAACCGTGACCGTTTACGATAATGTGGTCATTCGAACCTATGAACCTGATACCGATGGCGATGGCATTCCGGATTCGATTGAAGCAAACTTACCTTCTTTTGAGGGAGCGTCGGACACTGATGGCGACGGAATTCCGGACTATGTAGAACTTGGTCCACTTCAAAACCCATATGATACGGATAACGACGGCATTATAGATGCGAATGATTCTGACTCCGATGGTGACGGTTTTCCCGATAGTCAGGAGTACGTTGCTGATGCGTGTCCAGAAAGCCACCTCGATCCAAGTTTAACGCCGACTCTTTGTACTAGCGACGCAGATTGCACCGGGGCCATTGAATCAAGTTGTAATGAAAATAACGGTGCTTGTATCGCCGATCTTGACGACGATAATATAGCAGATATGGACGATCCGGACGCGGACAACGACGGGCTTCTCGATATCGAAGAAGGTGACGGTACCGACGTAAGTTTGGATGCCAATAACAACGGAATCCCAGATTACCGTGATCCGATTGTTCCTGGTTTTACCGATTCCAATAACGACGAGGTCGACGATAACTTCGATGCCGATATGGATGGGATTCCAAATCATCTTGATGTTGACGCCGACGGAGATGGCATTTTTGATGTTGATGAGGCCGGCCAGGGCGCCGCAGATTCAGATGATGACGGGATGCTGGATGGAGGTGATTCCGATGGTGACGGCGTTGCTGATGATGTGGATAACAAGCCTAATAACGCGAATGACACGACCACTACTACAAATGCACCGGACACCGATAACGATGGTTTTGATAACTATCTTGATATTGATTCTGATGCCGACGGTATCCGCGACGAAATCGAATGTACAAACGGACTCATGTGCGAAAACACAGATAATACAGGTGAAGCGGATTATCTAGACCTGGATTCAGATGACGATACCGTGCCAGATTCAATCGAAGGGTTTGACGCAAATCAAGATGGTGTAGCCGATGTTGTCCTCGGGGCGACCGATACGGACAACGATGGTTTGGTTGACCAAGCCGATCCAGATAATGGAGGGACTTTCGCGCCAGTTCAAAATACTGATGGTATCGGCGGTGAAGACTTTCGCGACGTTGATGATGACGAAGACGGAATCCCAACGACCACAGAAGTTGCCGACGGTGCTATTCACGGTGACGATTTAGATAACGACGGCAAACCTGCTTATCTAGATACCGATTCGGATGGAGATGGTATTGATGATGCGACAGAAGCGGGTTTGGATGATGATAACGACGCAATTCCAGACTATTTAGACCCCGCTGGAATGAGTGGTACCGATACAGACGGCGATGGAATTCCGGATTCCATTGAATGTACAAATATGGCCGACTGTGAAGATAGCGATGATGATAGCATCCCCGATTTCGAAGATATCGATTCGGATAACGACGGGATCTTAGATGCCACTGAATGTACGCTAGGCGGTAATTGTGAAAATACAGATGGCGTCGGATTACCTGATTATCGCGATCTCGATTCAGATGGTGATGGAATTACCGATACCGTCGAAGCGGGCGGCGTTGATCTCGATGGAGATGGAATCATAGATGGGTTTGCTGACCCAGATATGGATGGCTATAACGATCTTACCAAAGCCTCACCGCTTCCGGTACCCGATACAGATGACGATGGTAAACCGGATTACCAAGACGTCGATTCTGATGGCGATGATATCCCTGATTCTTTAGAAGGACATGATGATAACGCCGACGGTACGGCGGACGCGGTTCCTACAGGAATGGATGCCGATGCAGATGGAATTGACGACGCCTTTGATCCCGACAGTAACGGTGTAGTTGCACCGCTACCCGACTTTGACGGCGACTTAATTCCTGATGTGCTCGATGTTGATTCGGATGCTGATGGTATTTTGGATAGTGTGGAATGTTCAACATCACCTTGCGAAAATACTGACGCTACCACGGGTCCAGATTATCTTGATACCGACTCTGATGATGACGGAGTTCCGGATTCAACTGAAGGTTTTGATGCAAATCAAGATGGTGTTCCGGATGTTGTTTTGGGAACCACAGACACCGACGGAGACGGAATTGTGGATGAAGCCGATCCGGATAATGGCGGCACGACCGCACCGGTTCAGAACACAGACGGTTCTGGCGAGCCCGATTTTCAGGACGCAGATGATGACAATGACGACATCCCGACGGCGACCGAATTAGCCGATGGCGTCACCCATGGAGACGACCCAGACAACGACGGTGTACCCGCATACCTCGATCTAGACTCGGACGGTGACAACGTACCCGATAGAACCGAATTTGGATTTGATATCGATACTGATAACATTCCTGACTATTTGGACCCTGATTCTGCACCCATGGATAGCGATGAGGATGGCATTCCAGATTCACTTGAATGCAACGATGACATCCCCAATTGTCCGGA
>CALJNB010000102.1 GCA_937981985.1 uncultured bacterium
CCAATAGATTTGAAGAGCCTCCATTCCCGCCGCCCATACTCGCCATCTGATGTAAATCATCAATAAACAGGATTAGCTTCCCGTCGCTTTCGGCGACCGCATTCACGATCGTTTTCACGCGCTCTTCGAACTGACCGCGTAACGAGGTTCCGGCAACAAGTGATCCCAGATCAAGGTTAAGTATCTTTTTTCCTTTCAGGCCTATCGGCACATCATCGTTTGCCATTCGTGTCGCTAAGGCTTCAACAATAGAACTTTTTCCAACGCCTGGTGCCCCCAAAAGGACCGGATTATTTTTTCCACGTCGACTTAGAATTTGTATCATCCGTCTAATTTCATCGTCGCGTCCGATGATACGATCCAACTCACCCGCTTTTGCACGACCGGTTAGGTCCGTTGCATATTTTTGCAATACTTCTGGAATAGAGGCATCGGCCTGAGGAGAAAGTTTGGCGCCTTTGGTCGCTGTGCGTATTTTCTTGCCGTCTATTCCCGCTTTCTTCAACGCTTTACCTGCAACGCCCTTCCCCATATCGGCGATCGCCATCAAGATATGTTCAGTCGAAGCACTTTGTTCGCCATCCCGCTTGGCGAGTTCCGAAGCATCGGTAAGAATGGCCAACATCGGCTTTGAAACGAATACTTGATTGCCCGTTTTGTAATTTTTGGGCATCAATTCTAATTCTTCGATCAGATTTTTCCCGAGTGCTTTCGCGTCTACTCCCATTTTTTGTAATGTCACACGCCCTAAGCCGTCCTCATCTTCTAACATAGCCAAAAGGACGTGCTCGGATTCAAGATGTTTGTGTTTGAGCTGCGCCGTTAAGGTTTGCGCCCGTTCTAAAACTGCTTTGGCTTGATGGGTAAATTTTGAAAGGTCAAATTTGTTGGACATGTCTGCGCTCTGAAACTTTG
This sequence comes from uncultured bacterium, assembly GCA_937981985.1. Classification (GTDB taxonomy): domain Bacteria; phylum Myxococcota_A; class Bradymonadia; order Bradymonadales; family Bradymonadaceae; genus CALJNB01. The sequence continues at coordinate 916 of CALJNB010000102.1, forward strand.
GGGAAAATACTCCCTACGTTTTTACTAGGAAAGTCAGTGAGCGACAACAGTGATTAAACGAAGAAAAATTCCCTATTCGGATTCTTCTTCGGCAGCTTTTAACATTTTTTCAATTTCTTCAACGTGCTCACCTTCCAGACCGACGATCATCTCGCCGAGCGCTCTTCTGGCTTCTTTGATGGTCATCTTCTGTTTTTGAAACTCAACGCAAATTAGACACATGGCTTCTCCTTGTTTTTTCTTTGATATTAACTCATTTTACCTTTTCCAGAAAACATTTTGACCAAAAACTATTCAGCGATTAGATTTACCTATCTAAAACCCCGCTTCCGGAAAAATAATCATGATCTTAAAAATCTTCATCGGAATCCTATTTTTTACATTTTTAGGTTGTTCTAACGATACCCAAGAAGACAACGCTGACGGGGCGAAAACATGCATTTATGACTATTACAATGCCCAATCGGATTGTCCCGATGGGATGTATTGTAATGAAAAAAATGCTTGTGAAGACTTTCCGGTCTGCGATCCCGATGCCGACATAAATTCATGCGCTTCGGGTTGTACTTTTACCAACGAAAGCGTGTACGAAGTCCAAGGAACAGGGGCGGATTGTAAAATTGTGAAGACAGACAGAAGTGCCTGCTTTCATCAATACGATACATGCATCAATAACTGTGTCTACCAATTCTATCGCTCCGAACTTCCCGGCGGAAACGCGATCATCATACACGGACTTCAAGGCGGTATCTCAGACGGCTGGATACGCAACGGCCAAGGTGCTAGTCCCGATTCATGCGACGCCATATCGGTAGAGGACAAAATTTAGCCGGTCTAAAGTTTGGAAGCGACGAAAACTCTCGTCCCTGCTCTAGGATGCTTATTTACCTATATACTTCAGCAACTTATAAGAAAGTCTGAGACGAAATTTCGAGACGTCCGATAATGGCGCGTTACTTTTTCTTCGAATCTGGGGGCAACGATGCGTTTTCTATTCACTATTCTTTTTTTGGCTATTCCCATAAGTGCTTCCGCGCAAACACGCTTTGGGTTTCAAGAACTTCTTTCGCGATCACTTAGTACCTTAGAACTAGACGGCCCCGACGATAAATGGTCTAGCCGAGCTCGACTTTCAGCCTTAATTCCCAAAATTGTTCTTGATGGAGGCACCAAGAATGATGATGCGATGGGTAGTCACGAAAAAAGTAATTTTTTCAGAGACGAAAAAGGCGACTTATTGCACGAATGGACACAAGCCCAAACCGACAACGACTACGATACCCAATACGAGCTTTCAATCCGCTTGGAATGGAATTTTCGGCAATTAATTTTTCACTCTGACGAACTCGCAAGCGAAGGACGCGCGTTAAACCGACGACGCCAAAAATTGCTATTTATCGAAAAACTATCTTCAAGTTTTGCTCGATGGCAAATTTTGGAACGAAAGCGCAGACACGGAGACGCCACAGACGAGGAGACAGGCGTAGCTTTAGGCTTTGAACATTATTTTGATGCACTTACTCAGGGCTGGTTTTCGCGTCAAAGGAAAAGCAAGAAATGAAATATGTCATGAGTCTTACTTTTGTTCTGGCAACAGTAAATTGTGGCAATATTTTTGAGTGCGCTAAAACTGCAGACTGCGCACATGAAGAAATATGTTTTGCCGGAAGTTGTCGAAAAAATAGCGTCGCACCAGAAAAAGAAGAAAAAACGAGCCCCGATTTTTCCTGCGGAGATTCGCCAAAGCGCGGAGAAATCGCGATCAATGAAATCCTCTTTGCCGTCCCCGAAGGTCTGGACGGAGACGCAAATTCGGACGGTATCCGAGATGCTCACGAAGACGAGTTCGTCGAGATCGTCAATCGGACCGATCGTGTTATTTCATTGGTGGGCCTAAGAATCGAAAACGGTACGAAAGCCAAATTTGCATTCACATCGACTTGCTTGACGCCCTTTGGTTCTATCGTTGTTTTCGGTGGTGGGTCTTCACCTTTAGCTAACGCGATCATTTCTAACCGTGCTTTTGCGTTTTCAAACTCTGGTGGAAGTGCGAGATTGACGCTCGAAGAACATGAAATCGATAAAGTCTCATTTTCGCCATCAGGCCCGGCGTCGTTTGTTCGATACCCCGAAATTTCGGGTGAAGTATTTCGTCAGCATCAACCTACGTTATTTAGTCCTGGGTTCTGTTCTAACGGGCGCGCTACAGAAAGTGGATGTTAATAATCCACCATTACTTGGACTAAGTTTGCTCCTATGGGTCAATGCTCAAATTTGATCCGAATTTAGCACATTGATAGCCTCCAGGTCTCACCCTTGGAGTAATTATGAAATATTTTTTAATGATACTTTCCCTGACAATGTGCGCATGTGGCCCGGACGAAAAAACCGATACGAGCCCCACCGAAGAATTCCCGGCTTTAACGGCGTTCTCGATAGATGCTGATCCTTGGGATCCCGGCGTCACCGAAATAGAAGAACAATTCTTATCTCTTGGTCCAGACGCAGTCGAGTCTACCAAAGTTGAGAATTTGAGCTTAACCTTCGCCGATGCCGAACTTGAGCTCACGCTTGCATGCTCAACAACAATAGATACGTTAAACATCGAACTTAAACGGCACCAAATAACCTGCCCGGGTATTGAGAACCTGACCATCGCCAAATGGTGTGGAAAAACGATGACAGTAGCGGGAAGCGTCGATATCGACGGAGAGACCAAGAACTTGAGTTCGGTCGGGGTTAAAGTGAATTGCTCGAAGAACTTTAGAGCTCCTTTGGGACCGGCTCCGGAGGGAAAGTACTGCGAAAAACGGATTACAGAAGAAGGTTATATAAAAGTAGGTTGGATAGGTGGCCGCGTCGATATCGAGCAGGAATTTTCAGATAATAGTCTTCAAACCATCCGCACCCATGAATATAATTTAGACGGTAGCGT
>CALJNB010000103.1 GCA_937981985.1 uncultured bacterium
GTTTTGTGGCATAACGAAACCTACCCAACTTGGGATGTTCACACACGTGGCGGGGCGACGGTATCAATTGCCGATCTGGATGCAGATGGAAAACCGGAAGTTATCGTCGGAAACGTTGCGATTAACGGTCAAGACGGTTCCTTACTTTGGGACGGTGTGGTGACATCAGCAGGCGAGGGTGGCATCGGAAACAACGCCTTCCTTGGACCCTCATCATCGGTTGCCGATATCAATCTTGATGGAAAATTAGAAGTTTCTGCCGGCAACACTTTATACGCTCATGATGGTAGCGTTATTTGGACGCATGAATACGTTACTTCCAATTCAGGTTGTCAGGGCGTTCTGGATTGTGATGGCTTTACTGCTATGGCAAATTTTGATGCTGACCCTGAAGGTGAGGTCGTTATTATTCGAGAGGGTGAAGTGTTTGTTCTGAATCATGATGGAAGCGTTTTGTGGCAAAACAATATTGTCAAAGATGATTGTGCCCGAAACGAATCCGGTCCACCGACCGTCGCTGATTTTGATGGTGATGGACGAGCCGAGATTGGAACGGCGGCCGCTGATTTCTATACCGTGATGGATATCGATTGTGATGTCGATCCAGTACCGGCGAACTGTCATTCACGGGGCGTACTTTGGGCCACTCCTAATCAAGATTGTTCAAGCCGCGCAACAGCGTCGAGCGTCTTTGATTTTGAAGGTGATGGAAAAGCGGAAATGGTTTACGCCGATGAAAAGACCTTTAAGATTTTTGATGGAACGACGGGAGATGTACTTTTCTCTGATAACACCCACTCTAGCAACACGCGCATTGAGATGTCTATTGTGGCGGATGTGGACAACGACGGAAATTCGGAAATTGTTCTCACTTCAGCCACAGCGCAATCGATTAAAGTGTTCGGTGATACCGACGACAACTGGGTAAGAACACGACGGATTTGGAATCAGCATTCCTATCACGTCACGAATGTGAATGAAGATGGAACGATTCCGGTCAGTGAACCCGTGAATTGGCAGAATGGACGACTCAATAATTACCGTCAGAATATTCAGCCGGGTGGGGTTTTCGATGCACCTAATATGGTCCTCAGAGATATTTCAGCTAAGGGTATCAGCTGTGGCCAGAGTAACGGCGACATTGAGATCAGAATGGTTGTCGCTAACGACGGTGCGTTAGGGATTCCGGCAGGTGTTGCGGTTCGTTTAGTTTCAACCGAAACAGGCGGCGTCCCTATGGTGATTTTGGACACTCAAACGATGACTCGACTTCTACCCGGACAAAGCGAGACCATTAAATTTACTTGGGCCGTATCGGCAGAGATGATTGCAACTGGATTCGAGTTGCGTGCGATTATCGACCCCGATTCGGAAACGAATGAATGCATCGAAGACGATAACGCCAAGATCCTCAGTAGCGCCGATATCTCATTTAGTTCGGCGGATCTGATCGTTGAGAAGGTTGAAGCCGAAGGAGCTCAATGTGGTTCACGTAGCGAACTTCCAGGTGAAGTCACCATTAAAAACGATGGCACGGTTGCCGTTCCGAAGAACGTTCCGATCGAAGTGTCAGTCAGTTATCTCGGTGGAGAAACAGTCATAGCAACGATACGAACGTCCAAAATTTTGCAACCCCAAGAAAGCGAAACACTTACATTTAAGTGGACGCCGGTCGCCGACGATGCCTTTGGCCAAATGATTAAGGTCAAAGCGGTCGTAGATCCGAACAACGAAGTCTATAACTGCGAGGATAAAAACGAAGCAGAAGACGACGTTCTTTGTCGCGTAATTATGTAAAAAAGCTCCTTGTAAATTCATCTCTAGATCTTCACAATTCAAAACGACCTGGCCAGAATTGTGTCCGGTTGGCCATCACTAGAGACCCTCAATCAATATGCAAGAAAAAGAAACTGCAATCGAAGTCAAAGTTGGAGCGCTTGTTCTCTTTGGAGTCGCGTTATTGGCGGCCTTCGTTTTTGTTCTTGGCGACTTTTCGTTGGGAGACGGATTCGAATTCTACGTAGAGTTCGAAAATTCAGGTGGTTTAAAACCGGGCGCTGATGTCGCTATTGCGGGTATAAATGTCGGAGGAGTTGAGGCACTTCGTTTTGTAAAAGATCAAAAAGAGAAGCCAGTTAAAGACAAGGCGGGGTTGGATAGCGTACCTGTTGGTGTTCGAGTTAATATTCGTGTTGATAAGGAATACGCGGATGCGATTCGTGAAAATAGTGAATTTTTTATTACCACCCGTGGTGTTTTGGGCGAGCCTTACATCGAGATCGTCACGACAGACTTTGAGCAACCTGCAATAAAACCTGACGCTGTTTTAAAAGGCGTGGAGCCTCCCAGAATGGATATTATCATTTCCAAAGCGACGCAGCTGCTGACGGTTGCTAACGACTTATTATCCAATCCAGAAATTCAAACCAAAGAACTCATCACAAATACATCCTCGCTAATGAAGAGTTTAAACGAGTTCATGGTCGCAAATCGAGGTGATCTAGACGAGACCGTAGGCCACGTCAAAACGACAACTAAAGAAGCGTCGGTTTTGTTTGGAGCTTTAAATATTGCTGTCGGTGACGGACAACCTATCCAACGTACGATTTCTGATTTGCAATCGGCTGCCAGGAGTTCACGTAGGATCGCAGGTTCGGTGGCAGGAAAAATTGATCCCTTGATGAACGATGTAAGTGTTACGGCAAAGAACGCGAAAGAACTGACCGAATCAACGGACAGGATTTTAGTTCAAAATGAGGATAAAATTATCAAGTCCATTGATAACCTTCATTCGAGTTCGGAGAACATTGCATCCATATCTGTAAAAGCAGATAAGATGATGAATGATATGGCCTCTGGCAAAGGAACGGTCGGAGCCCTCATGACGGATGAAGAAATCTATGACGATATGAAGGAACTGTTGAAGACGATTAAACAACGTCCTTGGAAAATACTTTGGAAAGAATAATCTGATGCGCCAAAAAAAAACGTTCCTAAGGGAGCGTTTTTTTTTTCGCTTAGGTTTCTTTTTCGTTTAGATAAAGCGCAGTATTTTCCCGGCTGCTTTGAAAGCTCCTTTAACTACTTTTTTTCCTACCCAAACCAAAGGATGGTCCGGTGCTTTATTAGCAGTCGGTGGTTGGTAGTTGTATTCCTTCTTTGTTGCGGCTTTCTTGGGAGTTGGCTTTGCCTTTTTTTCTGTTGTTTTCTTCGCGGCGCTTTTTTTGCCCGCTTTTTTCGGCTGCGCTGGCTTTTTAGGAGCTTTTTTTACTGACACTTTCTTTTTCGTTGTCTTTTTCTTCGCAGCGGTCTTCTTCGAAGGTTTTTTAGTCGTTTCCTTTTTAGCTGCCGTTTTCTTCTTTGCCGCGGTTTTCTTCTTTGTTGTTTTTTTCTTTTTGAATTTCTTTTTGGTGCCATCGGCTTCGATAACTGAAATCCACAATTTGGACATCGCACGCGCGCGTCGTCGTCGCGTCGTTTCGGCAAGGTCACTTACTTTTGCTATCTCCGTATCGAAAGCCTCGGTGGTTCCGTCGTTTACAGAGGCTTTCTTCACCCATGCAAATGAAGTGATCGCTTTTTTGAATAAGGCGATTCGTTCTTTCTTAGTCGCGTCGATAAAAGCGGTTCCTTTGGAGGTTAATTCATCCTCGCCTAAGAATTCGATCCATCGTCCCATTTGCACATAGTAGGAAATAGTACGTCGTTGAACATCAAATTTTTTAGCGAGTGCGTCTTGGTCCATCCCCTTTTTTTGGGCAGCTAAGATTACTTTTTCGAAAAATTCATAGGAGTGGGCTTGGGGAATTACGGTTTCTTTGCTCATGAGCGAACCTCTTTATTTTTGATTAAATTAATCATCTATTCATCGACGCCGCAATAATACCTAACCCAAAACCAAATCGCAATACTGTCGGTTTAAAGATATGATTCCCGCCAAAAATGTAGTGCATGAACAACGGACACGTGGATGGTATCGTCGGAGGACGTTATTGAACTTTGTTAGAGGAATTAAGTGGAATCTATAGAAGATTACGAGAGGTTTACGAATCGAGAGATTCTCAATTTTTTCGAGATCGGACATGCTTGCGATGCTCTTTTTTTAACAGAAGAAGATGCTTGGTTGAACCGTTTCCAAGTTCATGAAAAATGGGGTGAAGATGCCAGGATGGGAACCTTTTCCAACGGTGGTGGCGATGAGCTCTTCGTCGTTGTGAAGGACGGTATCTTCATGAAAGGCTTCGAACACGAGTCTGAAATCAGTCGTCATGCTCGGGAGGATTATTCTGTTTTTCCGGATATGTACACGGGGTTCCCCAGACACTTGGAGGCTGAACTGCATGATCCAGCGCTTGAATATGAAGACGTCACGTTTTGTTGTTGGAGGGTGAACGATGATGGGCCGTTCAAGAGCGGCGCAGATTTGAGCGAGGTGGATGAATATGATGATGTCGGGTTTCTGCTGAGCTGCGTATATAGCAACGCAGACGACTACATTGAGCACGCGCGAGACTATTTTGAATGCTGGAACCCGGATAAGGAAAAACACATTCGTAGATTATTCTCTTCACTCGCTTAATGCTGATAGTAAATCCTTTCAAAAAGAAATAAGCGATGGGGTAAAATAACTGTGGGAATTTTTTCTCAAATCGGTAGGTTGGCGGCTCACCTTAAGCGGTAATATCGTGCTTAATAAATACTCAATCTTTGTTTCAGCCCTTTGCTTCCTGATTGCAATGCCGCAAATCTATGCTCAGTCGTCGGCCAAGCAATCGATTACTTTGAAAGAAGTTATCAAAATAGCAGCCCAACAAAGCGTCGATATCAACATTGCAAAGTTGGATATGGAAAACGCCGAGTTGAGCCAGGATCTAGAAGGGACACCTTACATACCGTCGGTTTCGTTCGGCGCCTCCTATCGCGACGTTTATGGCACCGGGAATGACTCAGGCAGTGGAAGTATCGCATTACGTTCTTCTATTTTTTGGAGGTCCCCCATCGGTACGGAACTGCGCGCCAGTTTGGACACAAATCACACAACGCGTGGATCGACGATTTCTCCCCTCAGCCGATTAGGTTTCTCTATCTCCCAGGATTTGTTGGCCGGCGGTTGGGGTTCAGATAACGAAACCGATATTCTTTCCACTGAAAGTGAGATTTCTCGAATGGACTTTATTGTGTCGATGAACGCGGTGTTACTCTCCGCGGCTCGCAGATATTTCGAGTTATCGACTGCTCAGAAGAATCTGAAGATTGCAGCTGCGTCGGTAAAACGAGCGAAGCAACAATTTGACGACACTGCCGAAAATATAAAGCGTGGTCTGATCGCTCAGGGTGATATTTACGTTGTTGAAGAAAACTTGGTTTTTTTCGAACAGCAACTCTTACGGGCTGAGTCGCAGGAAATTGAGGCTTCAACGAACTTGGCAAGTTTACTAAAGATGAAGGTAACGACGAAGTTTATCATTAACGAAGAACTTAACTCTTTCTCGGCAGACGAACCTACTGAAAAAGATTTCGAAAATCACCCCGCTTTAGCGTCTCGTCGACTCAAATTAGAGCAAGCCGATAAAAGATTAGCCAATGCGAGATTAAATCGACTTCCTTCCCTTTCAGTTGTTGGAGGTCTTGGTTTCAACGGGATAAGTTCGCCTTTTGGTGATGCCCTTTCAGAGACCTTTAGCTTTCAGAATCCGGATGCGACGATCGGTTTAGCTTTTTCAACGCCCCTTTCGTTTTCAGGTAAAAACGCGGTTGTTGACCGTGCCCGTATTGCGTGGTCCAAAGAAAAAGAACGCCAGACCCAAGACGAACTATCGATTAAAGAGGAGGTTCATAATGCCGCTGAACAATATAGGATCCGCACCAAGATTCTGTCTTTGGCGAATAGGCGTTTCAAACTTTCGGAGTTAAAGCTTGAGACCGAGGTAGACAAATTTAAAAATGGAGTGTCGCGTTTACCCGAAGTGGTTCGTTTCCAGCGCGATGTAGATACTGCCGATTTCGCTCGTACACGTGCTCTTGTCGATAAAAACATTACGATTTTAGAATGGAATGCAGCACTAGGTCGCCTCCATGAAATATTCGATGTGGAGATAAAATGACGACTCCAATGATTTCATTAAAGAGCATCAAAAAGGCTTACATCACGGGTGACCATCACGTCGAAGTTTTGAAGGGAATAGACCTCGAAATTCGCCAGGGGGAATATGCAGCGATTATGGGACGTAGCGGGGCGGGTAAGTCTACGCTTATGAATATTTTAGGATGTCTCGATCAACCCACAAGCGGTCAATATTTCCTCGATCAAAAAGATGTTTCGACATTGGATGACGATACGCTGTCTGCAGTTCGTGGAAAGTTGATTGGGTTTGTTTTTCAATCCTTTCATCTACTCAAAAACCTTGATGTTTGCGACAACGTTTCTCTGCCGATGGAGTATCAAAATACTTCACCCAAACAACGCCGCGAACGCGCCGAGTACCTCTTACATCTTGTCGGATTAGAACATCGCTTTGATCATCTCCCCAATCAACTTTCCGGTGGAGAACGTCAACGCGTCGCGGTAGCTAGAGCACTTTCAAATGAACCAAAAATTCTATTGGCAGATGAACCGACCGGGAATTTAGACGGTGCGGCTCGTGATAAATTGTTAACTCTGTTTGAGAATTTGTTGGTTGAAACCGATGTGACTTTGTTGATGATTACCCACGACGATTTAATTGGTAAATTGGCGCATCGCAAAATTGTCCTCGCGGATGGGAAGGTGGTTTCGTGAAAAAGATTGTGGTCATTTTTACTTCTTTATTTCTTCTTTTTTCCTGCGATACCAAGGAACCAAAAAGCGAAGCGCAAAAACCTGGTGGTAAACAATCGACGCCTTCGAAAAAGAGGGGACCGCAAAAAGAGATTTTTGATGGTCTTATCATTTCTTCTAACGCGACTAAGTTACGCGCACCGATAGCTTATTTTTCCATCAGAAATTGGACGTCTTCGGCGAGTTGGGTCAAGCTTCAAAAATTGGCCGAAGATGGTACGGAGGTTAAAAAAGGAGATCTTGTAGGTGGGTTTGAATTTCACGGGAAAAATGCGCTCCCGAAAGTTATTGCGGCCATTGCCGAAGCTAAGGCGGATTTCGAAAAAGGTCAGGTCAATGATTCATCTACCCGCATGGAAATGGTTGCTGATATCGAACGTTCCGGATTAGATGCTGAACGTCTGGATCTGGACGTCTCACGAGGCGACACGATTTCACAACGAGAAATGAAAAGCTTCGAGATTCAACGGGACCTCGCGAATTTCGACGTCAACGCATCCCGCCAATTTTTGCGTGCTCAAAGAATCTCTGACAAGTCCACGCAAAATGCGCTGAGTAAAAAAGTTGAGCTCGCCGAAGAAGACCAAGTCCGATTCAAAATGTTTGAAGAGCGCTTCAAAGTTCGTGCCCCGCACGATGGTGTTGTACGTCATGCCCGGCATCGTCGGAGGAATCGAAAAATTCAACAGGGAGACGGAATGCCTTCCGGGATGCATTTTGTTTCACTTGCTGAAGACGCGGTCGTTGAGGTTACGATTTTGATTCCGGAGAAAAAATTTAAAATGGCAATGTCCCAGAAAGAATATTTTGTAAAATCGCCCAATGGCGATGAACGATACCCCGTGGATGTGACATCGGTTGAATCTTTTCCGCAAACGATAGGGTTTGCAAAACAGGACACCAAATTACCTAATGCACGTGAAATCGTTTATATCGTTCACGCTAAGTTCCGTGGCGAGGTCGGTGCGGGGATGAAATCCGGGCTAGAAGTAAAGGTGGAATTACCATGAGCCAATCTTTTACCTCGACCACAATTATTGCTGCCAAAAGAAGCTTCGTTCAGTTTAGAACAAATTTTCTTAGAACGGTCCTAACGCTTCTCGGCGTGGTCATGGGAGTAGGTGCAGTCGTCGCTATGATGTCGATAGGTGAGGGCGCCCAGCGAGAGATCGTGGCACAGATCGAATCGATGGGAGCTAAAAGTGTGCATATTGTTGGAAAGCCGGTCGCAGCAGTCGAGCTAGGAAATCTCGTGAATAAGTCGACCGGCCTGACGATCGCCGATGCCGAAGCCATCTCACAATCCATTTCCGATGTTGAGTCGGTCGGGTATAGATCAAGCTTTACGCCGTCATATACCAATCTCCGACGTATGCCTCATGAGACTGTCGTTTTCGGGACAAGTCTTGAACTCATGAACACTCAAAATATTGGACTTGGGCAAGGTCGGTCATTCCATTTTTTGGATCATCGTAACGGTGCACGGGTGGCGATCATTGGAGATGATTTGGCCAACCAGGAATTTGGTGGGGACGCCCTTGGAAAAATGGTCAGAATTGATGAATGTTTTTTCACCATTGTCGGGGTTCTTAAACCCGATAATTCTTCAAACGCTTCTTATTCCGTTGCTTATGATGAAGCCGTTTTCGTACCCGTCGAAACCTTACTCGACGAATTGCGACCTGAACCCGCGTATGGAGTGTTGGATATGATTTCGGTTCAAGTAAAATCCACCGAAAGCACTTTGAGTGCAAAAGCTGTGATTTCTAATTTGTTAAAACGTAGGCATGGGGGAGTGAGCGACTTTGACATTATTTCGCCTGAGGAAGTATTGAGACAGAAAAAGAAAACCCAGTCTCTGTTTAATGCGGTACTTATCGCGATAGCAGCAATTTCTCTGGTCGTTGGTGGTATCGGCGTCATGAATATTATGTTGGCGAACGTGATGGAACGGATTAGTGAAATCGGACTACGTCGTGCAATCGGAGCTCGTAAAAAAGATATCCGCGCACAGTTTTTGGCTGAGTCTGTTCTTATTTGTTTTACAGGTGGGTTCATCGGTGTCCTACTGGGATTCGGTGGAAGCTATCTTGCTTCACTTATTGCGGATTTGCCGATGGCCTTTGCATGGGAAGCAACCCTTCTCGCATTCTTAATCTCATTTATCGTGGGCGTAACCTTCGGTCTTATGCCGGCAATAAAAGCGGCGGATGTGGATCCAATCGAAGCATTGAGGAGTTAACATGTTTAAAAATAAGATGATTGTATTTAGCTGCTTGTGGTTTGCATTTGCTTGTTCTGAACCGGAAGCTGAGCCCTTACTTGGCGAAATTGAATCGCGCGAATTTATCTACAGCGGTAGTTTCCGGGGTGAATTTAAAGCTGCAAAAAGTACTGCGGTTCATGTTCCCAACTTTCCTGGCGGACTATCGATGACCATCGATTACGTGGCCGATGATGGAACTGTTGTGAAGGAAGGTGATGTCATTTTACGTTTTGTCAAAGATACGATTGAGTCGGATCTAAGAAACGAAAAGAATAGTTTGGATGTTGCAAAATCGGAATTTGATCGTGTTCGCCATCAGCAATCAAAAGAGGGAATCGATCTGGCGTTAACGGTAAAACGTCGGGAGTTGGAACTAAAGCGCGCCGAAATGCAAATTGTTCAAGGCGTGAACTTTATTTCTGATTTGGAATTAAAGAAAGCAGAAATTGATGTCGAGAAATCTAAGATCGAACTCGAACTTGCAAAGAAAGCATTGCGCAGTTTCCGTCTCAAAAAAGCCACCTCCTTGAAAATAGAATCTTTGAAGGTTGACGCTGCGGAGCGAAATGTTGATGAAAAAGAAAAGGGGTTGGGGATGCTCGAAATCAGAGCGCCTGTGGAGGGGGTTGTTTACGCGCCACAAACACGTTTGAACTGGCAACGGACTAAAGCGCTACCAGGAGTTGTTGCTAGGGCGGGCGATAAGGTCCTAGAGATTCCCGACTTATCAGCATTTGAAATACATATTTTTGCGCGACAACGTGACGCGTCGTTAATCTCAGTAGGCGATGCTGTCACGGTAGTACCCACGATATTTCCGGAACGTAAGTTGAAAGGAAAAGTTAAAAAGAAGGAAGAGTTTGCGACCACTCGTAATGAACGCCTTGGTACCGAGAGTGCTGAAGGAAGTTTAAAAGAGTTTCTAATTATTGTGGAACTGGAGAGTTCGCCTTCAGAATTAAAACCTGGGAATACCGGAAAGGTAACGGTGGAATCGGTTGTGAGTAAAGAGGCGTTATTGGTTCCGATTGCCGCGATTGGTGAGGATGAACAGGGTTCGTTTTTGACGAGGGAAAGCGGCGAGAAAAAACGCGTTAAAATCGGAAGGTCGAATTTAACCCATGCCGAAGTTCTAGAGGGAGGCGTTGCTGGGGAACGCGTTCGAATTGATGTGGTCGATGCAAAGATTGAAACCGAGACGAAGACGAAAGGTTCTAAAAAGGGTAAACGGGTACGTCGAAAAGGCGGCAAAGGAAAAAAAACTCGATAAAGTCGTTAATCACAGTTGAACGATTCACTCGTCGTTTTCTTCTCAACGCTTAAAAGCGTGTCGCCCAATCTGGGATGTAACATCAAACCTTTTCGCCATCATCATAGTTCATACTCTAGCGTCGTGAAGATTGGGTTCCTGTTTTTCGACCCGATATTATCGGTACCCATTAATCGGGTCTAAGTATAAAAACGACGACGAGAGGGCATTGGTCACAAATGATGACTTGGTTTTAGCTCAATGGTATCGGTCTTTAACAAAGCGAGAAAATCCACGGTCTTTTTATTATATAAGACATAAGATTGATTAGATGACCTCATTGGGGTACTGGAGTCTCAAAGCCGCGGCTGAATTTCTGGCCGACGGAATAATAAGGAACATAAATGCGCCCCTTTGAAAAATTAGGTTTAGATTCAAGTATCGTCGATGCTCTTGAGAACGTCGGTATTATAAGCCCCACCCCCATTCAGGAAGAGGCCATTCCTTTAGTAATTGAAGGTAAGGATATCATCGGTCGTGCAAGAACCGGATCTGGTAAAACGGCCGCTTTTGGGTTGCCCATCTTGCAAAGTGTAGACGCCGGTCGTGGCGTTTTTGGACTAATATTGTGTCCAACTCGCGAGCTTGCGATTCAGGTTACCACCGAACTTCAAAAATATACTGGGGGCTCTGATATTCGACTACTTACAGTTTATGGTGGTGCCTCCTTCTCCGATCAATCAAGAGCCCTTCGAAAAGGGGTTTCTATTGTCGTTGGGACGCCTGGTCGTGTGATCGATCATTTGAAACGTAATACCCTCGACCTTTCAAGTGTGCGGTTTGCAGTCTTAGATGAAGCTGATGAAATGTTGAAAATGGGATTTTTAGAGGATGTAGATACGATTCTCAATTATACAAACAAAGATCGCCAAACGCTTCTCTTTTCGGCGACGATGCCGAAGCAAATTCAAAGGGTCGCGAAAAAACATCTTACTGATCCGGTCATCGTTCAGGTGGAGTCAGGCAACATGACCACCGACCACATCGAACAAAAATACCTTGTCGTGCCTTTCCGTAAAAAGATGGACGCTTTGGTGACGCTTCTTGCGGGGACGGACCGAGGCGCTTCCTTGGTCTTTTGTCGTACCAAGAAAACATGCGGTGCCGTGAGTGATGAACTGTCAAAACGTGGTTTTGCTACAGACGCGTTGCATGGTGATTTGAATCAAGCCCAGCGCGAAAGAACTTTAAATCGCTTGCGGGCAAAACAGTTAGATATCGTTGTCGCAACCGATGTGGCCGCGCGCGGAATCGATGTTGATCACTTAACTCACGTTTTTAACTTTGATTTAACACGCGATGCAGAAACTTACGTTCATCGGATTGGTAGGACCGGAAGGGCGGGTAGAAGTGGAACTGCAATCACCTTTGTGACACCAGGCGAACGCCGTCTTTGGAGAGATATTACCAAAGCATTGAAGATTTCTCCTGAAGAAAGCCAGATGCCTTCGCAGAAAGAAGTCGGCCTTATTCAGAAAAAGGCGCTTGAACAAAAAATGTTTGCAGATACTAATTTTGAAAAACGTAAAGAGTCCGCAGAGTGGTTGGCGCGTATGGTTGAATCTGGGATGTCGGTAGATGATATTGCAATCGCTGCACTGACCCAACTAACGAGTTATGTTGAGTTTGATATCTCGAAGAGTGATGTAGATCTGACCGGGAATCGGGATAGTGGAAGATCTCGAGATCGAGATCGCGATCGCGGCCGTGATAGTCGACGCGACCGAAGTTCAGGACGACGCGATCCGAAAAGACATGACGGGCCGCGCAAACCTCGACGTCCGGTTTCGGGCGACAAAGCAGCCTTGAATCAGGTTGAAATTTACGTAGAAGTCGGCCGTCGTGATCGTGTTCGTCCAAACGATATTGTGGGCGCGATTGCCAATCAAGCCGATATTAAAGGAACAAGTATTGGACGGATTGACGTAGGTACGGATGGCACTTGGGTGGGGCTTCCCAAGGATGTCGCTGCCCATATTTTAACGAATCACTCTGCGATTGAGATTAAAGGTCAGATGACCGAGATAACAGTTTCAAGAGAGATGGTGATTGGCGATGATGATGGTGGTGATAAAAAGCCGGCGAATCGCGGAGCATCACAGAAAAAAACGCGCAAATTAAGGAAGAAGGAACGTGAGGACGAAAGTGGTTCTCCTAAAAAAGTTTCCGAAAAAAGTGCTCCCAAAAAATCTTCTGAGACGAACACCGCTGCAGATATCGGGGCAAAGAAAGAAAAGCGAACTGGAAAACCAAGTCAGAATAAACTTTCCAAGAAAGCGAAAGCTAAAAAGCGCGGAACTGAAACTAGAAAAACCTTCGCCAAAAAAGCGAAGGAAGAGGGAGCGGAAAAGAAAAAGGCTCAAGGCAAGTTGACCGGCAAAAGTTTCTACAAAAAGAAAGCTGCTGACGGAGCAAAAAAACGTTTCCCCAAATTTGTGAAAGATAACTCGAAGCAAAAATGAGCGATTGGTTTGTATACGTTCTAAAATGTTCCGACGATTCCTACTATACTGGGATTTCAACCGATATCGAACGACGACTCGCCGAACATAATGGTTCGAAGAAAGGTGCGAAATATACGCGATGTCGACGCCCGGTTTCATTGCTCGCATTTTGGAAATACGAAAATCGATCGGCCGCTTCCAAGGCCGAACACCAATTTAAAAGACAAACGCGTTCGGAAAAGACCGAACAGATTAAGACCTTTCAAAAAGAACAGGAATCCAAATGAAAAAAATAGTTTTTTTATCCCTTTTCGTCTTTTTAGTTTCTTGTGTCGCAAAGCCGACAATGAGCGTTCCGGCCGACGTTGCTGCAATTCCGGCCGATGCCCTCGTTAGTTCGACCGGGCTTGCTTCCAAAGTTCTGCAAGTGGGTAAGGGAACCCAAAAACCAACGGCATCCTCTAACGTGACGGTCCACTACACTGGCTGGACGACGGATGGGAAGCAATTCGATACCTCGCAAGGAAAAGAGCCGATTTCGTTTTATTTAAGTCAAGTGATACCCGGATGGACTGAGGGGCTTCAGCTTATGGTTGCAGGAGAGAAGAGACGTTTTTGGATACCCGGTAAACTAGCCTATGACGGTGCCCCATCGCGTCCGCAGGGAATGCTTGTTTTTGATGTGGAGCTTTTTTCGTTTAAGTGATTATCGAAAAATTAGGTGTTCTCCCATTTTGAAATGCCTCC
>CALJNB010000104.1 GCA_937981985.1 uncultured bacterium
GCAAGGTTGGATAAAATAGTGCAGACGCTTGCTGAAATTTTCAAACTTGATATTGAAGACATTGAGATGAAACTAGATAAGAATCTTGAAGGCGTGTTTCCAGAGGTAAAAAATGACTGAAATATTTGATATGAGCAATTCACAGACTGTTGAGCCGAGTCATTTCGAAGCTCCCGAAGAGGAACACGAAGACGATAAGGGAAGTATTCATTATCCGCGTCGTAAGATGAAACAATGGCGTCTTCATAGACGTTGGGACCGGGCAGGGCGATTGCTCGGTGAGTCCGCAATGGAGGCACTTTCGGATACTCATGTTGCCGTGATGGGATTGGGTGGTGTTGGATCCTTCACTGCTGAAAGTTTGGTTCGATCCGGTATTGGGAAGTTGACCTTAGTGGATTTTGACGAGGTTTGCGGTACCAACGCAAACCGTCAACTTCATTGTCTCAAGGGGACCTATGGAAAGTATAAATCTGACCTTATGGCCGAACGCTGCAGTCTTATCAGTCCGGAATGTGATGTGACTGGCCGTCGCATGTTTTATAACGCACGAACCAGCGATAGCCTTCTTGAGGGGGTGGATTTTGTCGTCGATGCGATCGATAACATCTCAGCGAAGATTCATTTGCTTTTAGCATGTCGTGAAAGAGGTATTCCGGTCGTAAGCTGTATGGGGGCTGCCGGTAAGGTTGATCCTACCGCTATTATGGTTGACGATCTTTCTAAAACGCATACGGATGGATTATCGCGTGCAGTTCGAAAAATTTTGCGTCAGGAACATGGCGTTGATTTGTCCAAAGAAATAAATATACCGACTGTGTTCAGTACTGAGATGCATCACGCACCCCAACCTTTGAGTTATGATGGAACGGCTGGGTTCAAATGCATCTGTCCGACCAAAGGCAATAATTTGCACGGTTGTGATAAAAAGCGACTCATTGAAGGGACCATGAGCTTTGTTACCGGCACCTTCGGCCTTGTTGCAGCAAGCGTCGTTGTAAGAGAAATCGCTGGAATCTAATCGTCATCATGCCAGCGGCGAAAGGTTGGTCCGTAAATCGGCAATTGGAGTGCATATGAATTTCAGACAAGTTGTTTTTTTTATAATGTTATTCACCATTTTTTCATGCGAAAAAAAAGTAAATACAACAACTCCAGTCGTTGTTCAGACTACAAAAGAGAGCGTGGAAGTCGAGATTAGCTCCGACATTCCCGAAGTAAACTCTAAACTCAAAACCATAAAAACAGACCTAGAAAAGACGATGGATAAACGAGAATCAGGTTTAGGAAAAATCGAAGGTCGATGATGATGAAAAAAATATCTATTATTTTTGTTCTGGGGTTTTGGTTTTTCTCGGCAGAAGCGTTTGCGTTCAAAGCATTTTCGAAAGTAAATAATGTATGTGCTACCTGCGTTCAGGAGAAAGCCCATGAGATTGATCTCAAAGACGGTGTCACAATACGGACCATCGTTGACGGTGAAAATCCCAACGCGTATGTCGTTTCTCGCTACTCCGAGCTTCGCTGGCTCCGGCGTGATGAAATTAAAAGCATTAAATGGGCGAAAGGTTCCAAGCCGGCTAAACTTGTAGGTCCAGATACGCTACTCCTTAAAAACGGTATTGCCTTTGCCGGAAAAATTATTGCCAATAAAGCGAAGCCAGCATTGATTCAAATCAAGTCCGCAACCAATGGTTTCACCTATTCGCTTTTCGAATCTCAAATCGAGGAAATTTATCAAAACGGTGAACGAATATGAATCAGCAGCCTGATGCCCCATCTGTTGCTAAGAAGAAATTAAAGACGAAGTCGTTGCTATTTGCGTTGCTTTTGATTGCTCTAATTTTCGTTGCCTTCTTTTTGTTGTTATCGGTGCCGCTTCTTATTATGCCAGGCGGATTTGATCTTCTCTTGGGACTTTTTACTCACGAGCTTCCGCGTGGGATTCTTCTTCTGATTGTTTTAATCGTCACTCCGGTAGTCTGCTATGTGGAACTTTCTACTCGAATAAATTGAAGCAAATTTGGTGCGAAGAAGTTCATGGGATTGCCTGACAACACGCTCTTTAGGAATTAGAGTGTCATATGGTTAAACATTCAGAACTCGTCATCCAAGAAAGCGAAAACCAACTCACGATTCGTGCATCGGCGTTTCGTATCGTAAAAACCTTTACCTATCTACTCCTATTTATTCCCCTTTTTCTTTCCTCAATATTTCTAAAGTCACCTGAGGTGGCAATGACGTTTTCGTCGTTTCTCTTTTGGCCTATGCTTCTCCTATACGCCTACGTGATGAACCTTAATTGGAAGTTTAGCGCTCCTCTGCTTGCGGTCGGAATTGGATTGAACTGCCTGTTTTTTTTATGCGATCACACCTATTCTTCTTAGTTCAGGAGTGGGTTGGTATTCCATTTTTTGGTCCTCAGTACTTTTGATAGGTTCGTTGATTTGTCTTCCGTTATTGACGAAAATTTCAATCCAAAAGTCGGGCGATACGTTTAACGTTAGTCGGGGTTGGATCATAAAAAATAAATACCAATTCGATCGTTCAGATATGATGAGTGTTGATTATCAATCATCGCAACGACTTAACATTAATGGTTTATCGATAACTTCGCTGATGCTAGACGAAAAACAAAAGGAGTTGATTAAGGAACGCGTGAAAACCTTCACATCTAAATCTGAGCTAAATAATGCTGAAACATCATTCGAACATGTTGGGGTAGGTGAGATCGAGTTAGATTTTAACGAAGCCGAACACGAGGTGAGAGAAGTGAAGGTTCGTTCTATTCTGGATGCTTAAACGATCCATCTGAGCTTTGCATTAACTTCCATCTTATTAAGCTGAGCAAAATAGACGGTGAGAAGAGAGGTTTCTATCCGAAGATAGGTTTTGGGTGAGCTATATCCTCTAGGGGGTATGCTTTTGCAAATGAACTTTCGCCAACGCCTGCAAGTCGTCTCAAATCATGATGCAGCATTCCAGGTGTTATTTTTATACTGTCTTCAGAATCTCGGGTTACCGATTTTAGATTTGCGTCCAGGTGCATTCCGCGCATTTTCTCATCCGTTTGACCGATAGTGCCGCGGCCGCCGTTGGGGTTCGCCGATACATGCATCCAGCCACCGATGGACCAGTGATCTTTGCCCGACGTCGAATTCTCAAAGGGGGTGCGACCGAAATCGGACCCAACAAAAATATGTACTTTATCTCCTATACCTCGAGCCTCGGCTGCGCTTCGTATTTCCCGCAGAAGCGTAAAAAGTTGTGTATAGTTTACCGTAGCACGTTCTATCAATCTAGAATGGTGGTCCCAGCCGCGAAACGCAAGATTCGCACTGACGGCAACTCCTGCCTCGAAAGTAGATAAAGCGAGGTATGCCTGTTTGCGGAGTTTTCCGAGAGTGTCGTCGCCCAGTGAACCGAATTCAACCGGGTCGTAATACTGCATAACACGACCAATATTATCTTCGGTAAGTCGGGCCGTAAAAAGGGCGTCAAGTCCTTTGGAGGTTCGAGGTAACGTTGCATTTAGTCGCGCGGCTTCCAATCGTGCGGCAGTAGCTGCCCTAAGTTTGTCTTCTGCGAAACTATCCAAAAATGGTGTTGCCACCTCGTCTTCAAATCGGGCTACGCCCGGTGCGACTATTTTAGTGAAGGCCGCCATGTTCTCGAGCCGGGTCGGAACAATGAGGTCACCAGTCAGGTCGTATCCTCCAAAGGTAAGGAATGGAACAGGCAGTTCTAACGAAGCTGACTTTTGAGCGGCGATGATAGCAGCAATCGATGGATATCCACGAGTTAGGCTCCCTGACCACGTCACGCGTTCGCCTTGCCGATGCCCATTCGTTCCGCCATCTACACCGCGAATAAATGTGATACGTTTCTTATTTTTTGAGAAAAAGTCGCCATAATAATCAGCGGGTGCAACTAAGAGTGGTTTTGCGTTGGTACCAAGGTTTACTATTTCGTCGTCTGAAAAGTCGGCGTTGATGGGGCCTCTCCCGCCTCCAACAGTTTTAAGCGATCCTTTGGGATCAAGGAATCGCGTGGTATCCCACCCTCCCATACAATTTATCATTATATAGAAGGGCCCCTCAAAGGGGGTAAATGAGTCCTCGTCGGCTCTTGCCGCGTACGATACCGGGGTCAGAAGTGCTAAACCTGCGAGGCCAGCGACACGTAAGAATCGACGTCTCTCGATTTTCATAAGATCACCATTCAAAAAGGAATTGTGAATCCATCGCAAGGAATGCCAATAAGGTCATCCAAGCTCGGATTTGGTAGTCAGGATCGGTTTTGATAGGGGTGAAAATCCCTGTCTGACCCGGTAAGCGTTTTAGTGCACGACAATGTAGAGGAAGTTTAGAACCGCTTCCTTTACCGCCTCGCTGAACTTCATCGAAGAGGGTGTTCATCTGGATCAGTTCACTTCCGGTAGGAGTTCGACCAAGCATTTTCTCAGATAGGTCCACGATTGTTTCGGAGATTCCGGTGGGATTGGTATCGACAGTATCGGTGAGATCAATTTTTGAGAAAAAGACTCGATTTTTGTGCCGAAGTGCGAAGTCGGACGCGACACTTGCACAAGCAAACTCATAAGCGATACGACGCCCAGCGGCGGCCATAGCACTGGACGGCAGATGTTGCCTGTTGGTGTTATTAAAAAAGTCAATCCCTCCATACATATCTCTATAGATCGAATCGACGTACTTGAAATCATTTTCGGAATTGTTTCGGAGGAGATAATCATTGTCCGCGGAGTTGGCATCAATCACAGATTTATCGTCCTCGGACTGTTTCCATTGTCGATATTGCCACGGGCGTTCAAGAATCGTTTCTATTTTTCGTGCTAATTCGAAGGGCGTAAGTAGTTGGTCGCCTCCCCCAAAAGAGGCAAGAGCAGCTAAGCGATTTTCGTCTTCGCTTACCTGTGAGTCCGCAGCTTCTTTGGCGCGGTAGAAGGGCGAAATAATGATCTCTTTGTACAGCCATTTAATATTGAAATTATTTGCTACGAAACCGTCTCTCAGTTTGGAGAGAAAGGCTGATTCAATTTCGAATGCTTTCCTAATTCCTGGCCAGCCTTTGACCTTAGTATCGGTTGGTGGCGACATTGGCTTATTTCCCGTGAGTTGAAAGAACGCGTGGTTTACCATTGTCATAGCAAATCTTGGATCTTCGGCGGTTTTTTGCCCCAGCCACTGAATGGGGGCAAGTTCGCTTTTCGGATCATATTGAGTATCGGTTTCTAGCATCGGAGGTTGATCCGTCGGAGGCCAGTCTTCGTTGGGGACCCAGCGACCATTATCGGCGAAGTCTTGAAATAGTCCGGCTACAGGATCCATGACATCGTGACAGATCGAGCAATTGGGATCATTGATAGTTGGGCTTTCCTGAAATTCAGCCTCTGCTGGATCGGCTCTTCGGTCGGCTAAGGCGAGGATATCAACCCCTAAGAATTGGCGCATAAAGGCCCACGTTCGGTGTCGATTTACGTTGGTAGCCGTCGTTGGGTAGCGACTTAGGTAG
>CALJNB010000105.1 GCA_937981985.1 uncultured bacterium
ATCATCCTATCTATCTGGGATGCGACTAAATCTTGCTCCAAATTAAGACATCCGATGGCGCGATCGAGAAGTTCGGGCTCAGATAAATACATATGCCCTTCCATCCTACTTTCTCGAAGCGAATACGAAATACCCGCCCGAATTCTAAAGGGGGAAGCCGATTCAATTCCTGCCCCTTTGGCAATATCATCGGCGCGTAAAAACCCGATACCATAAACTTCTTCTGCGAGAAGGTAAGGATTGTTACGAATAATCCCAACCGCTTTTGCTCCGTATTTTTTGTAAATCTTTGTCGCTAAATTTGCAGACAATCCGACTTCGTGAAGAAAAACCATAACGTGTCGAATCGACCGCTGCGTCTCCCATGCCACCCCTATTTTTTCTGCTCTCACCTTTCCGATGCCCTCAACTTCCTTAATGCGTCTCGGATCTCCATCAATGATATCAAGCGCCTTTTCACCGAATTTTTTTACAATACGATCGGCCAGCACCGGTCCTATACCCTCAATTAGGCCTGATGATAGATATTTGCGTATAGCCGGTTCGGTACTTGGTAAAACGATTTGAAGAGATAAGATTTCAAACTGTTCCCCAAATTTTGCATGGTTATTCCATTGGCCGACGACCTCCAATTCCTCGCCGACATTCGCACAACGGGTATTTCCGACGAGGGTAATCACCTTGCCGTCGACGGCTTCCAATTCGGCGATAACAAAATTACCATCATCGTTTTCATAACGAATCTTGGATAACACTCCCCGGATTTGGACTTCATCTTTCACAGGCTTCTTTACAGGAAACTCAAGCTGGCGACACTTTTAATTATTAAGGTTCGTTTGTCATGCCGAGCCCCTGAATGTAGAGTCGCCCATCCCTTATGTTAAAGAAATCATGAACGAAATCGAACTACCCGAATTTAATCCTCATAATCCAGAAGACCTAAAACGCGCGATTTTGCAGCTTTTTATCATCGGCACACCAAGTTATGAGTTAAGCGAAGACGTAAATAGCGAACTTAAAAAAGGTTTGGGTGGAGTCATCTTCTTTCGTAAGAACGTTCAGGATGTCGACCAAGTCGTCGCGCTTTGCGAGAGCGCGCACGCGGCAGCTCGCGAACTCCCACTTGCGCCCTTTGTTTCGCTTGATCAGGAAGGCGGTCGTGTTGTCCGAGTGCAAGATCCCTTGACCCCCCTGCCTACAATGCGATCGGTGGGAGATAAAAACGACCTTCACCTGGCAGCTGACGTTGCAGAAGTCATTGCCACGGAAGTCTGCGCGCTAGGTTTTAATCTCAATTATTCGCCGGTAATTGATGTAGATACCAATCCAGATAATCCCGTCATTGGTGATCGAGCTTTCTCAAGAGACCCCGAAACGGTTGCCCGTTTTGGGGGGGCCTTCGTCGCCGGCCATCTGGCATCGGGCGTCATTCCGTGCGGAAAACATTTTCCAGGACACGGAGATACAGACACCGATAGTCACCTTACACTGCCCACTATTTCTCACGACCGGGCGCGGCTAGACCAAATCGAATTGCACCCATTCAAGAAGCTGGCCGAGGCGGGAATTCCAATGATCATGACCGCCCACGTTGTCGTGCCAGCCATAGATCCAGAAGAACCGGCGACCTTATCCCCATTGTCGCTAACTGGAATTTTGAGAGACGAAATGAAATATGAGGGCATCATCGCAACCGACGATTTAGAAATGGCAGCGGTGGCTGAACGTTATGAAATCGAAAAGCTTGTACTAAAAAGCCTACACGCCGGCGCGGATTTGTTTCTCATTTGTCATACCTTTGAAAAATACCAACGGGCCGTTGATTATCTGTTTTCCGCGGCGCAGGAAAACGCGGATATTAAATCGAAAATCTTTACCGCAGCAAACCGAATCGCAAAAACCAAAAAATCGCTACTTCGAAGCTGGCCCAAACCTTGGAAAAAAATCGATATGCTCTTTGATATGATTGGATCTGAATCGCACTTAGCGACGGTAGATAAGATAAAAAATGGAGGATTTGAAGGAAAAGACCCAACCGCGCGAACCTAATTAGCCGTCAATAGGCCACGTTTCAATGACTTCGCGAAGTCTCTTCATGAAACGATCCGCCGTAGCGCCATCAATCACGCGATGGTCAAACGATAAACACCAAATGGAGGTCGGGCGTACCATGATGGCATCGGTTTCCTGATCGACAACCACACGCTTCTTAATACCGCCGGTTACAAGAATTGCGGTTTGGGGTTGGTTAATAATCGGGATTCCAAATTCTGAACCAAAAATTCCTGGATTGGAAACGGTAAAAGTTCCGCTTTGCACATCGTCGGGTTTGAGTTTTCTATTTCGAGCGCGGAATGCCAAATCGCCGATAGATTTTGCAACCCCGAGCAAGCTCATTTCATCCGCATTCTTTACAACCGGTACAATGAGCGACTTTCCAGTATCGACTGCAACGCCGATATTAATATCACCGCGGTAAACGATATTGTCGCCGCTAAGCGCACTATTCATAATCGGAAATTCAGGTAAGACTTCAGCCACCGCTTTCACCAAAAACGCCGTGTACGTCAGTCGTGTTCCGCGGGATTCAAATTCTGCTTTTTGGGCTGTGCGTGCTTTCAGGACTGCGGCGAAATCCACTTCGTGAATCGTTTGCGCGTGCGCACTCGTTGCACGACTTGAAACCATATGTTGGGCAATCATCTGTCGCTGAGGCGACATCATTTCAATGGTATCGCGCGGCCCAATTTTAACATCAGGTGCGTGTATGGGCGTGCGAGCTTGAACCGCATTTCTCGGTGCGCCACTATCTAGAAACTGAAGAATATCTTTTTTGGTAACGCGTCCTGAAAGCCCACTTCCAGAAATCACAGAAAGATTTGAAATTCCGTGTTCAGCTGCGATTTTTCGAACCAAAGGCGTGGAACGTGTTTGTCGAAGTTGAGCAGCATCGGAACTCATATTCGCGCGCGCAACCGAAATCGGGGGCGCTTTGGGTGTTGCCGTTTTGGGGGCCACAGCCGCCTCGGCGGCAACAGCAGCTTTTGCAGATTTGTCGACGCCGTTCGTTTTTGGTGCTGAATTCGTCTTTGCAACATCGCCTACGGCAGCGTCGGTATCTACGATTGCAACAAGCGCGTTAATCTCAACGGTTTCTCCTGTTTGGGCGAGAATCTCAATGAGCACTCCGTCGACAGGGCTAGGAACATCGGCATCGACTTTATCTGTTGTGAGCTCAAACAAGGGTTCGTCGCGTTCAACTTTTTCACCAACTTTTTTAAGCCATTTGGTAATTGTGCCTTCGGCGACAGATTCTCCCATTTGGGGCATTACAACTTCAGTACGCATTTCGGGTCCGTTTCAAGTATAAGAAAAGTTTAGTTACTCGATCCGAGTTCAGCGATCAACCGCATGTTTCTAAATTTTTGAATTTGAATTTATCTTCTAAATCAAAGTAAGGACAAAAGACGAAATAGAGTCACCTTCTATCAAAGAGTGTCGACCGTCGGAGGTCACCCCTTTTCGTCGAATCGCAAAGAATTTAAATAGGCGGCGGAACAGTTTGGCCCACGTCCTCATGTCCCCAACACTGAATCGTACCGGTTGTTGTTAATCCGCAGATATGAGTGTCGCCGACGGTAATCTCCGAAAATAGAAAGGGAGGGATGGTTTGTTGCTGCTCGTCATTTAATCCGCTGCAAACAACCGTGCCAGATGTAAGAAGACCGCATGTTAATGAATATCCTGTAGAGACTTGTTTGTAGTCTCCGAGAGGCAAGGTCGTCTCGTCAAATTCCGCATACCCCCAACAAAATGCTCTTCCATCAGCTTTGACTGCACACGAATGGTCGAATCCGGCACTAATTTCTTGAAAGGGTCCGCCCGGCGGAAACAACGTTGAATTTGTATTAAGTCCCCAACAACGAATTGCGTCATTCTGAGTAATTGCACACGTATGAGACACTCCTGCTTCTATTTTCTTGAAGGTCCCCAACGGAGCATCAAGCCTACCCGCATCGGTCCGTCCCCAACATTTAAGGCTTCCATCAAGTAGAATCCCGCAAGCATGGTGTTTTCCAACCGCAATATCGGCAAAAGGACCTACCGGAAATTGTTCTAAATTATGGACCGAAGTATTCCCCCAACATTCAACACTATTATCGGGTCGAAGCCCACACGCATGAATATCGCCCAATGAGATTTTAACGAAAGGACCAATCGGTGCAGCGAGTTTTCCTCCAGTATTGGAACCCCAACACGCGACCTCGCCGCTAAGCAAAAGACTACAACTATAGTGATCAGCAGACGCCATGCGATTTCTTATTTCAAAACAATTGCCGGATTCTACAACACATGCTGATGAACACGTTAAAACGCCCCCGTCGTATCCCTCAGAAATACATGTTTTTCCTGCCAAATTCGAACCATCACATTCTTCCAGTCCATCGACAACAGAATTACCGCACAGATTACTCATGTCCGAAGCATCGCTCATGTCCGCAGCGTTGCTCATATCAGACGCATCATTCATGTCCGAAGCATCGCTCATATCAGAAGGTCCGCTCGTGTCAGACATATCCCCTATATCAGGTGTATCTGTCATGTCTGAGGCATCTCTCATTCCATCCACGTCACCAGAATCCATGCCTGAATCACCGACCGCGAAATCGGACAAGCTTTGATCACGGTTTCCGGAATCGTCCGACACCGCTAAATCTCGACTCATATCGAGAGCCTTCATGTCCGCGCCCGTGTCATTTTTAGCTTTTTTAGATGAATCCATACCCGAATCTTCACTCGTAGGTACGATATTCTCATTTGAAAATCCCCCAACCAAGTTACAACCTTGACACGCTAAAACAAGCAGGAGCCAAAACCTCATATCATCACCGCAAATAATTTTTTGTTGTTACAGTTTAACAGAATCAAATAGGCGACACAATTTATAAACGATTCCGGTAATACCGTAATGTGTAGCGATTAACCGCATGTTTCGAGAATGTGTTTAGACCGCAAACAGTTAAAAATGGGGGTCTTCGCTGAATCTGAGAGGCGGCAACCTGGCGCAAAAACGAAAAGGAGGATCCAAGTCTTCATACCCAAAAATCGAAACGATAAAAACAATTCGACCCAGTCTCGTCTGAATTGGCGGAGTAGATGATAGTTCGTTCCATATCCAAAGTTGCCTTGGGCTCTAAATCATTGCTAGAAGGAAATTACGCTTTGGAGGTCAGATTGAAAGAATTAGAAAAACGTAAAAAAATTATCGAACTCTGTTTAGATATGAATAGCTGCGGCCTAAACCAAGGCACATCCGGCAATATCAGCGCCGTCCACGAAGGTTATATGTTGATCACCCCAACGGGCATACCTTACGAAAAGCTGGAACCCCACCATATCGCAAAAATGAAAATCGTATCTGACACCAACAAATGGGAGGGCCCGTTTGCCCCCTCAACGGAATGGCATTTTCATCGAGCGATTTATAAAAGCAATCCCGACTTTGGCGCTATTGTTCATACACACGCCCTGTTTTCGACGGTCCTGTCGATATCGCGAACTGAGATTCCGGCCTGCCATTATATGATAGCCGCATTTGGCGGTAATAGCGTCCGTTGTTCTGAGTATGCCACCTTTGGGACTGAGGAACTCTCAGAGAAAATAGTAGTCGCGATGAAAGACAGATCTGCGTGTCTGATGGCCAATCATGGAATGGTTGCAGCCGGCACTAATTTAGACAAAGCGATGTGGTCTGCAGTTGAACTCGAAGCACTAGCAAGCCAATACTATCATGCCAAAATGGCTGGAGACATAACTATATTACCCGACGATGAGATCCGTATTGTCATCGAAAAATTTAAGAATTATGGGCTAAAAAGCCAACCTAATTAGATAAAACAGACTTATCGCAGAACGCCGAAAGTTTTTACTTTCAATCTAAGAACAGCGACGGCTCACTAGAAATCAATCCACTCATTCCTACCTTTTTCAATGCCCTAACGTGTTCAACTCTTGCTTGCTTTGAATCTTCCCAACCCACTATCGAAATCCCAGCAGCCAGAAGTGGTGCAACATCGTCGACCGCCACGCCAGACGCTTTCACACAAATGTATTGGGCTTTCATTTTCGCCGCGGCGTCATAAAAAAGCTGTCGCGTTTTCGTTTTGGGGTAGCCTTTATAACCAAAGGGGATGGAGGCCTTCCGTAATTTTTCTATAATACGGTCCTGGGTACCGTAGACGAACACAATGACGCGATCATCGGCTTTTGCTTTCTTAATAGCAAGGATTGCAGCATCTACCGTTCTTTCAAAAGTTGCGTTTTTTGCGGTCTTAAGATCTAACATCACAGTATCAAAATCCAGGCTTAACACTTTCGATAACGAAGTCATGTGAGTCTTATTAGATAACGCACAGCTTTGGAGTTCGGCCGCGTTTTTTTGACTAACTTTACCGCAACCGCGAGTCGGATCATCGTGGGCAGTCACCAGTACATCATCTTTTGAAATGTGAAAATCGACCTCGATATGTCGATACCCCTGCGTCTGCGATGCCCTAATCCCCTCTAAACTATTTCCGGCGACCCGAGGCGTTGGAGCACTTCCCCGAATCAATACTGACTTGAACTTTGTTTTCTCAAACCCCAGTTCGACCGCCTTACAGCCGACACCGTTCAAACCCAAAAGAACAAGCGAAAAAATTCCTAAGCTTTTAACTAAACCGATCTTCTTCATAAATACTCCGACGCTCATAGGACTAAACTACCTACGCTTTTGCGAAAACACACTCAAATTCTTCGGATTGCCAGCACCCAAAATCCGTCTTAAGATTTTCGGCGAATTATCATTTGAGAACATCATGTTTGAAATATTTGCCATCATTAATGCATGCTTTAATTCGATGGCCGACCGACTTTATTCAAAAAGGAAACGGTCCAATCCTGACTACTTAACGCGAGAAAACTTCGAACTCATACGGGACTCTCCGCATACCGATACCGTTTCTGGGTATTGGATCGCAAAATCTGAAAAACAACTGAGCTTCAGCAAGGAGCCGAGGGGTTATAAACTCTTTTTTTGAATCTCACCGATGATCCACAAACTCCCGTAATTCTCCACGGGTTAGACGGATACGGCTTAAGAGACCGCGCCTTCCTTGGTATTGTCTGTGGATTGATAGATAAAATCAACGAATACGATTCAAAAGACGCGCATTCATAGTGAATTCACAAGATCTACCAAAGATCGTTGCTTGCACGTGATCCAATTGATAGCGTCCGCAAATGTTTGAACCCATCGCAATCGTAGGCCGATCTTGTATCTTGCCGGGTGCCGATTCACCCCAAAAACTCTGGAATCTTTTTCGTCAAAAACAAGATTTGATTACAAGCGCTCCCGACGGAAGGTGGCGGACGAACATGGACCGCGCTATTCAAAAAACAGGCTTAGACGGGTCGTGGACGGACAAAGGCGGATACGTAAAAGAACCTGTCAATTTTGACCATCCCAACTATATAGGTTTGGACCCGCTTTTCCATTGGACGGCCAAATGCGCAAAAGAAGCGATGTTGTCGCTGAAGAACGTCGATCCGAAACGTATCGACCTTATACTCGCCAATCTTTCCTTCCCGACCGAAGGGATGAGCAAATCTTTTGAGTCCGTTTGGTTTTCCCAAATCGGCATCCCAACCGAAGGAGGCGACTCCAGAAACCAAATGATGTCCGGCTTGCCCGCGATGATGGCGGCGGACATCTTAGGAATCCGGGAAGGCTTTGCTCTGGACGCAGCGTGCGCATCGGCAATATACGCACTAAAACTCGGTGCGATAAAGTTAGCGCTCCATGAATCCGATGCCATCTTAGTAGGCGCAGTAAACCGGGCCGATCCCTTGTTCATCCATAACGGATTTTCGGCGCTTCAAGCGTTAAGCAAAACCGGCCAGAGCCGTCCTTTTCATCCTAAGGCAAATGGTCTCGTTCCCTCTGAAGGCTGCGTTTTTGTCGCACTAAAACGCGCATCCGATATTAGTGATGATGATGAAGTCTTCGGTATTATTCGAAGCATTGGCCTTTCCAATGATGGACGATCTAAAGGATTTCTTGCTCCATCAAAACAAGGCCAAAGGTCGGCAATTGTCTCGGCGTTCCAAAATTGTGATGTCTCGCCCAAAGATGTTTCCTTCGTCGAGTGCCATGCAACCGGAACCCAACTTGGAGACGCAACCGAAATTGAAGCGATGTCTGCCGTTTATGGCGACGTTGATCTTGGTTCACATAAATCTAACCTCGGCCATTCGATAACGGTTTCTGGACTCGTTGCAACACTGAAAATTTTGGGAGTTTTCGAAAATGAAATCGTCCCGCCAACGATTCATCTTAATGCAGAAACGACGAATCAAAACGTGGTCATCAAAGAAAAGAAATTCGTTGGTAACTTCTGCGCACTGAGCGCGTTCGGGTTTGGTGGGAATAACGCTCACATGATTCTACAGACCCCATCTTCCTGGGCAATGAACAAACAAAGCTCACCCAAAAGAAAAAAACAATCCTCACTTGGCGTGTTAGCGATGGAAGCCATCGTCGCAGATAAGATCGGCCTTCAAGACCTGCAAAATGAAGAAATAAAGCCCTCCCCGGCAATCAAGTTCCCATTGAGTTCGCTGAGGTTTCCGCCAAACGATCTGGAACAAACCACTCAACAACAGCTCCTTGTGTTGAAAACAGCGCAAATGCTTGTCGACGGCCTCCCGACACAAATTGACCCCCAACGAACCGGTGTCTTCATAGGTATGTCATGTGATGCCGACGTGACACGTTTTGGAGCACGATGGAGAGCCGAAGACCACGGGATTAAAAGCACGGATTTCGATGTCGATTTCGCCCCCCTACTCACGTCGGCCGGCGTCATCGGTTGTATGCCTAACGTTGTTGCAAACCGACTCAATACACAATTTGACTTCAAGGGCCCCAGCTTCACTGTATCATCAAATTCCCTCTCGGGTTTAGATGCCATCGAAAGTGCAAGATTATTGATCGCCGCTGGCGATATAGACCACGCAATTGTCGGTTCGGTCTTTTGTGGAGGTCCCGAAGAAAAGGTAAACTCAAATACGAAAAACGACGCTTGCTTTTTAATTCTTCTCGGAGATAAAAACGAAAAAGATTCGTTCATTGCAACACTTGAAAAAACAACCCCAACTTCGAAAGTTGAAAACGCTTACACTAACAATACCAACCGAGATTTTGAGACTTTGTTTAGGCAACTTGTCCGCCACTCAGGACTCGGGAAGGTTGACTCTATTTTCCCAGACGATGCACAGATTGAAGTCACAAGGATGGGACAACGGCGGTCCTATCGTATCTCAAGAGGAGGTTCTTTCGTCCAAAAGCGAGTTCTTCTACCCGACGTTTGTATCATCCGGGGAAACGACCGATTGGATATTTTGGACAAATTGAAATCGAGAGTATTCAGCGAGAACGATCAAGGGCCCGCCTGCCTCGCTATGTTAACAGTCGGAACCCAAGACGAACGCGAAGCTCTATTTCAAACAGCGATTTCGCGCCTCGAGGCCAACCCAAAAGACGAGGCAATTTCATCTCGCGTTCTTAGTTATCATCCCAAACCGATAGGTGGCGAACTTGCTTTTGTGTACACAGGATCGGCTGCGCCCTCAAAACATTTCTACAAGGAAATGTTGAGTACATATCGTTCCCTCAGCGCGCCAATCATTGAGAAAGTCGGACCAGAAAATGCAGCTAAACATCTAGCTTGGGTTTTCGAAGAAAATAACAATCGCTTCCCAACAGATCCTGATTCACAAATCTGGTCGGTTTCTCTTGCCTCGCAGATTCACACACATCTATGCCGCGATATCTTCGGATTAAAACCTGATGCCGCTATCGGTTTTTCCCTAGGCGAATCGAGCATGCTATTTTCACTGGATGTCTGGAGGGATCTCGAACAAATGGTTGATGATCTGCCGACTTCTGAAATCTTTGGAGAAGATCTGAGTGGAATATATCGCGCGGTAAAACAAAGCTGGGGCGAAGACAAAATAACCTGGGCGAATTGGACGATTCTCGGCGATGTTGAACAGGTACAAAAAGCAACCCGTCATTTTGAACGGGTCCACGTTAGCATTATTAACTCGTTGAATGAATGCGTAATCAGCGGTGATGAGTCCGAATGTGCCGAATGTGTGAGTCGATTAAAGCGAAACCATCAATGCATCGCTACCAAACAAGCATACGATATCGCTATCCACGTGCCAGAAGTAAACGCGATACAAGATTCCTATTCCGAACTCCATCGAAGAAAAACCTACCCAAACAAAAATATCCGGTTTTACTCGAACGCGATCAACGCTTCATATGAAGTATCGCAAAATTCGTGCTCTCAAATGATCCTCGACCAAGCCAACAAGACCCTCGATTTTCCAAAAACGATATTACAAGCGTACGAAGACGGTGTACGGATATTTCTGGAACAAGGACCTCATCAACTTTGCACACAGTGGATCAAAAACATTCTTGGCGAACGAGAGCATATCGCACTATCGCTGAATCCAGTCGGTGGCGCTGCAGGAACCGATTGGTTTAGAGTTGCCACACAACTCATCGCTGCTGGTATTGAAGTCGATTTGGACGCTATTCGGGACGTTTTTTCCGCCTTAGCTCCCGAAGAAAAATCCATCACCTTCTCACCTTGGAAAGACGTGAAACTTAAAAACAAAACACAAAGATCAACGTGGCGAAGACCCGAACGCTTACCGCTGATACCGCAAACGAATTACTTTCAAGCAAAAAACGAGGTTCCATTAGCACCACAAGAATTGCGGGCCGTCGCAAATTCATACGACAACAGTATTCAAACACCAGCAGACGCACACAGGTTCTTTTTACAAAATCAAAAAAATATTTACACAACCTTCCTCAACCACTACCAAGCCAGTCAACAACTTCTTCAAAACGCGCTAACAGGAACAATTGCACAAGAAAATTTACCTGAGGTCATTTTCGAGCAAGAACCGGTCTTCGTTAAACCCAAAACGGATTCGAAAAAACCAATCGAACCAGAAATCCTAAATGAAACGGCCTTGAGTCGCCAAGATCTAGAATTTCTATCTCACGGCAGCATCGCCGATGTTTGGGGAGAAATATTCCGACCCATCGACCATTACGATGTTGTCGTCCGTATGCCCAAAGGACTGCTCCTACTTGCAGACCGGGTTACTGAAATTAACGCCGAGCCAGGCTCGATGAAACCGGGTAATATTCATACCGAAACAGATGTAGTTGCTGACGCCTGGTATCTGCACTGTGGACGTATGCCCGCGGGAATCATGATTGAGTCAGGCCAAGCTGATTTACTACTAGTAAGTTATCTCGGTGTAGATCTTCTAAACAAAGGTGAACGTGCCTATCGCCTCTTAGGCTGCAAGCTCACATACGGTGAAGCCTTGCCGAAGGTCGGTGAGACCCTTCATTACGATATCTCGATCGACGGATTTGCTAAGCATGGTGACGTAAGACTCTTCTTCTTTCACTACGATTGTACCGTCGATTCTCAAACGCGTTTACAGGTCAGGGAAGGACAAGCTGGCTTCTTTACCGATGCCGAACTCGCCGAATCGGGCGGTGTTCTTTGGACCCCGGAAGAATCCGAATTCGATGCGACACTTGCGTTCCAAAAAGGTCAACAAGAAAGTAAACGCACCACTTTTTCCAAAAAACAATTCTCTGCGTTTGCAGAAGGCGATCTTTACGGATGTTTTGGTGAAGACTTTTCCTTCGGCGCCACGCACACACGTACACCAGGCATATGGAAGGAAGAAAACCATCGCTTCTTAGATGAAGTCGTCGAGATTGACTTTTCAGGAGGGCCTCTCAGTCGGGGGTATTTGAAGGCAACGACTACGATCCGACCCGACGACTGGTATTTTGACGGACATTTTCATAACGATCCGTGTATGCCCGGAACACTCATGTTCGAAGGCTGCTTACAAGCAATGACCTTCTTCTTTGCCGCAAGAGGCGATACCCTAAAACGAGATGGGTGGCGCACCGAACCGGTTCCAGGAATGGAATTCGAAATGATCTGTCGAGGACAAGCCACCCCAGAAAATAAATTCCTGGAATACGAAATCTTCATCGAGAGTGCTTATTTATCACCCGAAGGACACCCCACCTTAATCGCTGATTTACTGGTGACCGTCGACGGGTTAAAAGCATTTCACTGCCGACGAATGGCACTGCGCTTGGTACCCGATTGGCCGATGACCTCGATGCCAATGCCAGAAAAAACCACACATGAGATAATTCCTTTTGATTATCCAGAAATGCTAGCGACCGCTATTGGACAACCTTCACTCGCTTTCGGGTCGCTTTACCAAGACTTTGATGGGGTGAAGAAAGCACCTCGCTTACCTGGTGCACCGTATCACTTCATGACACGGGTTATGAAAGAATCGGGACGAAACGCCATGAAAGTCGGCGCGACCGTCACGGTAGAATACGATGTGCCCGACAATGCTTGGTATTTTGAACACAACGATGAGATGCCTTTTGCCGTTCTACTGGAAACGGGACTACAGCCTTGCGGGTGGTTAGCCTCTTGGGTTGGTTGCGCGCTAAATACAAAATCGGAGGTCTTCTTTAGAAACTTAGACGGAACAGGAACGGTTTTAAATCTCGTAAAACCAACCGACAAAGTCGTTACTACCCATGTCGTCTTAACTAAACTTGTTCGAAGTGGCGAAACTACCTTAGTAGGTTTTGATGTCGTTATGACCGTAGATGGTAAACCACTTTACAACTTAAGCACCATGTTTGGATTCTTTCCAGCTGAGGCACTTGCCAGTCAAGCCGGGTTGGACGCGCCGATCGTCCCCAACATCTCGGACTGGAAAGAAGTACCCGATGTTGAGATTCAAAAATTGTTAATGGTAGATGAATATGCGAATGTGGAAAATCGCATATTAGGTCGAAGACGTTTTCACGCAACAGATTGGTTCTTTAAATCCCACTTTTTTCAAGATCCGGTGCAGCCAGGTTCGCTTGGTCTAGAGGCGATGGTTCAGTGTTTGAAAGTAAGGGCCCATGAGAGGTTTGGCGCGAAACGTTTTTCAACTCTTCTCGATGTCGAACACACTTGGTCATACCGCGGTCAAGTACGTCCCCACAATAGCGAAACAATAGTAGATGTTAAGATCGACCATGACGACGACAAGACCATGGTCGGGACAGCGTACCTATGGACCGACGGCGCATCGATTTATAGCTTTACGGGGTTTGGCATTTCTTATGAATGAAGAAGAAGCGATTAGAGAAATTCGTAAACTGGAGGTTAAGCCCGCAGACCAGATTGCGACTTACGATTGGGTCGATCGCATAACAGAATTAGTGATACGCTTGCATGCCAATCCAGATATTGAAATCACAACTTTCCAAGTGCATCCTTCTTTACCTTTGGTCGTCGAAGAAACGATGAGCGATAGCGCAGGTTTCGAAATACCCATCGAACTTCTTTCATTCTATCGCGTCACCGACGGATTCGATCTCAAATGGCATCTCAAGAAATCACCCTTCGATTTTGAATTGGGCGGAGAAATCAAAATGCTTGGGTTTGCAGAGGTTTTTGGGAGTTGGATCGATTCCCTTTGGGGCGTAACCCCAGAAGGTTCAGACCCCGATCAACTAGACTTTAGTTGGGAGATTCGAGCATTAGATCTAGCCCGCGCCACAGATCCCTATTGTACCGTGCTGCACGGACCCGAAGACGTCGAAGAATTGGATCTCTACTTTCATAATCCTCGTGGAACATCACATCGCTTAGGTGTACGTTTTTCAGAGTACTTAGAGTCTCTCATTCTGACTGGAGGAACGTACGATTGGCAATTTTTACTTTGTGAACACATGCACTCCCCAGAAAGTGAAGAAGAACTTAGAGCGCAACGATGCGCAAAAGCACTTAAACACATGTTTCCAGAAAAGGATTTCTCCGCGCTGGAACTTGAAGACGTTTTAGTGCGAGCTAGATATGAGGAAGAAGAATGACCCATTCACTTAACGTCGGCGTTGTAACGATAAGCGATCGAGCCTCATCGGGCGTTTACGAAGATCTTGGAGGACCCGCCATAGTAAACTGGATCACTAAGGTTGTTAAAAATGAAGTCTCTTTTAGAAAGCGCCTCATCGCTGATGACCAAAACACGATTGAAAAAACGCTGATTGCGCTGTGTGCCGAAGGCGAAGATCATTGTGATCTCATTCTGACGACCGGCGGAACAGGTCCATCTCCTCGTGATGTTACTCCTGAAGCCACAATTGCGATAGCTGATAAAGTCTTACCAGGTTTCGGTGAACGAATGCGCAGCATTAGTCTAGCTTATGTTCCCACTGCTATCCTTTCTCGTCAGGAAGGTGTCATCCGGGGAAAAACCCTAATCGTAAATCTGCCTGGTTCGCCCCGGTCGATTGCTGAAATATTGGATGTACTATTCGAGGCAATTCCTTACTGCATCCAGCTCATTGAAGGTCCTTACATCGAAACGAACGAGGACTTCGTCAAGGCCTTCCGTCCAAAACACGCGATCCGAAAATCCAAAACAGGATAAAAGATATAGGGTCTATCGACGATCGATTCTTCACTATTTAAACTTACTTCGATCTTCTCGATGAACACACTATCAAACAACAAGAGGATCTTATCTACTCTCGAGTAGGACGGCGTCCGAACACGAAAAACAGTTGAACGATCCGTTCAAACTCCCTAAAAGCTCACAAGCCTTGCGCGGATAAATTAAACGCGATCTGTCTAAATAGGCGTGGCGCAAGGAAACCGGTG
Source organism: uncultured bacterium (assembly GCA_937981985.1). Taxonomy (GTDB): domain Bacteria; phylum Myxococcota_A; class Bradymonadia; order Bradymonadales; family Bradymonadaceae; genus CALJNB01. The sequence goes on from CALJNB010000105.1 coordinate 14,844, forward strand.
TTTTCGTTGGGCTCATTCGTACCATCACCAGACATTTCTAAATGATCTGCAGGAATACACCCCAAAAAGTCCCCCCATTTTGCTGAACGGACTAAGATCAAGCCGTCATTCGGCTCCGTATCGGTGAATCCTATTTCAGCAATCACGGGAACAATTGGCCAGAAAACCGCAGATAGCCGCGCATAAGTACCTTCATTGCTTAAAATTTTATCATCGCAAACCTCGGGTGCTAAAGGGTTTGCAATTCCTGTAATCGTTCCGATTCCCGCGTAGGATTGATACTTCACCCCGGCAACATTCGGATGAAGTTGATTAAAGTTGACGGCCTCTTTTTCAGAAAGTGAGTCTAGCGCTCCCCTAAAATCGGTTGTGTTGTCGGAAGCGGATTGGGAAATATTCTTTCCGTAAATACTTGCTAGAGCATCTAATACCTTGTCCCAGCTGCTCGGGAGCTCTCCCGCTATATCTGCAAGCTTGGTCCCCCGATGTGGCGTTCCCAAAGTCGTCAAAGAGGCAACAATATCGGAACGATCTAGTCCGTTTTTACTAATAAGATAACGGGAGTCCAATCCGCCCATCGAATGAGCGATGAGGTTCACCTTCTCTGCGCCCGTTGCAACTAAAAGATCTTCAAGATATTCTTCAATCGCTACAGAGCGTTGTTCTGTGCTGGAGAAGGGAGGCGTTTCGGAAAAGTAGGTTACATGTCCATCTTTTTCCAAAGCACGTACGATATAGAACATGCCAGCCCCCCCCGTGCTATAGCTAGCCATAAAGCCATGAACGAGTACGATTGGATGTTTGGTTGCAACGCCTTCAGGATCGGGGCCGAGCGGGGTTTCATCACAATCAGAATCTCCGCCTAAGCAAAACCAATCGCAAACGCCGTCGTCATACCATCCGTTGGCCTTGCAGAAATCTTCAGCTATATCGTCTTTGGTATCACCTCTAGCGGCAACTTCCTCTTTTGATAAGGCGGTTGTCGTTTCGGGATCGACCTGTTCGGCTTCGCTTCCACAACAGAGCAACATAGAAAATAAGATCAAGACTGAACTTTTCATGGACTTTCTCGCTAGTATTTTGGCAAACATGAGTTGGTTCTGATCAGCTTAACACAGATTTCCTATGAATTCATTTTTTATCGTCCCCTTTTAAGATTAGTAATTTTTTATTTACGTCGGATGCCGCTAAGTAGAAGGTCATCTAAAATCGACGCACAATCTAGTCATGTTAAATGTCGGTTTGCCCAGGAAGAGCTCATCGAATTGATTTCAAAGAACCTTGCTGAGACGACGCCAATGATTGCTCTTTACTTTATCCAAACAGAGAACCAGAAATAGCGTCGCTTTTGTCCCTACTTTCGAACTTTAGTTTTCGAAATCTACGCTAAAATCCCATCGCTTTTGCAAAGTGCGTTTCGCATAGAGCGGTTTCATCTTTTGAAAAGCTCCTTAATTTTTCACACTCTTCACATTTCTCTGCGGCATCGAATGCCTCGTCCGTGCGAATTTCTTGATCCAAGTTTAGTAACTTTTCCATCGGATCGGCACTTTCTAATTGCGTCCAAAAGGGATCGTTTTTGAGTTTATGTGCTGCTGCGCGAGCCTCGGTTCGCTTCTGTCTTTCGCTTTTTTCTTCGTCGCTCATGGTTTCTCCATCTTCGTCTAATTGAACCTAAACACTTCAAAATATCCGGTCCAATCTTTTCTATTAAGTGCACTAAAAAATTAGCCGATCTAATTCACTTTCATTCCCAGGTTTGATCAAGTTTATCCGCATAAAAACGAAAGGCGCTGGCATACTTTTTTATATTTTCATCTGCGGTCGTTTCAATCAGTTGCGATAACAAGAGCTCGACAGATTCCGAATATCGCCCAAGATTGTACAGAGTTAAGGCTCGAAATGCTTGCAAAGCGCGGTCATCCGGTAAAACAACAATCGCCTTATCAAAAACCTTAATAGACTCTTCATAACGTCCCAAGCACCGATAGGTACTTCCTAAACCTAAAAACGCACCTCTTAAATCCTCGCCGGTCAGTCCCCCGGCGATGGCCTTTTCATAATAAGGGGCAGCTTCGCTTTCTTTTCCTAGATAATCACAAGTCCACGCCATTTGGAAATTAAGGATCGGATCTTCAGGCCCGTCCGATAACAGTGCCTTAATCAGCACTAGGGCGTCCTCACCTTTTCCGTCGTTCCGTAACGCTATTGCATTCTCAAGTTTCGTCATGATTTCACCTTGTTATCGATTCGGGTAACTATTAGCTAATTTTCCTCGTCTTGGCCAACCCTTGCGAGTCGGCCAAAAGGCGCTATATTTCGAATATGATTTCTTCGCCCACACAAGACATTGCCTTAGAGCTTCATGCATTGATACGCCAAATCGATCCCGCAAGGTGGACCGAAACCGATATCCCGTCTTTGCGTGAAGGTTTAAAAAAAGCGCGTAAAAGGTTGGGAGATATCCATTCTGAACAATCAACAATAGCCGATGCGGTAGCATCGTTACGCGAACATTTGGCAAGTATTCCCGACGATGAAAGTCCGTCCCTATGGATTAGTTTTCGAGAAACCTTGTCACCCCATTACGGAGCGCTCGCAGCGGCGTTGAGATCAGATAATCAGCGTGTACCCGACCTTCGTCCAACGAATTGGCAACGTTCTTTTTTTCATGTTCTGTCGGGTGTTTTCGCGTTCTTACTCATTCAATTATTGCCATTTAGCTGGGTTGAATTACTTGCAATATGCGCATCGTTGATTGCTTGGAGTTTAGAAATCACTAGAACCTATAGCAAACGCTGGAACCAGATACTCATGAAGATCGGATCAAAGGTCTCCCACGCGCACGAAGCTCACCGCGTTAACTCGTCTACGTGGTACACAACGGCACTCGTTGTTTTGGTTCTTCTTGGCGACCCGATTATTGCCCAGATTGCAGTTTTAATTCTAGCCTTCTGCGATCCTATCGCCGCGACGGTGGGTCGAAAATACGGAAGAACGAAATTAATCAATAATCGTTCATTGCAGGGGACAGGTGCGTTCTTTATCAGCGCTATTCTGATAACGGGCGCAATATTGTTCATTGTACCCCATACCTTTTCTATGAGTATGAACATCGCGTTAGTTTTAGTCGCATCCCTCAGTGGTGCGCTGGTTGAACTCTTTAGTAAAAACGTAGATGATAATTTTTCGATACCGGTCGGTATCGCCCTCCCTTTATGGCTTATCATATAATCCCATCCGATCCGGCGGTCGAAATTACGCTTGGTCTTGGCGCGTGTAGGTTTATTTATTTACCGTCTCTGAAACGCCTAAATTGTGCTAATTTGATTGGGACTCAGTAGATATAGCCCATCGTATAAACACACCACATAAATACCGGATCCCACATGATCAACACTACCCGAACTCCACCCGAGTTTGGTGACCCAAACGATGTTTTATTTTCCCGCATAGCCGACGATATTCGAACGAAAGGTTATAGCGTTAATCCAGAAGCCTTACCCGAAAATTTAGGCGAAAAGCTTTATCAGTTGCTTGGTTCGATGGCGAAAAAACAAGCCTTTAATAAAAGTAGTATTGGCCGTGACCAACAGCTCATTCAAAAGGGGACGGTGCGCGGTGATGAAACCTGCTGGATTACCGACGAATCGGCGGCCGGTCGTGAATGGTTGGGTTGGATGCACGACTTACAGGTATTTTTAAACCGTCGATTATTCCTCGGTCTCTTTTCATTTGAGAGCCACTTTTCACATTATCGTGCGGGTGGTTTTTATAAGCGACATTTGGATGCGTTCCAAGGAGAGGATAATCGCGTGTTGTCGACGGTACTGTATCTGAATCATAACTGGGAATCCAAACACGGCGGTGAACTAATCTTATTTAACGGTAAACAAGATCTGGAAGGTATTAACGTCAAGCCAAACTTCGGTACAGTCGTGTTATTTCTCAGTGAGGAATTTCCGCACGAAGTTGTCGCAACACATAATGACCGTTATTCGGTCGCGGGCTGGTTTTGCTTAAACACCTCAACCTCCAAAAAGATAGATCCTCCAAGCTAAGCTGCCCAATTTTAGAAAACAACCAGTGAATCGCGATGAATAATCGTATTGGATAAACGAAACCCAAGAATTGCTTTAATTTCTTCGCTTTTTCTACCGAGAATTTTTTCGATCTCAGAACTATTGTAAACCGAGATACCGCGAGCGAAGGCGACTCCGGATTCATCGACTAGTTCGACTATACCTCCGCGTAAAAATTCGTTTTCTATTTTCAGAATTCCGGCCGGAAGCAAACTAGAACCGCGTTCTTGAATCGCTTTGATGGCTCCTTTATCGCAGAATATTTTACCGTTAATACGCGCCGCCGCGGTTAACCAAACCTTCGGTCCACGAAGTGCATCACCAGAAGGCACGACAACAGTGCCTCCAAAATGCGTACCGCCCAAATCCGACAGATGCAAAATCTGATACGCTTCCTTACCGTCCGCAATAGCAACGACCGTATTAAAACGAGCAGCCAATCTACAAGCGGAAATCTTCGTCTCCATACCACCACGTCCCGTTTCGGACTTGGTCGGCAAAGCCAGAATATCTAATTTGGGATCGTCGCTGTTGATTAAGGGAATCGTGGCTAGAAGCTTGCCATCTTTTACATCACGAATTCCCGAAGCTACAGAAAACATGATCAATACATCAGCCGATACAAGGCCACAGGTCATCGCCGCGAGTTCGTCATTGTCACCAAAACGTAGTTCTTCGGTTGAGACCGTATCGTTCTCATTTATTACGGGTAAAACATCAGCATCAAGAAGCGCCGAAAGCGTTTCTTCCGCGTTTAAATATCGCTTGCGATTATTTAAGTCATCGCGTCCAAAGAGGACCTGCGCAACATTCGTGCCCTCCGCTTTAAACGCATTCTGATAAAGGTCGATAAGCGAAACCTGACCGACTGCGGCCAACGCCTGAAGTTGGGCCATATTCGCGTCCAGATCGTGCTGCTTCAAAATTTTTCGGCCTAAGGCGACCGCGCCCGACGAAACCAAAACCACCTTTCGGCCCGAGTTCCTGATCTTAGAAATCGTACTCGTTATTTTCTCAAAGGCTTCATGGTCCAGCTCTTTGCCTTTAAATAAAACACCGGATCCAATCTTGATGACCCAAGTAGAATTTGGTTCTGTAAAACGAGATTTCACTGTATTATCTTCTCTTTTTTGAGTTCTTCGATGAGCCGACGCGCGGATTCAAAACCGCTCGACTGAGCCTTTAAATCATAGCTGACAGAAGGCATTTCCATTTCTATCGCGCGTACAATTTTCTCATGACGGTACTTCACTTCAATGAGTCGCCCTTCACTCATGGCACGCCAATTCAAAATTACTTTATCATCTGAAATTTCTTTTTTATCGATCGTAATCTCATCGAGATTCTTATCAAGACTTTCGTTTTCAACGCTAACACAGGTTGGATCGGAGAAGGCTCTGAACGCGCGAAAACTACTCAAGGCCGCAGCGAATATCTTTTCTTTCTCATCAGATCTTGGCTTACGCGGGCCGCTGATTTCACCATGGCCTAGGGTGGTCGTGATTACCGTTTTCTCACCGTCGAAAATCCATGTTCTTTTCGAATCGTGCACTATACCCAGTTCATCAACCGTATGCTTTTCGGTCGTGATTTGGGTTATTTTTTCGTTGGTCGACAAGACTCTCTTCTCGTTGAGACGTCGAAAAGATTCGCCGTTTCGGCGATGCAGGTGGATGGATAATTCCGTTTTAAATTCGCCTCTAAAATCGAGATCAATGGCGGGTCTACAAGGGCGGCTTGAGATACGACTCGCGGTAGATACTACTTCTAGTGCGCGCAAAGTGCCGACTTTTCCAGGTCGAGACTTATCTTCTTTGAGACGCCGTTCGATGGCAGGAAGGTCGGGATCGCAATGTGTTAAAAAAGTAATCAAAATTACTAAACGAAACAACAAGGAAGACATTGTACGATTTCCGATAAATTAAGAAACGCGTCCGGAAAGAAACACGTGGTTGGTCTGGAAACCAAAATTGCGAAACATTTTTACTGCAGGCTCGTTTTTTTCTTGAACATTAAGCGTGACCAAATTTGTGCGTTCAAAAAGGGTATCGAGCAATTTTTGAGTACAACGAGATGCCAGCCCCAAACCTCGACGAGAAGGATCGGTTACAAAATTTCCGATTGCGGCCACCCCATAAGTTTCACTAAAAACATGTACTCCAGCGATACTTGAAAAACCAAGTTCAGGATCTGGAATTCCAAAATACAACCCACTTTCGAGTTGGTAAGCCTCAAAAAGATGATCTGGATAATGCGCGTATAATTCCATCATGGCCGCTGTATCTCGATGCCCAAGAGTCTGAACATCGGATGTATCCAACTCAAGGCTTTTATAACGAGATTTTTCCAAACCCATTCTCAACATAAGTTGAGATTCTTTGGGCTTAAAGGTCTGTTGAATCATTGGATATAGGCTTTCATGGGCATGAAAGAGAAAACGGCTTGGAAGTAAGGTTTTCAATTCATCAAAAGTAGAAATATTCGTATGATTTGCACCTGTAAAAAAGACGGCAGGTAAACTTAAGCCTTTGTATTCTAATGCAATAAATTGAATCTCTCCCGATTTTCGAGCCGCATACCAATTACAAAAGGGCAGGTAGATGGGGTCAAGACCTCCCAATAGGTATGCGTTAGCGACCTTATTGGGCTTAAGAAATGCTTCAATTTCTTCGCGATCTTCAATGCGTTCAATAATCATAGGCGCACTCCCTTGAGGAAAAAAACAATTAGCAGAGGATCGAACATTCATGTTTGAGCTCGTATTTAAAAGTATCCTAAACGTCTGAATTATATTACGCGCACACTAGCGCCCACATGATCAGAGCACAATAGGTCTATCAAACGAATGGGTGGACGTATTTATTCCATTTTTTATTTAATGGTCTAATGATGCACTTCTCCAGAGGCTTACCCCATTCGGCCATTTCTCAATTTCTGTACGTCCCAAAAACGTCTCAATTTTTGAAAATGTAACTGTTCGTGCTCGTACCGAGATAAACACAAAGAAAAATAATGATGATATTTTTTAGCAAATAGAGGAACCTGAAGACGTTATTGTCATTTTCTTCGGTAATATTTTTTCTCTTCGCTAAAACTCTGCTCAAAAATGTAACAAAAAACAGATAAATAAATACCAAGGTGGTATTAAGGCTCAATGTTCCCATCAAAAGTGACACCCCTAGGTCATGAAGCAAGAAACCACTGCAAATAAAAACGATAAGCTGATTCACAAAAGGTCTGTTTTCTCCTCCTAACCGTAAATATAAATTATGAAGAAAAAATGCGTAAAAGGGATTCCATAGTCGCCAGAATTCACAAAAATGTCTTACGAAAAATGGCTTCACCAACATTCGCCCTAAAAACGAAAGCAGCGACCCGTTAATGTCAAACCCTCTCTTTTTTAGGAAACATTTCAATCGTTTATCCATGAACCACAACACCTACGATATATCGTTCTAACATTTTGCGGAAACTTTTACTCTTTTGAAACATTAGACCATTTCTAAAAAAGCTTTGGCAGATGGATTTAGATCACGATCGTTTCGATACACAAGTGCCAAGTCGCGGCTGATCTTGCCATCCAGGCAACGCAAACCTTCGTTGTCTTCTAAAGCGAACCGACTCACGAAGCCCGCCCCAATACCCTGTCGAACCATCTGCATAATGGACGCGATGGAACGAAGCTCCATGACGATATTAACATGAATTCCAGAATCGTTAATGCGTTGATCGATGTGCCCCCTCACCGCTGAACCGGCTTCGAATAGAACCAGATCCACATCTTCTAAATCCTTCCAGCGAAAGGTCTTTCTTTTTCTCAATTTGTGGTCTTCGGGAACAATCAATTTGAGTTCATCACTAAACCAGGGTTGAATGACGATCTTGGCCTGTTCGGATCTCGGAAGCTGAATGGGCATCGTAACCACGCCAAGATCCAACTCACCGGAAAGAACCGCCTCTACAACGCCGCGACTTGCTTGTTCGCGCACGTAAAACTGAATCTTTGGAAAATGGGTATGAAAGGCCCCTAATTTGGGAGGCAACAAATAAGTCGTCGCAGTGGCGCCTCCACCGATCGATAAAGAACCATGCTCCAACCCCTTGAGCGACGCTAAAGCCGATCGCCCCGCTTCCATTCTCAATAGAGAATCACGTGCATAAATCAGGAATACTTCCCCGGCTTCGGTTAAAGTCATTCCTTTTCTTGAGCGGTTGAACAGGCGCGTATCAAGCTCGGTTTCCAGGTTAGAGATCTGAGAAGAGACCGCAGGTTGAGTAAGGAAGCGACGCCGCGCGGTTTCCGTCATGTTACCGATAGCGGCCAACGTGATGAATGTCTCTAGCTGGGAAATTTCCATACCAACACACCATAAATATTATTGATAGTAACTATATCAAATATCAATTGTACTTATACATATAATTTTCCTATAAATCTAATCAGTTTAATCAAAACCCCAAGCTAAGGAGCTAAAAATGGCGCATCCATTTAACGCAGAATCCACAATTGAAACTAAAACTGGTACCTACAAGTACGCCCGACTCGGGGCGTTAACTGATGCTGGAATAGGTCATATTAACAAACTTCCCTATTCTATTCGTGTACTTTTAGAGTCATGCCTGAGAAATGTCGACGGTGAAGTGGTTTTGGAAGATCACGTCAAAGCACTGGCAAATTACAACGCAAAAGACGTTGGTGAACAAGAGATCGCATTCAATCCGGGCCGTGTTGTCCTTCAAGATTTCACTGGTGTTCCGGCAGTGGTTGATTTGGCTGCACTAAGAAGCGCAATGGAACGCATGGGCGGTGATACTTCTAAAATCAATCCACTTTCCCATGTCGATCTCGTCATCGATCATTCCGTTCAAATCGACTCCTACGGATCTTCGGATTCAATGGGCAAGAATGTAAAGCGCGAGTTTGAACGCAATCACGAACGCTATAAGTTCCTAAAATGGGGACAACAATCTTTTGAAAATTTCACCGTTGTTCCACCCGCTGTTGGAATCGTCCACCAAGTTAACTTGGAATATCTAGCCGGAGTTACCCTAGAAACGGACGGCTGGATGTACCCCGATTCTTTGGTAGGAACGGATAGTCACACCACAATGATCAACGGTCTTGGAATCGTTGGTTGGGGCGTCGGCGGAATTGAAGCCGAAGCTGCGATGTTAGGTCAACCGATTTATATGCTCATTCCTGAAGTTGTAGGGTTCAACCTCAAAGGAAAACTCCAAGAGGGTATGACTGCAACCGATTTGGTTCTCACCGTGACCCAAATGTTACGTGAGCTTGGCGTAGTTGGGAAGTTTGTAGAATTCTACGGCGACGGACTTGATAACCTCTCGCTTGCAGACCGTGCAACTCTTGCAAATATGGCACCTGAGTACGGTGCTACAATGGGCTTCTTCCCTGTTGATCAGAAAACCCTCGATTATTTGGAACTTACCGGTCGTGATATGGACCATATCGAAGCGGTCAAGACCTATTGCCAAGCCAACGGATTCTGGCGAACCAATAACCCAGATGTTGTTTACTCCGATACGATGGAACTTGATATGGGAACGGTTCAACCTTCTCTGTCCGGTCCGAAACGTCCGCAAGACAAAATACTTTTGGGCGATATGAAAAGCGCGTTCGCGGTGGCATTAAAGGAAACCTTTGGAAAAGACGCCGCTCATCCGGGCGTTCCAACGACGCACAAAGGCCAAGACTTCAACCTTGACGACGGCGACGTCGTGATCGCATCTATTACTTCCTGCACAAACACCTCTAATCCGAGCGTCATGATCGCAGCAGGTCTGCTTGCAAAAGCGGCGAACGAAAAGGGAATGAAGGTTAAGCCATGGGTTAAAACTTCTTTGGCCCCCGGTTCTCGCGTGGTTACCGATTACTTAAACACGGCCAATTTAACGGACGACTTAGAAGCTTTAGGCTTTTACACGGTCGGTTATGGTTGTACGACCTGTATCGGCAACTCAGGTCCACTGGATGCGCCAATCGTTGCATCGATTAACGAAGGCGACCTTGTTGCGTGTTCGGTTCTTTCTGGAAATAGAAACTTTGAAGGACGCATTGGGCCAGATATCAAAGCAAATTACTTGGCCTCTCCGCCGCTTGTTGTTGCCTACGCGATCGCCGGTTCGGTAAATGTAGATTTCTACAAAGACCCACTTGGACAAGATAAAGATGGTAACGATGTTTACCTAAAAGATCTTTGGCCGACCGACGCGGCAATTGCGGAAGTATTAGCCGTCGCTGTAAAACGAGAAGATTTTGTTAAACAATATGCTATAGCATCTGATGGATCTCAAGAATGGCAAGACATCGACTCCAAAAAAACCGGCGTTTACGGTTGGGAAGACGATTCAACTTACATCCAAGAGCCTCCTTTCTTCCAGAATATGGGTAAGAAAGCAGACCCCATCACCCCAATTAAAAGCGCAAAACTATTAGGTTGGTACGGCGATTCAACGACAACCGACCATATCTCGCCTGCAGGTGCGATTCCTAACGATTCGCCGACAGCCGATTACCTCAGAGCGCGCGGTGTAGAACGACGTGACTTCAACTCCTATGGTTCTCGACGCGGTAACGATCAAATCATGACCCGCGGGACCTTCGGAAATATCCGGATCAAAAATAAGCTCGCTGACGGTAAGGAAGGTGGTTACACCAAATATCTTGGACCCGATGAAGCTGCGCCCGGTAATGTCGAACTTCACTATGCAAGCGATAAAGACCCACGTCAGGGCGAAATAACAAGTGTTTTTGATGCTTCGGTTAAATACCAAAAGCATGGAATTCCATTGTTAGTCATCGCCGGTAAAGATTACGGCATGGGTTCTTCACGCGATTGGGCCGCAAAAGGAACCTTCCTTCTGGGCGTAAAAACAGTGATTGCCGAAAGTTATGAGCGTATTCATCGTTCTAACTTGATTGGTATGGGTGTTTTACCGCTGGAATTCAAGAAAGGAGACACCCCTAGTTCTTTAGGATTAGATGGAACCGAAAGCTTCGATGTTGCCGTAGATGACAACGTAAAGGCACTTGGTACAGTAGACGTTAAGGCCACCAAATCGGACGGTAGTGTTGTAGACTTCACTACTAATGTAAGACTCGATACTCCAGTTGAGATCGATTATTATCGAAATGGTGGAATCCTGCATATGGTTCTTCGTCGCATCGCCAACGAAGTAAATTAGTAAGCCAACGAAGTAAACTAATAAAAAGGAAGGCCCCGGCCAAAAGGTCGGGGCTTTTTTGTCTCAATTACAGACCCTGCATCAACGGAACTCTATGAGTTCAAAAATTGAACTCATTTCTCACGTCCATATTGTCTTTTACTTTGACAAATTTCTCGACGAAAAGATTCTTATCGACGCGAGAAATCCAAGAAATAATACCGACTATGCGTTAATGGGGATCTTTGCTCAAAGAAAGAAAAACAGATTTAATAAATGAGTTCGTAGAGATACTATGCAGAATCGATAAATGGGTTGGTCGACTAAAGTGCCAAAGCGGCCGGCCGTTCATGTCTATTGTGAAAATCAAGTGCGGCCAAATTGGCATCTGCCAAAACCTGAGCTACCGCATCTTCATCAGTCGTAAAATCGATATCAGTAGTGTCCACTTTCAACATCGGAGTTTCATCGTAATGCTGGAAAAAATGACCGTATAGGACTTTAAGACGATCAAGGTATTGTTGGTCCATATTCTTTTCATAATCGCGACCACGTTTACGTATTCGCTGAAGAAGAACATCTAAAGGTGCATCCAAATAAATTACACAGTCTGGCTTTGGAACTTGAGTCGAAAGGATGGAGTACATTCGGTCGTATAAAACAAGTTCGTGATCGGTAAGTGTCAAACTCGCGAAGAGTCGAGACTTAGTAAAAAGATAGTCGCTTACTGACATTTTTCGAAAAAGATCGTCTTGCGCAAACGCTTCTTGCTGCTTGTAACGACTTAGAAGAAAAAACATTTCGGTTTGGAAAGCGTAACGATCACGGTCGGCATAAAAATCGGCCAGGAAGGGATTATCCTCAAAAATTTCAAAAACCGTCTTTGCGTTCTGAGATTTTGCTAACTTAGTGACCAGGGTCGTTTTACCGACCCCGATAGGACCTTCGACGACAATGTAGCGTAGTGTATTTTCCGAATTTTCGCTCATCGCACGAGTCCCATTTTGAAGTTCGCGCTTACTTAACGAACGCAACGGCGATGGTCAACCGGCGTTCACATTACAACGATTTTGGTTCTGAAAATCCGAAACGTTTAACTCGGAGAAACATAGGACTCAGTTCGGACAAGCCTTCTATTAACATCTGCATTAGCCAATATTTGCTTTACTTCATCAACCATATTGGGGTTACCGCAGAGAAAATAGGTTGTATCAGGCTCATTATTGGGTGAATCTAAAAAAGATTGAACACGTCCATTTGTGCAGCCCAACTTCTCTTCTGCCGACAAACAAAGGTGATAGGAGAATCCATCGTGGCGTTTGGAAAACTCAAAAAATTCGTCCGCGTAAACAGCGTCTTCGTACCTACGAGCTCCGTGAATCAACATGACTTTTTCACCTTTTAAAAGTTTCTCCGAGAACGCGGGAAGCATTGATCTGAACGGCGCAATTCCTGTTCCGGTAGCCACGGCAACAATATTCTGATCGCTTTCTTTCAGTCGGAATCGTCCATGTGGTCCGCTAGCAACAACGATGCTACCAGCAGTCCACGCCATTATCTTTTCATAACTTCGGCCACCTTCGGTCAATGCAATAACTAATTCCACCGTCTTTGATTCACCGTCTACGGGATTCGCGATTGAATACGATCTATTGAAGACCTCTCCATCATCAAAATAGAACATGAAAAACTGCCCGCCTTGAGCTCTAAACAGATGTCCATCTACATGTGAACACTGAAGCTTTAATAGGTTCGTACTTAAAAATTCTAGACGGTCAATCTTAACTTCAAATTTACTCATATTCTTTTCTCATGGCTTACAAAGTCAAATTCGAACCCAACTTAAGTCTGGAGTCCGATAATCCAAGTAATAAATTGTTCGGTACCTTTGGGTCCTTCAATCCCGCTACGCATCAAACTTCTAAATTCCTTTCTACGAAATCGAAGCGTGGTCGCAAATTTATCAAATTGTTTTTCCCCAACGCCTATTAAAAAAGCGAAATCTTCCAACAATTCGCCTGAACCTACGGAGATATCGGCCATCAATGCAACGCGATTTTCACGTAAAAATTTCCTCATTACGGTTCCCTGATCTGCACCTAGGACAGCCGTGAGCATAAGTCCTCCTGCGAGTGCGGTTGTAGAGGAAGAGGTCGAAGAAATAATCATCGAACAATTGGTAATCTCTGAATTGCAATCTTGAACATTAAACTGCGCAAACGCTGAAGATGACGCAAAGAAGAACAACATGCCCAATAACGCTGGTATTATTTTGGAACAGATTAACACTATTTCACTCAACGTTTGGACGTAGCCACGAATCGTTATCGAAGAAAGGACACTCATTCATGAAGAGATCTTCTAAACAAACATCATCAGTGAGTATTTTGCCGCCTGTCGCAAAATAGTAACCGATTTGATTTGCCATGAACGAATCAATATCAAAATGATTAGACGGCGTAGGGAGGAAAAATCCATGATCGCCGTTTTCCTTAACGTAGGGAATTCTCATACCAGAAACGCCATACTTGGTTTCTACGGTAGCGCGTAAAGGTTTTGTTGCATCAGGATTAGGGTCTTCATTATTAGGATAGTTTTTTGATCGAAATCCACCGCGATCAAGATCGTCGACGTCAAAAAGAACGTTTGGATAACCATTAAAACGATCCAACCACGAAACAGCTTCGTAGACAAAATTCGTTGCTAAATACTGATTTGCAGTCATTCCATATCGGGGATCGTTGTTAAGCGTATCGATAATTCCCGCGGTACGCGCGAGTCCGATCTCGGTCGCAACAGGAACCTTAGAATCCCCAACGGTCGGAACGACAAGCACGTTCGAACCGCCATCTTTAAATTGATCTGTTTCATAAGGAAAAGTTAGCGGTTCCTTGAAATAGTGACGCGAATACACACCTGGATCTGCAGGATCTAATACCATTTGCGCGATACCAAGGAAGCGACGGAAAGAAGGCGACTGACGTCGCTGACCCCAACCTTCACTTACAAAAGCCAAAGGTGCTCCTTTAGGATGGAGAATATTCTGAAAGAAAGAATCCATTTCGAAAGTTGAAATATCATCAACGCCCGGGATCGCTTCCCCATCTCTAGTAAACTCGATGACTAATGGGTCGCCAAATTCTTGCGGGTCTGATGCGATATGTTTCTCGTATTCGGTACGTTCTGCGGTGCTAAGTGGTAGATGTGAATTTAAATCCGCCTGCGGAATGTCGACCAACACATCTTCGTCAACGTAGCCAATGGAGAAGCTTCCGGTCCTGCCACCTTCCCTTGAATACTCAACTTTAAACGCAACGCTTTCATCTGGAAAAGAAAACTCAACATCGGCCGATTCGTTTCTTAGATCCAAAATACGATCTCCGTCGATAAATACTCGAAGCCTTCCTGCGACCGTCGCGCGAATCGTTTTCTCACCTTTAGAAGAGATCAGTCCTTCGTAATGTATTTTATGTGACCTCGGATTCATCCCAGAAACGGGAGTCTCAAAAGAAGCCCAATCGCGAGTAAGGGGACCCATCAATTCACCTGTTTTAAACGCGCTACGCGACCCCGCCGAGGCAAAATAGTACGCGCTCAATCCGGCACGAGGCGAGTCCTTTCTCTTATGCAAGTCTTTAACATTTTGGCTCGAATCAAAACCTAATTTTTTGCGTTTAACGTTGGCAGACATCGCATCGGCAGCAACTCCAATTCTAAAACCTTCAGACCTCACCGTTGCGTATGGACTTAGTTCGAAAGGTTCCAACAAATCCGGACGCTTTTCACGGTTAAGGTTGTGAAGAATCATTTTATCGCCTGGCTGCAAACCTTCGACAACGGCGATAGGAATATAATTTTCTGTAGAAGCATTGTTAATCAACATTTCAATTTGATAACGACCAGAGGTGATCGGTGCACCAGTTGTCGGATCAAAATCAGGAAGTGGTCGACCTACAACTAAGGGACCTAGCATCGGGAGGAGTACGGCTTGCGGAACGCCCCCTTGATTTGAACGAATCGCAATATCTACGATACCGGCACCTCCGGCTGTTGGCGCAGCTGCCCTTACCACCGGATCGACGGCCGCAAGAATAGCAGATTGAATACCGCCCAAAGATTGACCCCAAGCGTAGACAGGTTGTTCTCCACCGAAATCTACGACGCCATCGCCGTTGAAATCGCCTGCGAGTTCTGGGATACCGTCGTCATTAGCATCAAACCCCGCAAGTAGATGTTGATTCACTTTTACGATCGGATCGTCGGCATCTTCAGATTGCGGCCATTGTTGGGTTCCGTTGAAACCTCTAATTACGCGGATGAATTGCATATAATCGATTGTTGTTTGCCGGACGATATCACGCGTATGAAATGTATCCGAAGTCCAATAATCTCCCCCAGAATCGGCAATGCCATCATTTGTGATATCGCGTTGTCGACCATGTGAGAGCGTTTCGACTAAATTTGAAAGTCCGGAATTTTCTAATAAAATTCCAAGTAGAGGAGTTTCAAGAAA
This sequence comes from uncultured bacterium, assembly GCA_937981985.1. GTDB lineage: Bacteria > Myxococcota_A > Bradymonadia > Bradymonadales > Bradymonadaceae > CALJNB01. The sequence goes on from CALJNB010000105.1 coordinate 30,624, forward strand.
GTCGGGAGGGACCACTGTTCCGTGTCCTACGTTATCGATTGCGCAAGTCGCGAGACCAAATTTTGCCATTTGAGATGCGAAACCCAACGCTTCTAATCGAGCACTCCCATAACCATGGCCATAGATTACAACTGGAAAGGGAGCCTTTCGTCCTTCCTTTTCTTTAGGGACCATACAAATAAAAGGAACATCATCGATTCCAACAGTCGCTTCTCCGGTCTGGAGATCGACATCAAATGTTTCAGACTCGTCGAAGCCATTGAGGTTTGCAGCTATTTCCTCTTCTGTGCCGGCCTCCCCCGTTTTGTCTACAAGGAAATAGGGCGTGGAATAAGAACCGGAAACGAAATAGTCGATATCTTCAAAACTCTTAGTGATCGCGTTGAGATCGCCTGAATCAATATTGCCTGCGACGGCTTGAATAATAAAACCTAGAAGCA
>CALJNB010000106.1 GCA_937981985.1 uncultured bacterium
AAGTCACTTTGGGCTCAACAACCTTCAACCTGCCTCGCCCCTTTTTCGTTTTAGCGACACAAAATCCAATCGAGCAAGAAGGGACCTACCGTCTTCCCGAAGCGCAGGTTGATCGATTTATGTTTCTCATCCGTGTCGGATATCCGACAAGGGCCGAAGAGAGACTGATCATGGATAGAGTCGCCGACCACACACAAATGCCGAAAATATCACCGGTTGCCAGCGCTGACGATTTAATCCAAGCACAGAATGTGGTGCGTAACATTCTTGTCGACGAGAAGCTCCGTGAATATATCGTAGATATTATCTCTGCAACGCGCGATCCAGAAGCAGCCGGCCTTTCTAAAATCAAAGATTACATCGAGTTCGGCGCCTCTCCTCGCGCAACTATCAATCTTAACCTAGCAGCACGCGCTCACGCGTTCTCTATGGGGCGCCACTTCGTGATGCCTGAAGATATCAAAGCAGTCGCTCCAGATATTCTCAGACATCGCGTTATCCTATCTTTCGAAGCAGAAGCTGAGGACTATACGCCCGAGATGATCATCGACGAAATGCTGGAAGCTATCGAGGTCCCATAAAGTGCTCCCTCGTGAACTGATCAAATCTGTAAAGCATCTCGAGATCGTTGCTAGACGCGCCGTTAACGATCAATTAGCTGGTCGATATCATAGCTCTTTTAAAGGTCAGGGTATCGATTTTGCTGACGTTCGAGAATATCAACCAGGCGATGATATCCGCGTAATCGATTGGAAGGTTTCCGCCCGAATGGATGATTTGTTCGTGAAACAATTCCAGGAAGAACGCGAAATGACCGTCGTCCTCTTGGTCGATATTTCAGGAAGCCAGAACTTTGGAACCAAAGATAAACTAAAGCGGGAAACCGCCGCGGAGATCGCCGCTCTCATCGCATTCTCAGCTATTAAAAATAACGATCGCGTCGGCCTGCTCACCTTTAGTGACCGAGTGGATAAGTACATCAAACCCAAAAAGGGACGAAAACACGTTCTTCGCGTCATAACCGAAATTCTCACACCCGGTGAAACAGGCCGTAAAACCAATATTGAGACTGCCCTTCACTACTTGAGTCGCGTCCTTTCAAAACGCGCCGTGGTATTTGTTATAAGCGATTACATGGATGAGGGGTTTAGTACCGCGTTACGCATCGCGAATCGGCGGCACGAGATCATTCCAGTCATCGTTTCTGACCCGATGGAATTCGTCTTACCGAATATGGGTCTTGTAAACTTCGAAGATCCAGAAACTGGAGAGCGCGTCCTTATTGACACTTCTAGCCGTAAGACCCGAGATCGATTCGAAACGATGATGGCCAAACGCAAATTAGATGTAGAAAAGATGTTTCAGCGAAATAAAATCGACGCGATTCATGTTTCGACGAATACCGATTACGTGCAATCACTTATGAGATATTTTAAACGGCGTTCGCGGAGAAATACGTGAGATTAAGTGCTCGAAAAATTGGACCGCTATTCTCTGTGACCTTTGTTGTGTCTGTCGCGGCTTTTAGCATAGCAACAGCGCAAACCAACTCGGCCCCGAGTAGCAAACAAAGTCAAACGACGCCGACAACTGAAAAGCCGGTTGTAGTCGAAAATGTTCCCTTCAACGGGACGTTCAAACAAGACCACTCGCCAAAAGCCGACTCGATAAAAGTTTCTGATCCCGTACAACTGAACTTTAGTTTCACCCATTCAATTGATGCTGAGATCATTGCTCCGGAGATCTTACCCACGAAACGCTGGCACATCGTTGATACTCAGATTCAACAAAAGCCGCTAAACGGGTCCGAAAAGGAAACCCTACTTAGCCTCACTGTAACGGTGAATCGTCCCGGCGCCACGACTCTACCTCCATTAAAGTTCATCGTCTTAGACCGGTCGGGTTCTAGCTCAGAGGTCGTGAGCAGGCCGGTTTCAATGAAGTTTGTTTCTACACTTCCCGATACTACCGAGTTGACCTTCAAGCCGCCCAAACCTCCAGTAGAAATTTGGGTTGAGGATTTCACACTTGCTTGGATTGGTGGTTTAGCACTTATCGCTGGACTCTTTTTGGCACTCTATTTATTTATGCGAAACCGGCGCATCTTCGTTGAAATTCCGAAACCACCGCGCGCAGCACACGATATCGCACTTGAGAAACTCGCGACTGTGGCCGGGCAAGAAATATCGAGCGATGATGAGAATATGGCGTTCTATGTTCTTATTTCCGAAGCTATTCGAGATTACATGGGTTCGATCTGGAATTTCCCGGGTACCGAGCTTACGACAACAGAAATATTAAAGCATCTCAGAGAAAAAACCTTTCCGCTCGGCCTGTCTCAGGATGATATCGGTGAATTTCTAAAAGAAACCGATTACGTTAAATTTGCAGGCAGTAAACCGAACGACGAATCTAAGGCCCGTATTTTAAGCAGAGCGTTCTCAGTTATAGAACTGACGAAAGCGCTTTCTTTTTCTCAATATACCCACGAATTGACACAATACCGCGAACGCTACGGCGGGGACGCAACCGACGGAAGTGTTGAAAAGGTAGTTATTGATGGGCAATCAAAAGAACAATCCAAAACATCAGAGATTAAAAAAGAAGCATCGAGCGCCGAAAACGACGACTCCAAAAAAGATCCCATTATTGAAGGTCCGGAAGAAACATGATCTTTGAATTCGCATACTGGGGAGTCCTTATCGGACTCGTTATACTCGTCCCTCTGATCCTTTTCTTCCTGTACGCAAAACAATGGAAAGAACGACGAGAGTCCACCTTCGTCTTTTCAGCCGCATCTCTGGTTGCAAAACACCATCCGGGATGGAAAGCCAAGCTTGACCCTTTTATTAAACTATTGCCGGTGGCCTCACTTATACTTTTAGGAGTTGCGCTTGCTCGTCCGCAAACCCAACGCCCGGACGAAGTTGATGTCGAAGGAATTGATATTTACTTAGCTTTGGATATGTCGGGTTCGATGGCCGCAATCGATCTCGATAAGAGTGAGTTGCGTGAACTTCTCCGGGTGGGAAAACAACCGGAGAATCGTTTTGAATCAGCAGTTGATACGCTCCGTGGATTCATTAAAACACGTAATTGGGATCGAATTGGAATGGTGGTATTTGCCAAAGATTCGTTTTTGCAGTTCCCGCTGACCTTAGACCGTTCAACGATTTTGAGCATGTTGGAGCGCTTAAAACTCGGCGATATTAACGAGGGGGGAACAGCTATTGGGAATGCCTTGGGACGCTCAGTTTCCGGCCTCAAGGATTCAGATGCGAAGACAAAGATCGTCATCCTTATCACCGACGGCGACCGTCGAGGTGGAAATATTTCACCAAACCAAGCCACTGAAATGGCCAAACAATTCGGCATAAAAATCTACCCCATTCTCGTTGGACGAGATGGAAACGCTCTCGTTCCCCGTGGACGTGATATTTTCTCGAACCAGATTACTTACGGCGAAACACGATTTCCGGTAAATCCCGAGCTCCTCAAAGAAATCGCGTCCAATACTGGTGGTAGCTATTACCGCGCGACGGATAAAAAAGGGTTACAAGAAGATCTTCATGAGATTCTTAACCAATTCGAAAAATCTCGAATTAGAGATGCGACAAACGTTGATCCCAATGAAGGATTTCGCCCCTTTGTTATTCTTGCGCTATTTCTAGCTTCGTTAGCTATCATCCTTCAAAACACGATTTTCAGGAAATACCCATGAGATTCGAACATCCTGAAAACCTTTGGTTCTTACTCATCATGATTCCAATCTTACTTTCGATTGGGGCATTTTGGCTTTGGAAAAGGAAAGTCGGTGAAGCGATGCTTGATTCGCGTTTGGGAGCCGTTTTGACTTCCTCTAGTTCGTCTCGCTTACAGATAGCTCGTCAGGTACTCGTTGCACTATCCATACTTCTTATGGTTATCGCCAGCGCCCAGCCACAGTGGGGTGAGACGAATCGTCCCGTGAAACGAACTGGAATCGATATGGTCTTCGCTATCGATTTATCCATGAGTATGCTCGCGCAAGATGCGGCCCCGGATCGTCTCAGGGCCGCAAAAACCGAAATTGAAAGTACTCTCAAAGCGTTGAACGGTGACCGTGTGGGGTTGGTTGTATTTACTTCTGTTAGCTTTCAGCAATCTCCACTCACCGCCGATTATGGCGCGATTCGATTTTATCTTTCCAAATTAAAACCACATCTTATGCCCCGCGGAGGAACATCAGTTGGCCAGGCTATTATCGATAGTGTTGAACTCTTAACGCATAAAAAACGCGGAAGTTCAAAAGCCGAAGCCGAACCAGAACGCGAAATTCACGCGAAAAACCAGATCATTGTTCTTATTACGGATGGTGAAGATCACGAAAGCGATCCTCTTGCTGCTGCGAAGGTAGCCGCAGATGAAGGAGTTCAAATATTAACCGTAGGAATCGGTAGTTTGACAGGCGAGAAGATTCCAATTGTCAGGAAAAACGGTCGAATTGCGGGATATAAAAAGGACGCAACAGGAAACCTCATTCTTTCTAAGCTTGATGAAAAGTCTCTTAAAGAAATCGCCGCAACGACAAACGGAAATTACGTCCACTACGACGGTCCCAATTCGATTTCCAATGCCGTGATTTCTTACGTAGATACCCTCGAAAAAAGTGAAATCGAGTCCATGCTGAAAGCACGCTACAAAGAAAGATTCTATTTCTTTCTCGTCCCCGCTTTTATCCTTCTGTTTATTTCTCTTGTGCTGGGCGACCGTAAAAAGCTTTTGCCAAACAAGGCAAACGTGTTTCTGGTCTTGGTTGCATTAGTTACTTTAAGTTGCGACCGGCCATTCGAATCAACCCTAGCAAGTGCCGATCGCGGGAACGCCGAGATAGAAAAAGAACGATACCAAATTGCGTTAGACCATTATAAGAAGGCTGAAAAAGAAATTCCTTCTCGACCTGAACTACATTTTAATATCGGTCGCGCACATCTTGGTCTTGAGTCACTAGATGATGCACGACGAGAGTACGCAAGAGCGTTGGAGACACAGGACAAACATCTTGAGTTCTCAGCCCTCAATAATCTTGGTCTGATTTTGGCCGCGCAAGAAGATTGGAAGAACGCGCATGAAACATTCAGCCAAGCGCTGGACCTCGCGACTAAAAACCGTACCCAAATCACTGATGCTGAATTCGATGAGACGCGATGGAATTTGGAACTCGCGTTTCGACATTTATTTCCCCCGTGCAGCGTATTAGAGGATTCACATGAGGAAGATGATACCGCCGAGACGGCATCACCCATTACCGAACAAGAAGAAGCACCGCCTAGCCCAACTGATGACGGTCCCACACAGAAAAAAGAAGAAGTAAAATATTCACTTTGTGGCGGAGACGAAGATTGGTTTTCGATCCCAGCAATTCCCGGAACAACGGTTTCGATAACCGCGACCTTCTCGGATCTAAGAAAAGAGCCAGATTCTGAACGTGCCTTCCTCGTTGAAAATGAGGACGTCGTCTTGTCGATTCTAAACACCGACGGCACTAAAGTTGCGATAGAGGATCGCGGGTCGACGAGCGACCTCAAATCAGCGATCGAAAAACGAACGTTCTCGCGTGAGATCACAAAATTTGTGGTTCAACCTGAGATGATCGATAGCGCAGGGGAAGTTCCTGTGGTGAAATTAAAACTAGAAGCAAAAGACGGCCTTGAGTTTTCATACCAACTCGAAGTCATATCGATCCCACCTTGTTATGCGCTCCAGGAGAAGTCTGAAAACAACAATGAAATCAATCAGGCAGCCCCTTTAGAAACAGGCAGTAATCCATTGCATACATGTCCTGGCGACGAGGATTGGTTTTGGGTAGATCTCGCCGAAGGCGATTCACTATTCGTCGACGTTCAACCTCAGAAAGACGAACAACGAGAAATCCCCCCACAACTCCGGGTAGATATTTTTGATACTAAAACCGAAAGAATGGTGGCGTTAAATATAGAAGAAGCCGGAATCGTGACGGCGGGCATTCGAGAATCAAAGAAAGCCGGCAGATTTGCTGTTCGCGTCTCCGGGGTCGACCGTAATCAACAGGGACCTTATAGCTTAGACCTATATAAGTTTTCGTCTTGTGCTAACGAGGACGGCCAAAAGCTGCCCGAAGGCGATGACCGACTGGAGGAAAACGACGAGGCCAATTCTGCATCAACATTGGACATGAAACTCCCTGTTCATAGATACCTTCGCCAATGTCCAGAAGATCCCGATTTTTATAAGCTAGAATTCGAAAAAGATGCCAAAGATAAAAGCATCAAAATGGGAGTCGCCTTGACGTCCTTTCCCCGCAACGATGGAGAAAGTACGAACTTCGACTTCGATCTCGTCAGTGCCACTGGTGATGTCATACTTGTAGGTGGCACTCCCATCGAGCAACCGCAAAACGATGCTGAAAAGAGCCCGATGCCACTTCATCGAGGTGTTTTCTCAGAGCCTTTGGAAGAGCAACAACCGGCAATCCTAAGAGCCCATAATGGTAACGATTTTTATCATCTCATTCAGTTAAATCCACAACAGCCTCCGCAACAACAAGACCAAGATCAGGAATCTAAACCCGAGGATGAGAAGGACGAAAACGAAAAAGAAGATGATGAAAAGAAAGAAGACTCCGACGAGAAGAAAGAAAATGATCCCTCGGAAGACGAAGACAAAAAAGAAGAAGAAAAAGACAAAGAAGAAGAAAACGAGGGAAATGAAAAGAAAGACGATGCAAAGCCTGAAGAAAAAGAAGAGAAAGAAAATCCAGAGCTGCAACGTATCGAGGATCTTCTCGAAGCACTCGAACAAAACGACGATAACTTCCAATTGAGAAAAGCACTCGAAAAGGTACCCAAGCGACTTATCGAAAAGGATTGGTGATGAAACCTTGGATTATTTCTCTTTTTGTTCTCCTTTATGCCAGCTCGTTGAGCGCGCAAGAAATCACGGTAGATGTCGATCCTCAAAACGTAG
>CALJNB010000107.1 GCA_937981985.1 uncultured bacterium
ACTAAAAAATAAAGTAAAGATTATGGTTTCCGACGGTGGTTTTTATGACGGAGGGCAACTACCAATCAACCGTCGCATTTCGGGTAAGTGGAATGTCGAGAACGCGTATAACTGCGCTTCGGGGCACCCTTGCCCGTGGCACGGAACAAATGTCACTGCCGCCGCTATGGGGTCTGTAGATGGCGCTGTAACCGGACCTGGTGCCCCGGTAGCGGAACTTTACGCCATGAATAACGCTGCATTGTTAGAGAATACCATTGAGGCCATCGGCTATATTTTCCGAGCATCACCAGGTGATCGGCCACAAGTCGTAAACCTTTCCTTCGGTGGACCGATTCCGGCAATTGGCTTTTTACTCGGTAACGCCCTTGATGAGGTTGGCCAATTAGCGGAAAAGATGAATATCACGATTTTAGCTGCAGCAGGAAACGCACCAGGAATCGATGTTGATGCTGAGGATTGTTTCTTGGACATATGTTGGGAGGAGGAAATGAACCTACCTTGTGAAGGCGACGGGATCATTTGTGTAGGAGAATTACAACCTAATTCAACGAAAAGAAAGACTGAAACAAATTATGGTTCTCGCATGGACGATGGAGACGGGTCGGTTGCGATCTATGCACCAGCAGGGCAAAAATACGATACCCTTCCTAATGGAAAGCCTAACATCAACAAGGCAGTAACAGCTGGCGGTACTAGTTATTCAACACCTATAGTTGCCGGCGTCGTCGCGCTCATACGTGCCGCGAATCCGAAATTAAATGCTTACCAAGTAAAAAAGTGTTTATTTGATTCGGCACACAATGGTGGCGTAGACGATCATGGCGGACAACAACGACGAGTGAATGCCTTAGCAGCTGTTAAATGCGCGTTAGGAGAAGAGTTAAATACACCAACGATTCGAATACTTTCGGAAACAGTTACCCGTAATAAAGTTGAACTAGATTTCGCGGCGGTAAACGATCAAGGGGATTCGACCCTGGTTCAATGGTCAACTGAGGGTAAAGGTCTTTCGACTGGTTCGAGTCGTACGGCTTTCTCGCTGAGACCCGGAAAGCATTTGGTACGGGCCGATATCAAAGGAGCCAGAGAGTTCCTGACAATTGAGATCGGAAACACTGCACCACAAGTGATTGCATACCATCCTCTTCCCCACCATAAATATTATGTCGGCGAGGATCCTATATTTATCGGTCACTCCGAAGACGAACCAGGACTCGCCTCTGACAATCTTTGCTGGCAGTTCGACGGGAGCAGCTGCAATCAAGGTGAGGCCTTGCTTGGCGCTGCCGGTTGGTTCCACCAATCCATCGGAGGTTTCGAACCAGGAATTATTGGTTACGAAGCGGTCAGTAACGATGGATTGGTTACACGCGTTGGTGGATCCTTTCGAGTACTTCCTATCGACCCACGTAATGAAGCTCCCAAAGTAACGGCAAACGTTAATTCGAACTCTCGGCTTACAGAACCACTCTCATACCCCGACCCAAGCGCATACAGAAACGAGTATCATTTCTCAGCGACTGCAACAGACCTAGAAGATGGCGACTTAGACGGGCACTCGATGTATTGGACACGTCAACTTCGTAACGGAAAAATCGAAGTATTGTGCGACGGAGGTAAACGAGACTGTTCTTCCTTTACGATCGATGGACTTGTAAAAAGATCATGGGGGTTTAAGGATGGTGAGACGATGGTAACTGTAGAGGTCATGGACTCTCGAGGAGCAATCCGACAGGCTCATGTTTGGGTCGGTGGCGAAATAGTTCAATAGCCGAAAAGCCGCGTTCGTCAGCCTTTCAAAGAAACTAAACATCCCTTTTTCCGGCAAAATTCTAAAGATCCCTAAATTACGGACAAGTCGGTAAATATCCCGCAACAACAAGAGTGGTCGGACGAAAAAGCAATATCCGGGAAACAATTCAGTCTCCGGAAATTACTTTTTTGGAGCTCTAATGAAATACTTCGCACTACTATTGTTACTCGCTAGCCTCGTTGCTTGTGGATCGCCTGAAGAACCCGAACAAACAGGTAGCCATCCTTTGATAGAGGTCAGTCCCAACGAATTTGATGATCTTGGGACCACCAAAAACACTCTAGGAGTCAGCGTCGAAAACGGTGGGATGAAAACCGATAAAAACGATCGCGTTACACGGTTTCCCACCGGTGAAATTCTTCTCTCACATTTGGATCCGGCGGTCGCCGAGGAGATTGCCGACCGTTGGGATGGAGAAGTCGTTAATGTCATCGATTTAGAACAAACTGACGTTCCGAATATGTATACCATCTCCGTCAATCCGTTGAAGGCACCTTTTGATCATTCAAATCAACTTTTAACAGAGTCCGGAACACCGGTTCTTTCGTTGACGCGTTTTTCTAGCGATGCGGCGCTCGGCACATTTCTCATCGCGCTATCCGAAAACGTGAATCATTCTAACCAAGCATCGCTGAATCTTATATTTGACTCCTACTGAGACCCATCAGATTCTATGAATCTAAACAGGTCTTCCTTCCCCCCTATTCCCTAAGCAAACCCACGCCTTCGAACGCCGTTCTTTCGCGAGAATCTGAGCGAACAAAACCATAGAAATTGCGCAACAATAATAGCGATAGGACGAAAACGGTAGCGTTCTGAGCCGGTTGAGGCTCAGCTCCAAATACCTCGGAATCACAATGAAGTTTTACATCGTCCTCTTGTTAAAAATCATTCTTATCGGATGCGGTTCGATTGAAGAACCTGAGTATACGATGGAAGTCCACCCCGACCGATTTGAAAACCGTCAAACGATCACCAACAGAGGTGGCGAACCAGTGAAGCTAGGAGCGATGGATCTCATGGTCGGAGACATCGTAGAGTTTCCTATCGGCGAAATCATTTTAAAACACGCCGACGAATCAGTGGCCCAAGAAGTTGCTGCTCGTTGGAATGGCGAAATCACTTCGGTTCACAATTTTGCTGAAGTAAATACTCCCAAACGATTCGAAATAAGAGTAGCCCCAACCACCGCGCCATTTGATCAAATCAACGACTTTGTGCCGTCGGGAATGTTTAGATATTTTTCAAGCCAAGACGCTCTTGGAACCTATCTCATCGTGCTCTTTGAGAAGGAAGTTAACTCGTATGATGTGAGTATCGACTATTCTCAGCTCTTCGATGAAGTCACGGAACTTTCAAGAAAGACCAAGGAAAATCAGAAAATCAAGAAGGCTCGGCGAACGCAATAACATCGGAGTTCCTAATCTGTATGACCTTAGATCCAAAGCTACTTTTTATTCTTAAAGTCGATCAGTTCGATATCGAAAATAAGCGGACCCTTTTGAGAATTTGGATTCGGGTCATGATCGTAGGCCAACTTTCCTGGGATCCAAAATCGTCGGATCTCCCCTTTCTTCATCTTAACAATTCCTTCCTGCCACCCTTTTAGAAGATTGCCAACCCGTTGCTTGAATGGAGATTTTTCCTTAGAATGCTGAAACGCCTTTCCGTCGGGAGTCCAACTTGAAAAACGAACCGTGATCACGCTGTTCAGGTTAGGTGATGTCGAATCTTCTTCACCTTTTTTGAGCTGATAGGAGTAGAGGCCCGTCGTGGTCGACTCCGCAAATGAGGGTGCATTCTGTAAGTTCCCAGGAGTCGTGAATGCCGGCGCGATTTTCACATCGGGTGCTTTTTTTACAATTTCTCTTTTAGGTTCGGAGGCGGAATTAGCTATTTTTTCAGGTGCCGGCTGTACTATCGGTTGCGAATCGCATCCGATAGTAATTACAAAAAACAAAACCGGAAAAAAACGCATTACTTAGGTTCTTCGAAATCAATCAATTCGACATCAAAAACCAACATCCCTGCTGGAGCTCCGGCGCGAGGATTCTCGCCGTAGGCAAGGTCTGCCGGAATCCAAAAACGACGCATCTCGCCTTTGGTCATCATTCCCATTCCTTCTTGCCAACCTTTAATCAATCGATTCAAAGGAGCTTTGAAAGGTTGCCCTCTCTGCACCGAACTATCGAACATCTTCCCATTCGTTTCCCATCCAGTGTAATGGGCTGTTACAGTGGCCGAAGGTGAGGGTGAGCCCATTCCCATTCCTTCTCGAAGGATGACAAAAGACAAACCTGATGGAGTGGTTGTCGCATTTTCTGGAGCGGCTGCAACATCTGTTGGTGCAGCGAGCGGATTGGTATCGATTGTACCCATTATATTTTCCTGTTCTTTGATTTTCTTGTCTTTTGATATTTCGTTCAAAGCAGCATCTGCCTCATCGGCGGCAACTTCTTTTTTTGTTACTAATTCATCAGCGTTTTTTAGGTTTTCTTTTGGCGGTTTCGCGCTGCAAGCGGCAACTAAAATCAATACACTTAATATTAAATATTTCATTTCATCTCCATTCAAACGCTATCTCATCGCGATATCGTTATGCGACCTATACATTTTTTTCCTGAGAAGGCAAAGTCACCAGAACCGTTTGAATTCCCCCTTGCGTCTTTTCTAGTGAATACGGGCTAATCGAAGTGTTCTTTAACTCTTTCCAAACCCCAATACGATCTATTTCGTGCACTGAAAAGATAGGTTTGATGTCAAATTTAGAACACCATTTAAATACAAAACGACTTATTTTCGCGCAAAGTTGAGCATCCAATGACGCGTAGGGTTCATCCAACAACAAAATACCACCGTCAGGAAAATCTAATGTTGAAATAAGTGCTCGACCAATTGCAACACGTTGAGCCTCACCGCCCGAAATGTTTTGAGGGCGTTTTTTTAAAATAGCTTCAAGCTGAAAAGAAGCAACGAGCTCGGCGATTACATCTGAAAAAGAATCTTTATCTTTCACCCCAAAATACAGATTTTCTTCAATCGTTAGATGCGGAAAGAGGAGATGAGATTGAGGGACCCAGCCGATCGAACGTCGCTCAGTCGGGACGTTAACGTGTTCTTGCGAGGAGAACCAAATGTGACCGAACTTAATAAACCCACTAACCTTTTTTACACCCAAAATCGAATCGATGAAGGTCGACTTCCCGTAGCCCGAGGGACCTAAGATAACTATAATATCAGAGCTGGAATTTATCTTGTAAACGAATTTACGGTCTCCATAATTTACGACAAAATCGGTTTGTAAAGCGCTCTGATTCGCCATGATATTAGTTCCCTTTCGAAAATAGCGCTTTTTGTTTCGCCAAAAAATATTCGTAAACTCCAATCGCGACGAGACTCAATAAAATACTAAATAGGGTAAGTATCCATATGAGGTTCACACCTGTTGGAGATTGAAGAGAACGATAGATAGCAAGCGATATCGTCCCTCCCTCTGCCGCCAAATTTCCAGCAAAAACCGCGGTAGCGCCAAACTCACCAAGAGACCTAGCGAAAGTTAGCATCGCGCCCGCGATAATTCCCGGCATCGCCAATGGTAGGGTGATCCGTTTAAACACTTGCCAGCGGGTTTTCCCACAACTCAGTCCTACAACCTCAAAACTTCTATCGACCGACTCGAAAGCTCGACGTGTCATAACCAAAAAAAGGGGGAAGGAAACCAATAACGAAGCCAATACCGCACCCACCCAAGTAAACGCGGGCGACCCGAAAACATCTAGGACAGGAGATAGAACACTGTATTTTCCGAAGACCTTCAGAAGAACGAGTCCGGTTACCACAGGAGGCACGACCAGCGGAGCCATGGTTATTATCGAAACAACAAATTTCCACGGTGAACGCCACCTAGCTAATAAAAAACCAAGGAAAACAGCGGGCCCGAATGCCAATAAAACCACCAGTACGCCGACGAGCGCAGAATTCCATAAAATCGACGACGCGTTGATTTCTTCGTCTTGCAGGGAAGGAAGGGGCGTTGGCCGATTCCTAGCGATGGGAGGTAAAAAACCAAAATCGGATATCATTGGAGATGAACTTATTTTATCAATCCAAATTTTTCCTTTCCCGGTCAACGCAATCGCATAAAGCGAAACGGCAATCTCAGATGGTTCAAAGCGATGGATCGAAATCAAACTTTGGTCCTGCACGAGATCAGATGCGTATATAAAGCCAGCATCGACGTGTCCGCTTTTTATCCACTCCCGAACAGCGCCGACGTTAGGAGCTCGAACAATTTCTGATTTGCAACCCAATTTTTCCATACCCTGATCTGCGTACGTTCCTGCTGGGACCTCGTTCAATGCGGCAGCAAAACTCAGGTTGCATATATCCCCAATCGTTGACGTCGGAAAATGTGTCGGTTTCAAGACCGCGACGACAAGTGCGTTGTCGGCCAGATGGTTTATCATATAGTTTGGATTACTTTTCTGGACCGCTTCTACCCAGTAACGATTTGCGCTCACGAATACATCCGGCGTCGCCCCGGCCAAGATCTGAGTCGCGAGTCTGGATGACGCATCTGCGTAGGTTCGCCCAACCGGGTTTGTCGCTTTTGCGACTTTCTCAAAACTCGATGCAACATATAGCTCTACCGACCATCCCTTGAGCGAGAACACTGAGACAATCAAAAAAGTAGTTAAGAAGAGACGCATATACCTTTATATGCCCTCCCCCTTCTCAAAATCCAAGCAAAAATTCAGAACACCTTAGAGCCGGAGTGCAGGACGGCTATTCACCTATAAACATCAAGTTCGAAGACTCGCTGTGTACTTTCCTAGAAAATTGATTATGATTCGCGAGTAACTAAAACGAGGACTAGTAAATGTTAAGCACCACTCTTTCAACCGCACTCAATAGACAAATCACTTTAGAATTCGAATCCTCGAATCTGTATCTGCAAGTAAGTTCGTGGTGTATGCAAAAAGGCCTTGAAGGATGCGCCGGGTTTTTCCGGGAACATGCCGACGAAGAACGTATGCACATGCAGAAGATGTTCGACTACGTTAACGAAACCGGCTCGTATGCGGTGTTAGATCCTATGGAAAAACCCAAAAACGACTTCGAATCGATCGTCGAAGTATTTAAAATTACATATGCACACGAACAAATGATTACCAAAGAAATCAATAATCTTGTCAGCATTGCTTTCAAAGAGGGCGACTTCTCAACCTTTAATTTTCTTCAGTGGTATGTCGAAGAACAACATGAAGAAGAACAACTCTTCAAATCCGTTCTTGATAAAATTGACTTGATTGGGATGGCTGGAAACGGGCTCTTTTTCATCGACCAGGAAGTCGCAAAGATGCGTAGCGAGATGGTTACCGAGTCAGCGGGTTAACTAACACTACAAACTTTGTAAAAAGTCCAACAGCGATTGACGATCGGCCTTCGAGAGATTCTTAAAGTTTTCTCTCGATTTTTTTGACTCTCCTCCATGCCATAAAATTGCCTCTTCGATCGTACGAGCGCGTCCATCATGTAAGAACCCCGAAGTAAAAGGGGCAACCGTTTGCGTTAAACCCAAACCCCACAAAGGCGCTGTTCTCCATTCGTTACCTGAGGCTTCATAATCCCTTCTGCCATCGGCGAGACCGGGCCCCATATCATGGAGCAGTAAATCAGTATAAGCGAAAAAAGTTTGATTTCTGAGCGCTTCGATCGGATGAGAATCATCGCTGGTCATCGATTCGGTATGACACTTCGCGCAGTCCATTTTAACGAATAATTTGCGACCACGTTCTTGAGCATCGATATTAAAAGGAGCCGGAACCGCCAATGTCTGGGCGTAAAAGGTCGCATCCTCAACCCGTTGTCGCGAAATTTCTGGAGGCCCATCCATTGGATTTCCTGCGTCGTCGTTATTCGCTATGGGATTGGTCACCCCCATATCCGAATTGTATGCACCGCCGGTCTGTTCTAGAAGATCATATACATTTGCCTTCCAACTAAATCGACCAAGAACTTTTTCCTTTCGCTCGGTGCTCCAAACGTAATTCGGGCGCCCGCTGATTCCATCACCATCTCGATCATCAGGATCAGAATTTTCCAAAATAGTAGACTCACTTACCGCTTCAAATAGCCCGAGACCAAAAACAGGTGGAGGCTGGCGTAAAGAAGTACGAATATTTTTAGGTAAAGCAGAACCATCCGGGAGTCTGATATCTAAATCAGGCTGGCGAAGCGTGTAGGTGGTACCATCCGGATATTCACCTGACGATTCAATCCAGTTGAGGGTAATCTTTGCCTCCGGCGTCTCCCCAAAGACAGCATGGTCTTGAATTTGAAGGCCCATACCCGGTACCGGAATAGGCCCCCCATCGGCTGGAATCATTCCGGATTCATCAGACAAACTAACCCTTACAAGCATTTGTGAACGAAGAAGGTCTTCGCCTACGACTGTCGCGCCGCGCCCATTAGAAATATGACAACCGTTGCATGCAGTATGGTTGAAAGTGGGTCCAAGGCCCGGATTCAGAGGCGAAGGAGCCGTTACAAAAACCGACTCAAACTCTAAATCGCCACTAAGGTGTTGTTCTAACTCGGCATCATTTAGATTTGACGCAGGGGCTGTAAAAGCTTGTGAAGTACGATCCAAAATCGTGGTTTCTCCACCCGATTGATCCCGTACAACTTCCACGATTCCAGTCGAACTCTCCATACATCCAGATACGATTAACAGTAGTACTAATATTTTTTTCATTTCTTTATCTCAATATATTGGAGGAATTTTTTCTAGATTCCAGTAACCAATTGGAGAACATCACCATCGAAAGTGCGATTAATCGCATTTATAGCTTCGACTGCTGCTTGGATATCTTTTGCTTCCCCATCGTCGGTAATCGCATCTCGAAAGGGTTCCTTAATTTCTGCGAGGGTAGAAAACGCGGTCGCAAATTCTGCCTCGATTCTTGTGTGAAGTGCGGCATCTTTTGACTTAATAAAATCGGCTAAGGCTAAGTTGTAAGCCGATTCAGCACTGACGATATTGTCTTTAAAATCACTGAGCGAATTGAAGCTGAATTGACTCTCAACAGCAGTGACGTCTTTTTTTGTGAAGGGGTCTCCAATTTTTCCGTTAGCCACTTCATCGGAAATTCCCACGATGCCATTTACAACCTCCTGACCGGACGCGGAAACTGACGGATACTTTGTGTTACCCGTACCTGGCTCCCCAAAGATCGGCGCGTAGGCTGGATTTCCGTTGATTCCGATGGTCCAACTGTCGCGCAAATCACCTGCTACCGATGCCAACACTGCAGTTGCAGCAACTGCATATTCCAATTCGCGATCCGTTAAATCTGAAACGATTTTATCGTTAGCACCGCCGAACAATAAAAACTCAATCGTGTGAAAACCTTTTTGTTCGTCGGCTAGTTTGGAAACAAAATCAATATTGATGATATCGTCTCCGTCTAAAACGCCCTGGAGATCGGTCCGATTAACAGGCCATGAATCCAAAGCAGGATCGTAGCCATTCGCATCAACAGGTCCAAAAATGAATGCTTCGGTTTGTTCCCATGGGACGCGGGTCGCCCGCCAGGCTTCCTTAGCTGCTTCAAGGTTCGCGGCAGTCCTATCGCTTTTCAGCGTGACCACGGATTCTGCGAGAGAATCCGCGGAATCAGCTAGTTCATTGTACTTAGCCACGATCAAGTTATCCGTCATATTTTTTATTGCCGCCGCGTCATCAAAACCCGTGCTAGCAAGTTGACTGTTATTGTCATTGCTTTCGCCGCATGCCGCGATGAAAATCACCACCAAAATTACGAGTGTTTTTATAGATACGATGTTCAAAATAATGCTCCTAAAGAAATACGTAACGAATTCTCAATGTTAAGTTTTGTGTTTCCAAATCGCCGTTGTTCAAATTCGAGGTTGGAAACCAGAAAGTCGTTATAAATAGACTGGACGCCAGCTGTGAAAAGCCATCGTTCAAAGCGGGGGTTATCATAAGTGTTTTCGCGCGGTTGAAAAAAGGTATCCACGTATTCGCCTCGAACGAAAGGAGAGATCTTCCACTCCTCCAACCAAATCGAACCAAGGTCGTAACCAAGTTCTACCCACCCCAAAAACGCGTTATCAGCGACGGGGCTACGTAAGACACCAAGATTGTTGGAGAGTCTTGAGTTAGCCGTCGAGATCTGTTCGGCTTTCTCAAGATGCCCAAAGAGAACCAAACCTCGGGTTTGCAACCCCTTAAAGAAGAACTCCCAATGAAGTTCGGCAATCATTACAGGAGCAGAAATCGTGCCGCATGGCGCCGTTGATGTTTCGTTAGATTCTGAACAATTGGGTACAAGATCAACCTTGGGTCGATTCAACGTAGTACCACCATAATATCCCGAAACTCCAACTTCGAAGCTTCCGGAATCAACGGGAACTTTATAATCGCTTCTCAGAACGCCGGCCAG
The DNA here is from genome assembly GCA_937981985.1 of uncultured bacterium. Taxonomy (GTDB): domain Bacteria; phylum Myxococcota_A; class Bradymonadia; order Bradymonadales; family Bradymonadaceae; genus CALJNB01. The sequence continues at coordinate 10,285 of CALJNB010000107.1, forward strand.
ACTTGTACCGACAATATTTTCAAATCGCGTTTGATGACCAGAAGCGACCCAGCGTTGCGAACTGAACCCCGTTGAATCAAGTCCGTTCACCAGCTCGCCTCTGAAAGTAAATCCGCTTACTTTATACCTCGCCTGAATTCCCATCTCATTCCACACTGCCGGAATAGCTAACTGTTCTGATTCCGGACGAACGCCTCCTAAGAGTTGTCCTGGCTTGTGACGGCTTGCTAAATGCCCTACGCCGATATTAAATTTTCCTACTCGTAGTCGAAGGTCGCCAATGTCTTGTTGAATGAAAAGTTCTTCGACGATTACCTCACCGCCGGCTTCGACTTCTTGTTCGAACTCTCCGAACTCTTCATATTCAAGCTCGAGCGCTGAACCGGTCCCTCCGTGTTCAAATTCAACTTCGGCGACGACTTTCATCCCAAAGTTCGTTTTGACTTCTAGATCTAATGCGAGTCTTGTTTGGTCGAAAATGAGACGAAAGTCCTTTTTTGAACCACCGGTTCTATTTCTGTTGGGGGCGTAGTCATGAGCCGAAAAGTCGAGCTCCATATAGCCGCTAAGATCAAAATCAATCTTTGACTTTGCTTCCTGATCTTCAGCGACGGCAAAGGCGGGGAAGAACAATATTGCTAGAATGATGGATATACTTCGTTTCATGAGCAAGGTCATAATCCAATTGATAACGATTATCAATATCATTTTCAATTAAACGGTGATTTAGATATCATTTCTACAAAGCCCTCGCGCCAGCGCCGGTTAAATGCGTGTTATGGAAGAGTTGATTCGGCAAAATGGGCGGTCGAGGTATTATCAGCCGCCCATTAGCCGTACTATTTGCCATGACCCCATTCATCTTGAGGATATTTATGGCTCCCTCATGCATCTATCTGTAGCAATCGATACCGAACCGAAGATAAAAAGATCGTTAAGTAATATTCGTCAAGCTAATCTCTATTTTTAATCTGAGACCAAGTGATTCCAAACTTTTTTAAATATTTGCGAATTCGATCCGAATCATTTGGGTTTTCTTTTTGCAAACGTGACATCGCAAAAAGTTGTTTGCCGGCCTCAGCCATTGAAGGACATTTTTTACAAATCGTCAAAACAGCCCCCAACTGAATTCGATCAAAAAGATCAAGTTGGTCGATTGCTTCAACGTCCAAAAACTCCGCCAAGGAACTTTCCTCAACAGACTCTTCTCCATAATGCCAATCTCGATTTAGCCGGTCCATCTCGCCGGCCACATTCTCGACGTTTATCCTGTCTCCATCAGCTAACGTCGCCATCCGGGTGAGCGAACTATTGAGGTCACGAAAATTAGCTAACCAAAGCGCCTTGGGATCGGTTGCAAATTTAAGGTACTTGGCACGGGCTTCTCGATTGAAACGAACCACCCTTCCCTCTTTTTGTTCAAAAAGACGAAGCTCGTATTCAAGGTTGGGCGGCAAATCTTCAATTCGGTCTTTCAGGCCCGGCAGATCAAAACTCCACAGATCAATTCGAGCCAACAAGTCCGATCGAAACGCTCCCGTTTTTGATTGCTTGCGTAAGTCCGCGTTCGTCCCTGCAATAAGTTGAAAGTCCGATTTTACCTCGACATCAGCTCCCAGAGGCAAAAAGGATTTCGTCTCCAAGGCTTTGAGTAACATCGTTTGTTCGTCCATTCCCAAATCGCCAATCTCATCGAGAAATAAAACCCCTTTGTCGGCCGCGCGTAGTAATCCCTGACGATCTTTTTGCGCCCCCGTAAAAGAACCTTTCACATGCCCGAAAAGTGTCGACATCGCATGCGTTCCGGTTAAGGTTGCACAGTTCACTTCGACAAAAGCTCCTTTGACCAAATTGCGCCGTTTTTTAACCTCAAAGATTCTGCGTGCAAGCTGAGTTTTTCCCGCACCAGTAGGTCCTGTTAACAACACAGGCGCTTTTGAAACATTGGCAACCTTTTCTATCTTCTCCATCAATTGATTGAAGGCTATATTTTCGGTCTTAACGCCGGCTTTAAGATAGGAAATATCGTCTTCGGTTTGGACTGCAAAGCGTTTTGCGATCATGTCATATTTTGAGAGATCTAAATCGATAATCGTATAGCTACCACTGGCAGCAGAACGTTTTGAGCCCGGCGAGGTCTGAATAATTCTAGCCGGAATGTGTCGACTCTCAACCAAGAGAAATTCACAAATTTGGGTAACATGGGTACCGGTAGTGATGTGAACCAAATACTCTTCTTCATCAGGCCTAAAATCATAAGCCTCAACCCATTCATAAAAAGTTGAATATGCAGACTCAAGATCCCAGGGGTCTTCAAAATCAATCGCGTGAACTCGAACATCGGTCTCCGGCGAGATCGTTTCTATGTCTGCGACAACCTGATCGGATAGTGTTTTGAACTTGGGTTGACTCAATAATTCGAAACGGTCGACCAGCAAATCCTCATGCTGGCAAAGGGCGACCGATGGCCTCCATTTCTCCCAACGATTGTTCTTTCTGCCAAGATCGAGAGTAGGCCCAAGAAGACCGATACATACGATGGGTTTGTTAGTTATCATATTTAATATCTTCCTATCTAACGTTCTACTAATTTGTACCCTAAATTCAACAAACTTTCTTCGCTGAATTCGAATAAACGCCACAACTAGGCGTTTCAAAGGGCAAACCTAAGCTCTTCGCAAAAGTTTGGCACGAGAAGTGTATTAGCATCAACCGTCACCACGACGGTGGCAACGATTTACTTTTTAGAAGAAAATGATGACCGGATTAAACATCAATCTTATTCTCGATTTTTCGCGCTTGTTTGAAAACGTAGCTATCGTCAATAGTCCCCGAATCGCTGAGCTGTTTCTTGAGATGAAACTGCGTCCCCACGTTCTCGGTAAGGGTGAACAGTACGAACAAAAAATAGGCTATCGTCGATGGGCCTTAGACTCTCCGACCTATATCGAAGAATCCTATGATATACTGATTGTAGAAATCGACCCTAACTTGGATTCTGATAGGCAATTCGAAGCGATGCAGATCCTAGCAAAATTTGATTTGGAGAATCCTATTATCCTCGTCGTCCCAGAAGGTCGAGAACTAAGTATTAAAAAAGCATTTTCACTTTTCGGGATTCTTCCATTGACCCATCGGGTCGAAATTGGGGAAGAACCTTTAATCGTTTTTTCTAATTGGGAGCTAAACGAATGATTTCAATTGATGGTTCAACAGGAGAAGGTGGCGGACAAATTTTCCGAAGTTCGATTGGACTCTCGGCGCTCACTCAAACTCCGGTGCGTATTTTCAATATTCGGGGAAAGCGCCGTAAGGATGGATTATTACGTCAGCACCTTACGGCGTTGCGCGCGATGAAAACAATAACGAACGCAAAAGTTGAGGGAGATGAACTCAGATCAACTGAAGTTATCTTTTCTCCGAAGAAAATTAACGGCGGCGATTACTCGTTTGAAATCGGCACGGCAGGAAGCACTTCTTTGGTTTTACAAACCATCTTGTGGCCGCTGTTTTATGCAGAGCAAGAGTCACGCGTCGAAATCACGGGGGGAACGCATAATCCCATGTCGCCACCCTTTGAATTTTTGAACGAGTGTTTCTTTCCAGCAATCCGAGAACTTGGATTTAATGCAGAGATCGAGATCGAACGATATGGATTCGCGCCAGTCGGCGGCGGAAAAATCATCGCAAACATTACGCCAGTGAAAGAGGTAAAGGCGGTAGAATTCTCAAACACATTGGATCCGCAAAATATTATCCTTTCTATTCTGGGACACGGTTTGCCTAAACATGTCGCCGCAAATGAAAAAGAAGTGTTCGAGGAAGAGTTAACGGACTACCCAACAGAAATTCAAATCAAGAACGTCCAGAGTCAGGGCAGCGGTAATGTTGTCATCGCAAATGTTCCCAACACGCCCTTCCCTTTCGTTGCCGTTCAATTTGGTGAACGTGGTAATGCCGCTGCAAAAGTCGCTATGAAACTGGTCAGAGATATTAAACATCAAATCGACTCAGGGACGCCCGTCGGTCCCCACTTGGCCGACCAACTCATAATCCCATTCTCGTTAGCCAAAGGCGGAATGTTTGAAACTTGCGGACTTACTCCGCATACGATGACACAGATAGAAATGGTAAAACTCTTTACCAAAACAGATATTGAAGTTGAAAAAGTGAACAAACGACATCATCGAATTACTTTTCAAAATCCGGAATAGAGCTATGGATGCTTAGATATATTGGAATTTTACCGGCCAAAAAAACGCCGCTTAGGCAAGACATGGAACAAGCAAAAAAAGAGATGATCTTAATTCATCAATTTATGGAACCGGGGGGGTAAACACTTTTATTTTGAGATCGATTCGTAGGCATCCAGATGTGTCCATCTCTTAACCGTTTTCGCCGCCTTGAACTGCCATAGAAAGACTGCCTTTAGACATAAGAAGATCGCGGTTCAAAAACGCTTCTCCGCGCTCACCGAAGGGCTGAATGTGCTCTCCTGAATCCATGCGAATTGCATCACAAGGACAAGCGTCAACGCATAAGCCGCACATGATGCATCTAAGTTCGTCAATTACGAAAACAGATGGGTATTTCTCGATTGAAATATCATCGTGTTCAGCTGCTGTAATGTGGATGCAGTTTGCAGGGCAAACAGTAGAACAGCACATACATGCCACACAACGAACCTGTCCGTCGTCGCGCAACATCAAACGATGGTGCCCGCGATAACGGTCTGGATAGACTGTTTTTTCTTCAGGGTACATTCGCGTGAAGGTGTCGCGCTTCTCGACATTGGGCTGACTGTTTTTGAAAAACTGGCGCATAGTTACAGCCAAGCCTTTTGCAAACTCAGGAATGTAGGTTCGTTCTGCAAAGTTCATCTTACGGCGAACAACTTTTCGCACGACGACTGTATTTTCTGTCTTTTTAGCACTCATCATTTTATCCTACAGAATTGCTGCGATAAAAGCAGTAACAACTAAATTAGCCAAAGCTAAGGGAAGGAGAATTTTCCAGCCAAGCACCATGATTTGATCATAGCGGAAGCGTGGTAATGTCCAACGCATCATGAACTGCAACCAAACAAGGAATAGAATTTTGAATAACATCGATCCGATTCGAAGTACGATGACCACGATATACGGTATTTCGATAGTTTCCATTCCCGGAAAGTGAAATCCATCTCCGAAGAGAAACGGAACCTGCCATGCACCTAGGAAAAGAATAGCGATCAAGGCCGAAATAAATACAACGGCAACGTATTCGCCAAGTTGCATGATTCCAAATTTCATCGAACTATATTCGGTGATGTAACCTGCCACAATCTCGGACTCGCCTTCAGGAACGTCAAAAGGTGCTCGTTTTGTTTCCGCCATCCCGGCGAGAAAGAATAAGAAGAACCCTAAGGGCTGAACAACGATTCCCCACATCGGCAACCAACCCCAGAGAAGGTATCCTTGTTGTCGCGCCATTTCATTGAGGTCAAGCGTTCCGAAAATCATTAAGACACCGGCAAGACAAAGTCCCATCGAAACTTCGTAGGAAATCATCTGCGCTGAAGAACGCAATCCACCGAGGAGTGAGAATTTGGAATTACTCGCCCAACCCGCGATTGCGGCGCCGTATACGGATACTGCAGCAATGGCGAATGCGAACAAAAGTCCGGCGTTGAAATTCATGATTTGGAAATAATTTCTCCAAACACCCGGTTCGCCATTTGGGCCAACGGCACAAATTTCACGGTAGGTATTGGGGTCGACCGTAATCGATCCGGTACAATAAAAGTCCATGAAGGGAACACCAGCCCAACCGATTAGGGAAGGCGCAAATACCAAAGCTGGAGCCAAAAGGTGGAGCCCTTTGTGTGCGCCATCAGGTACGGTGTTCTCTTTTAAAATCATCTTAATCCCATCAGCAATAAAGTGAGGAATTCCGAGGATTCGAGTAAAAGGAAGGCCAAAAAGCATCGCGCGATTTGGTCCAACACGATTCTGAATTTTTGCTGATTGTTTTCGATCACCAAGAAGCGTCATTGCACTCGCAACACCCATTACGAAAACGAAAACAATTAAAACTACTTTTACGAAAGTAATAAGTAGTTCAACTAAAAATTCGGCAGTGGCCGGGGCTAAAAAATCAAACATAATCTATTCCGCCGAGGGCTCTGTTTGGGTTTCTTCGGCAACTTCGGCCGGAGGAGGCTCTGGAATGTTGAACATCGTATCTTGAATCTCGGAAAGATTCTTGTACCCGAAATCTACATCCATTCTCTTGGCAATACGCGTCAAAATTTCACCGTCAGCCAATGCTCCATCTTTTGGAGCGAACGCTTGTTGAAAGACTTGCGCAATTCCATCGAAATTTACAAAGGTTCCTGACTTTTCAGCGTGCGTACAGGACGGCAGAGAAATGTTGGACATTTCAGACAAGTCACCTTGAGTTGGCGTCTGAAGAATAAAAAGTTCAACATTGGAAAGTGCATTCAGAAATTCAGCTCTAGAATCCGCATCCACGGGAACGTGACTTCCCATCATATAAAGCACATCTACTTTCTGGCTTTTGATTTCTTCAATTAAATCAGAAAAGGGTTTGAAGGCACGGTCTTGAAAAACGGCCTCCATTCCACGACGATTCGGATTGTTATCAGCCTGGCGAAGAAATCCGTCGGCTTTCCCGGCGGCTTTGCCACCCAAGTAAAGCGAATCTGTTTTTAGCACTTCGTCGGTGAAGCGTTTTGCGATCAGCAAATCTTCACAAGATGCTTGCGGGGAAACCACGAACGCGATGTTCTTTTCGGCTTCCACGGCTTTGGTAAGTTTATTGGCGGTATTTCGACACACCTCGTACCAATTCGCTTCCGCACCATTAATAACCGGCGCCAAAAGGCGATCGGCGTGAAGTTCTTTATAAGACAGACGACCAGAGTCACACATCCAATAATCATTTACTTCGGCGTTAAAACGGGGACGATAACGTTGGGCTTCGTTGCGGAAATGATCTAAGTGGATATTACAACCCTGAGAACACCCGGTGCAAACTGACTCAGTCGAGGTCAACAGCCAAACGCGTGTTTTAAATCTGAAGTCACGCGCAGTGAGTGCACCAACCGGACAAATATCGGTCACACACACTGAATAATCATTGTCGAGACTCTTACCGGGAAAGGTTCGAATTTCGGCGCGGTCGCCACGTTCAACAACGGTGAGTTCCGCCGTCTCAGTTACTTCCTCACAAAAACGAATGCATCTTGTACAAAGAATACAGCGTTCACCGTCGTAGACGACTTCTGGACCGATCGCATGTGCTTTTACTTTATTCTGTTTTTGTGAACGCAAACGAGAATCTTGCGTGTCATAATCGATGTAGTAATCTTGAAGTTTGCATTCACCTGCTTGATCACAAATCGGGCAATCCACCGGGTGGTTGATTAAGATAAACTCGAGCACCGCTTTTTGGGCTTTAATAACACGTTCGCTTTTCGTGTGAACGACCATGTTATCCGAGACTTGCGTGTAGCAAGACGGCATCAACTTGGGCATCCCTTCAACTTCAACCAAACACATTCTGCAATTTGCTGGAGAGGAAAGTGCGGGATGATAACAAAAATGTGGAATTTCGTGGCCGGCGTCTGCCGCTGCACGAAGGATTGAGGTTCCTTTGTCTACCTCAATTTCAGTTCCATCAATTATCGCTTTTGCCATTTTCTTACCTTAACGATCACACTCGCCACCGATCATATTGATGGTGTCAAATGTTGGGACGATGTCCGCCAAAAGCGAACCTTCAAATAATTTGTGAATGCCGCCCATCGCAATATACGAGGGAGACCGAACGTGAAGCTTATGCGGTTTACCTGTGCCATTGGACACAATGTAAAATCCTAACTCACCACAACCGGCTTCCGTGTAGGAATAGATTTCCCCAGCAGGAACCTGAATGCCTTCGAATACAATTTTAAAGTGTTGAATCATTGATTCAATTGAATTGTAAACGCGTTCTTTGTTCGGAAGAACCACGCGTGGATCATCGCTTGTAACGGGACCTTGAACCATTTGTTCAAAACACTGATCGATGATTCGCATGGATTCATTAAGCTCATCCATTCGCACAAGGTAGCGATCATAATTATCGCCTTTTTCGCCCACGATGACGTCGAAGTCGACCTTATCGTAGCAAAAATAAGGATGATCTTTTCTGATGTCGTAAGCAACGCCCGTTGAGCGAAGTACAACTCCAGAATAACCGTAACTTATCGCGGCTTCTGGCGTCAGAACACCCGTTCCTTCCATACGATCCATGAAGATACGATTACGAGAAAGTAGTTTGTCGCAATCATCTTTGAGTTCTAAGATACGCGCTTTCGCTAATTTCCATTGTGCTTCAAAGCCTTCAGGAAGATCCGCTTTAACACCGCCGATACGACCATAGGAAACAGTCAAACGTGCGCCACAGACCATTTCGATAAGATCCCAAGCAAGCTCTCTAGCTTCAATCGCGTAGAGGAAAGCCGACATGGCACCTAATTCAAGCGCTCCAGCACCAACACATGTTAGATGATCTGAGATTCTAGAAATCTCTCCCATAATCATGCGAATGTAGTTGGCTCTTTCTGGCGCTTCGATACCGAGCATTTTCTCAACGGCTAATGAATAACCAAAGTTGTTGAGCATCGGGCTA
>CALJNB010000108.1 GCA_937981985.1 uncultured bacterium
CGAGAGTTTCTGAGGAGAGCGATTTTATTGAGATTGATGCTGAGTTTTGTCATCGGATTACTACGTTTTGGTTAGGAAAAAAGGCCAAAAAAACCGCGCTAAAGCGCGGCTCTAAGGATACACACGTTAGATTGTTATTCGGTTTCAAGTCCAGTGATTTCTGCACCAACGGCCTCGATACTTGCGCCGAGAGAAACCGAATCCACTCCGCTACCGGGGGTTGACTCGGCGTCAGTGATAAATGCAACCGCGCCGACAGTAGAGCACGAGCCTGCTAAGGTCTTGCACGATTCTTCGTCTCCAACACATGAGTCCTGCTTTCCGACCGCGTCTGCGTTACAAACACCATTTTCGATTAACGGAGTCCCGGCAGGAAGTTCAAGACATTCGCAATTCGCAGCGACATTATTAACCGCGCCGAAGATATCATCAGCCTTAATTACACCCCCAAGCTTGCCATTGGTTAAGGCAATACCTTGAGCTCCGATTCCAGAATCAGCAGCGACGGCGTCGGCTTCGATATTTGCGCGGCTGATGACCAAATTAAGCTGGCTACCAAAAAGTTCGAAATCCAATGCGATAGCACCAGGTCCAGCGACAACTTTACCTGTTGCGGCAGTTAAGGATGCTCCAGGAAGATGAGCTAAGGGTTGTGTCCCCATATCGATCGAAGCAGGATCGATTAGAACTTTATTCCCACCTGCTGCATCAACACCTGAAAAAGCGCCAACAACATCATGGGCACCGAGGAAGAAATTGGTGGTGAAATTTCCGTCGGCATCCAATGCGGTGAGTCCCTCATGTTCAAGGATTGGAACAAGTACGCCGGATGCGATGTTTTCCGAAATACTATCATTTAGATCGTTAAGTGGAGCGCCACCCATAACAGAACCAAGTGTAGATCCTAGCGCGTTATCAGGAGTATTGTCGCCATTATAGTCGAAGCAGCAATCGGCATTCCCTTCTACTTCGAGTTTTGTCATAACCGACGCCGTTCCCCACGCGAAACCTGCGGCGTCAGCAGTACAACGTGCGGGAGGAGTAGCTGCGTCGCATCCCGTGCCTTCTGGAGTAGGAGTCGTTGTTCCGTTATTTGATCCGGTTGACATGCCGTTATTTGATCCGGTGGACATGCCATTATTTGATCCGGTGGACATCCCGTTATTTGATCCGGTGGACATTCCGTTATTTGTATTCGTGTTGTTATTATCAGCAACAGGATCATCGCCACATGCAAGCGCAAGTGCGCAAAGAGAAATGGTAAGTGCAAACTTTAAGTTTTTCATTTTTTATCCGATAGGTAGCGCGAAATTTTCGCTTTTCATGTTATATGGGCGAAACTAGCACTAAGCTTGAGTCCAGGTCAAGTAGTCAACAAAGGTGAGTTTACATGCGCTTTTTAGCCGGTTTGATGAAAAATAAGATGGTAATATTCGGGCTTATCACGGTTCTTTTTTCCTGCGACTCCATGAAAAGGAAAGCGGCTGGTAAAGATAAAGTACAACGCAGAATCGCACCAACGCTGCCGTGTCCGCTTTGTGAGGACAAAAAGGCAAGCGGATTCGTACTCTGGTTATCTCAAGACGCAAAATACGCAGCTTTGGTGGTTTTCATCACCGACACCAATAACGACGGGAAGATAGAGGCGAAAGTTGGAGACCATGGCGAATTATTGGCCGACAGCGGAACGATTGCCTGGGTAAATACCTTCACCCAAAAAACGGAATTTTATGACGCTTTTTTGGGGAGTGACCATTCTAATCGAATCGCAATTCTGAAAAAAGGTAACGAGATCTTTGCCGTCAATACCGTGTCAGGAATTGTACAAAAACTGGAAGGCGCACAAGCTGAAAAGGATTTTCGCAATCCCTGTCTTCCCTCTAGAGAGGCAGTACTAAGTGTTGACGGGGATAGAGTCGTTTATCCTATTGGGCCCAACTCCTATCGGTCCTATCACTTAGAAAGTAAGCAAGGTTACGATGTTAAGACTGCCGACTTGTTATGGCGAGCCCGACCACGAGGAGAGGGAGAGGAAGTATTTGAAATCGTTAAAGATTATGACGGGGATGGGCTTGCCTTTCCTCGTTCTCAATCCACTTGTGCTTGCGATTGGTGTCCCCGTTTTGCAAGAAGCGTGGGGTCTTATGGAAACGTCGGAGATGAGATCTCCAAATCGATCTACGACAAGGGAGTTAAAGTTCAAGAGAAGAAAGAGTTTAGGGGATGTAAAAACATCGGAAAGAACGACGGCGCTTTTAGTCTGCTTGAATGTCAACACACCCTTTATCGAGGTGATAAAAAAACGGGGCACAAAACGCGTATTCCCTACAAGATAAAAATTCCTAGTTATGAGAACCCAACCTTAGATGGCTGGTTTCCCGTACTCGTCTTGGGAAAAGTCGGTCTTCATATGGGACGTTATCATATCGATAAGAATGTTTTGGAGACAGGACCGCAGGTGAGTCGCCATTCTCTAAAGACGCATCAAAGTGGTTTTTGGTTCGGTCGGTCTGGTGAGGAGGACATTATTTGGTCGCTGCGTTCCAACCAGATAAAAAAGATTAGTGGTATGAGTGATGTCATGACCTATGAAGGCTTGATCGCCAATACCAAAAAAGGCAAATATGTCATTGATGGGTTTAGCGGTAATACCCAAAAGATTGAAGGAAGGCCGACATGGATTTCAGCCAACGGGTGCGTTTTATTTCGAAAGCAAACTCATAGGATGACTAAAGGACCCTGGGATCTGTCTTGCGTAGGAGATTCAAAAGGAGTTGAGAATGGAAAATGAAAAATGTCTTTTTGAATCTGCCAAAAACGGCCAATCGAAACGGGACCTTCGCCTTTGTCTAATGGTTTTGCCTCGATTTTATATGCAGGAAAAATCTACGAATAAGACCGTGATCCTTATTTCGAAATAATGAGAGACATTCCTCATAGGAACGCGATAATTGCAGGTGCAAATTTGGAGTCAGACTCGCTTTCTTTTTCGAAGGAAATAGAATAACGCGAAAAGGAAAATTAGGTTTCCGTTTTTCGCAGAAATAGACGCGCATCCGCCCCCAGCAACCGCAGTATTGGAATTGGTATTCGGTAGGATCTCGTCCGCCTTATCAAGGTTTGCGCATTTATAACGGTTCAGGCGAGAATTTTCGCCTTCGCTGCTTGTGATGAGATCGTTTCCGTCCCAGCCGATGCCTTCGCCATGGGGCTCTTTTTCGATATCGATTTCGTTATATTTACCTTCAAATGCGTCTGCGACACTTTCGTCGTGTTTGATTTCAAACCACCAAGCACCATCGTTACTACGAAGAACGAATGCATTTCCGGTGGCATTAATATCGGCGGCGGTGACGAATTCTATTTCTTTTTGCTTATTTAGATAAGTAGCGGTGTCGTCCGAAAACCCCAAATGAAATAGGTCGGTTGCCTCTCCTTTATCAAAGAGCCAGATTCCATCCTCGTTCACGAAAAACGCTTCTGAATTTCTAGCCTTCTTTTCGTATTGGAAGTTGATTTTTTTGACGAGCGGTAGCGTGCGGTCCTTTTCATCACCATCTTTAATTATAGGTTCTTCTACGACATAAATCGAAAAGGTTTGACGTTTACTGGTGTTATTCCCGGTGTCTGCGATGAATAAACAATCGCTGTCGGTACCTTGATCAAAAAGGCTACATGGTGCGATGGCGATGTCCTCCCAATCGATTGCATCAGCATCTTCGATTAGGAACTCTCCCAAGTCATTTCCTTTATCATTGATTGCAAATATACGGGCTTCGTCGCTTGAATCGTTGTGGGTCCACAACACATTGGCTTGTTTTTGACTGACCGCGATTCCGCTGGATTCGTCGATCCGCTTTTGGTCGATTTTTCCAAGTTTTTCGCGTTCCCATTTTGTGCAAAGTTCGGTGCTGAATACCGTCGAGGAAAAAGCGCTGCTAAATAGGATCAGAAGGAGAGTCATTTTCATATATTAAGGTATACCAGGACTCTTAAGGTTTAGCTTATCGTTGTGGATCTTTTTTTCGTATGCGCAAGATGAAAAACGCTCCTACCACTAAGGTGATAAGCGCGAGGATTTGGCTGGTCGCCAATCCGAATAATTCACCGCGAGGATCGGCCCGCAAAAATTCGATCCCAAAACGCGAACATGCGTATAAAACTAGTGTTGTCAGAAAGACTTGCCCGTCAAAGGTTTTACGTTTTCGCATCCAAAAATAGGCGAAGCAGAAGATAATAAAGTTATAAGCTGAGGAAATCGCTTGAGTCGGCCAGACGGGAAGGCTGGCCTGGATACCGGCAGCCCATTGCGTGGATAGCGCGTCGTGATGATTTTGAAAGTGGTCCTGATAGGCGCTAGAACCGGCCGGAAATCGAATTGAAATTCCCCCGGCTTCACAAACATCGCCAAAGCAGCATCCTGAAGCGAGGCAACCTAGCCGTCCAATGGCTATCCCCAGGGGGATACCGTAACCGGCATAATCTAGAATTTTTTTCCACGGTAGCCCATGTCGTTTTGTATAAAACCAAGCAAACGCGACGGAGCTGAGCAGAGCACCGTAGACAGTTAGCCCACCTGACCAAAATTTCAACCATCTAAAGCAATCGCGTTGCGGGTAACAGAGCCCTTGTTCGGCGTTACAAATCTCACCCATATCCATTCCGTGATTTTGGGCTGACAAGCATTGTGCGTTGCTAAGACATTTTTGACCGCCAGAGAGCAATTTCCCGTCAGTTAAAAATGGATCGACGCACAGATGAACGTAGTCCATAAAAAAACCATCGACCAAAACATGTAACAATCGAGCTCCCAGAACGCCAACGATCAACATCCAAATGGCAAAATCGATAAATTTTTGACGATCGATTCCTATTTTTATCGCGTCTCGAAAAGAGAGATAGCTGGCAAGTAGAAACCCAACCATAATAGCGACAAAATAGGAGGGAATCTTGAAAGCAAAGGTTCCGTCAATTCCGATCCAAGCGCTATCGAATAAAGTCGGAAACATTACTTTTCTTCTCTACGTTCCAGTTCGATTTCTAACAGGTCACGTGCTGCGATGACGTTATTGAAGATCGACTTACAGGTTTCGATGAAGATGGACTTATTCGGATGCTTTTGTGAGAGGTGGGTGAGAATAAGTTTTTTAGCGTTTGCTTTTTTTGCACAACGGGCAGCATCAGCTGACGTTGAATGACCGCGTTTTTTAGCCATCTTTTCTTCGCCACCAGGATAGGTCGATTCATGAATCAAGATATCCACATCTTTGGCTAAATTCGCTGCGCCTTCACAAGGTATCGTGTCGCAACAATAGGCAAGTGCAAGCCCTGGTCGCGCTTCACCCAAAACGTCGTCGGGCTCAATGACATTTCCGTTTTCAAGAGTTATTGATTTGCCCCGTTGTAAGTTTCCATAAGCCGGGCCGGGGGGAATACCCAAAGATTGCGCCTTTTTTAGGTCAAAACGTCCAGGTCGGTCGAACTCTTCGAAGCGATAACCCCAACAGGTAATGCGATGTTTTAAAACATCGGCCGAAACACGATAAGATTCGGTTTTGTATACGACACCGGGCTCGGTAACTTCGATGACCTTGAGCTGAAAACTAGGCCACAAGATATTGAGTTTTCGTAAAGTGGATAACCAGAGATTAAGGCCAACAGGTCCAACGATTGTGAGCGGGTCTTCCCGATTTCCCAGAACCATTGAACCGATGAGTCCTGGTAAACCATTGACGTGGTCGCCGTGAAAATGACTGATGAAAATAGCTTTCAAACCGCCCGGTCGTAACGACGATTTCGCCATCTGCGTTTGCGTCCCTTCGCCACAGTCAAAAAGGAAAAGCTCGCCTTCGCGAAATAAGCCTACGGATGAAACACCACGCGAAGGTGTCGGTTTTCCGCTACCGGTTCCTAAGAATACTAATCGTGTAGACAAAATGGGCACTTCGTAAAGATAAATTAATTTGAAAAACAAGCACCTGCGGCAATGACTAGAGATGATCATCCAATCTCAGTCCGAATTTAATCCGGCATGGTACTCGCAGTCTATGCCAGAGTTCTGGGTAAATTAAAAGAGTTGCACGCTAAGGGGAGAAGAAGCTAAAAAAAAAGCCGCGAAATCCGCGACTTGTTTTAATTCGATGCGGTAGAGCTTAGTCAATCAAATCAGCAACGTGACCTTTCTCTTCTAATAATTGTTCCTGAGTAATGTTCATTTTTTCTTGAGCGAAATCGTTGATTTCTAAGCCCTGAACGATTTCATAATTTCCTTTTCCGTCGCAACGAACAGGGAAGCTGTAAATGAGATCTTTTTGAACGCCGTAAGAACCGTCAGAGTTTACGGCCATGTTAACCCAACTATCTTTTGGTGTGACGGAGAACCAGTCACGAACGTGTTCGAGCGCCGCGTTTCCCGCGGAAGCTGCAGAAGATTTTCCGCGCGCTTCGATGATTGCTTTTCCACGTTTCTGAATGGTCGAAATGAAATCCCCTTTGAGCCAATCGTGATCAGTGATCACCTCAGTGACAGGCTTTCCGTGGATTGTTGCGTTGTAGATGTCTGGATACATTGTGTTTGAATGGTTTCCGAAGATGGTGATCTTGGAAACATCATTAACCGTTACACCTGCTTTATTGGCTAGCTGATATGCCGTTCTGTTTTGATCCAAACGCGTCATCGCTGTGAAACGTTCTTTGGGGATGTCCGGTGCATTTGAACGTGTGATCAAAGCGTTGGTATTACAAGGGTTTGCAACTACTACAACACGCACATCGTCAGCAGCGCTTTTATTTAGTGCTTTACCTTGGCTTTCAAAGATCGGTCCGTTCATTTTGATAAGGTCGGCGCGAACCATTCCTGGTCCACGTGGACGACCGCCAACGAGGATAGCCACGTTAGTTCCCTTAAATCCATCTTCTGGGTTGTCAGCGATCTCGATTCCGGCCAGAGTGCCGAATGCGCAATCGTTGATTTCCATCACGGTACCTTCAAGGGCTTTCATCGCCGGCGGAATTTCTATCAATTGGAGAATAACCGGTTGGTCAGGTCCAAATAGCTCGCCTGCGGCAATACGAAAAAGCAACGAATAACAAATAGCTCCAGCAGCACCGGTTACGGATACGCGAATGGGGGTAGTCATGGAAATCTCCAAAAAAGGTTGCGCATTATTTGATCGGATCGCTCTAATGATCAACAGAAAATCTTATTGTTGCGCGAAAATATCGATTTTGAGTGGGCTTATTTTTTCAATCCTATTTCTTTAAATTTAGGAGTCCAAATCCACGGTTACGAGACCAGGGGTCAGACGGAAGGATTTGTTTCTTAAAAAGGGTTCGAATCGAACACTTTTGCTTCACTAACAAAAAATTAAAAGTGCGGACTTGGAGACGCAGCGCTGCGCTATTTATGACTCACTTTTACACGATTTTGGAAATTGAAGCTGTGCATCACCTATAAAATCGTTGCCAGAACTTGGAACGATATTTGCTCATGTGTGAAAGTGTATTTCGCATCGCCGCCGTTCTGATTGAGAACCCGACACGCGTTAAACCCCGTCCATTTTCTTACTTAAAATGAAGTAGAATTTGCACGGAAAAAATTCGGATTGAATCCGCCGGCACGCTATATGTTGCGTCATTGAGGAGCTAAATTTATGAAATTACTACCAAAACCCTATTTTCTTTTAACCATTGCCGCGTTTTTATGGGTTGCATCAGACTCATCCAACGCTTCAGCACGCGAATTCGAAAAACGATTTGATGGTACTATCAAAGGCGGCTCATTCTCGATTAGCAATGTTTTGATTACCTGTGACACAGATGATACGCGTTGCGACGGCGCCAAAAATTTCACAAATGCGTTCTATAAGAACGACCCGTTTGAGATGGTTAACGTTGACGTCGACTCGGACGCATCGACCTTTAACTCTTCGACAGCCGATTTAGCGCTTCCTAGCGACGCGACGATTCTTCATGCCGAGTTATACTGGAGCGGCGTGTATACCGATAGTGGTGCGCCCCATAAGTTTACTGCACCATTGGACGCGTCCAAGAAAAATGAAGTTCTTTTCAAAGTCCCAGATGGAAATTACGTGACCGTCGTTGGTGATGTTGACGAGGACGCTGAAGGTCTTGGTTTTTATCAAGGGCACGCTGATGTCACATCTCTTATCAATGGTTCGGGTACCTACGGAATTGCTAATGTTCAGCTAACGACCGGAAAGCATATGTACGGTGGATGGACTTTGGTCGTGATTGTTGAGTCCGATCTTGAACCCTATCGCCGAGTTGTCCTTTGGGATGGTTTTCTGAGAAATGAAAACGGTTCAAACGGGATCACGTTGCCTAATACCTTAGGTGATGGAGAACAGGAGATTTTATCGGCCGATCTGAACGTCGTTCTTTATGACGGTGATAAAGCAAATAACGATTCGCTTTTGGTTGATGGAAATCTCTTTGTTCCCAAAAACCCAAATCCAACCACGGACCCTGCCGCTGCAGGCGATTTCGGAAATTCGAGCATCACAAAATTCGGCGAACGCTTCGAAGACCGTAATCCATTTTATAAAAATACCTTGGGTTATGATAACGATGTGTTCGATATTCTTCCGCTTTTGGATACCAACTTCGACGTCGAATTGGAATTCAAAACAGGCGCTGATGTGATTCACATTGGCGTTATTGGGGTGCAGTCCGAAATCGAGCCCGAAGACGACGAATCAGACCATTGTCCTGATCGTGGACCGAGAGGGCATGGACATCACGGCCATGGGTATCACGGCCATGGGCATCATGGGCATGGACAGCACGGTCACGGAAATCACCGGTCACGAGCTCATAGCCACCAGAAAAGGCACGATAAGAAAAAGGGTAAGAAGAATAAAAAATCGCGAAAGAAATCCCATAAACGAAAGCGCTAACCAGCGACTAGAACTCGTGAAAAATGATTTATAAGTCAATAGTTTGCCCCCTATGCTTTAAAATCGATCACATGTTTTTCTAATTTTGGGGATTTCTATTTTAAAACCGCGAAAAGTTAAAGAGGTCTAAGTTCTAGGGAAAGCCGCATCATCAGTGTTTGAGCACGCGTACCGTGCTTTTGGGCGACTTTGATTTGTAGGTCATTTTTAGAAACAAAAAGGGTGAGGGAGATACCGTTCTTCTCAAAAATTCGCCAATCGTCTGATTTTGGGTTACCATTTACATAACGTAACTAAAAAAAGTCTAGAGGTATTTGTGTTGAAGAGCATATTGAAAAGAAAATGTTCGATCTTTTTGGGGATAGTTTTCATGTTGGTTTCCGCCAACGCAACAGCCAGAGATTTTGAGAAAAGATTCGACGACACCATTCGTGGCGGTATTTTTTCTGTAAGTAATAGTTTAATTACCTGCGATAGCGCGGACACACGATGCGCAGGTGCTCAGGACTTTACCGGTTCGGTGTATCAAAATGGACCCTTTAATATGGTCAATATTGATATCGATTCTGACTCCAGCACATTCAACTCCTCATCGGCAGATTTACAGCTCCCGGTGGGTTCGATCGTTGTTCATGCACACCTATATTGGTCGGGTCAGTACACCGATAACGGCGCGTCGCATAAATTTTTCCCTCCGCCGAATCCAACCGACAAGAATGAAATTTTGTTCCAGGTGCCAGGTGGAAGTTATGAAGTTGTGAAAGGGGATGTCGACGACGACGGCCAGGGCTTCTATCAAGGACGCGCCGATGTCACCTCTCTCATCGCCGGGTCAGGATTTTATACCGTCGCTAACGCGCAACTGACGACCGGAAAACAAATGTTTGGGGGTTGGAGTCTTGTGGTGGTGGTTAAGTCTCAAACCCAACCTCTACGC
>CALJNB010000109.1 GCA_937981985.1 uncultured bacterium
AGGAAAATAAAACTGAAGAATCGATAAGTCGCAAAAGAACGAAGTCTTGGGTTCACGTCATCACCAAAATCAAACAAGTCGGAATTGATCTCAAGATTACGATCCTCAAAAAGGGTCAAATTTAGACCGACCCCACCCGAACCTTCAATGAGACCAAAGCGGCCAGTCACACCTAGCCAAGGTGTTACAAAAAATGTTTTTGCAAACTGAACTGAGACTTTAAACTCGTCCTTGGTGACAACTCGGGTTTCGCTGTAGATGGGATCAGGTTCTCCCGCTTGGTTTGTATTTGTTGTTTCACGAATAATTTCTGTCTTCCCACGGAAGTCATCGACGAGTTCGATAAGATAGTATTTGTCGTCAGTGGGTTGGAGACGTAATCCCAAGACATTTTTCAATTGCTCGCTTCCTAAGTGATACTCAGAACGCAAATCGATAATCGTTTTGAGGCTAGAAAGTTGATTCACGTAATCACCAGCTTGATCAAGAATCTCTTCAGTACGCTCCGCAATAGTAGGACTATTTACCAATTTACCAAGAGTACCCTCGCCTTCATTTACTTTATCAGTAATATCCTGAATATTTTGCAGCGAATAATTTAGTGAATCGAGGGTCCCCGATAGTCGAGCCAAAGTACCTTTAAAGGTGCCGAGCCCAGTTTGAACATCTCCCGAGGATTGCCCGATAATAAAACGAACCTCGGAGACAATTGCTTCGGAATCTCTAAGAATACGCGCAATAGACTTCGTGCTATCGGCAGTCAATCCGCGAGCCTGTGCGCTGATATCCTCGACGTTACCCAGAATCGTATCCATCTTACCAGTATTGTTGCCGACGAACGCATTCACACGCGCCAGAATTTCGGAAAGATCGGTTACCAATTTTGCGATAGTGGCAGTGCCGTCAGGCCCACCAAAAACCGTCGCTAAACTACCTGTAACTTTGGCTACATCTGCTGCAATCGTATCCATGCGTTTCATGATCTGATCGATGCCAGGCGGTTGAACGATATTATATACTTGATCCCCACTCTTTAAAGGGGCGCCTGACGTACCAGGTGTAATCTCCAAGAAACTATCACCGATTAAGCTAGCCTGTTTTTTCGAAAGCGTTGCACCGTTGATCCAGGTCGCTTTGCCATCGACCACACCTTTATTACCCGCAAAAAGTGTAATATCGGGCCTGACCGTGAATTTTACTACCGCTTTGCCATCTTCTAAGTAAATTTCAGAAATCTGACCCACGGGGATTCCTGACATCTGGATTCGTGATTTGGTAGCAAGCCCAGTAACATCGTCAAAGACCGCGCGTAATTTGGTGTCATCGCCTTTGCCTTCAGATCCATCCTGAAGGACCGAGATCATGAATACGCCCGCAAAACACCCTACGATAACGAGAATTCCAACCAAAAATGGAGATATAATTTTTTTCAAAAATCTACCACATCACAAAATTGAGCCAGTAATCGATAAACAAGATTGTCACACTACTTGTGACAACCGAAGATGTCGTCGCTTCTCCAACACCTTTCGCACCACCAGATGCATAAAACCCTTTGTAACAAGCGATGACCGCAATGGCTAGGCCGAATGCCATCCCTTTCAATCCCGATTTAACGAGGTCTGATATGACGACAAAATCACGAATTTTCTGCAAGAAAATACCGGGATCGATGTTCATCATTTCTACACTCATCACATACGCAGCGAAGATCCCTACGAAGTTAAAAAGAGTCACCAAAACGGGCATCATTAATATGGCAGCTATAACACGGGGCACAACAAGGTATTGGATAGGATTTACGGCCATGACGTCCATCGCATCAATTTGTTCGGTCACCCTCATCGTGCCGATCTCAGTTGTAATCGAACTACCAGTTCTCCCCGCAACCATAAGTCCCGTCAAAACGGGACCAAGCTCCCGAGTTAAAGAAACGGCAACCGTTCCGCCAACAAGGGTCTCTGCGTTGAACATCGCAAACCCAATAATGGACTGATAGGCCATAACAAAGCCGGTAAATAGCCCTGTAAAAAGAACGATAAATAGACTGCCGACGCCAAAGCTGTCTAAGGCCGAAAAGAATAGACCAAAACGATAGGGTGGTCGTACCATCCAAAAGAACGTCTCGACGGTGAGCATGATCATCTGACCAATCTCTTCAACCCCATCGATAACCCTTTGCCCGAGCGCTTCGATGGGTGCCTTCATCATTTCAATGGATGTCTTCTTTTTCACGCCTATGAACTAACATAACCTCAAGTTCAAAAACAATGGTGGAGTCAGGATCTTTAGTATCTAGGTGGACGACTCGTCTTACACCCCACCCTTTCTAACCTCCCGCCTTGAAAAAAGTCGCCTGAGGGTCTATCAGTCACTAACCTAAATAGAGAGATGAAAATGGGTCACAAAGTAGCATTAATTCGTGGAGACGGCATCGGCCCAGAGATTGCCGACGCCACCACGATAGTCATCAAAGCCGCTGGCGCTGATATCAATTGGATCGAAGCTCATGCTGGAAAAGCAGCAGCTGACACATTCGGGACACCTCTTCCAGAGGAAACTCTTGCAACCATAGAGGAAGTAAAAGTCGCGCTGAAAGCGCCGCTCGCAACACCGATAGGCGCAGGATATAGAAGCATCAACGTAGCGCTTCGAAAACACTTTGAAATGTACGCAAATGTACGCCCAGTCAAATCCGTGCCGGGAGTCCTAACGCCCTTCAACGACGTCGATATGGTGCTAATCCGAGAAAATACTGAAGGTGCCTATATCGGTATCGAACACGATATCCCACCCAAGGGATCGGCTGCGGAGTCTATCATCTTGATTACGCGTCATGCCTGTTTACGAATCGCGCGTTACGCTTTTGAATACGCTGTAAAACACGGCCGCGAAGAAGTCACTATTGTGCACAAGGCAAATATTTTGAAGGCCACATCTGGACTCTTCCTCAACATTTGCAAAGAGGTTGCTGCTGATTACCCACAGATTAAATCACGGGATCTCATCGTCGATAACACTGCGATGCAAATGGTTAAAAACCCGCAGCAGTTTGACGTTGTGGTGACCACGAATCTTTTCGGAGATATCCTTTCTGACCTTGGTGCCGGACTTATCGGAGGCCTCGGTCTTACCGCGGCCTCCAATATCGGCGACCGCGTTTCGATGTTCGAAGCCGTCCACGGAACTGCACCCGATATCGCAGGAAAAGGTATTGCTAACCCAACCGCGTTCATGCTTTCGGCCGTTCAAATGTTGAAACACCTCGGAGAAAACGCTGCAGCCGATAAAATGCAAAATGCGATTTATACTGTTCTTGCAAAAGGAGATGTCATCACCGGCGATCTCGGCGGAAATGCAAACACGTCACAATTCACAGAAGCCATCTGCAACGCTATCGGTTAAACCAAACGCCGACGAATTCTTCGTCCGCGTCCCTAGTCCCTATAAAAATGCTCCCAAATTCCCCATACCGAAGGGGCCATAACATTATTGACTGGGGAAATTCTCATAAACTATAGAATGCAACAACTTCTATTGAATCGGCACATGCAATGAAACCTGCTCTTATTATTCTAGTCCTACTCATTATTTCGTGCGACCCGCCTAAATCAACCAAAGTCGTTGA
>CALJNB010000110.1 GCA_937981985.1 uncultured bacterium
TCATTAATCAACCGATGTTATGTCAGCATTGCGAGAAAGCATCTTGTGAAACGGTTTGTCCTGTTTCTGCGACGACCCATTCTGAGGATGGCTTGAATCAGATGGCTTACGGACGCTGCGTTGGAACGAGATATTGTTCGAATAACTGTCCGTTCAAAGTTCGTCGCTTTAACTGGTTTAATTATGTAACCGATCGAAGCGATAGCATTTTTGCGAAGATTTACCCGCAGATGAAAGAGCACGCTACGCTGAACGTTAAAGGTAATCTTCAAGATGCACTCAATCCAGACGTGACCGTGAGATCACGAGGAGTCATGGAAAAGTGTACTTTCTGTGTTCAGCGCATTCGTCGTGCCAAGACTCAGTTGAGGAAAGAAGGGCGGTCGGCCATCAAAGATGGTGATATTGTGACAGCGTGTCAGCAATCCTGTCCTGCAGATGCAATCGTCTTCGGCGACCTTATTGATAAAAATAGTCAAGTTGCGAAAGATCACGCCAAAGGGCGCGCACTTTCTCCTCTTTCAGAAATTGGAATGGAGTCCTCCATCGCTTATTTAACTCGGGTCGTGAATGCACCGCCTGCGGTTCATAAAGAACACAAGAAGCATGATGACGGACACAATAATACGAGCGATGGTCATGGAGACAAGACCCCCGCTTCGGACCATGGTTAGGAGCTGCTAGTGAGTACGGCAATAAGACCTGAACAAATCGGACACCCCGAATATTTAGAACACGGCGGCCCATTGGGTGGACCGGATATGCACCGCGAGACCTTGGTCACGGGTGGAAAGAAATGGGCGGATGTCAACCAAGATGTCTCCTGTCATACCGAACGAAAGCCGACCAAGCTTTGGTGGGGCGCGTTCTTAGTTGCTTTTGCGACTGCACAACTTTTCTTCTTCGGCCTCGCCGCAGAAGTTTTTGTAGGTGTCGGTGTTACTGGTATTAACCATCCAGTCGGATGGGGTGTATTCATTATCAATTTCGTTTTTTGGATCGGTATTGGTCATGCGGGAACCTTAATTTCAGCAATTCTTTTCCTCTTCAAACAAAATTGGCGAACCGCGATTAACCGCTCCGCGGAGGCGATGACCGTCTTTGCAGTTATGACCGCATTGGTATTCCCTCTCATGCACACCGGGCGACCTTGGTATGCAGCGTATTGGTTACTTCCTCTTCCTAACGGGCGTGGTCCATTGTGGGTCAATTTTAACTCACCGCTTCTTTGGGATGTGTTCGCCGTTTCTACCTACGGTACGATTTCGATTGTATTTTGGTACGTCGGTTTGGTTCCTGACCTTGCAACCCTTCGTGATAGAGCCATTCACCCGATTCGTAAGAAAATCTACGGGCTTTTATCTTTGGGTTGGGTTGGAAAGAATCGCGGTTGGCGACACTACGAAACGGCTTACTTGATGTTGGCTGGACTCGCTACGCCTCTCGTTCTTTCGGTACACACAATCGTTTCTTTCGATTTCGCGGTTTCAGTGATTCCGGGATGGCATACCACTATTTTCCCGCCATACTTCGTAGCCGGCGCTATCTTCTCAGGATTCGGAATGGTGCTAACATTGACCATCATCATGCGGAAGGTATTTGAACTCGAGGATTACATTACGGTTAACCATTTGGAGTCGATGGCAAAAGTGGTCCTTTTGACGTCTTTCGTTGTGGGAACTGCTTACATTACAGAATTCGTTATCGCTTACTATTCCGGTGTTGAAGGCGAACGTTTTCACTTTGCGAATCGTCTCTTCGGACCTTATTGGTGGGCATCCCTTATTATGTACGGATGTAATATGGTTGTCCCTCAATTGCTTTGGTTTAAGAGTATTAGACGTTCGATTCCGATTTTATTCATCATCACTATCTTTGTGAATCTAGGAATGTGGTTTGAACGTTATGTGATTGTGGTGACGTCTCTTCAAAGAGATTTTCTACCAAGTTCATGGGGAATGTATAATTTCCAGTTTGCGGATTGGGCCTTAACCATAGGTTCGGCGGGTTTCTTTATGTGCTTATTCCTCATCTTTTGCCGGGTTCTACCGACCATTTGTATGTTCGAGGTTAAGGCATTTATGGATCCGGATAAATCCGCAAGGGAGGCCGAATAATGAGTGATGACAAATCAAAAAATAAAAATGGACAATCTGAAGCCTCTGATGCTGAAGAAGTTGCTACCGCAGAACGTAGTCGAATCGCGGATGTATTTGGTGATAAATCGACCGACTCTAAAGTCGTAGATAGTGCCAAAGAAACGGCAAAAGATGCCGCAGATAGCGTTGTCGAAACGACCAAAGATATTGCCAGCGGTGCTGCTGGAGTTGCAGGTGCTGCTCTTGGTGTGTTCGGAAAAGCAAAAGACCTTGCGGTCGATGCAAAAGATTCTGCCGTGGATCTGGCTGGCGACGTTAAGGACTCCGCAGTTGATGCGAAAGACTCGGCAGTAGAGCTTGCCGCTGATGCAAAAGACACGGCAGTCGATATGGCCGATG
This sequence comes from uncultured bacterium, assembly GCA_937981985.1. GTDB lineage: Bacteria > Myxococcota_A > Bradymonadia > Bradymonadales > Bradymonadaceae > CALJNB01. The sequence goes on from CALJNB010000110.1 coordinate 2,499, forward strand.
ATGCGAAGGATGCCGCCGTTCATGTTAAAGACGGAGCGGTTGCAGCGGTTGCAAGTGTTGCAGGCGGAACGAAGAACGCGGTAGCCAATGTTGCCGATGGCGCGAAAGATGTTGCCGATGGTGCAAAAGAAGCGGTTGCCGACGTTGCAAGTGGCGCAAAAGATGCGGTTGCCAACGCTGCCGATGGTGCAAAAGAAGCGGTTGCTAACGTTGCCGATGGTGCAAAAGATGCGGTTGCTAACGTTGCCGGCGGAGCCAAAGACGTCGCCGACGGTGCGATAGATGCGGTCGGTAATGTTGCTGACGGAGCGAAAGACGCAGTGGCAAATGTTGCCGGTGGCGCTACGGACTTCGTGGGTAGAATCAAAGAAGGTATACCTGCGGCCATTGGCGCCATACTTGGCGTCAGCTCACAACAAATACCGACCGACGCTGATGGAGAAGTAAAAGGTATTGCTGCTTTTTTTAATCATCCTGACCATCTCATGTACGCGGCCGAACAAGCTAATGCGGCAAATTTTGAAATATATGATGCCTATTCTCCTTTCCCCATCCATGGAATGGATGATGCGATGGGACTTGAACGTTCTTGGTTGCCATGGGTGACATTCGGAGCTGGAGCCACAGGTTTTTGTACCGCCTTTGGCTTACAGTTTGGAATTATGGGGTTCGACTGGCCGATGGTTTTTGGTGGTCGGCCTTTCATCGCATGGCCGAGTTTCGTGCCGATTTTATTTGAACTTACTGTGCTTTTTGCTGGTGTTACGACAGCGATAGTTATGTTGATTGCTGCGGGTTGTTTCCGAAAACCATTCATTATCGATAAAGATATTACCAACGACCAGTTCGTTCTTTGGATTTCAGCAGAGGATAAGTCGTTTGAAGTTGATGATGTAATCGCATTTATGAAGAAATTAAATCCTCATACCATCCGTGCGATTAGAGAGGGACAGAAATGAAAAACTTACGTTTTATATTGCTCCTTTTAATCATCCCTTCGATGGGATGTTTGGATTGGTTTCCAGAGATTGGTATTCCCGCTGGTGAAAAACCGTGGGGAGAATTGAATCCCATGCAACACGTATTCTATGCGATGCACGATTCACCAGCACGAGAAGATCAAGAGCTCGGAATGAAAGTTCCGCCGGCAGGTTCGGTCTCGACCGAACAATTAGTCTATCCCTTTTCGGAAAGCGACCTCGCTAAATCGGCTGAATTGACTAATCCAGTGGCAATTACTGAGAAGTCCTTGCGCTACGGCAAAATGATGTACGAAACAACCTGTGTTGTCTGTCACGGCGAGAGAGGCTTGGGAGCAGGATATATTGCTGACAAGCTTACTGTTAAGGCTCCGTCGCTGACATCTTCTGCAATTCGCGGTTGGAGTGATGGACAACTCTATCACGTGATTTCGCACGGAAAGGGCACGATGTGGTCCTACAAAAGCCAGTTGAAACCAATGGAACGTTGGTCAGTGGTAAATTACGTTCGCGCATTGCAACGCGCCGAATATCCAGAACCTGAAGATCTTGAACGTACGCGGGACCAATAGGAATATATATGTCAAACGAACACCACAAAATGATAGAACCTAAAAAGTTTGAGTTTCCTTCAGCACTAAAAGGCCTGTTCATAGGTATGATTGCTGTTGGAGTTATTGTCTTCGTAGCGTCGCTCTTTTTTGGACAAAAGCACGCGGCTTGGAATGGTTACCTCATTGGTTTTTGGTTTACGTTCTCTTTAGCCGTTGGCGGGCCTTTCTTTCTGTCCACACAGCATCTTGTTCAAGCAGCGTGGAGTATGCCGATTCGGCGACTTTTTGAAGCGTATGGAAATTTTATCTACTTCTCATTTGTGCTTTTCCTCGGTTTAGCACTGGTTGGTGGCAGTAAAATATATCTTTGGTGGGACATGGACGCGGTAATGGGCGACATGATTTTAGCAAAGAAGGCGGGTTGGTTTGAAAAGCCGCTTTTCTACGGACTGACTTTAAGCGGATTCGTTTCGGTCATCATTTCGTATTATTTGATGAGAAGGGAATCGTTAAACCAGGATGAAAAACCGTCGCAACGTGCGTCGATGATGAATCAAGTTTACAGTGTCTTCTTTCTTCTTTCCTTCATCTATACCTTTTCAGTGATGTCTTGGTACCTGATTATGGGGCTCGACCCGCATTGGTTCTCTACCATGTTTAGTGTCTACGCCTTCGCAGGTATGTTCCAATCGACTTTGGCATTTGGCGTTATCTTACTTCTCTTTGCGATTGAGAAAGGAACCTTTGGAGATTTTGCGGGTGAGAGACAAGTTCACGACCTCGGACAGCTCCTTTTCGGCTTTACCGTTTTTTACGCATACATCGCTTTCTGCCAATTTCTTTTGATTTGGTACGCGAATATTCCCGAGGAAGCATCATGGTATCTTGCACGCGGATACGTTGGTGATACGAAAACCGGTTGGGAAGTATTTACCCTAGTTCTTCCTATCTTTAAGTTTATCATTCCCTTCCTTGTTCTTCTTCCGCAGGCGATCAAGAAAAATAAAATGAACGTATTACGTTCGGTTGCATACGGTCTCCTTTTACTTCAACTTTACGAAGTTTGGTATTGGGTTGCACCTCAAGCACACGGCGGTGGTAAATTTGCCATGGAGCCTGACCTCTTGCACATGCTGATCGAGTTTGGGGTAGCGATTGGATTCTTCGGTGGATTCTTGTACGTCGTATTCCGAACGCTCGAAAATACCAAGACCGTACCGACTAACGACCCTTATCTCCGCGAAGGAACGAAGGGACATCATCACGGCGTTAAAGCGCCAGAACCTAAAAACATGGTGATTTCGAAATGAGTAGTATTTCACGAAAACCATTTATGATTAAGACAGCGATTGCCGCGGTATTTTTGTCAGCAGGCATGATTGCGTCAATTCCGATTGCCAATAGCCAAGGGATCGGACTTCGGAAGTTGGACCAACTCATCGTTCCATCTGAGGCGCGCGTTTTACGCGGAAAAAAAGTCTACAAAGATAACTGTGTTCAGTGTCACGGTGAAACCGGCGCTGGAAATCCATTCTCGGAAACCTTGGATCCACGGCCTGTAAACCTTTCCCAAGCGTCACAATTTAAGTTTGGTGGAGGAACGATTCAGATTTTCAATCTGCTTTCAAAAGGAAAGCCTACGCACGCGGCGTTCAAACATTTGGCTTATCAAGATCAATGGGCTCTATCACACTTTGTGCGTTCTTTAGGACCTACTAAGGTTCAGGATCCTGAAGCGGTTGTCCTTCAAGCGAAATTCGAAGCCGAAAACGGTGTCTGTGACGAGAATTTAAAGTCTGGAATTTCGGAAAAAGTTAAACCCAAAGGCGCCGAACAAATGGAACGCGGTAAAAAGGTTTTTGCTGAACAGGGATGTGCAGGTTGTCACGGAAACACCGGAGAAGGTGTGACTGAAGATGCGCGTAAATTCTCAAACCCTGATGAAGTTTGGGTTAACGGAAGCAGCGAGCTTGGTATTTTCAAGTCGCTTGCTAACGGCGTCAATGCGGGAATGGCATCTTATGTTCACGTTCCCGAAGATGATCGTTGGGCCCTTGTTCATTATGTCAGAAGTTTTGTTCCGGCAGCCAAAAGACAAACTTCAACTGAAGAGCAAGTGACTGCGGTTTGTCGTGCACTTTCGGTACCGGCAAAACCGGAATCTATCACAGTTGAACAAGCGATGAGATTTATGGTCGCGGACGCAAACACGACTTCTTCTTTTGGTGTCGCTGAATTAACCAAAGGCGCGAACAAAGAACATGGTAAGCAGACTTACCAAGCTTTTTGTCAAGATTGTCACGGCGTCGAGGGAGTAGGGGTTCCAGCACTTGGGCCTTTCGGAGCTTTTCCACCATTTCTTTTTCTAGATGTGAAGCGTATGACGCCTGCTTCGGCCGGCGGTGATTACGTAAGTTTTGCTAAACGTTCGAGTATCGGTCCACACGCGACCCTCGCCGAAATGACGCCGACTTCTCATCTTTCTCAAAAAGATTGGCAGTCGCTACAGATGTACATTGCCCAAGATTTCAAAGGCGACGGTAGTTGGGTTTTTCAAGACGCTCCTGCAGTTCTTGATTACAGCTCACAACTTGAAACCGGGTTTGAACTTAAAGCGGCATCAGACGGAATTGAGGCAAATCTTCTCAACTTCGTTTCAGACTCTGCAGTTCTGGTAGATAAAGATAAGTGGTTTGATTTTGACCGCCTCAATTTCAATACTGGAAGCGCGACTCTAGATATGGCGAAATCGAAATCTCAGCTCATTAATATATTTGAGATTTTCAAAGCCTTCCCTCAAGTCAAAGCAAAGTTAGGTGGGTACACCGATAGTACGGGTGATCCCGAGAAAAATCTGACCCTCTCGCAAAGACGTGCAGAAAACGTCCTCGCCCAACTCGTCAAAATGGGTGTCGACAAGTCACGTCTTCAAGCCGAAGGTTACGGAGCCGCACATCCTGTTTGTCCTGCAAATGATACCCCAGCGTGTCGTCGTCAAAATCGTCGGATTTCATTGAGAGTAACCGAGAAATGAATAACTTATTAGAAAACAAAAAATTTCGTTGGCTCGTCGGTTCGTCAGTTTTGATGACCCTGGCGTTGCTTTTTGTTCCCGGCATCGCGAATGCGATTCCAGGGTCGGGCGATTTTATCTCAACTGAATCCACTTCCGGACGGGCAATAACCGATCTTTATGATGAGCTTGTACTCATTTGTTGGGGGATTCTCATTTTAGTGGAAGTCCTTTTGGTTGTTGCGATTTTGAAATTCCGTCGCACGAAAGATAATCAAAATCCGGTTCAAAATCACGGGAATTTGGTAATGGAGATAGGTTGGACCCTCGCCGTTGTTGTCGTTCAGATTTATATTGCTTGGATCGTTTTGGACGTCATGGACGAAACCGAGATTATGCCTGAAACACAAATTACCGTTGAGGCGATTGCCTATCAGTGGGGCTGGCAATTTAAATATCCTGAATACGATAATATGATTACCGATGACCTTGTCATCCCGGCTCATAAAAATGTCAAACTTGAGGTGACTTCTAAGGATGTCATTCACTCTATTTTCATTCCGGCGCTAGGCGTGAAAATCGATGCCGTCCCGGGCCGCTACAATTATTGGTGGTTCAATGCCGACGGTCCGGTGAATCAGGTTGAGTATGACGCTCAAAAACGTGAACAAGTAGTCAAGGCGCCGCTTAGGACAACGCGTCCTGAAATTGTCAGTACCGTTAAAAATATGTTTAAGGAAACTGCTGAAAAGAACGACGGTGTTTCTGGCTTAGAAAGACAAGTGAAATACCTTCCCAAAACCGGTCTGAAACTTGGTGAAGATCGTGTTCTGTCAACGTCATCGCCTTACGAGAAATATTCTGCGGTAGAATACATCGGAATGTGTACTGAGATTTGTGGCGCGGGTCACTCTCGAATGTATTTCCGAACGGTCGCGATGACTGAAACCGATTTCAATCAGTGGGTTTTTGACCAGAAAAACCAAGGTGGAGCTGCTGATGGTAAAGTTATCTACGAAGCCAAGTGCGCGTCTTGTCATGGCGCTGACGGTGCCGGAACTCCTCCAACTTTCCCACCTCTAATCGGTACCAAATGGATGGAAAAAGCGAACGCAGATATGCACATCGAGGTTGTGCTTGTGGGTAGTAACGCGACGAGTCTAAAAGGCAGTACAAATATTCTCGGGCAAGATTATAACGGTGTTATGGCTGCTTGGAATGATGCATTGAACGACGAAGAGATTGCAGCGGTCGTAAATCACGAACGTACTTCTTGGGGAAATGAAGGCGGAGAAGTTACGCCGAAAGATGTCGCGATAAAACGCGATGCTCTTGGTCTTCCACCGTTCCCAGCTGGAGGTGCTGCACCTATTCCTGACGCAAAATTGATGGCGAATGGACGTGACCAATACAGTGCATGTTCGTCTTGTCACGGTGTTGCCGGTGTTTCATCTATCCCTGGTGTACCCAATCTGAAAGCAAACCCGACGGTACTTACCGATACGAAGAAAGTGATCTCCATTGTAACCCAAGGTTTGGATACGCCACGGCATAAGGGCTCTTGTCCACCGATGGCAACCTCATCTGATTCATACAATCTTAGTTCCTTATTAACGTATATTCGCAAGTCTTTCGGTAACAAGCGTTCTTCGGTTCAACCGAGTGAAGCACGTCGATTACGAAACGAGTTAGAGAAATAGATATGACTATAAACGCCCCAGGCTATTTAAGCCCTTTAACAAAAGAACAGTCTGAATCTTGGTTCAGATATCTAATGTCGTGGTTCTACAGTGGTGACGCTAAGAGAATCGGTATTATGTATATCATTTTCTCCGCCTTTGCCGGTTTTATCGGGATGGCTCTTTCGATTATGATTCGCGCCGAACTTGCAACGCCTGGCTTGGATCTCATGTCAGAGGAATTTTATATGACCCTTCCGGGGATGCATGCCTCAGCCATGATTTTCTTCTTTGTGATTCCTTGTTATGCAGGTTTCGCAAATCTGATTCTGCCACTTCAAGTGGGAGCGCCGGATATGGCCTTCCCAAAATTGAATCTTACCGCATTTTGGATTTTACCTTTCGCCGGAATTTTGGCGTTCTCTGGGTATTTCCTGAGTAACGCGCCACAATTCGGTTGGACTGGATATCCGCCTCTTTCTAACTCTGTCTATAGCCCACAATTGGGTGCGGATTTATGGTTGCTTGCGATTGCCCTCGTCGGAACTTCGTCAACAATGGGTTCAGTTAACTTCCTGGCTACCGCTTTCAATATGCGTTGTAAGGGAATGAAGATTTTCCAACTTCCACTTTTTACTTGGTCGATCATCGTGATGAGCTTCCTTGTCTTGGTATCCACACCCGTTCTCACGAGTGCGGTATTGATGGTAAGTCTAGAGCGCCTATTTCCAGCAACCTTCTATTTCTTTTCGCCACAAGGTGGCGGTGACCCGATTCTGTACCAACACTTATTCTGGTTCTATTCTCATCCTGCCGTTTACATCATGATTCTTCCCGGTTTTGGATTGGTGAATGAAATTATACCGGTCTTTAGTCGCAAGCCGATTTTTGGCTATAAAGTTATGGTTTACTCGATGCTTGCGATTTCGATTCTAGGTTTCGTCGTTTGGGCACACCATATGTTCACGGTTGGAATTGGACTGAACGCGCGGAAGATCTTCATGTTCCTCACGATGCTTATCGCCATTCCGACGGGTATTAAAATATTCAGTTGGTTGGCAACGATATGGGGAGGAAGTTTATCGTTTAAAACACCCTTTTTATTCAGTCTTGGATTTATCGCAATGTTCACCATTGGTGGGCTCTCCGGTGTCGTACTTGCTGCAACCCCGGTAGATATCCAGCTTCACGACACTTATTACGTGGTCGGTCATATTCATTACGTTCTCGTTGCCGGTTCGGTGATGACGATTTTCGCGGGTGTATATTATTATTTCCCTAAAGCTTTTGGAATGATGCTCAACGAACGTTTGGGGCAAATCCACTTTTGGGGAACAACGATCTTCATCAACGTAACCTTTTTTGTGCAACATTATCTAGGCGTGAAGGGAATGCCTCGTAGATATGCCGATTATGATCCTGAATTTGCCTTTTTGAATGCAGTTTCCTCATACGGCTCGTTTTTCTTAGCAGCGTTTCAAATCGTATTCTTCGTGAATATTTTCTATTCAATGAAGAACGAGAAACGCGTTGGAAAAAATCCTTGGGTTGACGGAAATACTTTGGAATGGACCGTGGATTCGCCTCCGGACCATCATCAATTTCACGAGCCACCGGTTTGGACGCCTATCGAGCGCCATCACGGACCCCATTCCCCATCAGCAGCCGAGTAGGAGACACCGATGAGTATTGCAATTGGACCTGGCGAAGAATCGCTCGGAGTAGATAACGGAAAGCTGGGAATGTGGACATTCCTTGTCATGGATGCCATGACCTTCGCCGGCTTTTTAGCAGGGTATGCTCGCCTGCGTTGGAAAGCGCCTCTTGATGGAATGGGACAAGCTTCTGAACTGGTCAACACAGTCGGTTCAACCGTCTGGCCTAACCCTTATACCACCTTTGGTGTTATTGGGATTCAGCTTACTGCATTCAATACCTTTATCCTCATTTGTAGTTCGGTCACGATGGTTCACGTTCTTAGTGATGTCGCCGCAGGACGAATCAAACGCGCAGAGAAGTGGTGTTTAGCAACAATGATAGGTGGCCTCTTTTTCCTTGGAATCCAAGGGTATGAGTGGACTCACTTAATGCAAGTTTGGGGTTTCTTCTCGGAGAACGCAGCAGCGCTTCCCTATAATCAAAACTTTGTAGCAACCTTCTTGAGTCTTACTGGATTTCACGGAGCACACGTTGCTGTAGGCGTTATGTTCAACACAATTCTTTACCTCGGTTTACGAAACGGAAAAGTAGGAAAAGAACAATATACCTTTGTCGAAATTGCGGGACTGTATTGGCACTTTGTCGATCTTGTCTGGATTCTTGTTTTTACTTTCGTTTACTTACTCTAGGAATATAAATGGCAAACTCACACGAAGAAGAAAAGCTTTGGTTTGGACTTCTAAATCCTCTTTATATGTGGATTTGGATAGCGCTGATCGTGCTTACCATTGTTGAAGTCATTATTCCTGAGCCTGAACTTATAGGGATGGAGCCTTTCGACAGAACGTTCACCGTTGTGTCTCTGATCGGCCTAGCATTGGTAAAGACCGTTTTAGTTGCAGCTTATTACATGCACCTTGTCGGTGAAAGACCTGCGATTATTCCCATTGCTTGTGCTCCCTTTTTGTTTTCGATCTTTTTGACCGTCGGCCTCTTTCCATATGAGGATGACGTCCAGGTACCTGCGCGTTACCAAAAAGTGATTAAAGCCCCGGCGGCTGCCGAAGGCGGAGACGACGCGAAAGCCAAACCAACATCAGCCCTCGAAAAGAAAGCTAACCCCGCCAACGAAGTCGCTTCGTTGAGCCAACCCAAGAAAGAGAATGACACAAAGTAGTAGCCTCATGCGCGAATATATCGCGTTAACTAAGCCTGGTATTCTTAGACTTCTTGTCCTGACGACAATTTGTACAATGTTGGTCGCCGAAAGTGGTGTCCCGGATCTTATGTTGATGATCTGGACCCTCATTGGGACCTTAGCTATCTGCGGTAGCGCAAACACCATTAACATGGTTTGGGATAAAGATATCGATTCCATCATGAATCGTACCGCGCATCGCCCTCTAGTCACCGGTACCATTCAGCCACGAAACGCTTTGATTTTCTCAGCGATTTTGGGCGCGATTGGCGTTCTGGTCCTCACCTTTTTAGTGAATCCCTTGGCAGCACTAATGGGTATCGCAGGTCATGCCTTTTATGTTGTTATTTATACGATGTGGCTCAAACGAAGAACATCCCAGAATATCGTAATCGGTGGCGCGGCCGGCGCGTTCCCTCCACTTATTGGTTGGGCGGCCGTAACTGGAGATGTTTCTGTTGCAGCGTGGGTAATATTCTCATTAAGGTCCATCATGACTCTTGTTTGGTTGCTAT
>CALJNB010000111.1 GCA_937981985.1 uncultured bacterium
CTGACAGTCCGTTTGCGATCCCATCCATAAGCTCTTTTTGAGCACCTGTGAGCGCAGGCGGTAAGGCGCTCTGCGGTAAAACCCCACGGGTTAAACGCAAAAGCTCCACCGTCGTCCTCACGCCCATTTTTTTGCGTATCCCCCCTATGATACGACTCACCGCGGTTGGAGTTAGACCCAACTCATAAGAAACGAATGCTTGGGAGTGACCTTGCAATAAAAACCAAAGGACCCGAGATTGTTGCATCGTTAACGCAAAGGTCTGACAAACCGGCGGGTCGTTTGGCAATGCAACCACGTACTTCTGCGGACCATCGCTAACATCGACTAAAGTCCAACGCCCCGCTGTCAACGCCTGCCATTTACCTACAACATCATCATCTTTTGATACCCGATTTTTGTCGATACGTTTTGCTGCGGCAATCAAATGTTGGCTTACATCCTTATTTTCTGCCACAAATTTCGCATCCACGACACGACCGGTTTTTTTATCGTAGATCCAATCTGCCAATGCAAAGTAGTCTGTACTATCTCCGCCGATCCTTATTCGGGCCATCGCTGCGATATGCGCAGCAACGTACATCCACTCTCGTTGTTGAATTTTCCCAACACGCTTTTTTTTATCGTGAAGTGAAACAAACATAAACCCGCTGCCATCAGAATTACCGGATCCAACAGCGACTACATCTTTAACATCAAACGCCCTCGGTATTTCGAGCAGCTTATAAGATTCAAGCTCGCCTAAACGTTGTGACATTGACGCGTGTGATACTTCGTTGAAAAGCGCGTGAACAGCGCGCTGATCTAACGAATCATTAAAGCCGGACAACATGCCAGTGATGGTTTCTTTGGAAATTGCGTCTGGAGAGTAAAAACCATCGGTCATTTCGATTTCACCCGCCGCATTCTTTCTGTAGGCAGCGCCAAAACGGCGATCGAAATCAGGAAATGCTTCAGCACACATCGTCGTTAAACCTTCTAACCACTCACGACGTGTGGTGGCAGTATCTTGTGCTACATTTAAAATCTTAACACTCATAATCGAGACGTCTCACAACTAAATTCAAAGTTCAAACACCTTGGTTGAGAACGAAAAAGAAATCAAAGAAGAAATTCGTATTATTTGTGATCTCGTCATCCGTGATTCAAGTTTAAACACATGCCGACCGCATAAAACGTATGGGAACGCATTGCTGGACAGCCCAAAGTTGTGTACTCAACCTTGGTATAGCTGGACAGTATAATGAAGATTTTTCACACCTCAGATTGGCATCTCGGCGTCAGCCTTGAACACACACCTCGACACGAAGAACATAAGCGTTTTCTTGAATGGTTATGGGGCGAACTCAAGGAGAAAGAAATAGATGTCCTCCTTATATCAGGCGACGTATTTCATTATACCCAGCCCTCGGCGTCCGCCCAGCGTGACCTCTTTGCGTTCTTCGCAAAATGCGCTGATCTAGAGACCCTTCGGCATATTGTACTCATTGCAGGGAATCACGACTCGCCGACGCGCCTTGACGCGCCGAAGGAAATTCTTAGCTCGCTTGATATTCATGTTGTGGGAGAACTGGACAAGAGAGAAGATGCTCTTATCGCACTAACCGGAAAGGCTGGAGACGTTGAAGCATTCGTAGTGGCTATTCCCTACCTAATTGAATCGAAATTGGGGGTATCCACTACCAAAAAGAAACCAAAAGAAATACGAGACGATTTCGTCCATTCGTTTACAAACCTATACGCGGACTTGCTTGAAAAAGGTAAACAAGCATACGGAAGTGTGCCCGCTATCGCGATGGGGCATATGACTTGTGCGACATCAGAATCGCCTTTCAGCGAGGGAGATTTCCAAACGCCAATCCACCAATTTCAAACCATTGACGGTCTACCCCCAGAAATATTTGAAGGTTATGATTATGCCGCCCTGGGCCATATTCATCGACAACACCGCGTGGGTAACAATCCCGTTTGGTATTCGGGAAGCCCCGTTCCGATCAGCGTCGTCGAATCTCGGTCACCGAGATTTATTCTAGAAATCGAATTTGAAGATATGAAACCCACCATAACCCCGCGCAGAGTCCCCTGCTGGAGAGAAGTATTCGAACTCGTCGGGTACGAAAACGAAATCGTCGATCTTCTACAGACGCTAACTTGGTCTTCTGAGCTAGCGCCCTATTTGTATATGGAAAGACTCGTCGATCAGCCGACCCAAGCAGGCGTTGACCGTTTTCAAACCTTTTTAGAGCAGCAATTTCCTGAACCTCGCCCGCGGATCGTGGCCTTCAAAAAGACACTAACTCATCTCATCGAACAACCTGAGGTTGAGGAACGCCCACAGTTGGAAAGTCTGGCGCCCGAAGATATTTTCCAACTTATGTTTCAAGAAAAGTTCGAGAAAACTCCTTCTGATGACCATCTCATCGCGTTCCGTTCTCTACTTGCAGAACTGGAATCAAGCCCATGAAATTTCATCAAATCAAATTAAAAAATTTGAACTCGCTCTACGGCGATCATAAAATTGATTTCGATGAAGATATTCGTAACGCTCCCATTTTCTTGATTCTAGGACCGACGGGTGCTGGAAAATCAACCGTGCTGGATGCGATTTGTTTGGCGATGTTTGGACAGACCCCCCGCCTAAATCGCAAAACCGGGAAGCCAGAAACAGACGTTGCACATATTCTTTCGCAAGGAACCGCCGAAAGTTTCGCCGAAGTTGAATTTTCTTCAAAGGATGGGAAAGGGAAACGCACTCGTTACTTGGCAATTTGGTCTTGTCGACGCGCCTATAACGACCCGGAAGGGGCCGTTCAGAAAGCCGAGCGTAGTCTTTATCTGCGTAAGAAATCCGGTGACCTACAGTTGGTCGTTTCCGATCACAGAGAAAAATTCTTCCAACCTCATTTTGATCTCGCGCTTCAAGGGCTTGACGTTGGTGACTTTCAACGCACTATCCTCTTAGCTCAAGGCGCTTTTAGTGCCTTTCTTAAGGCTACTTCTAAAGAAAAAGCCGCGATTTTAGAGCGCCTGACTAGAACCGACAAGTTCCGAAAAATCGGCGAGTTAGCAGCCGAAAAAAGACGAGGACTGGATCGTTCGTTCCAACGGCTTTCTGATCGCATAAAGGAGGTTCATCCCGATGAAGAGATGAACCCACTTCTTTTAAAAGCCGATGTAAAAACCCAGCAAATAAATCTAAAAAACGCTCAACAAGATGCCGTGAACGCGCGGAACCATTTGGTTTGGAAGAACGAATTCGATGCCCTCACCCGGGAATTAGAAACCCTCGAAAAAGCTAAAGAGACCGCGAAAAAAGATTTCGAAAACCATCGTGGTCTTTACGAAGCGCTCGAGGACGACAAGAAAATTATCGGACTTCAACCTTTGTTGGAACTCGCCGATAAATTAGCCGACGAAAAAAAGGGCTTAGAAGCGCTGATTCCTAAGCTACAAGAGAACGTAGAGGCGGGGCTTCTTGAAGCTAAGGCGCTCTCGAAAAGATCAAAAGAGAAAGACCGGGCCTCCAAGAACGCGCGAAAAAAGCTCAAAGACGCCCAACCGGATCTTAAACGCGCAATAGAAACCGCAACACAGCTACAGAGTCTTTCGATTGAAGAAAAGTCAGCTCGTACTGAACTCGAAAGCGCTAAGCTTTTGCTTCAAGAAGTCGAAAGTACGCTTTCCAAAAGCAACGCAGAATCCAGCGCAATCGTTGAAAGCTTAAAAGTTTTAGAAAAAAAATCCAAGGCTCTCGGAAAGCGAATCGGACTTCCTGGCGTCTTAGGTTCAATGACTTCAGTTTTTGAAAGTGTTGTCGCGCCTGCTGAAAAGAAACTTGAAAGCCTGCAGCACGAGATCGAAAAAGGCGAAGCAGAAATTGTAAAAAGAAATCTGGAAATTGAAGCCGAGACTCCTAAGCTCAAAAAAATGAAAGCGTCTTTGCGTGCACAAAAAGCTGCAGCAACACGCGCAACAAGAGAATTAGAACTTGCTTTAGCGAACAACAAAGACCGCCCGCTTGCCGAACTCCGAGCAGATTTAGATATCGCTACGCAAGCAGGACAAGCGCTTCGCGAAGCGAAACTGATGTTGATTCGGATCGAACAATCCGAAAGCGAGAAAGAAGATCGCCATCGACGTATAGGCGAACTCAACAACGTTTTATCTAGCGTCCTTCATGAAGAAAAAGCGCTGAAGAAACTCGAAACCACGCAACTCGGATTACAAAAACAATTACGTGAAACAATGCGCTTGAACGAAAAAGTACGCGCCTTATCCGAACTACGTGAGGAGTTGAACGATGGCACACCCTGCCCTTTATGCGGCAGTCCCATTCATCCATTCTGTGCTTCAGAAGAACTTGCCCAACAACACCAAATCGCAGAACAAGACTTCATTGGGCTTGAAAAAGACTTCTCTGAAATCTCAACTGCAATGGCAGAAACCAGAGACAACCTGCAGAAATTGATTGCAAAACAAGTTGCCCAAAAGACCCAACTCAAACACGAAGACGCGCAGATCATTGCCGTTAAGGAACGCTTAGAACAAGATCAACGGGTTTTCGGTGAATGTTTGGAAAGCGCTGGATTTAACCCACTTGAATCGTTCCAGATGAAGAATTCAGTTTTACTCGATGGATTGATTGCTGAACGCGAACAAGACATCGAACTATTGCGCTTAAGCGTAGGAGACATCTCAAAACTTTCCGAAAAGGTAGTAGGGACCAAAGATAGTCGTACAAAATTATCAGCGGAAGTCGATGAAATTGAAGCGCGTATAAAAACTCTATCGCACGAAAATGAAAATCAAGCTGTTTTCATTCGAGGGAAAAAAGAAGCCCAGCAAGAAATCATCGACACAAGAGAAGAAGGTTGGAAAGAGATAACGCAGACACTAAAAGGCTTAGAAGTTAAAGTGCCGACCGAATTCACATTGAAGGAAGTGATTGAAGAATCCAAAACCATCCACGAACTGATTACACAACGAGATACCTTCCAGACCACCAGTGACAAACTACGCAGCGAAATAGAGACATTGAAAGCAGAGTACGCGCTTCGAAAGAAAGGAACCGAAAAAGCTTCCAAGAGTTTGGTCCAAAAAAATAACAATATTAAAAAGTTAGAAGACATCAAAGCTAAGTTATTCCAAGGGCGCGATCCTGAGGACATCCAAGTCGAATTTGACGCGGAAATCGAACGTACCGAAAATGACAAAAAGGAACTCTTAGAAGAACTGAGTCAAAGCGAACGGGACCGTGTCCGAAACAAGGAGCGACTTGAAAGCGCCAAGTCTAACTTGGAGAAGGGCCGTAAAGATCTAGAAGAGGCCATCTTAAATCGCGACTCTAAGCTGTATGAAATCGGATTCTCGCTTGAGAAAGCGCAAGACGTATTACTGCCAGCGGAAAAACGAACCAAGTTCGAAAAAATCGTTAAAGGATTAGATTCGGCCGTCGAAAAATCAAAATCTCAATACGATTTGGTCGTAAAAAGGCTCACGCAAAACAAAAAAAACCAACCCGATGGTTACATTGATCTCGCCATACAAGACTTAGAAATAAGGTCTAAATCCTGTGAGGAACTCGTTGAAGAAGTCGCGGTTATTCTCGGTCAAGCTATGGAAAAATGGGCGACATTCGAAAAGAATGAAGCTAAACTCGCCGAATTACTCAAAGAAAGAAAAGAGTTAGAGAATGAGTTGGATACGTGGAACGCGGTTTATCAAACCATCGGCGTGGGAAACGGACAACGCTTTCAACAATATGCTCAAAGTTTAAACTTAAAAGGACTCATCGAACGTGCAAACCATCGACTTCAGCTTCTTTATCCCAGGTATCAACTTGCTGCTCCGAGTCAGGGCGGCGCAAGTTTAGACTTTATTATTCAAGATCGCTATCAAGCGAACTCCGAACGCCCGTTGACGACACTCTCAGGGGGAGAAACATTTTTAGTAAGTTTGGCGTTGGCACTTGCACTCGCCGACTACCGTAAGATTGCGATGCCCATAGAAACGCTATTATTGGACGAGGGATTCGGTACCCTAGATGAGGACGCACTTCACCTAGCATTATCAACGCTTCATCAACTTCATCGAGAGGGCGAAAGACAAATCGGAATTATTAGCCATGTTGCTTCTTTGCGCGAAATGGTGGATTCAAGAATTGTGGTCGAGCCTCACGGACATGGCCAATCCACCATTCGTTTCGAATTTGGATCTGAGGATGCTATCTAGGGAAAAATATGAAAAAAATTATTAAATATAGTCTCGGGTCAATCGGTGCGCTTCTTTTGGTAGCGATAGTTGTCGCACTCATCTATCGAGAAGATTTGGTCCGACTCAACAATGTACTTTCACTTTTTGATGAAGATAAAATCGTCACAAATTTCTCCGGAATGAAAAACGTCTTTTTTCATCAAGACTTCAAATCAATTGAAAAGTCGACGAAGTGGAAAGAAAATTTTTCTAATATGCCAACCCAATATACCCATGAAAAAGAAACCAAAAAAATCAGCGCGTTCTTAGAGAAGACAAAAACAACCTCTCTGTTAGTAATCCATGATGGGGTTCTGGTTTCCGAACAATATTATCTTGGAACAAAAAAAGAGGACTTACGTATCTCGTGGTCGATGGCAAAATCATTCTCTTCAGCCGTCATGGGTATCGCGGTCGAGGCCGGACACATTGAATCGATCGATGACCCGGTTACCAAGTATGTCCCATCGTTAAAAAAATCAGCCTACAATGACGTGCCTATTCGTGATGTTCTCAATATGTCCAGCGGCGTAGACTTCGACGAAGATTACCTAGCTTTTAGTAGCGATATTAATAAAATGGGACGAGTGTTGGCATTAGGCGGATCGATGGACGAATTCGCTGCCAGTATCACTGCAACGATCGGAAAGTCCGGTCAGGCTCGCCAGTACACATCGATTGACACCCACGTTATAGCGATGGTCGTTCGAGCAGCGACAAACAAAACTTTGTCAGAACTGATTGAAGAAGGCATATGGTCTAAAATCGGACCAGAGGGCAAAGGTTACTTTTTAACCGACGGACACGGTGTCGCATTTGCCCTCGGTGGACTCAACATGCAGTCGCGCGACTACGCAAAATTTGGACTTCTATTTCTGAACGAAGGCATGTGGGAAGGCAAGCAAGTTATACCCAAAAGCTGGGCACTTGAATCTGTTAAAGCTTCAGCTCCGCCGTCTACCGATAAAAATGATAAATTTGGTTACGGCTATCAATGGTGGGTACCGGTGAACCCCGACCAAGAATTTTACGCGATTGGTGTCTACGGACAGTACATTTACATCAATCGGAAGACCAATGTGGTTGTAGTGAAAACATCGGCGCATCGAGGATTTCGAGACGACGGACAACATGGAAACTTAGTCGAACAAGAAACGATTGAAATGTTTCGCGCGATTTCACAACACTATTCATCGCGCTAATTCGCACTAACTTTATTCCGGATTTGTTCGTCGAAACTCGGAGGCAACAATGGCAAAACTCGTTGAAACGTTCAACGACTCAACGCATTTATGAGTAGGAATACCGACAACGAAATCACACTTTTCCTTCGTTAACTTTCGAATCCCAGCCTCCCCCCCCATGACGATGATGGTTTTGGGTTCAAGTTTTGATTCATAGATAGAGTCGCCGCCCATGTCTGATGCAAAAGCCCAGAAGCCCTCGTCTTGAAGCGTTTTAATCGTCCTTGCAATGTTGGTAACTTGAACGACCGGTACCTGATAAATCAAACCCGCCGATGCACGAACAACTGTTCCTGTGACTCCCACCGCACGGTCCTTTGGGATAATAAGCGGTATGGAAAACGCTGCCGCCGACCGCGCGATCGCACCAAAGTTTTGTGGATCCTGGACCTGGTCTAAAATCGCCACAACATCACAATTGTAGAGGTCTTTAAGATTTGCGTATTGAAAAGGCGTAACTTGAGCGACAACCCCTTGATGGTTACCATTATCAGAATACTTATCCAGGATTTCGGTTTCCACGACTTTAACGTCGAATTTGTAGTTTTCACGATTTTCCGGACGATCGATAAAGATATCGATAACCTTTCCACGAGATGTTTCTAAGAGTTCGCGAACGGGATGCTTTCCATAGATATACACTTTTTACCTCAACAGCATTTACGGGTCGCTGCGTGGCTCCGCTAGAACCGCGACCTACATTATTGTATTCGTACCTAACTCTTGGTAGTCAATACGTCACGTGGCAACGGAGGTTTTCCATGAGAAGAAAGATAATGAAGTGCATCGAGAACGAGATTAATCCAATGATTGCAAGCCATGGCGGGCGCATCGAACTTGTCGATTATTTAAATAATGACGTCTATATTGAAATGTCTGGCGGATGCCAGGGCTGCTCGGCGTCAAGCGCGACCCTAAGTGACGGTGTAGAACGTATTCTCCGAGATAATTTCGGTGATGATGTTAGAGAAATTATCGACGTCACGAACCACAACGCCGGAAGTAATCCTTATTACGAATAATCTGTAGATAAATTCGGGATATTCTTACCTTAACAAGAATACTGAAGTTGATTCAATATCAGTGGTCGTGGTGTGTGTGAATCTCTTTTTGGATATCCAAATGGCCGAGTCGGTAAACGAATCCACGATCTGTGCTGAAACGTGTGACTTCGGACTTGAGTTCAAAGTCGAGCTTCTTACCACTCGCACGTCCGATTTCATAAACTCCATCGCCCAAGGGCCTACGGAACTCACCGTCAGGTTGCGTATTGACCTGCGCTAACTCCTTACCTTTCAGTGCTCCATCTACGCCGTATCCGCGAATCTCAATCTCCACTTTCGTAAAGTCTTGGTCTACTTTGAACGACGTTCGAAGTGTGCGATCACCATCCTGAGTTGCTTCGGCGATAACCTTTCCTTCGGATAGAATTTCAATATTTCTAATACCTGCCGTCGCGATCACTCTCAGTTCTACGCTCCCTTCCTCATCGGTCTCCCAATCTACGTCCATCGGGACTTCTTCTTCGGCTGCAGGATAAGCAACGAACGCTTGCGTAGAATCACATACGGGCTCTCGAGAAAACCCCTCTCCGGGCGAGGCAGCAAGAGCGCGTCCGGTTTGTGGACCGTATATACCGTCTTCATCGATCTTTTTGGTTGGGAAGTTTCGATTGTATAATTTTTGAAAAGCCAAAATCGATAGCGAGCGAACGTCTTTGGCTGGCTTATGTCTAAAGTGCCAAGCTTCATCCGACACATCATCGATAAAGTCATTATCTCTCAACACTTGTCGCCAGGTCGAACTATTACCGATATCAACTGCTGCACCGCCGTTATGATTACTTCCACCAGGTGCTGCAGCTTTGTTGGCGTCACATAATCGCGGACTAGCCTGGAACCACTGAACGAGAAGATATTGTTGGGCAATCGATCTCAACGCGCTGTTAATCGGAATCTTTCCAGAGTTATCAAGTCCTGTCTCTATTAACGCATCGGTGGCGCTACCTTGCATGAAGGGGAAAACGACTGCTGAATAGGTTACAGCTTCTGAGCCTGCAAAACTCTTCATGATTCCTGGGACCTCGCAGTTCATCTGATCGATAAGCTGGGTTGAAAGGCCTTTTACAGTAATCGTAGAACAAGAAGTAGTCACTAGATCTTCGACGGTCGGTCCAAACTGAACTGCATCAGTGGTTGGTTCCGGCTCAGGTTCGGTAACTCCAGTGTCGTCATCTACTATTCCAGTGTCGTCAACACTTCCCATGTCTCCCATATCTGGATTGTGCGGGTTATCTCCTTTGCCTCCTTTGTCTGTATATTGCGTATCACCATCAGAGTCATGCGGTATGGCCTCGTCTTCGCCGCAGTCGCCGCAGCCGATGGAAAAAATCGCGATTAGAATTAGGTATATATTTTTCAAGCTCTATCCAGTTCAGTTAGTAAGACATAAACACAGCAGTATTCATGCCAAAACAAGTTCACGGTACCATCACGTTAAGCGTGCGTCCCAAACAACAAAAGCGTGACTCGAAAGTCTCAATATGAGGCAAGAATTCCTCAGTGAGGGCGCGTTGCCCCGGTTAACTAAAAGTCTTCTCCCGAAAATTGGAGAGGCAAGAGTTCTATAAGAGAGGTTAGCCGACGGTTCCCACTTCCGTCAATTAGAAGAATTGGGATGTCATCGCAAAATTCGGCGAGGACCTGACGGCATATTCCGCAAGGGGCAATCGGATGATCTGCGTCGGTAATGATGACCATGGCAACAGGATTCCGCTCGCCATTGACGATAGCGTTACCCACGGCGGTTCTCTCTGCGCACACCGTAGCACCATAAGACGCGTTCTCCACATTACATCCGCCAAATATCGTTCCGCTTCCGGTAATTAGCGCGGCGCCCACTTCGAACTTTGAATAAGGAGAATAAGAATTTTCGCGAGCTTTTTTTGCAACTGCAATCATCGGCTCCCAATCCAGTTTCACCATATTTGTACCGTTTTTGTGACGAGGTGGATGAAGCTTTCACGTACGAGTTGTGCGGTTTCTTTGACTTCCTCATGCGTTAGCTTTTGTGCACTAATACCAGCAGCCAAGTTGGAAATGCACGAGATCCCTCCGACTTTCATTCCGCTATGATTTGCAATGATTACCTCTGGAACGGTCGACATCCCAACCGCGTCCCCGCCGCAAAACCCGATCATACGAACCTCAGCTGGTGTTTCGTAACTCGGACCCATTACACCGGCATACACGCCCGCCTTAAGTGGAATATTGAGTTCTCTGGCTGCTTCGATAATCGCTTTTCGCGCTTGGAGACAATAAGCTTCAGACATATCTGGAAAACGCACTCCAAATCGTTCATCATTTTCGCCTTCGAGGGGATTCTGTCCCGTCAAATTCAGATGATCGGTGATCAACATGAGATCGCCTGGCTTAAAGTCACGATTTATTCCGCCAGCTGAATTCGTGACCAACAACTTCTCTATTCCCATGAGACTAAAAACACGGACTGGAAAGGTGACTTCATCAGCCGTCCAACCTTCGTAAGCGTGAACTCGCCCTTGCATCACTACAACATTTTTACCCGCTAATTTTCCGAAAACCAGATTCCCGGCATGTCCCTCAACCGCCGAGGTTGGAAAATGTGGGATCTTCGAATAGGAAATCTTTTGTGCGTCTTCTAGCTCATCGCCTAAGGCTCCGAGCCCACTACCAAGAATCATAGCGATTTCAGGTGTTTGGGAAGTGTATTGCTTTAAGAATTCGACTGCTTCAGTAATCTTTTCATACATGGATATGCATGCTCCGTTTTTGGTTCTCTCGAAGGTATACCTAAAAATGGATTTAGGCGAACTTTAATCGATAGTGACGAAGAATACACCGAGACACATCTCATCTCCAGTACCCTCTCCCCAACTAACATCAGCAGGGGTCCGACGTTTACCGTTGATTACGGGTTGATTGTCTATGCTATTATCCCAATGGCATTCCAGGTTCAGTTTATCGCCGCGTTCCAGGACCGCGACCTTTTCAAAAGCTACACCTGACTGCCAGTTAAAGTCCCATTTCGGAATATCAATCAAGCATTCGTCATCGCCGTTTGATCTTTCTATCCACGACTTAATCGACGTTCCGAGTAAATGCATGTGCAACCCACCTGAAAAAATATTCATTTGAGTTGCACCATCGATGAAACTCAAAATATCGAATCCGACCTGATGTTTCACGTCAGCATCGCCGGCTGGGATCTTCATCGACCCCGCGTTCAGCCAAGCGGGATTTGCAAAAGGCAAAAAGAACCCTTCTTTTTCGACCCGATCGGCAGTTCTAAATTTTACCGACGAAAGGTCAGCGATGGGGTCGGTTTCAAGCGTACTATAGTGAATCTGGAGAATGATTTTTGATCGTGCTTTAATCTTGCTTCCGGTCCCTTCTGGAAAGGCCGAATCCACACCACCGGGCGCCCAACTTCCAACCCAGGCGCCGTCTCCTAATCCGGAATCTCCGAAGCAGGTGTATCCTGGGCCATCTTCAGCAGCATCGAATGCTAGGGCTTTGTCTACATTCTCGGGAGTTGCAAGAAATGCAATCATGTGATGGACGATACTTGGTGAACCTGGGGTAACACCAAATCCCGTTATGAATTTATCGGTTTCATGAGGCCAGTCGATCACAAAACATCGGTAATCATCGGGCGACAGTTTGGGCGTATACGGCTCCGCCATTTCAAGAACTGTATCTAATATGGGTGGTGTATATGCTTCTACGCCTATGGCCTTGCCTGGTTTGTTTTTATCGCCTTCCTTCGCATCACTGGTCGCCCACTCTTCGATATCCGAAATCTGCTTATCAGATAAAGATGGATCAAATTGATAATCGCGGCAATCTGAGTCGGCCAAAAATGGAGGCATCGAACCCGATTTAACGCTAGCGGCGATGAGTGCACGAATTGAATATACGTCCTCAAAGGTATTCAAAGCGAAAGGGGCGACGCCGCCCTGCATATGACAAGATACACAGCTGTGGTCCATTATTGGCTTGATATCTGTGTAATAATTTAGCGCGGAAACCGGGGTTGTGTTTGTAGCGTTATTAGAAACTATGGTTCCATTTCCGGGCGTTTCCCCGTTATTTGATCCCGTCGTTAAAACAATTGTCGATTTATTATTATTTGAATTATCAATATTGTTCTGATCGTTGGTATCGCCACCACAAGCGGCCAACATTACGAATAAAAAAACGAGGGACGAATATTTCGAGATGAAGAGCTCTAAGAAAGGTAGAGCCGTAGGTTAAGTTTTTCACCCAAGATTTCAAGTGTTTAAACAGATAAGGTCCTTAAATTATAGAACCCATTTTCCTTAAAGTTTTGAAGCCACATTTTCAGCCAAACTACCTAGGGATTCAATCCCCTCGAACCCGTTGAGAGCGGTCTTATCTGAGGTCAACGCGTTAACCTGCGTCTTGAGAGCGGATTGTTTTGAGATTTCAACGCACCTTAACGCTAACATCTTAACCGGCCAACGATTACTCGAAAGCCCACGTTTTAGAACATCGGAAATATCTTTAACTTTTTGTTTTTTCATTTCTGTATCAACGAAGTTACAGAAGATTTCGCTTTCTTTTTTTAACGCATCGGCTTTGGCAAGATCATATTTAGACGGATCGAGAGGCAACGCTTTGGCTGCTAATAAGATACCCGATTTACCGCGCACTTCGATAAGTCGTGTGGCCGACACCCAACGTACGAGACCTCTTCGCTTTGAGATGAGTTCAGAAAATAAAGACGTCGACTTTGGCCCCTGAATTTTGACAAGAATATCCATAGCACCATCAATCAACGAAGACGGACTCTTGGGATCACGAATCGCTTTATTTAGATAAGGAACGATTGCTGCAGTTTCGGCTTCTAAAACCGCTACTTCTAGTTCGTTTTCCTTTAAATTGGGATGTGCCGCCTCGGCGCGTTTGCGGATTCCGTCATCAAGTTGTTCCCGTACCTCCTTGCTCGCATCTTTGCGAATTTTACGCGCAACGGTTGCGACCTTTTTGGTGGACGCGATCCAGGTAAGCATATTATCGATTCCCTTTTTGCCCGCTCTCGATGCGGCTTGACCCAGGGTTGTTTTTCCGATTTGCGTCCGAATATCCTGATCTTCAGAGGTCCATTCCGCCAAGATAGTCTCGATTTGTGTCTTTTCTGCGGCTCCGGCGTAAGGATAAAGATAGTACGCCATATCCTTCGCTGCTGCTGAATGACTATGTTTAACTTTCATTCGTCCAGTGTCTGTCGTCGCACCTTTTTGAATTTTCGGCCAATCTTTTTTGTTCCACTTCTCGGAAATGGGTTTCATCGCCGCCGCGACAAGTTTAGTTTGAACATCTTGTGGGAGCGGCTTGAGAATAGGTTCCAAAAGTCCCAAATGTTCATCTTCGACAAGAATCTGAATCGCCTTTTCTCTAACGGCCATCGACTCTTTCTCAGATTTTGCAAAACCGGTGATCTTTTCCACACCACCCTCGGCATTTCGCCACGGTTCGAGACTGTCAGGAGTACGCTCACAACCGATAAGCAAAGCTAAGAATAACAATACGAGATAAACTTTCATGGGTACTTCCGAAGTAGGTATAGCGATTTTCCTGTTCTAAAGCGAGTCTGTCAAGCCCAGGTTGAGTTGTAGGATAAAATCGAAAGGTTAGTTTATCGTCGTTGAAATCAGGTTACTCTCTCGCTAAAAACCCCGATTAGTTTTTTAGTTCGACCGGTGTAACGCGCGTATCAATGCCCCACCCCTGCGCCGGCAGCCACATCATAAATCCGAAGATCATCAAAATAAAAGCAACCAGGACAAGTTCGCGGGGATTCTCATTCTTCCAATTCCATTGCGAAAATCCGAGGTCTTCAATAAATGGCTTTTTCACTTCACATCCTTTTAAAAATTAGGCTTCCTTGTAAACATACCCATCAGAAAGTTCAATCAATATTTGTTCTGCTACCTTTAAGCCATCCACCGCTGCAGAGACGATTCCCCCGCCATATCCGGCGCCTTCACCACTGGGATAAAGCCCCGGACATGAAATACTCTGATAGTTATCATTTCTGGTAATTCTGAACGGGGCCGACGTACGCGTTTCAACTCCGATGATCGACGCATCGTTTGTCAAATATCCGGGCATCGATTCATCGAAACGCTTTAGTGCCTCCTTTAACTTTTCGATAATAGATTTCGGATAACACAACGATACATCGGCAGCCACGATGCCCGGTTTGTAAGTACTTTTCAGTACGTCACCAACATGCCCGTCGACAAAATCTTGTAGTCTTTGGGCCGGCGCAAAAAAGCCTCCACCACCTAATTCGAACGCCTTTCGTTCGACTCTTTCTTGAAACTCCATCCCAGAAAAGGCATCATTTCCAAAATCGTTCTTATCAACAGAAACAATCAGAGCAGTATTCGCGAAATGTCCCTTTCGACTTGCGTGACTCATACCATTAACACAAATCTCGCCTGCGCTCGTGTGAGATGGGACAACCTGACCGCCAGGGCACATACAAAAACTGTAAACCCCGACCCGACCTTTAGGCGTTTCAAAATTAGTAGCAAGTCGATAATCAGCCGATGGTATACCCTCGGATTCTGCAAAGGCACCGTACTGAATCGAATTAATAAGTGCTTGTTTGTGTTCAACACGAAACCCAACAGCGAAAGGCTTTGGTTCCATACTGATCCCATTCTTTGCCATGAGCCGATACATGTCGCGTGCGGAATGACCAACAGCGAGTATAACACGATCAGCTGCGATGATCGTTCCATCATCAAGCTTTACCCCCTTCATTCGGCCCGACTCTTGGATAAACCCAACGACCCTACTTTGGAAACGCACTTCAGCCCCCAACTCAGTTAATCGTGCCCGAAATGCTTTACACAACGCTACGAGTCTATTGGTCCCCAGATGCGGTTTCCCATCCACAAGAATTCGTTCGGGTCCGCCAAGTTCGACAATCGTTTCAAGAACATGTCGGCTCCGTTTATCCTTAATCCTCGTATAAAGTTTACCGTCCGACCACGTTCCAGCGCCACCCTCGCCGTAACAAATATTGGATTCCGGATCGAGTTCACCGTAATGCATAAGTCTAGACACTTTTCTCGCACGGGTTTCGACCGGATCACCGCGGTCTAAAAGGATCGGGTTTAACCCGTGTTCTGCTAACATATTGGCTGCAAATAATCCGCAGGGCCCAGCCCCGATAACAACGATTCTTTCGAACTTCTTAACTTTATAAGTCTTTCGAGCAAACTCGAGGGGATCCGGTGCCGGCACGGAATCCTTTGGCGTGCGAATTTTTTTTGCCACCGAAACATCAACTGAACATGTCCACACAGGTGATTTTCTGGCATCCAGCGTGCGTTTGACCAACGCGACGTCGTGGAGGTCGTCCAAACTTAGGTTCAACTTTTTAGCAACCGCCTCTGGAAACCCTTCAGGATCTTCCAACGGAACTTGCACTGCATGTATACGTAATCGCTTCATTCTTTACGAAATTCGGGGAAACGCCGTTTTAGAGACTTCTTCAATTCTCCCGCCCTATCATCACTCTGTTGTTCAAATTGATCGATGAGGATTTGAATTGCGAACGCGTTATGGGGAAAACCAAAAGTACGATCAATAGCCCAATTCGCTTTCTCCGATGTAGCCTGTAGCGCTTCTTTAGAATATTTTGCCGAAAGCGCATCTGCACGAAATAAATATAGATCGTGGCCCAGATTCTCCGAAAGCCGACGTGCTTCAGACAATCTAGCCCGCGCTTCATCTTCAAGACCTAGCACCATCTTGGTTTCGACAATTTCTAGTAGGGTCTCAATCCAGACATCAATGCTTGAGTGCTCGCTAACAAAATCAAAAGCCTCCAATAGGGTCTTCGAAGATTGTTCGTATTGACCCATCCGACGTTGTAACGCACCGAGTCCGCACATCGCCCAACCAAGCGCGCCATAACTTTCGCTCTTGTCGCCGAGAGAAATCGCGTCGACAAATAAAGCAAGTGCCGTTTCATGATTACCATCCCACATTTCAACTCGACCAAGTAAACCCAAAGACCAAAGAACAAGTCCGTTTTCGCCATAGTGTCGCGATTGGGCGATAGCTGAGTTAAGTTTACCACGCGCTTCCCTCAGATTACCTTGTTGTGTCAGTAAGCGCGCTTCGACCGCTTGGACTTCACCACTATTTTTCAAGGTGGGTGCGACGTCACCTAACCTTTCTAGCCACACTCGAGCTTCTGTCGGTTTATCTGCAATGAGAAAAACATCCACCGCAGCGACTGATACACGATACATTACCCATTCAAGAGCTGTCCGTTCCGCCGATGACCAAGCCATCTCCAAAACGTTTTTTGAGGTTTCGAATTCCATTCCCCGCAACGCGGCCGTCGCTAATTTGGATCCGAGTAATGCAATCGCAGGCTCATCTTCAACCCCTTCCATTGCTTGAGTATAACAAATCATTGCTTCTTCGAAATGAGAGACGTTCATCGCATCATCTCCCGCGACTTCCAAGAGAACGTTGGCCCGCGTAGCATCACCGCCCAAGGTTAAATGGTGAGCCGCATCTATGGCTTTTCGCTTACCAGACAACCAGTTCTTTCGAAAACGGTCACCAATACGCCGATGCAAAGATTTCTCCCATCCAGCATTAAGTCGCGCTCTGATCACACGACCCAACTGTGGGTGAATAAGCCTCAGATAACGTCCGGACTGTTCGAGATCGAAGTCCAAAAAATGACGTAGGATCAAAAGCTCAATCGTACGTTCGGCATTCTCCAACGTTTCGCCGCCAGCCATCAAGAGTTTTCTAAGAACCGACCATTCAAGCCTTTCATCAATTACGGCGAGAATCTCAAGAACTTCGCGTCCCAAGGTACCAAGACCATTCAATCGACGACGCAAAGACTCGCTTTGTCCCTTGGGAAGTTGAAAACTTTTTAATTTCTTAACATCTACGGTCCACTGAATCGATGAAGCTCGACTAAGGGTACCATCGTGAATAAAGTGCCTACAAATTTCTTCTACGTAAGACGGGTTCGCTCCTGAAAGGCGCGTAAGTTCCTGAATCCATTCATCCGGTACATCATTTACACCCAAACGTTCATGGAAAAAATGATTCGCATCTTCCAAACGAAGGCCTTCGACCTCGACGAGATGAACCCCTTCATTTGCAATTAACGCGTCTGTATCGTGTCCAATTAACGCGGTAGCAACGATTGAAGGTCTAACTTTAATGGTTGAATCCTTAAACCAGCTGCTTAGAAAATCGATAGAAATTTCATCCGTAAGGTGGATATCTTCTATCATCAATACAACACGGTCCGGGCCCATTTCCGAAACAAGATGTTCGATGGCGGCTCGGATCCAACTGAACTCAAGCTCTCGCTCGGTCGAATTTCGCTGATGCCCAATCCAAGGAGACAAGCGTTTTAGCATGTTTAATTTCGAACGGAACTCGGCGAAATCAACCACGTCGCGACTTTCAGCAACAGCCATTAATTCGGTAAGCATGTTTATCAAAAGTTGAAACGCATCCGGCTCTTTTTTACAAGCGAGCGATAACACGACACTCCCTCGAAGCTTCAACGAGGACGTCACCTCGTGCATCAATCGAGATTTACCAACGCCTTCTCCGCCGTTGATGAGGTGCAAAGAACCTGCTCTGCCATCACGCTTCAAATTATCGACAATGGTTGCCTTTTGCATCTCTTCTCGTAGGAGAATTCCCTTTTCGAAATAGCCACGCAAGACGGGCGGTGCTGCGATATCTAAATCGCCAGAATTGAGAATCCATTCCAACGACTCGTGATCCGATGCGAGCGCTTTCAACGCCTCCCCTGCGTCGGCATATTCGAAATCCCCCAGCTGGCGTAAAAGCACCATCGTAAAACGACTAAAGGCCAAAGGGACCTCAGTGTTTAGACGATGAGGCTCCGGTGGACGATAGGGTTCTTCGTTGGTCGGTGGATCTTCCTTCGTCCTCGGACCAAAGGGCAGCACCCCACACATCGCGTAATACAAGGTCACACCCAGACTGTATAAATCTGATCTCAACTCGCCTTTTTCGCCGCGAATAATTTCCGGAGCCATATAGGAACGCGTTCCACCGCGGAGTGTATCGCGTTTTGGATCAGCACTAGAAAGTCCAAAATCCACAACTTTTGCCATTGGACGTGCATCTTCATCATCTAACCAAAGCAACATTATATTTGCCGGCTTAATATCGCGATGAATCATTCCCATGCCGTGTAAATAAGCAAGCCCTTGCAAAATCTGCATCGTCAGATCAATTAATTCCGTGGGCGTAACCAACGCTCTCGCGTCCTGCATGGAAAAGCCGTCGATATATTCTTCAGCCAGAAACACGCCACCATCTGGAAGCGCACCGTAATCATAAACAGCAACAAGATTGGGATGAGAGAGCTTCGATAGAATCTCAAACTCACGCTTGATCATTTTACCTTGGACCGTCGCAAACGCTTCCGCTGACAATACTTTTAACGCTACTTTTCTTAAATTATGATGAAGATCTTCGGCCAAATACACCGCTCCACCTGCTCCTCTACCTAAAGGTTTTAAGTAACGATATCGACCCGCGAAAACTCTTGTTTTAGCCATAATTAACAACTTTTGATGTTTCTAATAAGTTACTTGATTCCCCCCAAACGGCAAGACAAAGCAACAGGAGTGGTGAGAAATTTGGCGTTTTTTTTTAGTTGCTCAAAAGGTCGCCACCTACAGCGCCAACACGCCTATGGAATATTGAGTTTAATGACCTTCTCGGCCATTTTCATAATTGGAATTTTATCCGATAATTTTATTTTCAGATGTCCCTCCTCTTCCAACTGTCGAACAATAAAGGGGGGAAAGGTTCGGTAATTGACCACCGCTTCAACACTAATCTCTTGACCTGAAACTAAAGCTTTTGACACCTCGTATTCTCTCCATCCCACCTGACCGGGTTGCAATAAAAAGTCCTGACTCCGCGCAGCCTCCCACGGGAAGTTAACATGTTCTCCCAACTCATCGAAAAGGAAGGACCCAAAAACAAGAAGTTCGGGATCGCCTAAGGGATCCAAAGAATGACCTTCCACACGATCCATCAGATCTCCTTGCGCGTCCAAAGCACCGCTTTCA
>CALJNB010000112.1 GCA_937981985.1 uncultured bacterium
ATTGAACAAATAGGACGCTTTTTAAAGCTACCTTCGCCACCAAGTAACACATCCATCATAGCGACTGAAAGGTTAACACTATCGCCATCTACATAACTCACACCAATATGCTTTTGTGTTCCACGATGAATTCGCCGCTCGCGTTTTCAGCACCCACTTGTTTGCCGACTTTTGTTATGATGTTGTTTGTAACTTCGGCAAGTTCAGCTTGTTCAACAGGATGATCCTCGCGACCCACATACGCGGACGCCCATTCTCGATCAATTACCAAACAAATATCACCCTCAGTTTTCATGAGTTTTTCAACCACAGATGGCGTGTAAACGATATCTGAATAAGTGCTAACGAAAGGTCCATTCATCGCCGACTGTGCGTAGAAAAGCGAAAACAAAATATTGTTGTTTTCGAAGTCTGTGTTGAGGTGATAGGTCGCGCCGTCAACTAAAAGACGATCTGCTAAGTAGCCTCGAATAATGTGAAGATCTTCGAGGCCGTGTTTTTCAAGGGCGTGCAGTTGTGTTTCGAGAATGGTTTTTCCACCGACTGAGACCATACATTTAGGACGTTCGGTGGTGTGATGTTCGAGTCGACTGCCTTTTCCAGCAGCAATAATAATAGCTTTCATTTTTTATAATATCCGGGACTTGCGAGTTTTAGAAAAACACTTGCGGATGTTTTTGCAACGTAGATTGCGTAAACTCCGAGGAAAATAATCGTGAATAAGTTGGCGCCATCCAAGGTTTGACCACCAAATTGAAGAGCGGGGGCAAAGACACCGAATAAAGCCGCGTATA
Source organism: uncultured bacterium (assembly GCA_937981985.1). Taxonomy (GTDB): domain Bacteria; phylum Myxococcota_A; class Bradymonadia; order Bradymonadales; family Bradymonadaceae; genus CALJNB01. The sequence goes on from CALJNB010000112.1 coordinate 795, forward strand.
ACATCCAAGATGGATAGTGAACGAAGTAGGACATCACGCGTTTGACGAGCCAGATAATTGTTCCCAACCCGCCCGGTGGTTTTTCGGCCGCACGCCGTGCTGATTCGCCGGGCTTAATATCAACGCCGGTATATTCTGGGCGTCTGACAAAAGTAGTGAGTGAGGTAGCAATCGAAACCAGTGCTGCACCGACTATACCTACGATGAGGTACAAAGGTTCATCGTAACGTATCCAGAGGTGGGCACCGATTCCACCCATCATGAGAACCGCTTTGATCTCATCGATGAGAAAATCCAAATACGCGCCAGCCTCTGAGCTCATTTTTTTAATGCGTGCTAGTTGTCCATCGACGCAATCCAATACGTAGGCGACTTGGATAAGAATAACGCTAAATAGGAAGCCCGCTGCATCGGGTTTCACGATCATCGGAATCAGTGCGCCAATAAATATAAACAGTCCAAGGAAGGTTACTTGGTTGGGGGTCAAAGGCGTGCGTTTCATGAAAAAAACAAGAATAGCTGCCACGGGACGAGCAACGTAGGTATTCCACGCTATATCGTTTTCTTTGAGCGAATTTTTATAGGTGAGAAGAAGTTCTTTGAACATCAGCCGATTCGATAATAGGTAAGGACGCCTATATCACGACTTGGAGCTTGTTAATAGCCTAGCTAAATACGTCTGGTGCGTTACCTAGATTGTTATACGCATTTCCAGGTTCAGCGATGGCGTTATAGAACATTAAACTTGCGCCGAGAGAAATCGGAATCGTAATGATGAGTCCGAGAAAACAAGGAATCATTCCGATGAAGTTCACTACCATCAGAATCATCCCAAAGATGAAGTATTGCATCTTGTACCCATCCATTAATTCCCAGCTTGCTTTGAGTGCGTCCACAAATTTCAAGTTTTTATCGATTACAATATATTGCATCATCGCCAACCCTAGAGCGAGTACAACCCCAGGAACGATGAGAAGTAAAAAACCGAACGTGATTGCGAATTGACCCATAATTGAGGTCAAAATAAGCGGAACGATGAACGATTTAATCGCCATCGCATCGTTGATGGATGCTGACTGACCGCGGATAATGCGCAACCAAATGATATTGATGCCACCCATAAGAGCGGCCATGATGACTTGGCCGACGACTCCTACAACCAAAGAAGTTACGACCGTTATCCCGATGCTCACGGCTTGCCCAGCATCTCCACCTATCGCATTTCCCAGTGACCCACCCACTGTGGCCGCGACGAAGTTGGCAACAAAGCTGACAATTTGATTGATGATCGAAAACACAATGATGACGCCGATAGGTAAGACTGCGGTTTCTAAAGGGTGTGCTTTGATAAATTCGAAGGCACCTTTTATGAGCTCTACCGGGTCTATCGCTTGTGGACCGAGCCTCTTGAGCTGAATATCGTCCTTTCTAAGCGAACCTCCTAGAGGGTTTGCGGTCGGTCGACCGCCAGATGCAGGTTGTTGATTTTCGTTATTCCAAGACGCCATTCTTTTCTCCAGTTTGTACAAGTTTGCTTTATCTAGAATTCTGACTCAGGAATCTGAAATTGTAAAGAATGTAGAGATTACTTCCGCATTGGAGTGTTTTAATAAGTGCTAAGGACCTGACTTCCCTAAAAGAAGGGTGTAGTTTACTAATGTGTATGTAATTGAGGCGTTTTGAAATATCTCCTGAGATTGAAATGGGATTTTTTACTAATCGTTTTGCTCGTCTTAGCAGGCATCCTATTTTCATTTAATGATTCTCCGTGGATCATACGGGCGCAAAATCCAGTATTGATGGGTAGTAGGCCACCCGATCGTGCTGTCGGTGATTTTTTGCTTCTTACACCAGATACCCCACCGGACCGCGCCAATCAATTCTCAGAACTTGATTGTTCCTATGCTTGGTATAACGCACTTTGGCAACGTTATGGATCTTTTGCGTCCGCAAAAGTGTCTGACCTTAGCCCGGAATTACTCGCCGGGCGTCTAGCCGTTATTGTACCAGAAAGTGTGGCGTCGAATATGACGATTGAAGGGATAAAAGCTTTGGAGGAAGCAACAGAAAATGGGGTCTCAACCCTGGTTGAAATGCCAACCGAAATCTGGTCAGACTTTCTTTCTTTGGAAGGCAAGGCGCAAATACGAAAGGCGACTTACGCAAAGCTTGAGGCCGTTGAGATTCCTCTAATCGGTTCTCGGCGCCTGTTTGATCTAGCCAACTCGGATTTTGTAAATCATTTTTCAATAGATGGTGGATTTGGATTTTTCTCAAGACAAAAAGGGAAAGGGCGAGTTTTCGCTTCAGGATTTGAGATTGGCTGTAACTTAATTTCTTTGCAGCAAGGCCTTCCCAAAAAGGGAATGCAGTTCGAAAAAGAACCCCTTTTTACGGCAGGTCGAACGTCGATCACTGAAGATAGTATTGGGATCCCATTAGCTGACATCCTCGAAACCGCGGTGTTTCAATCCATTGAACGCTTCAGGCCAACACCGCGTCTGTGGCTCTTTCCACACGGGTACGTAGGCGCAATTAGTATTGTTCATCCTAGGTTCGAACTGGGGTATCAACGCGGACAGAATATTGAGACGGGGGAATTGATGCGCGCCAAACTCAGCGATTCGAATGAACCCTCCGACGAAAACCATTCGTATTGTATCTGGTCAACTCAGAACCCGAATGTTTTTAAAACGAGGTATTTTCATACGAAGTACTTGCCGATCTTTACGGAAATAGATCTTAATACTCAGCTTGAAGGATGTAAGGTAACCATTGCTCAAAATATGTCTTGGTCGAGAAGCTGGATGGGGGATATAGCCAAAGTTTCTAACTCTGAAATTTTGGTGGATTTGTCTTTGGGGCCTCAGCTTGGTGGTAAACCGGGTTATCTTTTTGGGACGGGTTTTCCCTATTATCCAGTGACTCGCGAGGGACTTTTGTTGCCGACGCTTTTACAGCCCTTGCTCTTTACGAATGCCAATCATCTTTTGGATCTAGAACGTTTTGTTGAATCCTCAGTCCTTAATCATCAAATGATTGGTATTTCATTTCCCACTGATGAAATGAAAAAACGTCCAGATGGTACAAGTTTACTCATCCTAAGTCGCTTGGAAAAAATTGCCGAAGAAAAAAAACACTGGTTGGTCTCTCCTCTGGATTGGGTTGGCTTTTTGTCTGAACGACGTCGTTCGATCGTTTCATCCCAATGGTTTGAAGAACAAAGACGTCTCGCGGTATCGGTAAAGATCTCAGAAGGATCCAATCTCATGTCGCTCGCACTCCCTTCTACGTACGCTGGCGAAAAGATTGAATCGATTCTTTTGGACACGGAACGACAAAATTTGGCGAAATTCGATCATATGGATGGGTACCTCATGATGGAATTAAAACCGGGTCGACATAAAATTGAACTCCGATATCCTCTGGAAGAAGCCGTTTTGGAGGGCTTGCTCCAACCCTTACCCGAAAAGGCAGAGGATTGAGGTCGATCACGTTCTACGTCTAATGACGAAATTTAACGACAAATCCCAAAAAATTAGCTAAGCTCCTAAGTAGACAAACCCCAATGGAACGAATGGCTACCAAAGATACGAAAGAAGTAATTAAGTCGATCACGCGCAACAAGAAAGCACTCTTCAACTATTTCGTTGATGAGGAGTACGAGGCGGGCGTTGTTTTGCTCGGAACGGAGGTTAAAAGTCTTCGTGAAAATCGCGTGGAGTTGGTGGATGCATACGCGAGATTCGAAAACAATGAGCTTTGGATGGTTGCGGCGAAGATTTCGCCCTATCCTCAAGGGACACATAAGAATCATGAATCCGAACGCATGCGCAAATTACTTTTGCATCGTCGTGAATTGAATCGTCTCAGAACAAAAATTGAAACTGCAGGATATACTCTCATTCCACTCGAACTCTATTTTAAAGGTTCGCATGTTAAAGCGCGAATAGGGTTATGTAGAGGCAAGAAGCTGTTTGATAAGCGAGACGCGATCAAGAAGCGAGAGTCGGCCCGTGAAATTGCTCGTGCAACAACGGCGATTAGAAATATTCGAAAGGGTAATGAGTAAGCTTTACCGGTTTCGCGTTATGAAGCCTATATCTTCAACAAACACACCTTCCTGGGTTTCTCATTTTGAGCAACCCATCTTCAGATTTTACTATTAAAGCGAAATTGAAATTCTTTGCCTCTTGTGGGAGCGTACGGCCTTGAAAAGAATTAAGATAGGAGTCTTAATCATGAAGATCAAAACACTCGTACTATCGTTGTCCATTTTCGCACTCGCTTGTTCAGGAGAGGATGATAACAACTCATCTAACAACGCAACAACCCCAAATAACGGGACTACGACTAAAAACAATAAGTCGAACAATAAAAGCAACAATAAAACGACCACGGGGATGACGTCGGCATGTGCCGATCAAACGACCACAATCTACACTCTGGACGCCGACCGCGACGGCTACGCCGCTGTCGATTCTCCCTCGGAAGTGAAGTGTTTAAAAGCGGAAGAACTCGCATCCTATATTCTTCAAAACAACGATTGTAACGATAACGATTTAACCCAATTTCCAGGTTCCGAAGGTATTTGTGGCGATCATGTTGTGGATTCTTGTGACGGCGCAGATCCCATCATGGATAATGGTGGGCTTTGTCAGACCGATGATGAGGCTTGTCCTGAGACTCAGGCGGCCGGGGTCGATGAGCCGACCTGGAATTGTACCGGTGACGCGCCGGAAAATGTGTATGCGTTTGCAACCTTCGACGATGGAAACGAACATTTTAACGATGGTGCGTGTTTCGTTTTCTTCGAGGGATTTAAAGACGGTTTTTACGTGAAACATGATTTGGATGGAATTCAGAAAGGTGAACGGAATTGTAATTCTGCATATGGTTGTGTTTGCCCAAGTGGTTACGACCGCAGATTGTATGCTTTCACATCCGATCCTGCCGCGAATAATTGTCCAGAAATCAGTCAACGAGATCATGGATGTTCCGAGGACCTTGTTCAGCCTGCTTCCAATGATTGTAGGAAATACTTAGATCTGCTTCATCCCTATGAAATGAACAGTAGCCAGACCCCCTTTGATCATCCTTACTCTTATGTCGCCGGTTCGGTTGAGGCACTCGAAAAACGACTGACCCATTTCAAAACTCTTGAAGTTGCGTGCATCGATAACTCTGTTTCGATCTTGAACTGGGAGACGTTAATGACCGGAACGATTCAACTTAACCCTGGTTTTGTGAAGAAATAACTCTTTTTGAAGTATCTCCTTTCGTTTCTAATTTTGGCCGCTATTTCCTGCGACGCAAAACCTAAGAATACGAGTACGTCTTCAGCTCCATCCGTTGTCTCAACTCCAGCTCTTAAATCGGGCCCAATAAGTCAGACCAATAAGTTTCGGTCGGACTTTAAAAAAGGCATTTCTTTGGGGCTTTTCGTAAGCAAAAAAGACGACCCTGTTTATGAATTCTCAATTTATAAAAAGATGCTTAAGGAAATAGCGGATACTGGTGCAACGCATTTATCGATTCCAGTCCGCTGGATTCAAAAAGATGTTTATCAATCCGAAATCTTTCCCAGTCCAGAAACAACCGTTTCCGACACGATGCTTATCTCCGTTATGAAAGAAGCTAGAACTTTGGGGCTTAAGGTTTTCTTAATGCCTTTTATCCATCTTAAGATGCGTGGAAATGGAATGTGGAGGGGGACGTTGGAACCCAAAGAACGAGAAAAATGGTGGCTTCAGTATCGTAAGTTTATTTACCATTACGCAAATATCGCTGCGGAGAATAATGTTTCTATGTTTTCAATAGGTAGCGAACTTTCGTCGATGCGCGATCCCAACGAGTGGGAGGAAATTATAACGGAGACAAGAAAAAGACTCCCCAAAACCCAACTAACTTATTCTGCTAATTGGGACCGATTTGAAACCTTTTCTCATTGGGATAAATTGGACGTGATTGGGATTAGTACCTACCCGCCTCTATCTCAGATTAAGAATCCAACATTGAAGCAAGTTAACGCCGGTTGGGGGCAGTTTAAACATCGAATTCGCAATTTGATGCGTCGCGTTCCCGCAAAGCGGATAATATTCACGGAAGCGGGTTACTCGGCCTCAATGAACGCAGCAAAAACCCCGTGGGCTCACGCAAAGAAGGGGGATGAGGTTGATGAAGAACTGCAAGCGTTACTATATCATAGTCTATTGCAGACCTGGTCGAGGCCGAAGTATTTAGACGGCATGTTCATATGGAACTGGTTCGGCCCCGGAGGTCCAGACGACAACGGTTTCTCGCCGCGCGGGAAAAAAGCGGAAACGCTTCTCAAAGACTGGTATTGAACTTATTGTTCGTTCAAAGCCCAACTATATTCGCTAAAAGTGAAGACGGCATCGCTTGCTTCGAGCGCCGCTTTTTCTGTCGGTAGGTAAATAGCAAGGTATTGTCCTACAGATCCTGCACTTTCAACAAAATCTTCTCCAAACCAATCAAAAATCTTACTTGTTGTGATATTCTTCCCGTCGACAGTCGTCTGTGCCTCAATAAAGGCTTTTGAAACGCGTTGAAAATCGGACTCAAGTGTTTCTGCGCGATAGGCTTTTTGTTGAAGAGGAGGGCAACTCTTAGCTGCGCATACTAATGCGAAATGAATACGCGGTTCTTTGAATGTCGGCCGTATGAGGTCGTTTTCCAAAGTGTTCAGTGAATAGTTTTTTCCGGCCACCTTAAACTTCTTTTCATCAAAAAAATTATCGATGTTCATTACACTTTCAGTTGGATATTGATCAATAACTTCTAGTAAAACTAGGGCGTTATAGGCGTTAATGTAAAACGCCAGTTGTTGCTCAGTACTAAACGCATCAATATCGGATGTTCCTATTGCGCTGACAAAGGTTCTCAACGCTTGGCTGTCATCCTTTAAACCAGCATAATCGACCTGCCCATTCACATCGACAAATTTAGTAAGAAGCGCATCGTAGGAATCATTATCTAGCTTAGCGTCTACCGTCGGATTATTCGATGTGTTGGTCGTTTTGTTATTATTGTTTGACACCGGATTCGTTTCGGTTGCCGAAGAGCAACCCAAGCTGAGCAACAGCATCACGAACAGCGCATTTATAGAAGTTTTCATAATATACCTCATCTTAATTGGGAGCGTCTAAATACGACGCATTCGTCTCTAAAATCTGTGTTTAGATTCCGTAGAATCGAAATAGGTTCATTTTATCCGGAATAGTATAAACCATATTGGCTCGCAACTAGCAGTTTCGAAATGAAAACAAGTTTCAGCTTCATATTGTATGCAGGGATAGCTGGTGATATTGGAAGCGACCTTAATTACGGTGCTTTCGAGCACATTTCGGAGTTTAGATGCAATTATTGGCCGCCATTGATTACGATCTTTTTAGATTTGGTCCATTTGAGATTTTTAAAAAAATCCCAATTCTTCAAGATATCGAATTTCTTTCAAATATCGCCATTCATTCTTTCGGTCTTTTCGTGGCCATTGGGTTAATGATCACCTTTAAATTGAGTGCGAAACGCGGGGAAGAGAAATTAGGTATAGATGGTGAAGAAGTCCAAAATTTCGGGTTATATCTTGTGGCCATTGGGTGGTTTTTCGCCCACTTCTTTAATATCCTCTTTTATGAGCCTCATAAAATTGCAGAAGACCCACTCATTTTATTAAAAGTTTGGGGGTCGATTTCATCATACGGAGGTATGTTTGGTGGCATCATCGCGGCTTATGTTTGGAAGATAAAAAATCCCGATAAAGACTTTATGACCTGGGTGGAACTCGGTGTTTGGGGGCTGACATTTTCGTGGATGTTTGGACGCATCGGATGCGCTTCGGTTCATGATCACCCCGGTGCCCAATCCGATTTCGCCCTAGCGATATCAGGTTGGCCGGACGGTTTAACACGTCATGACTTAGGCTTATATGAAGCAATTTGGTGGACGGTTATCGTTGCAACCATTTTGATTCTAGATCGTAAGCCACGTCCTAAAGGCTTTTTTGTTGGTCTCGTTCCAATGATGTACGCACCCGTTCGTTTTTCTTTAGATTTCCTTCGCGTCGGTCCCGACCAAGGCGGCGATATTCGCTACTTAGGGCTCACACCAGCGCAATACTTTTCCATCGGTATCTTCACCTTTGGCGTTTATTATTTCTTCAAGGTTTGGAAAAATCCACCCATTGTATGGAAGAAGTTTGTGTTTGATAAGTCTGATACAACAGTCTCGTCAGACAACGAAAAAAACGTTGATGATGTTGAAACTGAAGATAGCGATGGCGTTGACGAAACGGCGGCGAAAAAGAAAAAACGCGGCGCAGGTCCCAAGAGGAAAAAGAAGTAGTGTCCCAAACCTTCAAATTTCACGTCGAGGGCATGACTTGTGCGTCTTGTGTTGGACGCGTCGAAAAAGCAATTGAAAAAATCGAGGGGACGGGCGACGTCGTTGTTAATTTGTCGACCGAAACTGCTAGTTTTACGTTGTCGCCGAACTTTATACATGCGCTAGATGGGGTTAAAGCAACCATCGAAAAAACAGGCTTCGATGTATCCGCCGTTGACCTTCCGCGTCCTTCAATCGCAACGCGCCAACGCCAAGAGTCGGTCAAGTGGTTTACTCGTTTTGCTATCGGCGTTCCGATTTCAGTCATAGTGATGGCGATTCAAATGAATTGGGTCGCCTTGGAAGGGCGAACGAAAATCATAGCGCTGTTGTGTCTCAGTATGTCTTTCCCATTCTTAGCCGCACCTTTTATAAGGGGCGCCATAAATGCGCTTGCAAGTCGCGGCGCTAATATGGATACCTTAGTCAGCCTTGGCGCCGGTAGTGCGTTGCTATTCTCCCTCATTACAATCGGCACCGGTTCAGAAAGTTATTTTGATGCTGCTTTCATGATCGTTACGTTAATAGCACTTGGGAAAGGCTTTGAAGCGAGGTCAAAATCTAAGGCGGCCGAGGTCTTCGAATCAATGCTTGTGGAATCGGCCGGTATCGCGCAGGTGTTCCTAAAGGATGAGTGGAAAGAGATTGACGTTCGAAGAATAGAGATAGGAAATAAGATCCGAGTTGTGGCCGGCGAGGTGATTCCGGTTGATGGGTTTGTGGTGGGTGGCTCTTCGGCAGTCGATGAGTCTCTTGTGAGTGGCGAGTCTTTACCGGTAAATAAGACCCTCGCCGATAGCGTTTTTTCGGGAAGTAGCGTTGTTGACGGCACCCTGGATTTTCAAGCGAGTGCTGTGGGTTCGCAAACTTTGGCAGCACGTATTCAGACATCGGTTGAAACGGCGCAGGAAGCGAAGTCAGAAGTTCAGGAAGTACTTACGGATAAAGCCGCAGCGATATTTGTCCCTGTCGTCGTGTTAATCGCGATTGTGACTTGGGTGGCTTGGTATCTTAATGGCGCGACAGTGGGGACCGCATTTGGACCCACCGTTGCTGTTCTAGTTGTGGCTTGTCCATGCGCATTAGGGTTAGCGGTTCCAGTTGCAATGATGATTGGATCTGCGCGAGCTGGAGAGCGCGGCATCTTAATTCGAGACATTCGAGCTTTCGAGCGGGCGAACAAATTAACTACAATTGCTTTAGATAAAACCGGAACATTAACCGAAAGAAGATTGGAAGTTGAGAAGGTAGAGTTGGTTTCTGGGACGATCGAGGATGCGATTCGTATAGCAGCATCTCTGGAAAAGCGTACGACGCACCCCATCGCTGAGGCAATAGTTCATTATGCGGTATTGAAGAAGGTCGATATTCCGGATGCCAAAGAAATCCTCACCGAGTCGGGAGGCGGTGTTCAGGGAGTTATTGGTAACAATCTTTACAAAATAGGAAACGCTGGGTTTACGAATGTCGACAATATTTCAGCAAATTCTAGCATCGCGATTCTGGTTGGCCCTCGAGACGAACATCTGGCTACGTTCCACTTGAGTGGTGTTCTGAGGGAGGATGCTGGGGAGGCGATTGCGAAATTGCAAAAGCGCGATGTCGATATTTGGATCTTATCGGGTGACCAGAAAGGCGCGGTTGATGCTATTGCTCAAACACTTTTGATAAATCCAGACCATGTTCGTTCCGAGTTAATGCCTCATGAAAAGCTCGAACTCATTAAGGGTTTAAGGAAAAAAGGAGTCGTCGCCATGGTTGGTGATGGAATCAATGACGCACCTGCCTTAGCCGAAGCAGATTTAAGTATTGCGTTGGGAAGCGGTGCCGACTTTGCAAAAACCGCCGCGGATTTTACCTTGATTGGCGACTCGCTTAATCGGGTCGTTGACGCGATCGAACTATCGCAGACCACTTACCGCACAATCGTCCAGAACCTTATCTGGGCATTCGGATATAATATCGTTTTGATTCCTGCGGCAGCTTTGGGGTATCTAGAGCCGATATATGCTTCGGCTGCTATGGCTTTATCAAGCGTGAGCGTGATCATGAATTCGTTAAGGATTCGTCTTAATAGGGATAATAGCTAAAGTCGCGCTTTCTACTTGTCAGCTTGGAGCGGCTTTTCCGACTATCCAGCTGTTTAGAATCGAAAAGAAATTGAACTCTATTTTTTCGATCTCAACCTCGAAACCAGCTGCTTTAATCGCATCACCGGTGACGCGATCGAGGTGACAATTATCAAATAGGTAGCTCCACGTGGACGTGAGCCGTCGTTGCCATTTTTGAACGCTTCTATCGTGAGAACAAACGTGTTCCAAAAAAACAAAGGTGCCGCCGGGTTTAAGAACACGTTTAATCTCTTTTAGTACTTGGGCTTGGTCGGCGACTGAACACATCACTAGCGTGGCTACGACGACATCAATTGAATGGTCATCGACGTCGATCTCTTCAGCGTGGGAGTCCAATAAATCGATTGGAAAACCCTCGTGGGCATCTATCTTTTGGGACAGATATTTTCGCATATGCTCATCAGGTTCTGAGCAAATGAGGCGGTCGATATTTTGATAGAAGGGGATATTTACGCCGGTTCCGGACCCGATTTCAAGAATAGTGCCCTCGAGTGGCTGGATTATTTTTTTGCGATAGGGGGATAACAATTTCGCTTCGGTCTTCTTCATCGCGCTATCGTAGCAGGTTGCCATTAAGCGAGAACGTAGTGTCATTGTGACTTCGTTGTTTTACTCTGCGCGTACACTTGAAAGCGGCAGCCCGAAAGTGTTGCCGTGACTGTCTGTGTATCGTCCAAGAGATCAAAGTCGTAGGTAGCAGCGATTTTGTCGTGGGAGACCAGCGTTGCTACTACAGTTTCTGCTTTTGAATAGGAATAGATGCGTAACCTTTCAATGGAGGTGGGTACAACGTACCCATTCGTTTTAGCGTTAGAGGCGATAACTCCGATTTGGAGTGCCGCGTCAAGGCCTTGCACATCTGCGCGATAGTTTGCCGTCCAGTTTTTGGCCTCTGCTATATTCGCGATGATAACATCGCCGTCCGGACGACTCATATGGTCTAAAAAGTGAAAGGCGGGGCCATGAAACAAAATATTTCCATCGTAGATCTGCCCGTCCCAGACTGAAAATTTGGGTACCTTCATCCTTTTTGCAGGCGTCTTTCTAACGCTTGCCGTTGTTCGATAGGATAATGATTTCGCGTGCAGCTCTACGTCCAGGGTTTTATTCTTACCGACAGACTTAAGCTCCAGATTGAGCGGGCCTTTCTCGGAAAGATGAATCCCCTTAATGACGTCTAGTTTCTCGAGTTCGATGCAGTTTGTTTCTACCGAATAATGTTGAGCGCAATGTTCCAAAATCCACTCAATCCCAAAAACCATCGGTAAGACGACTGTGGACTTGACTGAATGATCTCTTAGGTAGGGCGATTGCGTGATTGAAATTGTTTTTCGTGCGACAGTTAATTTTTCAGCTTTTTTTTTAGCGAGTCCCGCTCCTAAAACGACTTCTACGTTTTGGTCAGGTTGAACCAAAATTTCATCAACAAATTGTTTCGCTCCTGCGTCGATATCGATGACAGAAATGCCTCTCGCTTCAAACATTTTCTGCAGACTTGCGGTCACCATACCGCCGCCCCAAGGGCCCCACGCAAGTGATTTAACGACGCAGTCTGGACGTTGTTTGTTTTCTTTCCAGGCGATTTTATTAAGTACTTCATTTGCCATTGCATAATCGGCTTGTCCGACGTTGCCAAATCGACCTGCTACAGAAGAAAAGATGCAAATCGTTTCAAGCGGGTCTGCCGCTGTCGCAGCACTTAATGCGAAAAAACCGTCTACTTTTGTACGGAAAACCCAATCGAAGTCTTCGACTTTTTTGTCTTTAATAGCTTTGTCGGCGAGGACTCCGGCTCCGTGGATCAAAGCTGTAATGGAACCAAAATCCCTTCGGACTTGGTCACATGTGGCGATTAGTTTTTCAACGTCGGTGACGTCGCTCACATAGTATTTCGCTTTACTGTTATTTTTCTCGAAGGCTGAAAGCGTCTCTCGGATTTCTCTGCTGCGTTGGATATCTTTAGATAGCTTTCCAAGGTCTTTAAGCGCTAGAGTTTTGCCTTCTTTTTTTGCATTCTCGAGCGCTGCTTTTTTGATTTCTGCATCGCTTTTTGCGCTGGCCAAATAATCGGGTTCGTCTATGAGCGGAGAACGCCCTAATAATGCAAACGAAGCACAGGTCTTTTTCGAGAGTTCGATTAGGCACGCTGCGGTAACGCCACGGGCACCGCCCGATGCAAGAATAACAGACTCGGAATGAACATGTCCCAGGTTCTGAATCTTGGCTTCGATATCGGCATCGATGCATTCAATGGTAATTCGTTCATTCTCGGGGAGGCCAACTTCTAAACCCTTACCGTATTGAATTTCCTCGTAAAGAATATCGGCAAGAATACCAGAGTCCCGATATCCTGCATCCAAATCTATAGAACGCACAACAGCGCTAGCCCATTCTTGGTTTGCGGTTTTGGCTAAGCCCGCTAAGCCGCCAAGGGGAGTCTTGATTGGATCGCAACCAGAATCGAAGCCATAATATCCGCCTGTATCTTGAACGAGTATCAGGACGCCTTCTGATTTAGGACTTGAAAACGATTGTGCAATTTTATGGGTATATTCAAATCCGATCCGATTCATATCAGACGCGGCGATGATATTTGTGTAACTTCTTAACGCTGAAAGAAAGATAAAGCCATCACAGTGCGAATCGAGATCATCTACGGAAGTTATCAGCGTAACTTTGATATCGTCATCCAGAAAGCGTTGTCGCAACGATGACGCAAGTCCCTCGCCGTCTTCGGTTATGAAGATGGAATCTCCTGCTGAAAACGTCGCGTTGGACTTTTTAACTAAAGGCGTTTTTAGAATTGTTGGTATTCGCCGCTGAACTTTTTGAGTCGCCAGCGACTCACGCAGTGTTTGCGTTGTTGCTGGCGAATTTACTTTTTTTCGCGGCCTTCAACAAAACTTACAATGTCTTTTAAAGTTGAAAGGTCAGCCATTTCCGTGCCATCTAATTCGCCGATGGATGGGAGTTTATCTGAAACTGCCGATAGAATTTCAACGCGTTTGATGGAGTCGATACCGAGGTCACCTTCAAGTTTCATTTCCAGGTTTAACATTCCTGTTGGGTATCCGGTTTTATCCGCGACGACTTCCAAGAGAGTGGTCTCAAAGGATGAACTCGTAGAAGCTGTCGATACGGTCGCAGGGATCGGAAGGCTAGAGGCCGAATCGACTTCGAGAAAATCAAGGATTCCACCAATTGTTGCGATGGTTGACATTTCAGAGGGGTCAATGTTTTCGAGCCCACTTGCTTGGTCGGTGATCGCGGATAAGATTTCTACTCGTTTGATGGAATCAATACCTAAGTCCGACTCAAGGCCCATCTCAGCGTTAAGCGTTTCTACTGGATAGCCCGTTTTTTCGGCGATGACTTTGAAAAGTAGGGTTTCAATTGAAATCGGAGCCGCTTGGGTTTGTGTCGTCTGGCGAGGAGGTGCCGGGACGATTGCAGCTTGTGCGATCGTGGATTGCCCATTAGTTGCATGTCCATTTGTGGAGTGACCGTTTGTATACACCTGAGAACGTCCGTTTGTGGCTCCGTTAGCATGTCCATTCGTGTAGGTTGGAGCTTGCATTCCATTTGTCTGGACCGGTGCGTGAACAGACTGTGGTGGCTGATAGGCCGGGGGTTGAAACACCGGTTGTGTCGGTGGTGCGAACTGAGGTGATGCTGGTGGTGTGAACTGAGGTGCGGGGATCGGTGCAAAGTTTTGCATGCCCTGAACGCCTGCCATTGCTGCCATGCTGGCTTGAGATTGAGCTAATACATTCAGAAACGAAGTGTGTGCCTGAGCCATAGATTGCTGATAGGCCGTATGAGCCTGTGCCATTTGTCGCTGACTTTCTTGGAAGGCAACAACCCAGTAAGGCACTTGGTTTTGAAGCTGAGGCTGAGCAACCGGGTGACCATTTTGTTTGTTTTGATTGGCGGCAATACCGTTCGATTTAGGTTTTGGAGTATCATTGGACACGATGTTTTTCCGTTTAACATTAGGTTTGGGAAGAGCCGCGCTTCCACCTTTAGGTGGATAGGGCTTTTTATAATTAGCTCCGGTAATTGAGATATCCATCTTGGACTTCTCTTTAACCGGGGTTGTTTCGAAAGTATCAAGCGTCGAAAAGTCTACCTTCATTCCGAGGGCGGAGAACTCAGCGAGCGCCATCCAAAGGTTCTGCCAGGGTTGGCGACCCTTATGGTCGAGCCCAACAACCGTAGCACGTTTGCCGACGATACGTTGGGTAAGCTTGGTCAGAACTGTTTTAGATCCACATTCGACAAAAAGTGTCGTTCCATCGTCCACCATTTTTTCGATCATCTCTACCCATCTTACAGGAGAGACGATTTGCTTCCCGAGTAGTTCAGAGATTTTTTCTGTACCGTAGGGCGCGGCCAAAACGTTTGAATATACAGTCGATGTTGTCTTCTTGAATTTGATTTTCGACGCAAACTTCGTAAACGGCGTTGCCGCTTCTTCAACGATCGGCGAATGAAATGCGGTAGCGACTTCAAGTCGCCGGAAAGTTATACTTTCATCTTTTAGGTGGTTTTCAAACGATTGAATATCGGCTGTGGGGCCGGATACCACTACTTGTTTTCTTCCATTGTGATTTGCGACTACGACGTTGAAGTTGCCGATAAGGTTTCGAACCTGTTCAAGGTCCGTCGCAACGGCTGTCATCGCTCCATCGTTTTTAGAAGCGTTAGCCATTAATGTTCCGCGTTCTCTCGAAAGCGCGATGAGATCTTCTGGTGTCATTGTACCGGCAGCCCAAAGTGCGCTTAGTTCTCCATAACTATGTCCGGCAAAACTGCTTGCTTTGATGCCCAAAGAATCTAGTAGTCCTTTAAAGGCCATCGACGTAAGACCGAGTGCAGGTTGTGCCCATTCGGTTGATCGGATTCTTGTTGCATCGTTGTTTCGGTCTTCTTCAGTAAATTTGGGTCTCGGGAAGATGACGTCGATCAGGCGGGTCCCGTCCATTGTTTTGGAAACCAATTCCGATTCCCAAGCCGTCGACATTTGCGGAAAGGATGTCATCCAGTTCCGAGACATATTTACGCTTTGACTTCCTTGTCCTGGAAAGAGAAGGGCGATGTTTTTTGGGACGATTTCGTTTTTACCAACATGGTAAAATAGACCATTTGGGGTTTTAAACTGATAAGTGTCTTTACCTTTTGATTGAGGTATTTCGGACATTGCCTGCTGAATTTTTTTTCTAAGCTCTTTTGGCGTGTTGGCTACAATCGCAAGGCGACATAACGCTTCGCTATTGAAAGATAAACGCGTTCGTTTCGCTTCTGCGGCGAAATCGGGCCCGAGAGTCTTGCTGATTTTTTCGTTTAATAGTTCTGAGGTCGCTGCCGAAAAAAGGAAGAGTTCGCTGGAATCACGTCTTGTAAACGCTGCTTTATTTTCGCCGACATATTCTTCAAGCGTGAGATGAAAGTTACTTCCCCCGAAACCGAATGCCGATACGCCCGCCCGCCGCGGGTGCGACTTAGTGTTGATCCACGGACGCGTCTCAGTATTGATGTAGAATGGAGATGTGGATATTCCTAGCTTTTTACTTGGCGATTCGACCTTAATGGTTGGTGGTAAAACCCGATGATGCACCGCCATTAAAATTTTGAAAAATCCCGCTGCGCCTGCTGTTGATTTCGTATGTCCAATTTGGGACTTAATTGACCCTAAGGCGATTTGGTTTGCTTGAGCACCCGAAAATGCGCGGCACAATCCTTCAAATTCAGCTGCATCACCCGCCTTAGTTCCAGTACCGTGTGCTTCAACTAATTCAACACTATCTGGGGAATAACCTGCGCGCTCGTATGCACGTAGAATTGCTTTTGATTGCCCGTCCGCATCTGGGGCATAGATGGCTTTTCCCTTTCCGTCTGATGACGAACCACTTCCACGAATCACACCGTAAATATTGTCGCCATCACGCTCGGCATCGTCGAGTCTTTTGAGCGCAAACATTGCCAGACCCTCACCTAAGATTGTTCCGTCGGCGGTATCGGAGAAAGGTCGACAGTCCCCAGTTGGACTAAGTGCCGGCGTTTTTGAAAAACACATATACATGAAAATATCGTTGAATGTGTCCACGCCACCGCAAATCACAACATCGGAATGGCCAAGATAAAGCTCGTTCAATCCCAAAGATATTGCAGATAGTGCGGACGCACAGGCAGCATCTGTAACACAATTCGTTCCACCAAAATCAAAACGGTTCGCGATTCGGCCGGCTACTACGTTTCCTAGTAAACCTGGAAAGGTGTTTTCCTGCCAAGGCGTATAATGTGCGGCAATTCGATCCGCTGCAGCCTGAACTTCGTCTTCTGAGTAGCCAAGCTCTCGAAGGGATTTTACCCAGATCGGACGCTGGAGACGACTTGCCATCTCATTCATTAATTCTTGGCCCGCGGTTACGCCGAGAATAACACTCATCTTTGACTTATCTACGTCTTGAAATTGAGAGCCCCAGGCGTCTTGTAGAACTTGCTGTGCGACAATGAGAGCCAAAAGTTGTGAACTATCCGTTGCTTCAAGCACGTTGGGTGGAATTCCAAAGGCCATAGGATCGAAGTCCGTCGCGCCAATAAAACCGCCACGTTTTCCATAAGTCTTGTCAGGAATAGACTGATCCTTATCGTAGAAATCATCCACTAACCATCGATCTTCAGGAATGTCGCTGATCAGGTCTTTGCCGTCCAAAATATCTCGCCAAAACCCATGCGCATCACTAGAACCAGGGAACAAAGTTCCAACACCGATAATCGCGATTGGGGGAGATTTTGGGTCAGTCAACTTTTACTCCAAATTGATTCTTTAGAAACGCTTGAAAGGCCGATTTCATAACAGTTTCGATTCCGTTTAGCCAGCAATATCATGGATTTGGATCTGTAGTGATCTGAAAATTATCCGTGGATTTAATGGACAATTTAGTGCCCACGCCAATAAATTTGGAATTCGAGATTTCTTTGAGTGCTTTTCGTAATAGTTGGGCTGTATTATTCCTTATTTGCCTCACGTGCTATTGCCTAAACGTACAGAAAATGAAAGACAGAAGCGGCGGAAAACGGAATACTATGAAGCGCTTTCAAACACATTTTGGTCTCATTTTTCTGGTTCTCGTCTGGTTCGGTTGTTCGGTCAAAAAAGAGATTCCAACCTCTATTTCGATTGGCTTCAGTCAACCCGAGGAAGTAGACCCTTTGACCTTTAAGACCGATCATTTGGAATACCAAATTGATGAAGTGTTTTTGGTGGTTTCAGCCGTAGAACTCCATCTGTGTATCGAACCCCAGGTATCTTTCTCAATTATATCAAGCGCTTATGCTCATGTTAGCGGCTCAACAACTCGTTTAGGAACTCCTGTTGTCCTCCCGCTACATACCCAGAAGTCGTCTCCTACAATCATCGGAGAGATCTCTCCGCCCATCGGGAAGTATTGCCATGGGTACATCATCGTCGCGCCGGCCGATGACGATGTTATGAATCTTACCGATCTTAGCACCGATAACATTGTTGGCAAATCCCTCTTCATCCGCGGTCGCTTTCGAGATCCAATGGCAATTGAATGGGCTGATTTTGAACAAGCGGTCGATATACGTCGGCCCGTCGCGTTCAAAATTACAGACCCGAAAACCGGTGCTGATAATCTCACCCTTTCGTCCGGGAGTAACGCCCAAATTACCATCGATGTAATGTGGCCGATAAATGACAAATTTATGAACGTCGAAGATTCACAATTCTCTTCTCAAATTGTAAGTAGAATCACAGAGTCACTGAAAATGAGAAATTACAAAAAATGACCGATGCTAGCCCACCCAACACACTAATGATCGTACTACCTACTCCATGGACCGATGGATTTTATGAACGGGTGGCTTCCACTTACTTGGACATATGGGATCGCGAGTTAATGCGAACGATTAACGCTGAAGATACTTTAAACGATGGCGACGAGAAGGCGCGTTGGATACAGGATCCCTTAATCGAACACTTACTAGAAAGTATCCAACACTCTCATCCGCCGTTCGCAGAGTCAGAACAACTTATCGCCGCTCAACATCAAGTTTCGTGGAGGGTTTCGGTTGAATCGCCAACCTATGCCGACGCGAGGTTTTTAGTCCGACTTTTAGCAGCAATCACGGCAAACCAAAGCGTAGCGACGTTGATTCCGTCCACCGGACGAGCTTTTCCGCCAACTTTCACCCGACAGTTGAGTGCATCTGACGAAATTGAATCCATCATTAGCTTTTTTGTGCATGCTTGGACTGAAGGCACAACAATGCGAACCAGAGGTCTTACCGCGTTCGGATTCCCGGAGATTGAGACAGAAATAGTAGGCGGAAAAAACGAGGCCTACTTTAATCTATTGGATCTCAGTGCATCGATCCTTTTAGATGGAATGCCTTCGCTATCCAGAGTCATTGACTTAGGAAACGCCCAATATGAATTAGGCGAAATGATCGAACCAAGGCCTGATCCCGAAAATCCGATCGCAGGTTCGTTTGGTGTGCTAAAATTAGCCAAAAAGATCGTTAACTAAGAAAGTTTCGCCGAGACGGCCACGCGAACGCGATTCCCATCGCACTTGCCTTTCACTTTGGGCATCACTTGTCCCATCACTTTTCCCATCTCCGATTTTGAAGTCGCGCCTGAGGCAGCTATAACTTCATCCACAATCGCGTTTAAATCTTCATCAGAAATCTGTTCAGGCAAATAATCGGTGATGACTGCAAGTTCGCCTTCTTCAGCTTCAGCAAGTTCGATACGATCGCCGTCTCGAAAAGCCTTTGCGGACTCTCGACGTTTTTTAGCCTCGGTTCCTAATGCCGTCACAATATCTTCTTCCGTTAGTTCGCGGCCTAAATCGATTTGCTTATTCTTCAAAACCGAGACGATCATTCGAAGGGTGTCACGCTTGACTGTGTCTTTGGCCTTCATTGCTGTGATTACATCTGCCTGTATTTCTTTTAAAGTCGCCATGGTGTTCTCCTGTGTGGGACCGTTGCTTCTAACGAAAACTGAAAGAATTCGAAAGCTCATTGAGTCCTCATTAATGACTAGATTTTGGTTTTTATTCCCAACTACGCTTTCTTTAAGAAGCAGGTCTTTAGCATGATCGTAATTTTATTTACGCGACCTTCCACGTACTCCGGATCTTCGATGACGCGAATACCGCGTACCAGGGTGCCACGCTTTGCCACGAAAGAGGTTCCTTTAACATCAAGATCTCGGATTAAGGTAACGTTATCTCCGGTCGCGAGTTGGGTACCGTTACTGTCAAAGGTGGGCGGCCAATCGTTGGTGTCGTCTGTTGCGTTTTCAGATTCGCCAGCATTTGCCCATTCAATGATGTCTTCTTCAAAATAAGCCTGATCCAGTAGATCTTGGGCCCAACGTTCGGCTTTGAATCGATTTAAGAGACGTAAACTAATGACCTTTACGGCTGCAACTTCGTTCCACATCGCGTTTTGAAGACAGAACCAGTGTTGGTTCTTCGCGGCATCTTCTTGTGCAGATTCAAGTTCGGGTTTACAAACCCGGCAAACAAGCGTTTCGGATGAATGAGTCTCGTTCGATGGTTCGACTATAAAGACGCTCAGTTCTTGATCGCCCTCACAGATTTCGCATTTGTGATTGGCGCGATTGAGAAGAGCACTATCGGGTTGAGTCATGATAGCTCCTTAAGGTTTTTTATTGGCAGGTTTAGACCGATTTTGGCCTCCCGACTTTCCTTTATTTTTCGAAGTATTTTGGCCGCCCGACTTTCCGCGACCACGACCACCGCCTCGTCGACGATTGTTAGAGTTGGAGTTCCCGCCACCGCCACCTTGACGCTGACCTTGTCCACGATTTCTGTTTTTCTTCTTCTTCTTTTTCTGAGCCGTGGCATTTGCAGCGGGAATGCAACTTGGGTCATGAAAGGGGTGGTCTTCATCGACGTCGATCTTAAAGCCAATCACTTTTTCTATATCACGTAGATAGCCGCCTTCCTCTTCTTCACAAAAAGAAATCGCATCACCGCGTCGTCCTGCACGTCCTGTTCTACCGATTCGATGAACATATGATTCTTCAATATTCGGAAGATCGAAATTGATGACATATTCAACAGAATCGATATCAATACCTCGCGACGCGATATCGGTTGCCACCAAAATATTTATTTCGCCATCCTTAAACGCTTTCAGCGCACGTGTTCTTGCACCTTGGGATTTATTACCGTGGATTGCAGCGGCATGGATCTCGTCTTTTGCCAACTGCTTTACAATTCTATTGGCGCCGTGCTTGGTTCGCGAAAATACGATCGAACGCTGGATATCGAGTTCCTGAATAAGCCATGGAAGAAGACGTTTCTTGTTGCCTTTGGAAACAAACATGACTTTTTGCGAAATCGCCTCAACCGTAGTTTCTTCTGGAGTAACCGAAACACTGACGGGGTTTGTGAGTAAGGTTTTTGCAAACTCAGCAATCTTTTTGGGCATCGTTGCTGAGAATAAAAGATTCTGACGCTTCTTTGGAAGAAGTTTAATGATGCGTTTGATATCGTTTACAAAACCCATGTCCAACATACGGTCCGCTTCATCGAGGACCAAAAATTCGATATAGCCAAGATCAAGCAAGCCTTGATTTTCAAGATCGAGAAGACGTCCCGGTGTTGCTACCATAACGTCTATTCCACGTTCGATTCGCTTAACTTGTCGCCCTTGCTTCACGCCACCAAAAATAACCGTGTGTTTGACATCAAGATATTTGGAGTAGGCTTCAAAGTTTTCGCCAATTTGTGCTGCTAATTCACGTGTTGGTGTGACTACCAACGCCTTAATTCGCCGACGGCCCGTTTGCGTGCCCGCGTTTGCGATATGCTGAATCACAGGGAGCGAAAAAGCAGCCGTCTTTCCAGTTCCGGTTTGTGCGACAGCTAAAACGTCCTTTCCTTCAAGGAGAGGAGGGATCGCTTGTTCTTGTATTGGGGTTGGATTCTCATAGCCATATTCGTCGAGGGCTTTGAGTAGATCATCTGATAAGTTTAATTCTTCGAAAGTCATAGGGTATTGCCTTGGTTTCGAGGTACGAAATGCGGTCCTCGATACGCGCCGTGTACCGTGGATAAGCGAAAAAAGCTACCATGTTGTTAGTTAACCCTGAGTTTCGGTTTGACCGTGTATTTGCTTTGCGATCTTCAAAGCGTTACTTAATGCGATCGGAATATTCGGGAAGAGGAGCCGCAACCGAACTCCATTTCTTCCTATTTACTCTGGTCGGTAAAAAGTCCCTTGATGATTTGCGGAGGTTACCGATAGCATCCGAGTTCTTAGAACTTTTAAACAAAGATGAACGATGAAAAAATTAATAATCCTTATTTTGCTCTCTATTTCAACGCTTAGCGTTTCCTGTGAGAAGAAAAAAACTGAAGATAAAAAAACGGATAAAGCAGCGATAAAGAAAGATTCAGTCATTCCACCAAATGAAGCATCAAAGAAAACCTTCACTCTTTTAGGCGACGCAAAAGTAAAATGGACGGGTTATAAAACGACCGATAAACTTCCAGTCAGCGGAACCTTCAAGACTGTAAAATTAGAAAATATACACGCTGGCGCGAACGCGATGGAAGCACTAGACGGCATCGCTTTTTCAATTCCCGTCGATACCATTTTTTCAGATTTAGAAGAGCGAGACACGAAGCTTAAAAAAATCTTTTTTGGTGCGATGGCCGACACCGCAGAAATAAAAGGAAGCTTGGTTACTAAAACCGGAAAAGAATCTTTCGTTAACCTGACCATGAACGGCGTAACTTCGAAACTTCCTGTGACTCTAAAAGTGGATGGAGACGCGGTTGCGTTAACTGCCAAAATTGACCTTAAAACCTGGAAAGGCGAGGGCGCAGTTGCAGCCATTCACAAAGCTTGTGAAATTCTTCATACCGGCAAAGACGGCGTACCCAAGACTTGGGACGAAGTCCTGGTGGAAGTGACCGGTAAACTTTCGGTTAAATAGTAGAATCGAACTTATTGGTTTTTAGTCATTTTCACATGGACGATTTCCGCCTCCATGAATTCCTCACCCACTCTCTTCCAACCTAAGGAAGCGTACCAGGTCTCAAGATGCGCCTGAGCGTGCATTGTTGCATTTCTTTCTCCCAAAAAGTCGGCAATAAATTCCATCAATCTGGTTCCGTAGCCTTTGCCTTGCTGGTCGGTATGAATTGCAATTCGTCCTACGCTAATTGGCGATTCTTCTAGAAATAATCGCGCGGTTCCGATGAGCGTATCTTCTAAATATAGTAAAAGGTGAGAACATTTCGGGTCTTCGCCGTCTACTTCACATTCGGCTGTTATTTTTTGTCCGACCACGAACACAACATCGCGAAGATGCATGATGTTGTAGAGTTCCATTAAGGTGAGGTCGTGGAAATCTTTGATGGAGCAGGTCAGTTTATTTTCGTCAGGCATGATGTCTAATGTTCTTATTTTCGGCCGAGTTTTCATTGCGCTGTTAGATTAAAAAGAGGTTCTTGCGTATTCGCTTAAGTTTTGCATTTTTTAAAAAGTTGCTCATTGCGCCGAGGAGGACTGCAAGCAGCCATCCCGGCATCAATTCGGCTTCGGGTAAAGAGAAGGTTAAGTCTCAAACCAATGTTTAACGTCTCTGTTTCTTTTTTATTATGAGGCGGCAGCGTCATTGAACTGCGTCAGGTTGTCTACTTGCGTGAGCATTAATAAATGGTTGCAGCTCGCTGCAACGTTTTTCAATTTCAGCCAGGTATCCAAGCTCCGAAAAATCGAGTTCGAACCGGCGAGCATTGTAGAGTTGTGGGATAAGGCAAGCATCGGCCCATGTCGGTTCGTCGCCGCAAGAAAATGTTCCGCCGCAAGCTTCCGATATTTTTTGAAACGCTAACAATCCATCTCGTATAAAGTGCTGGCACCAGGGTTTGGGATCAATATCCATTCCTTTTAGCCGTTGGATGACGGCCAGATTTTGCAAAGGTTGAATCCCAGAATTTACAATTTCGCCAAGCTGACGTGTATAGGCTCGCAGGACTGGATCTTCGGGGAGCAAAGGTGTTTCTGGAAACATCTCTTCAAGATACTCAAAAATGGCAACCGATTGAGAGATGTAAACATCGCCAACTTCAAGCACCGGAATCTGAGCCATGGGATTTTTTGCCATGTGTTCAATTCCTTTTTGCTCGCCGCCATTATTCACCAAGTGAACCGGAATATATTCGTACTCCAGTCCCTTTAATTCCAAAGCGATTCTCACCCTCCAACTTGCCGAGCTACGCCAGTACGTAAATAGTTTCATTATTTGTCCGCTACTTTTTGGGAGATAGATCCAAAGATGTTCTCGCCGGCCTTATTAAACATTTCGATTTTAATCGTATCGCCTGATTTCATAAAAGGTGTGACGAATTCGCCGGTATCGATTTTTTCGATCATTCTGACTTCGGCGAGGCATGACGAACCGCGGGCACGATCAACGTTCGAAACCGTTCCCGAACCGATGATTGTTCCGGCGGTAAATGCGCGGGTTTTGGTCAAGTGATGAACAAGGTCGTAGAAAGAAAAGTGCATTTCAGGACCAGCTTCTGGGTCGCCAAATCGTTCACCGTTATAAGTCGTATGAAGTGGAAGATGAACGCGGCCATCAATCCATGCGTCCTCCAATTCGTCAGGTGTGACCGCAAATGGAGAGAAGGCCGTAGCGGGTTTTGATTGGACGAAACCAAAGCTCTTTTTGAGTTCAGCTGGGATCAAGTTTCTGAGAGAAACATCGTTAACAAGCATGATAAGTTTAACGTGATCTTTTACATTTTCTTTTGAAACGCCTTGTGGGGTGTCGTCGACAATAATGGCAACCTCGGACTCAAAATCTAGTCCCCAATTCGGATCGGGATTTGGAATATCTTGAGTTGGGCTGAG
>CALJNB010000113.1 GCA_937981985.1 uncultured bacterium
TGCAAAATAAGCGCAGATTATAAAAATCAGCTTGAAACAAAAGCCAAAAAAAACGACAATAGAAAGGGAACAAAACAATCAAAACATATGTTCAACTAGAGACCGCAAAAAACAGCGGAAGAGGCATGGATCGAGTGAAAAGAGGTTAAGTAATGAAACGGCAAGAGTTCGAAAAAGCGGTGCTAAAATTAGCGTTTGAAACAGATACAAGAATAACCACCGCATCTATCGCTTATTATTTGGGAATTCCCTCACGCGAAGCCAACGAACTCTTGAACGAACTACTCGAAGAAGGTGTTTTAGAGTTTGACAGTGATTCGTCTGGAAATTTGTTTTACAAAATCGCCAACCATGACAGCCCTGGGCTTCCGCCATTTGAACAGCTAAATAAAAGCAATCCGGAATCGGTCCTCGCAAAAATGCCCTCTCCATCCCGATTCACGACTATCGAATCTTCGGATGAAATCGAAGCCGTTTCTGTGAGAATTAAACCCAACGAACGTCTTCCCGAACGCCCTCTTCCAGTTGTTGAATCGTCGGAATCCAAACGTGGAATGGTATTACGTGATTCACAAGAGATCGTAACCAGCCCAGAGATAGCGCGAACCAAATTCGAGAACGTGAAACGTTCGCCAATCAAAAAAATCATCTCCGCGACACCAGACGGATCGTTAGGGACTCTAAGTTCCTATGTGATTGCCGAAGAAACGCGCTGCGATCCGCGTCCAATTGTTTCACGACGGGCAGAGTTAGCAACTTGTGAAGACGTCCCATCTCACGTGCCAGCAACCCGCGAACCGTGGTTTAATAATTCTCACTCGATGGTCGTAAAAGACGACCATGCGTTGATGGATATTGACCGCCCTGAACACCAGCCAGGAATGGCGCTTTTGCTGAGTCTTATACTCCCCGGCACCGGTCAAATTTATAACAACGAAGTCACAAAGGGCGTCACGATGATGGTGCTTTGTTTCGTACTTTGGTTCGTTCTACTTGGCTGGGTTGTCCAGATTTGGTCTATCGTTGATGCCGTTGTGATTGCTGAAAAAATCAATCGCAAACCCGGAGAAGGCGGAATGGAACACGAACCGCAACCGCAGACCTAACTTCCACATCATCATAATTTCGGGGACTCCTATTGATCTTTACTGATCTTAAAATGTATTAGATGGTGTCAATACATCTACGGAATTCCTATGAAACTAGACGACGCTAGAAGAAGTGAAAATGTTGAAGATAGGCGCCACCAAGCTGGCCCTCAAAGACGCGGACGGCGTGGAGGTGGAATAAAGTTAGGAGCCGGAACAATCGTTGTAGCTCTTGTGCTCGTTTTCGGACTTGGTGTTGATCCAAGCTTTTTGTTCGGGGGGGGCGGAGGTGGAACAGTAAGGCAATCTCCCAGAAGCGCACAAACTCCGCAAAAACGAAGCGTCAGCGAGGATAAGCTTGCAGATTTCACAAAAGTAGTCCTCGGCGATTTGGAAGATACGTGGCACGTCCTATTCAGGCAGCACGGTAAAACCTACAGTGAACCGACGTTAGTTCTCTTTACCGGTTCGGTGCGTTCGGCGTGCGGAATTCAAGGTGCGCAAACCGGTCCTTTCTATTGTCCGCCGGGTCAGAAGCTCTACATCGATCTTGTTTTCTTTGACGAATTAAGTCGTCGCTTCGGAGCGCCTGGAGATTTTGCACAGGCTTACGTGATTGCTCACGAAGTCGGGCATCATATCCAAAATTTACTAGGCACTTCAGACCAAGTGCACCAACAGCAAAGACGCATGTCCAAAATTGAAGCCAATAAACTTTCGGTTCGACTAGAACTACAGGCCGATTGTTATTCGGGAATTTGGGCTCACCACGCGAAAGCTAGAAATGTTTTGGAGAAAGGAGACATTGAAGAAGGCCTCAGAGCCGCCCAAGCGATTGGTGACGATGCTCTACAAAAACAAGCTCAAGGTTATATTGTCAAAGAATCATTCACTCATGGTTCTTCACAACAAAGAATGCATTGGTTTTCGGTTGGATATAAAACGGGCAAAATGTCAGCTTGCGATACTTTTTCATCACGAATGTGATGAATCCCTAGTCGAACGGTTAAAGCGAATCTGCCCATGCCGCAAGCTTAGCGCGTTCTAGGTCGGTAATATTGGTTTTATTGGCAAAAGGCATCGATCTTAATTCATAAGTACGCGTTTTGATAATCTGCGCGTGTTTGATGATTTCTGCTTCAGTATCAAGCATCATCCCAAGGGGCGCGGCGACGAAGACATCATCGGAAGGGTCCTTTGAATGACAAGTTGTGCATCGATTTGCAATAATCGCTTTAACTTCAGTGAGGGTTATTGTCCCTACTGTGGAACTATCGACGCCTACTTTTCGACTTTGCGCTGGGGACGAATACCAGGCCAAAATCGCCAAACCAAAAAACATCGCCGGCATCGTCCACGCCCAACGATTTGTTTTGTGACGAACGTTAAAATGGTGTCTGACGGCAATCGCCAAGGCAGACATCACGGCCAGAATTACCCAGCCGTATTCATTGCCATAGGTGGATGGAAAGTGGCTGCTCACCATTACGAATAATACGGGGAGTGTAAAATAATTGTTGTGACGAGAACGCATGGACGCTTGCTTGGTCTTCCAGACGTCGGGCTTTTGGCCGGCGTTCGCCGCATCAACCAGGCGACGTTGATTTGGAATGATGACCATCAAAACATTTCCAGCCATCATCGTACCAATCATGGCGCCGATGTGGATGTAGGCGGCTCTTGGCGCCAGATACTGAAACAATAGGAAGGTCATAAAGGTCATGAAACTAAACATAAGTACAAGCATTAGCTTCGGATTTTTGAGCACCGATGTACGACACAAAACATCATAAACCGCCCAAGCAAGTACCAAAGAACCTAGCCCAATACCGATAGCCAAGGTGCTGCCGATATCGGCCACCGATTTATCAATCATAAAGGCCGAGGCGTTGAGGTAGTACACGACAATAAGGAGAGAAAACCCGCTAATCCAAGTCCAATAGGCCTCCCACTTGAACCAGTGAAGATTTGCCGGGATCTTTTCAGGAGCCAATTTATACCGTTGGAGGTAGTAAATTCCTCCGCCGTGGATTGCCCAAAGATCTCCTTCAATATCGTCGGGTAGCGAATCCTTGGATCGTTCGAGGTTATTCTCCAACCAAACGAAATAGAAAGAGGCTCCGATCCAAGCTACGCCCACAATTACGTGGATCCAACGAATCATTAGATTTAGCCATTCAAAATAATGCGTCACTGAAACTCCGACGGTTTAGAAAACGCGAACCTACGCCAGGAAGTCGCGGGCGTCCAGAATGCAAATACAGTACGAAATAGCAGAAGCTGGGAATTCAGTAAAATTTCAAAATCCTTCGTTTCAAATAGCATCTTCGATGCTTTTTTGTTAATTCCATAGAGTGAAAAAGATCTTCAAATCTAAAGCCATTTTTCTGATTCTTGGCATCGTCGGAATTTTCCTTGGGGGCGGCGCAGCAATTATTGCATCGATGATGCTTCCCGATTTCATTGCCGATAAAATCTCCTCAAAGATGGTGAGCGCGGAAAAACGATTAGATTCGAAAATCGAATTCGCATCCTTTGAAAGAAAGGGAATGTTTGGCGGGCAAATCACTAATCTTCAAATGACCGACAACGAGACGGGACAAACCTATTTCAAATCTGAATTAATGGGAGGTGCAGTTTCACCATGGCGATTATTACGCGGTAAAATAGCGCCGACCGATCTTTGGTTAAAGGGTGTTGAACTTGTAATCAGCGAAAATGAAGACGGCGGATTCGACCTCGTAGACCGCCTAAAGAACGCGCGGAAGAAGACGCCGAAAACTCCTGAGTCAAAGCCTAAAGAGAACAAAAGCAGTCTCATATCGTTTACCTTTCTGCCGGAATTAAAAGCTACCGACATTTCCGTGCGATTCAAAAATCAAGAAGATTCTCCTTGGCCAATCCAGAGTTTAAAAATTCCCGAAGCAACGATCGTAGAAAACGAAAACTATGAAATTCACACCAACGTAAATATCGAAGCGACTCGGTCTGAGATATGGAAATTGCCGGGGGAGCTGAAGGTCGACATCTTTGTCTCTGATGAGCTTCGTCCAGTCGGTGGTACTATCGTGGGCGACACCCCAGTTCGAATTTCGGGAATCCAACCTTTTCCGTTTTTAACCGCTGGATTTGAAAGCATCAGCTTTAACGAAGAAGCTCAGATGCAAGTAAATGCGCTCACCATTGATATGGGAAAACCAGAAGGTCCTTCTTTTTTCGAAGCACAAACCGTAGCGTTAACACCAACCCATTGGAATCCCGCCAAAGGGTTAGGGGTGGAAGACATACTTATTGAAGGTCCAAAAATCTACGATCATATACGTAAAGATGGCCGGTCAATACTATACGATTTACAGAATATGTTTCGCCCGAAAGCTCCCCGAAACGTGACGCAAAAGGCCTTCGATATCGTCCAAGGTATCGCATTTAATCGAGACCGAAAACGAACCTTTAAAGGCCTTCCTCCACTTGTCCCTGAGGAGACCGATGTTAAAAAAGCACAAGCCGCTCAAAAGCAGTCCAATGCTGATATAGGCGATAAATGGGAACGCTTCATGCGCCTACTCCCCAATCAATTCCTAATCAAGAACGCTTCGGCCACAGTCAAAGATGACAGGAATGTCGAAGATATCTCCGATTGGGCTGAGCTATTAGAAGCAAAACACGGAAACCTTGAATTTGTTCACGATAAAACCAAAAAAGAAATTCGATTTGACCTCGGGTTTGATGCTTTTGCTGACCGCGAAAAAAGAGGAAAAGTCAGCTCACTTATAAATTGGTCCTACGAAGATAAGAAAGTAAACTCTGATATTAAAGTTGAAGACTTAAACCTCTTATGGGCAAGTCAATTTCTTGGAAAAGAGGTCGCGAGGACGGTTCGCGGAGGGACGGTCAGCGCAGACTTAAGCGTTAAGCCAGAACAAGGAACCGAGATTCAAATTCGAGGCAACGTTGCTGTTTCAAAATTAAACGTCTTCCACCCTTCTGTCGCTGAAGAAGCTATCGAAAATTTTGACGCAACCTATAAATTCAACGCAACCTACGATCCAGAGGGTAAAATTGCCCAAGCAAAACTACTAGAAACGCCGACATTATTGGAGAATACCCCCGCGTCCTCGCCGTTAAGAAAAGGCTCTCTCGTGGTCGAAAGCGGAGAGGCGACAGTGAACGGTGTACCCTTCGTTTTTAGACCCAAGGTTTTCGGTACCGGTGCTTTTCCAAGACTCCCCGCGCGTCTTGATCTGTTTGTGGAGTTAAAAAGAACTCCCGTTCAGAAACTTTTTGAAGCCGTTCCCAAAGCGCTCTTGGGACCTCTAAAAGGTGGTAAATTCGCCGGCGCTTTTTCGTGGAAACTCAACGTGGAAACTCCGCTGAAACATGCCGCCGATATGAAATGGGATTCGCAGACCCGAACCGATAAAATTCGGGTAAACTATCTCCCCAATCGGGTCGACGTACGTCGACTATTGAACGACACGAAGCTACTCATTAGGGACACCGTTCGACAGCGCGGTAAGAAGCATGAATTTCGTCGTAAGATCTATATTCCCACAATGCGTAGTCCCGGAGACGGATTCATCGCCGAAAATATGGGAATTACGCAAGAAGCATTAGCAGCACACCGCGCCGCGCACCCGATTCGTGGGCCAAGCGGCAATATTAATTCTAGCGCTAAAGGAACCGACTCACACGGATACCATCGCTTAACCGGTATATCCCCCTATCTGATTCGCGCAATTTTAACCACCGAGGACAAAGGGTTTTGGAAACATTCAGGCATAAGTTTCTGGGCGTTGCGAGAATCGCTACAAGCTAATTTGAACTCAGGGACGATTCGGCGCGGTGGCAGTACGATCGCGATGCAATTCGTGAAAAATATGTTTTTAGACCGCAAACGAATCTATGCGCGAAAAATGCGCGAAGTTTTTCTCGTCTATCTAATGTTCCACGTCGTCAATGTACCTCGTGAGCGTATCTTGGAGATCTACTTCAATATTATCGAATTTGGACCCAAGATTTACGGAATCCACGAGGCATCGGTCCATTATTTTGGAAAACGCGCAATCGATCTCTCATTAAGTGAGGTCGCCTTCTTGGTCAGCATTATTCCAGGTCCTAAAAAATGGCATTATCATTGGGAAAGAGGCGAGATTCCGGACTGGTGGTTCCGACGCATGAAGCGATACATCGGGATTATGTTTCGTGCGGGACGAGTCACCGCGGAAGAACGCGACGCCGCAATAAAAGCCGCACCTCTATTCTGGAAACCTGAACCAGGCGGCCCACGCTATCGTCCAAAAGACCCCATTCTACCGCCAGAAGAGTCAGAAACGGTGCGCAGCTTGAACGAGATTCTTAATCCAGGAGGAGTTAAGAAAAACGACGCTCCACAAATTCCCACACCGCTTAAACCGATTCCTGAAATGCCAAAGGGCAAAATCTTCGATCCTGAATTGTAATTTAGCTCGATTCAATTTTTTTCAAAAAAAATGAAACAAATCCGTCAAATCGACGTTCCTATCTAGTGTCATATTTACGACAGCTATGAGTTGATGTTAGACTTCAGCAACGCAATCGCAAAACAGCCCCAACACACGTGTTGGATATCAAGAGACGTGAATGAGTAAATCCGAAGCACTGGACCGTATCCTAAAATTGGTCGCCGATGTCGCCCGACGTATTCGAATACAGAACGTATTCGAAGGCCTCGTGACCGGTGGTACCATCGCTGTCCTCTGGGTTGCTTTCGCGTTGGCGTTATTCAAGAGCGGCTGGTTTGAGCTTAACGTTTTCTATTTATTGTGCATCATAGGCGCAATTTTCCCAATCGGAAGCGCGGTATTTTTAGCGAGCAAAAAACTCAGTAAGATTCACCTCGCCCAACGTTTAGATCATAGCCACAAATTGCACGATCGGCTTTCTACAGCCGTCAGTTTATCAGAAAAGTCCGATGATAGTGATTGGGCTCTTACACAAATCCGTGATGCCGCCAAACACGCAAACGAGCTGGACGTCGCACTTGCCTCGCCCTTCAAACGACCTTTTGATTTGCTCCCTTTTGGGGCAGCGTTATTAGCCTTAGCTGCTCTATTTTTCTATCAACTCCCCGATCATCAACATGCTCTTCCTGTAGCTCCTGTCATCTCGCACGCGCCAGTATTAGACTCAGCGACGCTAGCCTTTGAGAAAGAGAAGCTGGAAGATCTTAAAAAGCTCATCGAAACCGTAGACGATGAGGCCTCAAAAGAACTGATTAAAGAGGTGGATGAGCTACTAAAAGCCGTTGAAGACAAGAAAATATCCGAAAAACAATTTCTTGAACGACTTAAAGAAATCGAAAAAAAGTTTGAAGAGAACATCGCGAAAGAAGAAAAAGACGATGTAGAGAAGTTAGCCGATGCACTAAAAAAAGCGGCTGAAGCTTTGGAAAAAGACGCATCAAAAGAGCTCAAGGGAAATAAAGAGGCCCAGAAGCTGGTTGATGCGTTAAAAAAGAAGGACCTTGCCAAGGCCTCTAAAGCTATGGAAAAGCTAGCCAAACAATTCTTGGATCCCAATATGTCGGAAAAGGATCTGGAAAAGCTTGCCAAGTTGATGGAAAAATTTTCCGATCTTATCGATCTTGATGATCCTGCAATAAAAGAATTGATGAAAAAGAACCAGCAAGCCCTAGAAAAGCTTGCCAAGAAAATGAAGAAAAATAAGGACGGAAAATTATCTAAAGAAGACGAAGAGAAATTGGACCGTGCCAAAAAGGAAATGAAAAAGCTCGAGAAAAAAGCCGAAGAACACCAGAAGAAGAAATCGACGCGAGAACTTAAAAAATTGAAGCGCATGTCCAAACAAATTGGAGAACGCGGAAAGCAAAACAAAGACAAACGTGGCGGAAAAAAGAAAAACCCCTCGGAAGAAGACCGAAAAAATTTCAAAAATGAATCGGGACGCAGTGGCAAAAAAATGTCCGAAGATATGAAAAAATCGGGCAAGCAACAAAAGCGCGATAATGCTCGAGAAGCGGCCAAGCGTCAACTGGACGATCTCAAAGAGTCGATGAAACGTTCAAGCGGGCAAAAGAGCGGCGAAAGTAAAGAATCAAAAGAAAGTCAGCAACGCGGCAAACAAATGAAAGAATTTCTCGATCGTGCTAAAGGCAAGCAAGGCACGAAAGGAGAAGAAAGTTCAGACGGTAAAGAACAGGCCCAACGTTCCGGTGGTGAAAAGAAGGGACGAGGGGCCCCAAAATCAGGTCAAGGCGATGACAAAAAGAAAAACGGACAAGGATCAGGCGAAGGCGATAAGAATCGAGTAGACGATAAAAAAACCGACTCGAAAAGCGTCGACATCACCGTTAAAGGTGATAAAGGCAAAGGGGCAACTAAGTCTGAAATCATTAAGGCTGCGAGCGAAGAAGGTTTCGCAAACCGAGCGTATAAAGATGTCTTCGACGACTATGAATCCGTTGTCGAAGAAGTCATGGAAAAGGAAAAAATTCCACCTGGCTACCGATATTATATCAAACAATATTTCAAAATTATTCAACCCAAAGACGAATAAATTACCCAAAGAAGAATGGAAACTAAGTATGGCTGATGCAGAAGTAGAAAAAAAAGTTGGCGAGTTTAAGAACGCGTGTGACTCAATTCGAGAAGAAGTCGGAAAAATGATTGTGGGCCAACGAGATATCATCGATGGCGTTATAACGGCTATGATTTCTGGCGGTAACGTACTTCTTGAAGGTGTGCCCGGACTCGGTAAGACCATGTTAGTTCGAACGCTGTCTGAAACTTTAGGTTTGGATTTTTCAAGGATTCAATTTACACCGGATCTCATGCCCGCTGACATTCTTGGTACGACTATTTTGGTCGAAGGGGACGACGGCGAGAAAAAATTCCGTTTTGAGAAAGGTCCGATTTTCTCAAACGTCCTGCTTGCAGATGAAATCAATCGTGCGACGCCCAAAACACAATCATCGATGTTGGAGGCAATGCAGGAACGAAGTGTGACGGTGGGAAATGAAACCTATCAACTCGATAATCCCTTCTTTGTATTAGCAAC
>CALJNB010000114.1 GCA_937981985.1 uncultured bacterium
GGAGACAACAACGCCACCGGCATTGGCCATCAAGTCGGGAATCACTTCGATCTTGCGATTAAGCATGACACGCTCACCGGCCAAGGTCGTGGGTCCGTTGGCACCTTCTACTACCAAACGGCAGTTTAGCAATTCTGCAACTTCTTTTGTGATTTGCAATTCCAAAGCTGCAGGAATGAAAATATCACATTTAACAGACCAAAATTCGACGTCGGTAACCGCAGCGGCTTCGCTGTATTTTGCCACTCCTCCGTTTTTGGCAACGTGTTCTGTCATCTTATAGGCATCTATGCCTTCAGTATTTAACACCGTGCCGGTGTGATCTTGAGCCGCAACACAAACAGCCCCGAGATCGTTGAGAATCTTCGCCGCATTTGAACCCACGTTTCCAAAACCTTGAACCGCAAAGGTTGCGCCTTTGAGGTCAAAGTCATTTTCTTTAGCCCATTCTTGAATCGAATAGACGACGCCCTGGCCTGTGGCTTTAGCGCGCCCCAAAGACCCACCAGACGTGATCGATTTACCGGTGACGATCGCGCGTTGTGCATTTTTATTATGAGAATTTTGGATATTCATATACGTATCCATCATCCACACCATGATCTGCGCATTCGTCCCTACATCGGGAGCTGGAATATCATAATCGGGTCCAATATTGTTCCCTAAGGTATGCGTAAATCGGCGAGTAATATTCTCAATTTCAGTAGTTGAGTGCTCGCCGGGAGTAATGGCGATTCCTCCCTTTGCGCCACCAAAAGGAAGGTCTAGAAGCGAACATTTATACGTCATGATTGACGCGAGCGCCTTCACTTCACTTTCTGTAACATCGTGATGAAAACGAATCCCACCTTTGTACGGCCCGAGAATATTGTTATGCTGTACACGATAACCTTTAAACAGCTTATATTTCCCGTCATCCATCTTGACTGGAAAATTGACCATAACTTCGTTCTTCGGCTCGCTTAAAATAAGACGAACATGGTCTTCAATTGGAGTATGTTGCATGGCTCGTCCGAGTTGGACGAGGTGAGTTTGAAAAAAATCCGCATCTTGATCCACGATACTTATTTCTTGAGTGAGACCGCTATTTGATTTTGCCATGTAATTCTTGCCGTACTAAAGGAATCAAAACTTTTACAAAAGGGTTTTTGAGCCGTCAACCATGCGTTTCAATTTCCTACCAAGTATTTTCTAGAATAGAATATGAATCGTTCCGACGCCCTCAGAATTCTGTGATAAACTCACTATTCCTTCGAATTTTTGAAAAATGCCGCCTATTCACGCCAATATCTCCCCCTCTTGGTTGGCACAAAACCTGCTCTCTCTAGCAATATGAAATTTTTAGTGTTCGTCATCTTAACTTCCTCCATCACCGCGTGCGTTCCTGCGCCTGAAGTTGGAAACCAAGAAAGCTTTATTTCAAGCCAATTCCATAGCTACCAAAACGATCGCAAGTGGAGACGAAACCAACTCGAAAAATCTCTTTGGAAGCCCGAACTTCCCTACGCGAAAAAGCGATTAGATGCCTATGCACTGCAAGACCAAGGATGGGATTTTCTTCCCCTACTAAATGCTCAGATATCCGGAGTCCCGATCACCAATCCAACCTCCCTTCCTCAAGTCGCTCCTAAAGATCAAGAAGAATGGATTCAACTAGGAGAGCGCGTATTTTGGGAAATGCCAATGCGTCGAGACCCCTATTTAGAGTGGCTCGTTGAGCGTCCAGAATTGTGGGAACGAGTCGGTTTGGAAAGAAACGAAAAGGGGAATTTACGAGGGGTAGCACAATTCAAAGACGCTCGCGGAGATACTCGAGTGGGTGCAACATGCGGGTTCTGTCACGGAGAAAACGGAGAAGCCGGTCGAGCATCTCGACAATTGAATTTGGGTTTGGGTCGAGATCTATTTAACGCCGAACGCGGCGTTGAATCTCACTATAAGAATTGGGGTATCGGTAAGGTCGATGTAACCGATGACGGAGTCGCCGACGCGCTCCGTATTCCGGACTTATTTACTATCGCAGCAAAAAAACACATCAATAGTTCGGCCTCCATCAAAGTGCATTCTCCCGCCACGCTCGCCATACGCTTCGAAACACAGTATATCGTCGGGCACTCTATGGAAGCTCGCCCAAACCGAATGTATACCTGGGCGCTGGCCGCTTTTATACTTTCGTTAAGCGATACGAATACCTTCGAAACGGAAATCAATGTCCCGACGACCTTCGAACAAAAATGCTCTTCATGTCATCCGACCGAATCTCATTTTGGAGGTGTCTTAGTAGCGCACGAACAACTCACTACCGATCCAAATTCAGCGAAGAGTATAAAGCGGGGGACTGGATTTTACCGCTCCCCACTGCTTAAAAACGTGTCCCAAAATGCGCCTTATATGCACGACGGTTCTTTTGATACTCTAGAAGAAATCCTAAAAGAGGGGCACGTGGCCGGACAAAAACTAACAATCGAAGAACAATCCACTTTACTAAACTTCCTTAGACGTATTTAGGAGAATCCAATGAAAACAATATTACTCATGAGTACATTTTTATTAACTGGCTGCCTTTTCGTAGGCGGCGATGATGGAGACAATAATGACCTCCAAGATTGCCAAGCGACCCAAACCTGCAAAGCTAAGGTTCAGGGCAAGTTCGAAGACCAATTCAAGGAATGTTTCGCATCAACCCAAGATGGAGTTGGTGCAATACCCGATGTTTGCCCCGACGGCGGTTGCACAGGACCAGAATCATGCAGGTACGACGTCACGATTTCGTTGACCAATACGGGTTCAGAACCGGTTGATGTTACGCCGCCCGAATCTGCCAATCTCTATGACGACAACAAAATATCACAAGCGACGGTTACGCTCGACGCGATGATTTTGGAAGACGAAGATGTCGACCGTCCACAAACTGAAAAAGCGATCATAAAACGTGTCTTGGAACTGCAAGGAAATAGCACGGTCA
The DNA here is from genome assembly GCA_937981985.1 of uncultured bacterium. Taxonomy (GTDB): domain Bacteria; phylum Myxococcota_A; class Bradymonadia; order Bradymonadales; family Bradymonadaceae; genus CALJNB01. Next base: position 2,966 of record CALJNB010000114.1, read on the forward strand.
AATTGACCTTCTCCTTCCTGTCCCCGGCAACGATACAAGCCTCTGAAGTCAGAGCGCACTTCGATTTTGAAATTGAAGCACAAGAACCTCTCACTATTCTGTCAAACCCCATAGTGCCAGACGGATTTCCATTAGAACCTCAACCAGAACCAACGAACGACTAACATAAGGACAATCATGAAGATCAAATTTTTAATAGCCTCTCTACTTCTCATAGGACTAAGCAACTGCGGGCCCGCCGAGGAGAAAAAAACCGGCGAGGATCCCGTTTGTGACGCAAAATGTCAGAACGAAAGCACAACCTTAAAAGCGAGCCTAACGTCTGCTCACCTGGGTAATTATTCGGATTGCCCACAAGATGCTTACAGCGAAAAACCGGATACCGATTCTATTGGTGGAGCGCTCGCAGCCGATTGTGACTCCGACGATTGTGGGGTTCTCAACTGCGAGAAAGCCAGCGCGATATTGCGACTATCCTCAGGCGGCGATGATGTTTTGGGGGTACTCGTTCAGAAAATCGAGTTGAAGAACGAGGCCGGCGATACGGTTGCAATTCTACCCCTGGAAAGCGTAACCCGAGTCGATGATAATCAACAATTCTCAGGAAGGGTACCGGCCGGCGAGACAGTCTCTATTCGAGTTGATTATCAAGGACCGTTGAATGTTAACGCGCTCGTTTCCGACCAAAGCGATGACGGCGATTCGGATTCCCGTTTGGCCGGTCCGGGAGTGTACCTGCAAATTACGTTGAGTTCTCAAAACGCGAGCGACGTCGTGGTTAAGTCACCAGCAGTATCTACGATTCCATCGGTTGACACCTGAGTCAAAAGCCAACCTTTCCTTTCTTAAGGCGTCGAATCCAAAACGATCCACACCCAAAATACAGCGTTAGAAGCTGGGATAGGATAGACTCGAGTGAAATATTTCGATATGCATCGGGCTCTAATCAAGGAGTCACTTATGCGTTTGATTTTGTTCTCAATATTTATATTCTCTATCGGCTGTGGAGATTCTGAATTTCCAACACAGGTGAACTCCACCCAAACTCCGAACGTTGATGGGAAGTCCGATCATTCTTCCGCAGATGCGTCAGGATTCGATGCTTCACAAGATGTTGGAATTTCTATTCCAAACGAAGAAGCAATATTCAAGCTAATAGCCCCGAATGCAAACCGAGTAGAAGTGTGGGTCTTTGACGAAGCGACAAAGAAAGAACCACTCCAACGCATCGTGATGCAAAAACAAGGCGACACTTGGAACGCGAAAATAAGATGGGATTCGATCGGCACTGCCAATCATCTCTTTTATGGCTTTCGTTTATGGGGTCCCAATTGGACCTATGCCCCAACTTGGGTACCCGGAACAGAAATCGGATTTTTAAAAGATGTTGATGAAAAAGGGAATCGCTTTAATCCAAACAAGCTTGTATTCGACCCAGCGGGAATCGAACTGAGTCACGATCCGATAACCCCCAACCAACTCGACGGGACGGTCTTCGCGAGTGGTCCAAACTTTCGCGCCATCGATAGCGCTGCAGCTGCGCCCAAAAGTATTCTCCTCAAACAGTCGATTTCTCCAGCGCTTCAATCCACCGCAATACATCCACTCAGAGACGATATTATATACGAGGTGCATGTCCGAGGTTTCACAAAAAATGACCCTTCTATTCCTGAAGACCTTCGAGGTACCTACGCCGGTGCTGCTAAAAAAGCGGTTTATCTAGCTGAGCTCGGAATTACAGCTGTGGAATTTTTGCCGCTGCACGAAATGCAAAACGAGACCAACGATGTCGAAATGTCGACCCAGGGGGATAATTATTGGGGCTACGCATCACTGAGTTACTTCGCGCCCGACCGACGATATGCATTCGATAAAACTCCTGGCGGTCCCACCAAGGAACTCATTGAGATGGTAAACGCATTTCATGATGTTGGGATCAAAGTATTTGTGGATGTCGTTTTCAATCATACTGGTGAGGGCGGACTTTGGGATTCAACCGGAGACGTCGCCTCACTCTTAAGCTGGAGAGGAATCGATAATAGCGCCTACTACGAACTCGCCGATAATAGTAAATTCTATTACGATAATAACGGAGTCGGCCCCAATTTCAACGTTGCCGGCGAAGTCGGAAGAAATCACCTAATGGATTCGTTACGATACTGGCATGAAGAACTTGGTGTTGATGGGTTTCGTTTTGACCTCGCGTCAGTGCTTGGCAACCGTTGTGAACGAGGATGTTTTGAATTTGATAAGTTAGACCCCAAAAACGTTTTAAACCGCTTCGTAAACGAGATAGCGCTTCGTCCAGAAGATGGTGGAAAAGGCGTCGACCTTATCGCCGAACCGTGGGCAATCGGCGGCGGAACCTTCCAACTCGGAAACTTTCCGGCGGGTTGGGCTGAGTGGAATGGTCGATACCGAGATGTCATCAGAGCCGACCAAAATGCGGTTGGAGTCGAATCTGTCACACCGGCAAATCTCATCAGTCAGATCGCTGGTTCATCGGACTTATTTCAAGACGATGGACGCCGACCGTGGCATTCTATTAATTTTATCACCGCGCACGATGGGTTCACGTTAAACGATTTGTATGCCTGTAACGCGCCCAATAACAATCAAGACTGGCCTTATGGCCCAAGCGATGGGGGGCATGATCATAATCTAAGTTGGGACCACAACAACGATCGCAGTGCACAACGCCAAGCGGCGCGTACCGGCCTAGCGCTGATGATGCTTTCAGCCGGGACTCCGATGATTCGGGGAGGCGATGAGTTTTTGCGAACGACCCAATGTAATAACAATCCCTACAACGTAGATTCGATTGCAAGCTGGTTGGATTATAAATACGTAGAATCCGAAGCGTCCTTTTTAGAATTTTCTAAGAAGTTGTTTCAATTTCGCAAAGCCCATAATGCGTTTAAGCCTGCGTTCTTTTGGACCGGCGAGGACACAAATCAAAATGGGGTACCACAGATCCAATGGTTAAACTCAGACGGAATACCGATGTTAAATAACCAACTGACCGATCCAAACGAGCACTTTGTCGCCTATATGTTAGATGGCGCTGAACTAGGCGATAGTCAAAAGCTCTTTGTTGTTGCCTACAACGGTGGTGATACGGACCGCAGATTTTCCTTACCTACGAATGCTCGTGGTGCGACACGCATTCTAGACACTGCAGCTTGGTTGGAAGCACAAAATAACTTCGATGACGAAGGGACAATTATAGCGAGTGAATATGTTCTCAAACCTCGTTCATTGGTTGTGTTTCAGATGCCTTAATTAAACGTGAATACCGGCCGACCATATCAAGTCACTCGAGTCCATCGAAGGCCTATTCCAGGGCTGTCACCGACGGAGAAAATAGATTCAACGATTCCGCTTGGAACGAGCACGGCAGCCACGGGGGAAAGCGGCAAAAACGAAGAGCTTATTAGCGATGATAACCTAGGAGAAGAGTTTAGAGACTCTACATTTTGAAAACCTTATCCCGAAAACAACGCATCGACGCATCACCTCAGTGGAACGCAAAAAAGAAAAAATTCGCAAATCGACTTGCGTCCAATATGAGTATTCCGAAAATGTTAAAAGCCTCCGCGAAATTCGCTATACCCCAAAAGGGTCGCCGGCCGCAAAAAGCAGTCAATATAATTCGACCGCAGGCCTCGGACTTCTTGGAAAACAAAGAAGGCGAACTTCGCGTCACCTGGCTGGGGCATTCCTCTATAATACTCCAGATTGACGGCTCTACCTTTTTGTTTGATCCCGTTTGGAGCGAGCGCGTTTCTTTCTTAAAACGCATCGGCCCTAAACGTTTTCACGAACCTCCTTTACCGCTGACCGAACTTCCAAAAATCGACGCGGTAGTGATCTCTCACGATCATTATGATCACTTTGATCATGACACGATCTTATTTTTAGCAAACCACACGGAGGTTAACTTCATTTTACCTTTGGGCGTCGGTGCCCATTTTGATCGATGGGGAATAAATAATAGTCGCTACCAAGAGTTTGATTGGTGGGAAAGCGTTAAAGTAAACTCGATTACTTTAACAGTAACGCCGGCCCGGCATAGTTCTGGAAGAAATGGAAAGACCGATAAAACGCTTTGGGCAAGTTGGTCGCTCAAAGGACCTCAACGTTCTGCATTTTTCGGAGGGGACTCGGCGATGCATGACGACTTTGAAGAGATTGGCGAACGCTGTGGACCTTTTGATTTAACAATGATCGAGTGTGGTGCCTATAACGATGCATGGTCATTCTTTCACATGGGCCCCGAACAATCGGTAGAGGCGCATATCCAACTAAGCGGACAAACCTATTTACCGATTCATTGGGGAACGTTCGATCTTGCCTTACATGTTTGGACCGAACCTATCGAGCGCGTGATCGTGGCCGCCGAAGAAAAAAAAATCGATTATATTACGCCTAAAATAGGGCAAACAACCCGCTTACCATGTAGTGATGAGAACCAACAATGGTGGCCAAATGATATCCAGTGGTCCGATGCGGAACACACGCCGATAACGTCTCCGAACCTTAAATCCTAGAAGAAATTTAAGACTATCGCGTCGACACATCCGGCTCGTCATCTTTACCGGTCAATCTTTTATAAGTTATATCTCGTGTGTTTCGCCCTCAAAACCGTATCATCATTAGTCTAGCCACTTAGGACGGGAGAAAAATCGTCAAGAAAGCCACCGAGAACACACTCAAAGATCTACTTTTCAACTTTCTCCAAAACCATAATTTATGTATTAACGAGAGGACTTAGACTTGGAGAAAATGATGTCGCATTGGATGGACCCTGTAAAAGAAATCGACCCAGATGTTTTCGATCTTATTCAAAAAGAAGAAGATCGACAACGGGATTCCATTCGACTCATTGCCAGCGAAAATTACGCTTCAAAAGCTGTCATGCAGGCGACCGCCTCTGTGTTCACCAATAAGTACGCCGAAGGTTATCCAGGAAAACGCTATTATCTCGGACAGGAGTTTGTTGATAAACTCGAGAATCTGGCCATCGATCGCGCAAAAGACATCTTCGGCGCTGAACACGCTAACGTGCAACCTTACTCTGGGTCGCCTGCTAACCTTGAAATGTATTACGCGCTTTGTGAACCCGGCGACACGATTTTAGGGATGGGATTACCGCACGGCGGACATCTAACGCACGGTTGGAAAGTAAACTTCAGCGGCCGATTTTTCGACGCACATCAATATTCGGTGAAAAAAGAAACCGAACGCATTGATTTAGAAGAAGTTCGACGACTCGCTCTTGAGAAACGTCCAAAGGTTTTGGTGTGTGGCGCATCGGCCTATCCCAGATTCATTCCCTTCGATGAATTGAAATCAATCGCAGATGAGGCCGGCGCTTATTTGGTCGCCGATATCGCTCATATCTCAGGACTCGTAGCAGCGGGACTTCATCCCTCTCCTGTTCCTATGGCGGATGTCGTAACAAGCACGACCCATAAAACCTTACGTGGTCCTAGAGGTGGATTGATCCTTTGCAAGAAGAAGCACAAAAAGGCCATCGATCGGGCTGTATTCCCGGCTTGCCAAGGCGGACCTCATTTAAATGCCGTCGCCGCCTTATGCGTGGCCTTGAAAGAAGCGGCGCAGCCCGATTTTCTAACCTATCAAAAAAATGTACTCGCCAACGCGAATGCGATGGCAGAACGATTCTTAGAGCTTGGCTATCGCCTGGTTACTGGCGGAACCGACAATCACCTGCTTCTCCTTGATCTCACAGACAAGGATGTGGAAGGAAAGGTGGCCGCTGTTGCCATGGAAAAGGCGAACATCGTCTCCAATGCAAATTCTGTCCCTTATGACACTCGCGGACCATTCAATCCGTCAGGAATTCGAATCGGTACGCCAGCGGTGACAACGCGCGGTATGGGAACCTCTGAGATGAAACAGATCGCAGACTGGATCCACGCGTGTATCAATGTTAGGGAAGACGACGCAAAGTTGAGCGCCATCAAAAACGAAGTCGTTGAGATGTGCCGTTCATTCGGGACCCCTTGGTGAAGTAGTATTCAATGATTAATCTTATTATTTCGATTGTTGCCAGCGCTGCCGTTTTCGCAGGTGTTGGATTCTTGTTTGGCGGTGGAGATTTCAAACCTCTCTATGGGATTGTGCCCGCTATTTTCGTTTTTGCCGGTGTCTATTTTTACCTCGCAAAACGAACCTTCAATAAAGTCCAAACGGTGATGATGTTAGCTCAACAGCAACTTCAATCTGGTGGTAATAATAAAAATCAACAAAAGAAACTGGTTTCAACCGCCGTAGAAACCATGAAGCAAGCCTACCCGTTGGCCAAGCAACAATTCTTCATTAAGCCACAAATTGATGGTCAAATAGGAAGTCTGCTTTTCATGTCTAAACAGTTTAAGGATGCTGAGCCTTATCTACAAAATGCGTTTAAACGCAATTGGACCCCCCATGCGATGCTTGCAGTTTTGTATTACAAGTCTGATAAAATTGACTTAATGAAGAGCACTTTTGAAACCGCGGTTTCATCAACAAAAAAAGAAGCTCTACTTTGGAATCTCTACGCGTTCTGCCTTTGGAAAAAGAAACTCAACAGCGATGCTGTAGAGGTTCTTAATCGTGCTGTAACCCACGTAGAAACTGACGAAAAAACACAAAATAATTTGAAAGCGTTAAAGAATAAAAAGAAAATGAAAATGCGTGGCTGGAATATGCTTTGGTATCAATTCCATCTCGACTCGCCACCACAAGCTAAACAACAAATGAAATTTCGGAGATAGCCAGTGACAGAAACAACTGTAGGCAAAAGCGTTGGACGTAATGATAAGTGTCCTTGCGGAAGTGGAAAGAAGTATAAGAAGTGTTGTCTTCAAGCTAATAAACTAAAACAAGAAGCATCCAAAACATCACGTTCTGCCGCCGACCTGATCGATAAGGATACCACAGCTTGGAGCTTCTATAAGTTGCTTCGTGATGGATCGGCACAGAACATCTTAAACTTCCTTTACGATCTCACCGATGAAAAAGGCCCTTTTCGTCAGCGCTTTCCAACACCTGAAAGCTTCTTTAAAGGCGTTTCAGACAGCGATATCCGAGCCTTTGCAACTAAAGGATTTGAACTCGTACGCATACGTCACGACGGCGACGAAACGCTCATATTGCTCGGTAAAGGATTGGATAACAAACAGACCCAAAACCTCTCCTTTGAACTCTTCCGACTTAAAGACGCCGGAACAGGCCTTCGAATTTGGGATGTGGAGTATTTTGAAAAAGCTAAGTCCGAATTCAATACTACCCCGAGATTTGAAGACCTAAATATCGCCTGGTCTTGGAACTAAAGATCGGTAATTCAGCCGGCTCTCTAAACGATCAAGCTCATCCACATAGTCTAAACGCATTGATAAATCGGATAACGGTATTTTTGCTGCGCACGAAGCTCAACATATAGTTCTAAAACATCTCGACAGACTTCCCATTCTAAACAACCCTCATAGAAAACATTCTGTAAAACACAGTCCGTAAATCATCTGCCTATTTCGAGATTGTATCGACAAAAAAAGCCCCGGCAAAAGCGCG
>CALJNB010000115.1 GCA_937981985.1 uncultured bacterium
CTCATGTAAACAAGTTCATTTTGTTCCGGCAATCTCCATGCTCCGGGATGCTCCTCACATACTCTACGGGCCTCGTCTGAACTATTCACTTCTTTCTCATCAACACGAACTTGCATGCGCTTAACTCCTGCACCTGCTCGATATTCGTCTATCGCCAACTCAAGCTCGTTTTTGATTCCTAGTGAAGTTCCATGAGAGCTACTTTCACATGTTTTAGTTAAATCAAACGACGCCTCAGGCCAGCATTCACTCAGGTGACGTGACGCTTTCTGGGTTAACGTACCCGTTTCCAAATTAAACTTGTCTGCCCATTGGTTGGCGAGCATATTGAGATCGTCAATCGACGTTAACGGCGAACCACCTTTGACGTTATAGTATGCTTTCCCAGGGCCGTCTTCTGCGAGAAATGGCTCGATATCGTTAACGTAAAAATCGACCGCGGTATCATTGAGGATACTCAAGTCGCGCACGTTGTCTTCGACTTTTTGCCAATGATTTCTAATTTCGGTAAATAGCGGCTGGCTTGCAGGATCTATACTGAAAAGCTGATTATACTGGCCAAGATTAACTCCAATAACGCCTGCATTACGGTTCGAATTTCCAAAATAATTCGTGGCCGTATCGCAAGGAAGACACTCTATGACGCCGTCAGTTTGCTTCGTACACTGCCCCGAGTCAGTACACTGATCACGGCGCACAGAATTACCTAAGCTGCGCTCTAATTCATCCAACTTTTCTAGGGTGTCCGGCGATATACCCGATTCGATGATAGCTGCCAAACCGATTGAGGATGAATCTAAACCCGTTCTCAACGCTTGAACGCTCAAAGACGCATTCGACATTGTTTCCTGGAATTGGATCAAGCTATTAAGCGTAGCGTTGACAGGTAAAATTGTGGACTTTGCCTCTAAATCAGCTTTAAATTCTTTGAACTTCTCAGATTCGTCGCTCGTAAACGTGATCAGCAATTGAAATGATCCGCCATAGCGAACGCCAGACACATAATTGGAACCGCAAGCGGACATGAATGCACCAGCACCTTGGGTAAGTTTCTTCACAGCGCGTTCTTGCAAGTCAACTTCGCCACTACTATTAACCGAATAGCTATGTTCGAGTGTGAGTAATAAGTTCACCGTACTCGAACCCCCTTTAAATTTATTGACGAAGTTAACCGACGCTTTGGTATCGATAATCTTGGGTCTATAGATCGTCGACGACCCACCAATCCCAATTTCACGCGCTAGAGATTCTCGATTCGATACGTACAACAGTTCGAAGCGGTCTTGGGCGTCCGAAACGCGGACATTATCGTCCAATCGTTCCACGCAAGTATTGGTCGCATCATCAAAAAGCGGGTGATACCCCTTATTCAAAATCAAGTTTCCGTTACGAGTTGAAATCAATACTGAATCGTTGGTTATGACGTCGCCTTTTCCCGCTACTTTCGCGTCTGAAGCGTTATTCGTCGACGGTGTATCACCACAGGCGAAAACGCCGAAAAATAGAACGAACAACAATTGACCTGTATTCTTATCCATAACTTCCATTCTCGCTTCAGAGCACCAATGTGCGCATTAAACATACATCAAATTAATCAATATGCGAATCGTAGCAAAAGCAGCCTCGTTATGCAAAGAACTGTTACATCGACACAAAACTAAAGCTCTTCGATTTGGACTTATTTCGACTACACGCATAAACAGGTTCTCAAACAATAACGCACTTCAAACTGATTCGGGAAAAGTCGAAAAAAATAACGCTATACTAGTGAGTAATTACACTTTTTATTCCGCGATCTTTTCAATACAGTGCCTACTTTAGTGCCGTTGTATTCCCTTGTGGCGCCGGCCAGCTTTTGTAGAGGTATTTGGATGAGTTCAAGAATTGAAAAAGATAGTATGGGCGAGATTGAAGTAGCAAATGACCGTTATTGGGGAGCACAAACCCAACGTTCGTTACACAATTTTAAAATCGGTGGGCAAAAAATGCAGCGTCCTATGATCAAGGCGTTAGGCTTGGTTAAGTTCGCAACAGCCGAGGCGAACTTCTCTCTCGGTCTACTTTCTGAAGAAAAGAAAAAAGCAATCCAAGAAGCGTCTCAAGAAGTCATTGACGGAAAACTAGACGACCATTTTCCACTTGTGGTTTGGCAAACTGGAAGCGGCACCCAAACCAATATGAATACCAATGAAGTGATCTCCAATCGTGCGATCGAAATGCTGGGGGGTACTCTGGGGACCAAGGAACCTATCCATCCCAACGATGACGTCAATAAAAGCCAATCAACGAACGACTCCTTTCCAACCGCCTCAGCTGTTGCAGCTGTCGATCAAATTGAAGGTGTCCTTCTTCCCGCTGTTCGAAAGATGCGTACCGCTCTGGAAAAGAAAGCTGACGAATTTTCAGACATCGTTAAAATCGGGCGGACCCACTTGATGGACGCAACGCCTTTAACATTGGGACAAGAGTTTTCCGGTTACGCTGCACAATTGAGCTACTGCGAGCGTGCACTCACCTCTTCTCTAGAACTCCTATACGAACTCGCCATTGGCGGCACTGCCGTAGGAACCGGCCTCAATACAAAATTTGGATATCCTGAAAAAGTCTGCGAAGTTTTAAGTAGTAAAACGGGCTATAAATTTACTTCCGCACCAAATAAGTTTGCCTTGCTTGCAGGAAAAGAAGCGATAGTTGAAGCGCACGGCGCACTCAACACCCTCGCCACTGCACTTTTCAAAATCGCAAACGACGTTCGCTGGCTCGCCAGTGGACCGCGATGTGGTATCGGTGAACTCAACCTGCCCGCAAACGAGCCCGGCTCTTCCATCATGCCCGGCAAAGTTAATCCCACTCAGGCGGAAGCGATGACCATGGTTTGCGTTCACGTCTTCGGAAATAATGCGGCGGTTACCTTTGCCGGCGCGAGTGGAAACTTTGAACTCAATGTCTATAAGCCTATGTTGATTCATAATGTCCTTGAATCGTGCAAATTGTTGGCTGATTCTTGTGACTCGTTCACCGATAAGTGTGTGGTCGGAATCGAACCAAACCGTGAACAAATCGAGCTCAATCTTAATCGTTCCTTAATGTTGGTTACCGCGCTAAACACGCATATCGGCTACGATAAAGCGTCAACCGTTGCCAAAAAAGCCTATAAGGAAAACAAAACCTTGCGTGAAACGATCATTGAACTGGGGTACATGACCGGAGAGGCTTTTGATTCCGCAGTTGTACCCGGTGATATGGTTTCGCCCACCTAGTTTCAGAAGCCTTCCCCACAAAATCCTAAACTAAATCTTAAACCTCACCTTTTGTCGGTTCTGGTTTTCAGACCGACGATTTGTGTCGTTCGGTTTTTATTGGTAGGTTGCGGCCCGGAGGCAATGATGAAAATTAATATATTAATAATACTACTCTTTTTTACTTCTTGTTCCGGCGAACTCTTTCATGGTCCAGCCGATCACGAAACGCAAAACGTCGCTGGTCAAAAGCCTGCAGCAGACGCAGACCCGATCATCATCATCGATACAACTATTGAGGGAAACGACGAAGAACCTGTTGAGAAGAAACCCGTATCCATTGTAAAGCATTCCTACCTCACCCACGCAGGGGTCGGTTCGAGATGTACAGGTGGATCGAACCAAGATTATATCGTCCTTTCTGATGAAATTCTATCGTGCCAAATACAGGCTCAGGCTATTGACGCACATTTCCGGGGCGAAGCCTTAACGGGAATTGTCGTGTTTGAGAAAAGTGAAACCAACGCCGTGAAGGAATACTGCTTCACTGACAAAGCCCTTGGATGTGATGATGTTTCTTTTGAATTTAATCTCTCCGGAAACCAAGGCACGTGGCGCGCAACGATTCAAGAAAAAGACATCACTCAAACATTTACCGCGACGGATTGCGATTTTGACGCGGCCGAAACGCCTATCGCTGTTGAAGTCCCCGCGTCCGATATTTCAATCACTGAAGTAGCGTTTTATCAAGGCGTGAAGATACCCGTTTTTGCGAATGGACAATTTATAACGCAGCGCAACGCGCCAATTATTGCAAAACGTCAAGGCTTGGTACGTGTCTTTGTTAACCCGAAACAAGGCGTCGCTAGACCTTTATTAGCCCGCTTAAAAATCGGTACGTTGGTCAAAGAGGTAATATTTACGCCTGCAGGAATCATTTCCTCGGAAGGATCAAGAACTTCAACGATCAACTTTATCCTCGCCAAAAACGAGTTACCAAGCTCCGGTGAATTTTCGGTTTCGCTGTTTGAGACCGAACAATGTAGCGACACTCCCCGAGGAACGGTCGGGACGTACACCGTTCCAAACACACCTCAAGAACTTGACATCAAAACTCTCGCTGCACCATTGCGTATAATGTTGGTACCTTTCGCGTACTACGGAGACAATTCTGGGCGAGTTCCTCAAACCGATGCGACGGTTGTAAAAGCTTTCCAGGATATGGCTGACGAACTATACCCCGTTCACGAGGTCGAGATCGAAGTAAGAAGCAGAGCCTGGATCTACGAGCCTGTAATCTCGCCAAATGGCGCAGGATTCTCACAAGCACTTAATTTTTGTATGAATCAGCGTCAGGCTGATAACGTGGATGACGATGTCTATTATTATTGCATGTTCCAACCTGCCGCAACATACCAAGAATTTTGTTCCCGCGGATGTACTTCCGGAATCGCAACGGTCGCCAATTCCGGCTCGGTTGACGTGCGTGGTGGAATCGGAATTTCTTTTGGAACATCCAACACCGGTACGATGATACACGAAATCGGGCACGCACTTGGTCGACCACACGCGCCGTGTGGGAACGTTTCTGGAGTTGATCCCAATTATCCCTACCAAGGAGGATCCATTGGGTCCTATGGTTATTCGATTCTCACCGGAGAGATCTTCTCCCCCAGCGAATATGGTGACTTTATGGGATACTGCGATAGTGCATGGGTTTCAGATTATACCTACCAGAAAATATACACGCGTTTCTCTGAAGTATTGGGTCTTCAACAGAACCAGATTGAAACATCAACACGCGAATGGAAAAGCGCCATCTTGGACATCGACGGAGAGTTGAAGTGGGATATCTCTAGGCAAATACGCGGCACCCCGTCGGGAGAAAGAGTGAGAGCCGAAACGTTTGATCTTCAAGGAAACAAAACGGGTTCAGTTGATGTTTACATAACCAAGGTTGCTCACATCGATACGCATATTTTGATTATAGAAGAAACGAATCTATTAAATGGAAAAATTGTAATTCCGCAATTTGGATCGCTTAACTTTTAACATCCCCAGCTTGCTTTGAATCCAGATAGAAATGGTTCACGTGAGATGTCTAGCCATCGCTCGGCAAAAGGATGTGCCTTACCGACCTAAGCGTCTTGAGTCTCATGCTCTAAACTTAGATAAAACCTAACGAAACGTACTGAATTTTCAATTTTCATTAAAATGGGGTCAAGTTATAATTGGCACGAAGTTAAGAAGATAGACGAGGTAGAACATGGGAAAAGGACATGTTTGGTTTCAAAAACAGAGAAAACAAAAAGAACGTCGATATGAACGACCAAAACATCGGGGAGGCCTTTCGCCGATAGAAAAAATCGTAGTCCCCAAACCATCACGCTGGCCGTTGGTTGCGTCGCTGCTTTATGGTCCATTACTGGCGGTACTTTTATTTTTCTTAGTAACCCCGGCAATATTTCCGGATTTGGGTGTCATGATCGGAATACCTTGGGCGGTCACAACCTTGTTTTTTGCGTTCTGTTGGAGGAGAGACCGAAAGCTATACTTTTCTGTTGAAAAAAGTCTCGACACACAGCCTGATCACCTTCGTGACGCATCCAGTTCGTCGATCGAACACATTTCCACAGATGATAGCGAAGTAGAAAACAAGTCGGTGGAAATCAAAGAATACTCTGAGTTATAGAATGTCCCTGTTCAGCCGATCGTTAACGAATCGGTGAGGGGCTATCAAATCAATGATTAGGACAGTATATTACGAAAGGTTATATTAATCCTAGAGTTGGTTATTCGTTTCCTTTTGGGCACACAGTGTTCCCAAAAATTTTGACTTTCACCAGCCATTAAAAGCAAACTTCCCGAAGTCAGTTCGATTTCTATTTTCGTTTTTTTCTCTCGATAATCGCGTACTAGAAAGGGTCTCGCTTCTCCTAAACTAACCGACGCGATGAGTGGATTGATTCCTAGTTCCTTTTCGTTATCACGATGCCAGCCCATCGAATCATTTCCATCCCGATATAAATTCAACAACGCGCTTGAAAAGGTCGTTTTAGTAACCTTCTCTACTTTTTCTTTTATCTTCAATAAGGGTTCGTTCCATTCGATTGGATTCATGGTTATGCCCGAATAACGAAAAGGTTTCTCGGGTTCTCCGTATAAAGCGGTCAATCGTGGCTGCATTACCCGTTTTCCAAACATCATTATCGACTCATGCTTCCAAGATACTTTGTCGAAAAGTTCCTCATAAAGAATCTCAACGGAGTTAAGCGCAAGAAAGTCTTTGTAAAGAAACATCTCTCCGTTGGATGGCAATAGATTAGATTTATTCTTTGATACGCTCATGGTGAAAACCGACAATAATGAAGTCAGTTATTCCCCGTAGCTGGAGATAGGTTGGCAGCTACAGATTAGATTTCTATCGCCGTGCGCATCGTTAATTCTGCGCACCGAAGGCCAAAATTTGGAACGTTTGGTTGACTCACTGGGGAAGGCTGCAAGCGATCGAGAGTATGGAAAATCCCAGCTATCGGCGGTCACTAATGCGGCTGTATGTGGTGCGTTTTTCAAAGGATTATTATCCTGCGGCCACTCCCCTTTTTCGATCATGGCGATTTCTTTTCGGATCGAGATCAACGCGTCACAAAAACGGTCGAGCTCGTATTTGGATTCGGACTCGGTGGGTTCTATCATCAACGTGCCCACGACCGGGAAAGAAACCGTGGGGGCATGGAATCCGTAATCCATCAATCGTTTGGCTATATCGACCACTTCCACGCCACTTGTGGCTTTGAAATTTCGTGTTTCCAAAATAAATTCGTGAGCGTTTGTACCTTCAAAACCTCTGTATAAAACCTCGAAGTCGCCTTCCAGACGTTTGGCCATGTAATTGGCGTTCAAGATTGCGACCTCGCCGCATTTCTTCAGCCCCTCTCGGCCGGTCATTAAAATATAGGCCCAAGAGATAGGAAGCACGCTGGCTGATCCCCAAGGAGCGGCAGAAACCGGCCCAACAATATCGCGCCCGTTATCAATAACGGGGTGAGACGGTAGGAAATCGGCAAGATGAGATCGAACACAAATCGGTCCCATCCCTGGTCCACCGCCACCGTGCGGAATGGCAAATGTTTTATGAAGATTGAGATGACAAACATCGGCACCATAATCGCCCGGTCGAGATAGACCTAACTGGGCATTCATATTGGCGCCATCAAGGTAAACCTGACCACCGTGCTGGTGGATAACGCTGCAAATCTCAACAATACTTTCCTCAAAAACACCGTGTGTTGAGGGATAAGTAACCATAATCGCTGCTAAGGCGTCGGAATGTTTTTCAGCTTTTTCTTTTAGGTCGCGAACGTCAATATTTCCAGCTTCGTCGCACTTAACGATGACTACTTTCATTCCCGCCATCACCGCACTCGCCGGGTTGGTTCCATGTGCGGATTCGGGCATTAAACATACCGTCCGCGCCACATCACCGCGACTTTGATGATAGGCCTGAATTGCCAACATACCAGCGTATTCACCTTGAGCACCGGAGTTGGGTTGCAAAGAAGTCGCGTCCATTCCTGTAATTTCGGACAGCATTCCTTCAAGTTCAAGAAGCATTTTAGCATATCCTTTTACTTGTTCCAGCGGCGCAAAAGGATGAATACCACCAACCGCCTCCCAGGAAACAGGAACCATCTCCGCAGTTGCATTTAGCTTCATTGTGCACGATCCCAAAGGGATCATAGAGGTCGCCAACGACAAATCTTTCCCTTGAAGTCTGTACATATAGCGAAGAAACTCAGTTTCACTGTGGAAACTATTAAAGACCTCAAATTCTAAAAACTTAGATTTTCGTTCGTGACTTCCTAGGCGCATCGCTGGTTCATCGGAAAAGGAAATCGAGTCTTTTCCTGCACACACAATTTCGCATAGCGATGCGATAATCGCCGCGTTATGTGTTTCGTCTATGGTAATGCCAAGCTTGCCATTCGGATATTCTCGAAAGTTAAACTTCGCGGCCCTAGCTGCAGATAAAATTGCAGCCCGATGTTCACCGGAATCAAAAGCCACCGTATCGAAAAAACGGGTGTCCTCATTATAGTAACCGAGTTTAGTGAGTACTTCAGCAAGACTTGCCGCCATGGAGTGAACCCTCGAGGCAATTTCTTTGAGGCCCTTCGGCCCATGATAAACGGTATACATGGACGCCATGATCGCTAATAGAACTTGTGCCGTACAAATATTGGAAGTGGCACGCTCACGGCGGATGTGTTGCTCGCGCGTTTGGAGCGCTAAACGTAAAGCAGGGTTTCCGTCTTCGTCGATCGACTGACCCACAATACGTGCTGGCATCTGTCGTTTAAACGCATCTTTGGCTGCAAGGAAACCCGCATGCGGACCGCCGTATCCCATCGGAACCCCAAAACGCTGCGCACAACCGACCACAATATCGGCGCCCATATTTCCGGGGGCCTCAACTAGTGGAAGGGCAAATAATTCGCTAATAACGATCAATACGCCGTTGTTTTTATGGACTGACTCGGCAATCGATTCTAAATCGATAAGTTCACCTTGCGTGTCAGGTGTCTGAATTACCGCGCCGGCCATAGGCTGATCGAAATCGTAATCATAACTTCCGATTTCAATGTCAATATCGAGGAGTTTTGCGCGCGTCTGAATCACGGCAATGGTTTGAGGATGACATTGTTCGGAAACAAAAAACTTTCGAGATTTATTTTTTCGATTCGTTCGAATCGCCATCGAAATCGCCTCTGCCGCCGAAGTTGATTCGTCCAACATTGATGCATTGGCGATGTCCATTCCGGTGAGGTCACATAACATGGTTTGGAAATTGAACAGTGCTTCCAAACGACCTTGCGCGATTTCGGCCTGATAGGGTGTGTACTGGGTATACCAGCCGGGATTCTCCAAAATATTTCTTTGGATGACAGGCGGTGTAACCGTATTTGCATAGCCGGTTCCTATGAAGGAAGTGAATACCTCGTTCTCCGAAAACACTTCTTTCATATAAGCTAAAGCCTCAAATTCAGACATCGCCGAATTAAGCTTCAAGCCGCCTTTTAGTCGAATATTACCAGGAACCGTTTTAGAAATCAGTTCATCCATCGTGCTAAATCCTAATGTCTTTAGCATTTCGGAAATATCGGAGTCGGAGGGACCGATATGGCGGTCAATGAAGCGATCAGTGATGGGAAATTGAGTGGCGTTGGTCATGAAATCTCCAGCGTTCGTGGCTGCATTCCTTTACCAGCTATCATCGCCTTTTTCCACGGTATACTAGGCTATTTAGCCTTAATCAGTTTTCGATTATTTGGGCGCAGAATGTACCCTGCAAGGAGAATGACAAGTGCCAACGCAGCTGGCGCGATTTTATCGATACCATCACCGACGAAAAGATGGGACATGATGGCTCCGACCAGGTCAATCGTTAAGCCCGCGTAAGCCCATTCCTTAAGTCTGGGGAATCCCGGAATCAAAATACTCACGATTCCAACGACCTTACCCATTCCCAAAATATTAACGACATAGTCGGGATATCCTAAGTGTCTCATCGCTTTGACGATCTCTGGGTCGTGCATTAAATCCAGAATCGCCGTCCCACCGAGGAGCACGCAGGTCAGTACTGTGAAAATCCAGTAGCCTGCGTTCGTTTTTTTACTTTCTTTGATCACGCTTAGTCCTAAGAGCGGATTTGAAACCAACTGCGTCATAAACTTTCGTTCGAAAAAGCCTATACGAAATAACTTAAGCCAAACAGTGTTTACTTTCTAAACATATGATCTTCCAGGTTATATCAGTCCAGCGCCCAATCAATTTCGCCGCGTCCAATCCTTCGAAGTGCTTCGTTGGTTTTCGAAAAAGGCTTCGACCCCCAAAAACCGCGATGGGCAGATAATGGAGAAGGATGCGCACTCTGTATGACAACATGATGCGAGGAAATCATCTCCGCTTTCTTACGCGCATGCGAACCCCATAATATAAATACGCACGGTTCTTCGCGCTGACTGATTACCTCAATCATTCGATCAGTGATTTGCGTCCAACCTTTTTTAGCATGAGAACCCGCAGCCTTCTCCCGAACCGACAGTGAGGTATTCAACAATAAAACGCCTTGTTCGGCCCACGACTCAAGCTCGCCGGAATCAGGTATCGGACATCCAATATCTGCGTGTAGTTCTTTATAAATATTTCTTAGAGATGGCGGAATCTTCACGCCGCTCCCAACCGAGAACGCCAGTCCGTTTGCTTGACCCTTGCCGTGATAGGGATCCTGACCCAGGATGACTACATTCAATTCTGAAAACGCAGTATGCCTCAAGGCCGCGAATGTTAACTGCTGAGGTGGATAGACATTATGCTCTACACGTTCTGCTCTCAAAAAAGTATCAAGCTTTACTAGCTTCTCATCAAAAACACCACCATCACTTAATCTTTCTAGCCAACTTGGAGGTATCAAGGAAGCAAGTGCTGGGCGGCCGTCATCGATCTTCAATCAGATCCCCAACTTTTTTGCGATTCGACCCGGAACAAAGAAATGTTCAGAAGAGATCGTCGGATTAAATCCGCTCGGAGGAGTGTAGGGATAGACGGTCCGCGAACTGCGACAGAACTTTTCGGCCCGCACATATCCAGCCGCCTTAGCGCATTCAGACCAACTCAAAGGTAAAGTACCTTCGTAAATCGTCGACGCGGCTGCCACACCTGGACGTAAGGCCTGCCCGGATCGCTCGTGAACATATCGAAATCCAGCATGGTAAGTATTGAAAGCCGTTTCTATCAAATCATCAATACTCAGCGCGGATTCCTCAGTAAAAATGAGTAATATTCCAGCCGCCTCATATTCGCTAAACACTTCGATCATTTGTTTGTCGTTTTTCCCGCGTACTTCGTGAAAACCGTTACCAACCATCATGACCGACCCCTCCGATTCGATACCTAAGTCTTTCAAACCTTTCAACAAGGTCGACGCTTCTCCGATATCGGCGTTGCGTACAAATTTTGTGCTCGCTGGCAATTCGCCGGCGTCTCGTTCCGCCTCGGCGGCATCGATCGCCTTATCCTCAAGGTCTGCGCCTACGAAACTCATCTGAGAATCGTAACGTTGTGCGCATTGGCGGATAGCCTCCCCTTTTCCAACTGCGTGCTCTATAAAGGTATCAAATGTAAACTTGGTTACCTTACAAAAATCTTCTAACGCGTCGTGAGCGCGTGTGAAAGACTTCCGATTTGCCGTCTGAGAAGCCGCGACGTTTGCACTTCGTTCTACCCAAATCTCATCTCGACCTTGAGCCCAAATCACCTCCAATTTTTCTAAATATTGTCGGTACGTTTCGATAATTCCAAAAGGTCCAGGTCCTCGGGTAAGAACGCGTTTGCCGATTTCGGTCAGATTCTCTTTCTCATCCAAAATACCGCTGGCCTTGAAGAGCGTTCTTACTAAGACGTTAATACTTTCGTCAGGGAATACATCTTCGAATCGCCCGGCGCTAACAATTCCCGGAAGTTCACCTTTGGCTTTTAGTGCGACAACCAAAGGAACAATTTGGGAACCCATCTCAATTTGAAAAGCGCTAGGATGCCAAAAGCCGCGTTCTTTCTCAGCTGAACCCACTCGAATAAGCGAAACTTGTAACAATACTAGCTCCTCACCGGTGAGTTCGACGAAGGCGTGCATCCAGAGAGAAAAAACGTCGACTAGGTCGAGCGCAGGAAGTGACATAAAAGCCCGCGCCGCATCGTGGTCCGCCAAGCGATATCCTTCTCCTTGACGGACAAGTGTCCCGCGAGTCAGGAGGAAACGGAAATCAATTTCGATTTCCTTTTGGAGAAATCCGCTCTGGGCGAGAAATATAACCTCACCATCTAAAAGTTTCTGAGCGAGACCTGTTTTACACATTGCGCTTTGGATATGGCGCATCAACCAAAGATCAGAAGGAGCGGTAACCGCTGCGGTATTGACAACCTGCCGAATCACTCGAGCATTGGGTTTACTCTCAGGACCCAACTCGTTCTCGATTTCCGCCGTAAGATCGAGGACGTGCTGACCATCGTCCAAAATCACAGGGACCCAATCGCGTAATCGGGCCCAAAGAGCTGGATGCAAATACGGGAAACCGGCCGAACTCAGTCGCGAACGACTTAAAAGAACCTCGCGAATATCGTGCCGTAATGCTACGTCTTTCATTTTGTGCCTATTCATTTGATTGAGATAGCTTTTACCCCAAGACACGCTCTATTTCTATTCTTTTTTTAATGCTATCTCTTCTAGACGAACTCGATTTCGGCAGGGTCGAAAAACCCACATCTTGAATGAAAAACGAGCTCCGCGCTTAGCCGATTCGAACGCGTCCTTACAAAGTTTGATCTTATCGTCATAAACCTCTAATGGTCGGGTCACTTACACAGGAGTGTATACGATGAAACGAGGATATTTAAACTTATGTTTAATCCTGGCTGCGCTATTCAGTTTGGCTTGTGGTGAACTTGATAGAAAAAAGGATGATAACGGTACGGGAGAATCCACGTCAAACGAGCCCACAACCACCCTCCCTAAATTTAATAACAAAGTAAGTAGTCCCAAAGCGACGACCTGCATTCAAGCTGTTGAAATCGTCAAAGAGAAGTGCAAGGACACCGACGAATTCGTCGTAAACGAAGACTCGGTCGATGCGTGCAATGCAGCTGAAAACAAGGAAGAGATAATCGATTGTACGAACGCTGGAGACTGTGATCAGATATTCAAATGCACCTACGAATTAAATCTAGAAAATAACTAAGTCCCAAACTACGACTGTCGCAAATTGCGAAATTCAAAAAACGCTTCACTTGTTCGAGATGGCCATGACGCACCATGGATTAACGTTCAGCCGCGCCCATCAACCAATCCGGGTCGACGTCTTCGCCTTTGAAAAAACGCTCAAGATCTTGATGTACGCTCGCTAGATCGGTTTCTTTGGAATGATACCACCATGCGTCTTCACCCCTTAACCAAGAGATTTGGTTTTTCGCGAATCGTCTCGTATCACGTTTGTACAAGCGTATCGCTTCCTCGCGTTCAACGCCTTCATGCAACATTCTCGCATGTCGATATCCGATCGAATTGAGAGCTTTATTCTCTCGTGAAACGCCGCGTTCTAAAAGTGCATCATATTCATCAAAAACCCCTTCAGAAATCATGAAATCAACGCGCGAATTGATCCTGTTATAAAGTTCGTCCCGAGGCCGAAAGACAACTACTTTTTGAGAACGATAGCGTTCTTCGGCGAACTTATGTCCTGCATGGTGTTCGGTTATCGTTTTTCCAGTCAACTCCAAAACTTCCAGCGCCCGAGAAATTCTGATTAAATCATTTTCATGAATCCGTTCTGCGGAAATCGTGTCCACGGCTGCAAGTTTTTTATGCAACGCGGGAATGCCGCTCTCCTTTGCAAACACCTTATGCTGTTCTCGAATAGCGAGATCTGCTGGGGGCGCGTCAAAAATCCCGTGTAATAAGCCACGAATATAAAGGTTCGTACCGCCAACCACCAGTACACGCTTACCGCGGGAATGGATCTCTTTTATCGCAGCATCAGCCAACGTGACGAAGCGGGCAACATCAAAAGCCTCGTCTAAGTCGAGCACATCGATGAGGTGATGAGGAACACGCTCTAAATCATCGGCATTCGGTTTAGCCGACCCGATATCGACGTCTTTGTAAACTTGTATACTGTCAGCTGAAACGATCTCGGCGTTAAGACGAAGCGCGAGCTGAATAGCCAAAGACGATTTCCCAACCCCAGTCGGTCCTAATATTAGTGCGATAGATGGTTTCATTTTCGATCAAATCTCTGTTCTAACTCATCGAGTGGAATCCGGAAATAAACAGGTCGTCCATGAGGACAGTTTCCTTTAAAATCAATCTCATCCATTTGGGTTAACAACGAATCGCACTCTTCCTCGTTCAACATCGTTGGACCTCGTACTGCTGAATGACAAGCTAATCGACTTAACATCGAATGCATCGCCTCATCGAATCGTGTTGTGTTATCAATTTCCTCTAAATCGTCGATAGCATCCTGAATCAACAACTTATGATTTCCTTTTTTTAACACCGCCGGGACCCCCTTCAGAACAAAAGTACTCCCACCAAAGGGTTCTATCTCAAAGCCGGCTTGGTTAAAATAGTCTATTTTGTCTTCCAATGTAGTCGCACGAACATTGTCAAATTCCAGACGGAGCGGAAATAAAAGCGGTTGAGTCTCTTTATGCGTCGCTTCATAAACTTTCTTAAGTTCCTCAAAACGAATACGTTCGTGTGCAGCATGTTGGTCAATAATGACCAAGGATTCAGCATCTTCACATAAAATGTACTGACGTTTAAACTGCCCAATGACCTTTAAGTTTGAAAAATAAAATGCATCATCGGGACTATAACGTTCTAATCTTGGTGCTTCCGGGAGAGGACCAGCTTTAAGCGCTGCGAAAGTACTCTGTAAAAATCCAGGAGTTGGATACTCTGAGGAGACCGTCGCGTTCTCTCTATACTGTCCCGTCGAATCCGTCGTCGCAGAATCTGAGCCGGAATTTCCATAAGGATTATATACGTCTTTACCATTCTGGTTACCCAGATAATAAGTCTTCTTTATACCGCTCAACCAAGGTGCTCTGGCCAGCTCATCGGCGATCGCGTGATAGGTTGCACGATAGATCGAGTTCGTATCGTTAAATCGAACCTCCGTCTTTGCCGGATGAACGTTAATATCAACAAGCCCGTAAGGCACTGAGATAAATAGAACGACCGAAGGATGTTTCCCTTTCTCCATCAAAGTGCCATACGCTCCACGTATGGCTGCACGAATGGTCTTATCGATCACGTAACGCCCATTAACAAACGTAAAAATGTTCTTCGCTGAACGCTGCCGATGTGAAGGTTTTGAAAAGTAGCCAGCAACGCTTACACCATTAACGGGGGGATAGTCGAAGGTACGATATAGATCGTCGTAAACATCTCGACCCAGAATCGTTAGAATGCGATCTTTTAAGTTCGAGGCAGATGGAACATCAAGTTTAACTTTGCCATCCCGCTTGAGCAAAACACGTAAATCTGGACGCGCCAAAGCGACCCGAATTAAAGCGTTAGTAATATGTCTTGACTCCGTGGATTGTGTCTTCAGAAATTTCAATCGGGCCGGCGTATTATAGAATAAATCTTTAACTTCGATTCTTGTTCCTGCCGCCATACCTACCGCACCTACTTCTCGAAGATGCCCGCCCTCGATCGCTAATTCTGTCCCTGATAAAGCATCCGCCGTGCGGGTTTGAATATTCATCTTCGACACAGATCCAATAGAAGGAATAGCTTCACCTCGAAAACCTAAGGTCGATATTTCGAACAAATCATTAACAGAGGTTATTTTGCTGGTTGCGTGGCGTTCCAAACAGCGAAGCGCATCATCACGCTCCATGCCACAACCATCGTCGATGACTAAAATTCGACTTCTGCCGCCCTCATCAATTTGAACTTCTAAGCGCGTCGCCCCCGCATCTATACTATTTTCGACGAGCTCTTTTACAACCGAACTCGGACGTTCCACGACTTCGCCGGCCGCTATTTGATTGGCGAGTTCGGCCGATAAAATCGTAACTTTATTTGGGCTAGATTTGGGCTGCGTCTGGGTACACACGACTTCAAATTCCATTTCTTAAATCCTGAACGTAATAGCAGTATTCTTATATACATAACCTTCTTTTACGAGCAATAGGGGGAACCTTTTTACAGAACCTAAAAGGAGTGTTAAAACGCGTCTAGACTTTCACAAAGGTTACACGATGACGTTATTGCTCGATCAAGGAATTCAATTTTCGGCGGCGCTCGATCCTCACCGACGACTGGCCTACCAACGCGCTTTAGTGGATGCACTCGCACAATATCAAGATACACCCCCCAGCATCGCGGTTTTAGGATGGCAAGCCACAACCCTACTGGATGTTTTTTCCAGCCAAGTTTCACATATTACAATCATCGAAGATGAAGTTAATTTGGTCAAATCTATCCGGTCTGCTGTCAGTGAAAAAAAGCTCGGAGATAAAGTCTCGATCATCGAAAGTGATCCGAAAACCGCCCGTCTAGAAACAAAAGCCGACATCGTTCTCCTTACCCATTCTTCCACTTGGTTTATCGAAGGCCCCTCAGCGGCAGTCCTCGACAATGCTCGCAAAAACATTCTCACGCCAGGCGGACAAATGATTCCACGTCGATTTGTCCATCTTTTCGAATTAGCCTGCTCTCCTAACGCGGTAAGCGGCCTCGAAATGAGGGTGCCTCGATATGTTAGACCCGGTGAACCGGTCCCTTTGTTGAGTGAATCGAAACACTGGTCCACTCTTGATTTCGGTTCAAACGCCACCATCAAACACGAAGTCGAAGATACCATTATCGTTAAATCGCTTTTAACCGGTACCCTTTCCGGATTGCGCCTTTCGACTTTGGTCGAAATTTCCAAAGATAACATCCATCTCGCCAGCCACTCCGGGTACCACAAAATGTTTGTCCCCCTTGAAAAAGACGTAGATGTAGAGGCCGGGAAGTTAGTTGAAATCTTCGTAAAATACTCTTTCTCAGGTGGGCTAAATAACACCAAATTTAAAGGACGCATCGTAGGCGATGACAATCAAGACGGTTGGTCATTAACGGATCACAAAGTAACCGAAAAGTTCCGCGATCAAATCCGCGCGCTCGTGGACACCATTACCGAGCAAGGTCGGATTTCCGATCTTGATAAGGTCGTCAGCTACACCGTCGATCCACACGGTGATGTGTCTCGACTAACCGCCATGTTTTGGACCATCGACGAAGAATTCCGCAAACCCGTCCGCGATATCATTAGTTCATTCCGCGCTGAGGTATCTCAATTTGGAACGACTCCGTCCGACGATACAGTCTATGACCTAATGTTAGAAACCTATCGTTCCCACCGCGAAACGAATATCTAGTCGTTTACGTTCCACCTCGAAGATATATTTATTTTTCGTACCTCAATAGTTTTTCTTTTTCTTAAATCCTTTTCGAGAAACTGACGTTTCAGTGTTTGTACCCATTCGGAGCAAACCATGAAACACATTTTTCTTCTCGTTCTTCTCTCAACACTCACCTTCAGCAGTTCAGTTTACGCTGAAAGTTTTCGGCCAGTTAAACCCGTCATATTGACCAAAATTCGCCCAAAAATTGAGGTTGTTTTTGCCATCGATACGACAGGAAGCATGTCGAATCTCATCGGTGTCGCTAAATCAAAAATTTGGTCCATCGCAAATCAACTGGTGACAGCCAAACCCACACCAGAAATCAAAATGGGCCTTATTGCCTATCGTGATATTGGAGAGACCTATGTGACCCAAGTTACTCCAATGACTGATGATATCGACGATATTCACGAAAAGCTTCAAGCACTTCGGGCGGAAGGAGGAGGCGACGGCCCCGAACATGTGAATCAAGCGATGAACGATGCACTCACGAAAATCAAATGGGATAAACGACAGAACGTACTTCGCTTAATCTTTCTGGTCGGAGATGCGGTTGCACATGATGACTACGATGACGGGCTCAATAGTGTCAAACTTGCCAAAGCTATTTCAGCGAATGGTATTCATCTCAATACCATTCGCTGTGGAGGTGATACAGACACCAAAAAACAGTTTATGGAACTGGCAAAACTGGGTGGCGGAAACTTCGTGAGTATTGGAAATGGAACGGCTATCGTTTCCACACCCTTTGATAAAAAATTAGCCGTCTTAAACGGAGAGCTTTCAAGCACAATGATTGGATTTGGAGAACGTAGTGACCGTGTACGATCTCGAAAAAAATCCGACGCTCGTTCCAAACTTGCCCCATCGATCGCGGCAGCTAATGCTGGATATTCGGCAAAGTCCGGAAAAATGCACAAAGAAGACCTTCTACAAGCTGTAGAGTCGGGAACCACGTTAGATAAAATCCCTGAAAAACACTTCGACGAAAAAATGCAAAAAATGTCCAAAGCCGAACGAAAGCAACACGTTCTCAAAACCCAACAGAAGCGCAAAAGGATCAACAAAGAAATCCTAGCCCTTTCCAAAAAAAGAGACGCATACATTCGCAAAGAAACTAAGAAAAAGGCTAAGAAGAATTCCTTTGACAATAGAGTGATGGACACCTTGAAAGAACAGGCTAAGAAAATCAACGTAGTCTACTAGAGCGAGTCTCTACGCCCCAAAAGCATGGTCTGGACTAAACCCTTGCAATCCAGACGAATACCCCCTACATTCCAAACCCATTTTTATTAAAAACTTTACTTAGGTTATTATGTATCTACGACATATTTTAATAGCATTTCTCGTTCTGTTCGGTCTCACAGCCTGCGGAAGTGATGAGCCTGACGCAAATACTTGCACGACCGATAGCGAATGTGAGCTTGGAACCGTTTGTTCGGCAACTAAAACGTGTGTAAGCGCAACGTGCGATTTCTGTACTCCGCTGCAAGTGTGTTACAAAGCAACACCCACTTCCGAGGGTTCTTGCTCTAAACCACAATGCAGTACCAACACCGTTGCTGACGATTGCAGAGGTGGAGAAACATGCTCAAAAGGTTTGTGCGTTTCAGCGGGAACCAGCACCGGCGAGTGTACTAAAAACGAAGATTGTGACGAAGGCGAACGTTGTAATATAAGCGATCAATGTGTCGCAGACGTTCCCGATGTTTGTACCGGTCCGATGGATTGCCCAAACAACGAACGATGTGTTGATGAAAAATGCGTGGGTGGCTGTAGTCTTGATATTCATTGCGCCGATAGTGAATTTTGCGCAGCAGACGATACCTGTCAGACGGGTTGTCGAGAAAACGCACAATGTGCGGCAGATGGAAAAGTGTGCAATGAAGGAACCTGTGAATGTAACGCCACGAGCTGTCCAGACGGAAAAGCGTGTCTTGCCGACGGAAATTGTGGTGAAGCGACCAGTTGCGAAGACATCACTTGCTCGCCCGAAACAGTATGCAATCCCGTCGATTTCGCGTGCATTCCCAAATGTACGCCCGAAACGTGTAACGTAAACGAAATCTGTAACGAAGACACAGGTGCCTGTGAAATCACAAATTGTCCTGGCGATGATCCGAATCAATGCGACGGCGAGCCGACTCGAAATAAGTGGAACGCTGAAAGCTGCTTCTGTGCTGAATGTCTAGAAGACGATGAATGTAACGTTGCCGCGGGCGAGACCTGTAACGCCGGTGGAAAATGCTTTGCATGCGAAACAGCGTGTGATGGTTCGGCCGGTTCATGCGGAGGGGCTACACCCTTCTGCGTCTCTGAATGTTGCGTCGCTTGCGTTTCGACAACTGACTGCCCGAACGCCGGCGATTTGTGTATAGAGGGAGCGTGTACCGTGCCACCAAGCTGTACTGCAGACCCTAACATATGTCCGTCTGGAACCGTCTGTAGCGCGACCGGCACGTGTGAGCCTGAAACAGGCGGTAATCCAGGTAATTTGGGAAGTTGCACACCAGGCGATACAAACTCCTGCCCGGGCGGTAACGTATGCAACCAATTTGGACTTTGTGCGTGCGATCCGGTGAATAGCCCAGAATGTCCAAGCGGCCAAATGTGCCTCATCTCATTCTGTATATAGGTCTTAATTCAATGGTTTGATCCCTATCCAGCTGGATGGGATTTTTTTTACCTAAGGCGAGATAAGGAAGCCAACATTTCGTTCGCACATTTACTATTTAAGACATCGTCTCTTTGAAACCACGCGCGTTTGGCTTGTTGAATCGAATAGGTGATGTTCTCCATCCCCAGGACGGATCCGGAATCAGATCCCAACAGGAGCATACCTCCTAACTCCTTAACACGAGCCGCCCGTTTTTGGTTAAGGTCTAAACGAC
>CALJNB010000116.1 GCA_937981985.1 uncultured bacterium
TGAAAAGAAGAAGCGATTTATCGTTGTCGACGAGAACATAACGTTGGGGTCCATCTTCGGGAAAAGTATGTCCGCTTAGATAGGGGGCATAAATTCCAAACGCCCAAGTCATGTTTTCAAGTAGGGGACCACCGATAAGTATTTGTGGAATTACTTTTGGTGGGGCTTCATTGTTTATGGTTTCAAAACTTTCGATATCTCCATTTTCAAGGGTTCGTGGTGCACGTGTATGTTCAAAACTCAGATTAATGAGACCCACATCAACGACAAGTTGAAGTTTTGTAATTGGCGCCAGGTTTGCTGGGTTATACCAAAGGGAATTGAGGTCACCTTCTCCAGACGCCACAAAAGCGCCGGCTTTTCCCATCGGTTTCACACCGCGCCCTGGCAGGTAGAAACCCGCGGCAAAAACATCGCCGGAGAAGAGAGAAATAAATAAGAGGGTTAATAATTTTGTTTTTTTCACAAGCTTAATCACGTGACCGTTTATCGACAACTTCAAATAGTCTTTCCATACCGTTGCGGTCATCAGAAAGATAGTCTGACATCTGTTCTAAGAAATGGCCGTAGTCACTTCCGGTATTAAAAGTTTCAGCAAGTGGGTCGGGGCTGAAATATCTCGCGATAATATCGATTAATACCGAAAAGGGTGATTCTTCGTTCACGCGATCTAACCCGCGAGATATGAGAAAGATACCAGAGTTATCCGGATCAGCCTCTAAGGTTTTCCCCAGAAGCTGAGCCAATAAACTTACCAAAGGTACCTCTCGATAGGGTTCTACGGGCCACGGTTGGTCCGGGTCGATAATTTTCGATAGAAACTTTGCGATCGGTTCCCAGTGGGTCGTGTTTACTGATTTTACGAGTAGGGAATAGACTGCGATAATCGCTTGCGCCTGACCCTCACTCTCACCGAGCTGATAGGCCATCAGCTCATCGATCGTTTTTTTATCCGCATCGTTTGATAGAATATTACCGGCAAGATCTGCCATCGAAGCTGTTAATCTCGATGTCCAAAAATCTTCCATCCCCGGTATGAGGGTGTCTTGTAACCACGGACTAAGTTCACCAAGATTTTGTTTTTTCCGAGCTTCTCTGCCTAGAAAACCCATCGTGTCGATGGTTAAGGCAGCCGACCCAGGTTGAGCAAAACGCGCAAACCCATCGGGGTCGATATCTGCATCAAACATTATTTTTAACATTGCGTGGACCGATCTCTGAAAGTTTTCTTTCTTTTTCGGATCTGTATTCAATCGAAGGTTAGCAGCGTCAAGCGCTGATAAGGCGTGTTCAAAACGGGAAGCCTGGTTGATAGTCCGGTCGCCTGTAATAATGACAAAATTCTCACCACGGCGATTTTGGAACCCGTCTCTAGCCAAAGCTTTTTTTAGGATTTGTCGAAGGCTTTCGCTTATGGGTAAGCCGGTCGCTTGTTCGACATCGTCAACAGCAACAGCAAATTCGTAGAGAGCACCAAAGACATCGCTCTCGGTTAATATATCAACCAACGCTGCTTCATAGGAACGAAGATTAGCGCCTTTAGACGGGGAGTCCGATCCGTTTTTCGTTTTATAAAGATTCGGGTTTCCAGAATAATGGTCATGCACCACCGAAAGCATTCCTCCGATCAGATGCTCTTTGTCGTGTTCACTCAATGCCGCAGCTAGCGGATGCAGGGTATCGACTATCCCTGCCGCTTCTGCTTGGAATAAAGTATAAATGTAGTGTTCAGAAAGGCGGTAATCGTCGTTACAAACAGGGTCCGACATATCTACAATGATCTCTCTTCCTGCGATCGTCGTTTCAAATTTAATATCGGGTTGGTTGAGAAAACGGGTAAGTTGATCTGGTGTTGCCATCCGATCGAGTTTAGCTCCGAATAAAGGAGACAAAACAGACAGAAGTGAAGCTACATTATTACTCTCAACGCCTAATAAATCGAGGAGATCACCAAAATCATCTTGAAATACTTCAGGCGGAATTTGGTCGGCTAGATCGAGTTTCCCGCCAACGGATCGCACATAAGTAGCGCCTTGATTCTCAAATTTAATAAGAGCCGGCAGAACGGGCAGTGGTCGGCCATCGATCTCGCCTTTTAGGACTTCCATCTCAAAAGGCGCTCCCGTCGTATCGCGCGTCATATGAATAAACTTTTGGAATGCGGTTATCGTTTCCTGGCTTTCTGTCGCTTGAAAATTTGACGGTTCGTTAAAAATTTCAGCCATCGGACATCCTCGTATACAGGCGTAACGATTGAGACTTCCAATCACATAATTCTCTTTGCAACCTTGAAAGCAAGAATCATAGGGGCCATCTTTAGCCGGTATCGAATCTGAATCTGAGTAGGCCAACATGGTAGCAAAGGCCTCGCCCGTTTTTCGATTTATTGGATCACGAAAAGCTGCGAGAACGTCGGCCCAAAGTTCTGGCGAATCAACGAGTTCAGCTAAATGTGGAACGAGGTCGTATAAAAGGGTTTCATCATCGTTGAGTTTTGCGTCCGGATATGTATCGACGATGTTTGCGATATTCCCGATCGAAGCGAAGAGTTTTGCCATCTGAGGCGTGCGACGATCTGTAAGTTCGGCGACGCCTTCAAGTAGGTCCGGCAATGCGGGGCTGTCGATCGTGTCGATGCCCGCATAGGTGAGGTCAGCCATTGGGTTATTCGTATCATAGCCTTCGTACCCTCCGATTTCGTCGGTGTAGACCCGTTTGGCGCCTAGCACGAGTTGCAGTGCTTGAAGAAAATTAAAAATAGCATCATCGGAAGATAGGGTTTTCATTTGCCGTGTCATGAAACCTAAACCGGTAGATTGAAGGTCTAAATACTCGAAGGCAAAGGTATTAGGGCCACCCGTTTGAGCCCTTCCCAAAAGGTCACGTGTGGTGGGTTCATTTATATCGGCGAGCTCAGCGAAAGGTCTTAGAAGTCCTGTCATACCGTTATTGTAAATAAAGTTACCATTGGGATCGATATCTGCCAGCCCGTCGTTGTCGTTGTCCACGAAGGGAGGCTGAACAACACCCTGAACTGTTGCGGCTAATGGATAGCCACGGTCGTCAAATCGTACGGCCCAAACAGGAAAAGAAGTTTCGGTCCCGTATCGAGAATCTTCGTTGAGGAACATATCTCGAATCGTACCAGGAATAGAAATGCCCTCTGTTGTTGGTTCAGCAAGTGCGTTGGCCAAAACTCTTAAAAGATCGCTAATCGCTGCGGGTTCATCAAAGGTTCGCAAACCGTTTACATCGAAGCCGTCGTTGTCGCCAATGATGCGCCCAATGAGCTCAATGAGTCTTGGGAGATCGGGAAAGCGGGATGCGTATCCAAGGACGTTGGGTTTTTGAGCGGGAGAGAAATAGGTATCAACTTCGGGTCCAGACGGAAGGGCAAGGGCTTGAAGTAGGAGCGGGTTTTTCGCTGCGTCATCGAGAATGAGAACCATCTTTCGGGTAAGAGCCGGGAGGATTCCATCGTCGACTAACTTGAGAATATTTCTTAAGAACTGGTCTACAGCGGCGAGTTGATCGGGGGGAACGAGAATATTAACAGCGTTGATGAAGGAGAGTTGGTTCTCCTGAAGCATTTGAACTTTAGTTTCAGGGTTTTCTGTGCTTCTGGCTGCATCCTTAATCCATACTTTATGGAGCTCGTCTCCGAGCGTTCCAAGTTCTGGCGTTTGTTGGTCGAAATTGTAGTCTTTTTGACACGACGCGATCGAGAATATTAAGGTTATCGCGAGGAAAAGCGTGGTAAAGTGATGAGGGTGAAATCGGTGTGGTGA
This sequence comes from uncultured bacterium, assembly GCA_937981985.1. Taxonomy (GTDB): domain Bacteria; phylum Myxococcota_A; class Bradymonadia; order Bradymonadales; family Bradymonadaceae; genus CALJNB01. The sequence goes on from CALJNB010000116.1 coordinate 3,789, forward strand.
ACTCATTTCGTTCCAATCGTTAATGGTCTTTAAAAACCTATCAAAGAATGAATTCCAAAACAGTAGTTTTCTAAATTAGAACGCATTCAAGGCGCGACAAAGCCGATAACCTACGCGCCTTCGACACCTTTTCAGATTGTTGCGATGCGAAAGTTTTCGCGTTCATTCGGGTGTTCGATAAGAAAAATCTGTGAGCAGTAATTAAGAATTGCACCGTTGTTCAGGGTCAGCGGTGCCGTTACTCTAATTATCAGACGGTAAAACACAACAAAAAATAGCGTGGCTATTTTAAACTTTTCGGAGCTCAGGCCCAAACTTATCGATCGTCGCAAATAGAAAATTAAAAACGGCACTTCGTGCGGCGTTGAACGGAATATCTGCGAGCTCTGCTTTCCGCCATTTAAACAGAGTAGTAAAAACGACGCTGAAGCTTTAAGGAAAATGATAAGTATCATGGCAATTAAAATCGCAATTAACGGGTTCGGAAGAATACGTAGATGTGTCGCACGAATTGCAACCAACAATCCAATTGTCGATCTTGTTGTAATCAACGACCTCACCAGCCCTGAATAAATCGCTTATCTTTTAAAATACGATTCAGCCCACGGACAATTTGACGGAAAGAGTATAAAGACGGACCCCATACATTGATAAGTGTTTGGAGTGATTCGGGCGCTAGTTCTTGGCTGAGTACTTTCAGGAGTGTTATCAACAGCCACACATATTGGCGAGTAACGCACGCAAAATCTACATCTTCTCCGCGCCCAAATTATAACATTTAGACGGTTATCGAAAAATGAAAGCGGTATTCTGTAGAAGAATTGGTGGGAATATCTGTGAGGTAGGCCTTTACGCGGTTCAAACAGAGTAGTAATAACGACGGTGAAACTTTAAGGAAAAGGATAAGCATCATGGCAATTAAAATCGCAATTAACGGGTTCGGAAGAATAGGTAGATGTGTCGCACGAATCGCGGCCAATGATCCAAACGTCGACCTTGTCGCAATTAACGATCTAACGAGCCCAGAACAACTCGCTTATCTTTTTAAATATGATTCTGCGCACGGTAAGTTTGACGGAACATCTGAGTACAAAGACGGATATTTTGTCGTAAACGGTGATAAGATGAAGGTCTTTTCTGAGCGTGATCCTTCTAAGCTTCCGTGGAAAGAATTAGGCGTAGACTACGTCCTGGAATGCACGGGCTTCTTCCGCAAGCGCGAAGATGCGAACAAGCATATTGAAGCAGGCGCTAAATTCGTTCTTATCTCTGCGCCCGGTAAAGGCGTTGATATGACGTTCGTGAAGGGGGTTAATCACGATAAATTTACGAAAGATATGACCATCATTGATGTTGCCAGTTGTACAACGAATTGCTTGGCACCGATTGCGAAAGTTCTTAACGATTCTTTTGGAATCGAGCATGGAATGATTACAACCATTCACAGCTATACGAACGATCAAAGCCTTCTTGATTCGCCGCATTCAAAAGACTTCCGTCGCGCACGTGCTGCCGCGGTAAATATGGTTCCTACTTCAACAGGGGCAGCCGTTGCCGTTTCGCGTGCTCTTCCAGAACTTGAAGGCAAGCTTGACGGGATGGCAATTCGAGTCCCGACACCTAACGTATCGGTGGTCGACCTCGTTGCGCGTTTGGAGAAAGATGTGTCCATTGAATCGGTAAACGCTGCGATGAAAGAGGCAGCTCACGGTGCATTGAAGGGAATTCTTGCCTACACCGACGAGCCGCTCGTTTCGACGGATTTGATGAACGATCCGCATTCTTCGATCTTCGATTCTGCATCTACGATGGTCATCGGCGACAAAATGGTAAAAGTTCTTTCTTGGTACGATAACGAATGGGGATATTCCAACCGTATGATCGACGCATTGAAATATGCTGCTGAAGTTAAGGGTTAGACAACATGGATACGACCGGAATTCTTTTTCTGAATGATATTGAAGTAGACGAAAAAGTAGTCTTCGTCCGCGTCGATTTTAACGTCCCTTTAGACGGCGATAAGGTTACCGACGACACGCGAATCGACGCCGCATTGCCTACGATTAAAAATATTATGGACCGTGGAGGCAAGCTCATTTTGGCGAGCCATCTGGGGCGGCCAAAAGGTAAGAAAAACAAACATCTTAAGATGGAGATCGTCGCCCAACGTCTTGCTGAGAAACTCGAAGCCGAGGTGATTGTTCCTGAAGAGATTGAAGAGGGAATCATTAAAACCCTGGTTGACGGTTTGAAACCAGGCCAAATTATTTTATTGGAGAATCTTCGTTTTAATCCCGGAGAGAAAGCAGGTGACTTAGACTTTTCGAAGTTATTGGCGAGCTTAGCCGATGTTTATATCAATGACGCATTCGGTGTGGCTCATCGTAAGCACGCTTCTGTTTATCAGATTATCCGTCATTTTCGACGAGGTAGTTTTGGTGCCGGACTTCTTATTGAAAAAGAAATTCACGAACTTAGTCGGCTGGCTAAACCCAATCGACCTTTTGTTGCGGTAATGGGGGGCTCAAAGGTTTCCGACAAAATTGCGACCATCAAAGCACTTTTCGAACGTGTCGATACACTTTTGATTGGTGGCGCGATGGCCTACACTTTTTTAAAAGCGCAAGACTTACCAGTTGGGGAATCGATGGTCGAAGATGAACAACTTGAGGTTGCCAACGAAGTACTTAAATACGCACGAAATAAACGTAAGAATGTTTACTTTCCTGTTGATCATATCGTCGCAGATAATATGGATGGCGATGGTCTTGAGACGGTCGATGTCATTCCTGCAGGAAAAGCAGCCTTCGATATCGGGCCCAAGACTGTGGAAAAATATTCCGAAATTATAGCGGGTGCTAAGTCGATTTTTTGGAACGGACCATTGGGCGTGTTCGAAAAGGACGCCTTTTCGAATGGAACTTTCAAAATAGCTGAAGCGATTGCAAGTGCCGATGGTTTCACTGTCGTAGGTGGCGGAGACTCCGCGGCAGCTGTCGCCCAAGCCGGTATCGATGAAAGAATAGACCACGTTTCAACAGGTGGCGGTGCATCGATGCAATTTGTTGAAGGCAAATTATTACCAGGTATTGAGGCGCTTCGTCCCAACCACCCTTTTGATAAATAAACGATTTAGGAGAGAAAATGAGACGACCTTTTGTAGCCGGTAATTGGAAAATGAATAAAGGCCCCAAAGACGCGGCGGCGCTTGCGGTCGAAATTGTTGCGGCTATCAAGGGCGTGGATACCGTTGATGTTGCTGTTGCACCTGTAGCGATAAGTTTGGCTGCTGTGAATGCGATTGTCGCCAATACGAATCTAGGCATGTCTGCCCAAAATATGTTTTATGAGGAAAATGGTGCTTATACCGGAGAGCTTTCTCCGCTGATGTTAGAAGAAATCGGATGCACCTATACTATTTTAGGCCATAGTGAACGCCGTCAAATCTTTGGCGAAGATGATGAGCTGATTAATCGCAAAGCACGCGCCGCTATTTCTCACGGCATCCTCCCCATCGTTTGTTGCGGAGAAACTTTAGAGGAGCGCGAATCTGGAAGCACAAACGATAAGGTTGCTTTTCAAGTTAAAGCTGCTTTGTCGGGAATTCGAATCGAAGATGCATTTAAAGTCACTGTGGCATACGAACCGATTTGGGCCATCGGCACCGGACGGACAGCTAGTCCCGAACAAGCTCAAGAAGTTCACGCGATGATTCGTAATTTATTGGGTGATATTTTTACGGCAGAAGCTGCTGATAAGATTCGTATTCAATATGGCGGAAGCGTTAAGCCTGCTAATATAAGTGATCTTATCGCAAAGGCCGACATCGACGGCGCTTTGGTCGGTGGTGCTAGTTTGAAGGCTGAAAGTTTTGCTGCTATCGTGAAGGCATGTAGTTAACGGCTGAATTTTATTTCTAAGTAGTAAATTACCCACTAAATTACCCACTAAATTAATGTTTCAATCCTTATCCCTAACGGAAAGTACGATCGTCCAGACCACTGGATTTGAAATCGTACTAACGCCGGAAAGACTATCGCTTCTGCGTTTACCGACTGGAAAACTCGTCGCTTGTGATCCCTTGGCAATGCCAGAAACGGAAGCTTTTATAGACGATTTGCCAAAGGGGAATTTCCCAATTTACGCAATTCGGGCCGATTTGAGAGACGAAACACGTCTCGCTTTTATGGTTGTAGAGTTTACTACCGAAAAAGTAGCCGAATGGGATATGTTAGTAGTCCCCGGTGAAGAAATAGATTGGCGACCTACTCAGAGAACAGGTTTTCTTGTCGATACTTGTTATGCGGCGTTAATGGATGAAAGTTGCGCCAATCTTTTGGTAGACCGATTCGTTCACGCACATAAGGATTTGGAATTGTCCGACGAAAATACAGAGCTTGAAAAGTTGCTCTTGAGCGGTTTGCGAAAGCCGAAGAAAAAGGGCGCTTTTCCCTTCGTTGATTTCCCGATCGATGACTATTCTTTATTTGCGTTTTGGACCGACCCAGGGGCCCACGCAGGATATATTGGTAGAGATTCCAAAGGTGACGTTGCGCGAATCATGTTTGATTTTTCGGCAGTCCAATTCGTTATCTCGCCGAAGGGTTTCATTTTTCGTTAAATAGTGACCGAACGTTTAGGACGAGAACAGCCTTTTTAGGGGGGCCGAACGGCTCATTAGCCCATCCAGGTTTCATCGGACTGTAGCGCCCATTTCACCGTTACTTTCCGCGGGCGAGTCCAGTACTTAAAACCGTCTATTCCAGTCATATCGCCGTGTCCGAATTTAGAGTCATTCCAACCACCGAATGCGAAGGGCTCTCGAGGAACGGGAACACCGATATTGACCCCAACCATTCCCGCTTCAAAACGTTTAATAGCACGGTCAGCTATTCCGCCATTGGTGGTATAGATTGCGGCGGCATTTCCGTAGGGGTTTGCGTTCTCGATTTGAAAGGCTTCTTCTAAAGTGTCGACACGAAGGATCGAAAGTACTGGGCCGAAAATCTCTTCTTTATAACAACGCATTTCAGTGGTGACACCGTCGATGATCGTTGGTCCAACCCAATATCCTTCTTTGGGGCCTTTACCGCGACCGTCGACGATGATTTTAGCTCCGTTTTTCTCGGCGTCATCGATGATCGAAAGGATTCTTGTTTTGGAATCTTGGTCTACAATCGCGCCGATGTTTTCACCGACGACGATTTCTTCTGATTTTTTAATGATGTCAGCAATGATGTGATCCACATCGCCGATGGCTAGAAGTACCGAAGCTGCCATGCAGCGTTGTCCAGCACAACCCGTGTAAGAGCCGACGACGTTGGTTGAGGTTAGTTCGAGATCTGCATCGGGAACCATGAGGAGGTGGTTTTTTGCGCCGCCCAAGCATAGCATTTTTTTGCCTGTTTTTGAGCCGCGCTCGTAGACTAATTTTGCAACCCGCGTTGAGCCGACAAATGCTACAGCACCAATTTCTTCATGATCAATAATCGCAGTAACGACCTCTTTGGCGCCGTTCACGATGTTGAGGACACCTGTGGGTAGTCCTGCTTCTTCCAGAAGCTCTGCCAGCCGCATTGCACCATAAGGAACTTTTTCCGATGGTTTTAGAATGAATCCATTTCCTGCAACCAATGCTTGCGGAAGCATCCACAAGGGAACCATCGTTGGAAAATTAAAGGGAAGCACACCCGCAACAACACCGATGGGTTCGTGGATGACTTTGCAGTTAACACCGCGGCTGACATCGAGTTGTTCACCGGCCGCCATATTTTGTAATGACGCGCCCATCTCTACACATTCAATTCCTTTGAGAACCTCTCCACGAGATTGTGCGAAGGTTTTTCCATTCTCATGCGATAAGAGCCACGACAATTCATCCAGATTTTCATCCATCAATTGTTTGAGGCGATGCATGACTTGAGCGCGCTCACGGACCGGCCATTCCGCCCAACCTTTTTGCGCTGCTTTGGCAGCTTGAACCGCAGCATCAACATCAGCAGCGTCGGAAATAACTAAGGTTCCCATTGCTTTACCGAAACGCGGATTGACAACCTCTTCGGTCTTTCCGGAACGAGCAGATACCCATTCTCCGCCAATGAGGTTTTTAGCTTCTATGAATTGCGCGAAATCGTAGTTACGACCTGAGAAAGGATTTGCCATGGTGTTACTCGTCAAAAGAATTCGGAGCTTTTACCAAGTTTGAAAGCTGGCTTCAAGATGGGATCTTGGAATGAACGCGCTTGGTTGCCCGGAGTACTTTTAGCTTTGTAAGATGGAAACGATTTGCGCAATATTTTTGTCAGCGCTTTCGGTACTAATAGCTCGAGCCATTGCCACACCAGAGGCCCCGGCAGTGATTACTGACTTTGCGTTGTTGATGGATATTCCGCCGATTCCTACGAAGGGAATTGAGATATTTTCGTAAACCTGCTTAACAATATCCAGACCACGTGGGTCGGATGCGTTGGGTTTGGTAGCCTTTGCATCGAATAGGGCGCCTACACCCAAATAATCTGCTCCCTCCCTTTCACAACGTTTGGCGTATGCTACATCACCCGAAGACGCACCAATCAGTAAGTTGGGAGCGAGAGTTTTCACGTCCGATACGGGTAAATCATGGGGACCTAAATGAACACCATCTGCTTCAACGAGCATCGCGATATCGACGCGGTCGTTGATAAAAAAATATGCTCCTTGTTTTTTGCATATTGCTTTAAGACTCTTAGCGATCTTGAATCGTTCTAAATCGGTGTTTTTTTTATCGCGATACTGAATATAACGAACCCCGTTTTGGGCGAGCATCTTGACTACGGTCTGGAGTTGGTATTGCGATACCTCCGGATCAACGATGGCCGAAACGAGTAGGGCGTCTTTTAGCGGTATCACTTTTGGGAGGCTTCTCTAGACGCGATTTTTTTGGCGACTTCTTCGGCCTGTTGGTCTGCTCTATAGCTAGAACGCACCAAAGGCCCGGATTCGATATGTTCGAATCCCATCTTTTCGCCTTCCACTTTGAACATTTCAAATTCTTCAGGCGTGACCCAGCGCATCACCGGTAGATGTCGTTTTGAAGGACGCAGGTACTGTCCGAGGTTTAAGACATTTACACCAGCATCAGCCAAGTCCTGCATCGTCTGAAGCGTTTGTTCGTTTGTCTCGCCTAGGCCCAACATGATTCCTGATTTAACTAATGACCGACCATCGTCGGCAGCTTGTTTTAATATTTGAAGAGATCTTTCGTACTTGGCTTGTGGGCGGACCATTTGATGAAGTTCTTCGACGGTTTCGATATTGTGGGCGAAGCAATCGGGAACGGCGTCCAGTACAACTTGTGCGTCGTCAATGTCGCCTTTGAAGTCCGGTACTAAAACTTCAACGCCCATGTCGGGGGCTTCTTCTTTGCATCGTCGAATGGTTTCGGCCCAAATTGATGCTCCGCCATCTTTTAAATCATCTCTGTCGACTGACGTGATAACCACATAACGCAAATCTAATGACGCTAAAGTTTTTGCGACACGTTCGGGCTCGCCTTCATCTACAGCGCCTGGTCGTCCGGTTTGTACATCACAAAATCCACAACTGCGGGTACAAATATTACCGAGGATCATCATTGTGAGAGATTTTCGCGCCCAACATTCTACGATATTTGGGCATTGCCCCGATTCACAAATCGTATGAAGTTTTGCTTTCTTAACCAATTCCTGCGTTTCGAAATACGTTTTATTAAACGACAGCCGTTTGCGTATCCATCGAGGACGCGGACCTGCTTCATCTTCCTTGAATTTAAATTCGTTGCGAGCAGGGCCAGATTTTCGGTCGTCACCACGGGCTTCGACTCTTGGTTCTAATATAGGGAGTTTTATTCGTTTCACTGGCAATCCGGGCGTCTGTTTATCCGATTTCTCCCTATTCCCTTAAATTAAAGTTTGCGGCTTCACAAGACGAAGTGTTCTTTAGTGTTGCAGGCGAATGTCGTAGAAACCTGTGGTCCCGGGTAGTCCCTGAACGTGGAAGTAATAATTTCCGGTATAAGGGGCAGTCAAGGTTATCGTCTCCGTTGTACTGTCAGTCGCTGACTGCGATATGACACTGAAGGAATTATCTCCCTCGGGATCTCCCCATAGATAAACATCGACGTCCGTTATTACCCCATCGGCTAAAATATCAATCGTTTCCCCTGCAGTTGCAGCCATGAAGTACCAATCTTCTGTACCGTCACAAAGAAAGGCGTCGGTTTTCCACTGTGGGATAAGTTCTGCTGCGGTGTTGATATCTTGATTGGGGGCGAGTCCATCTTCGTTCGCGCATTTTTTCTTTGATTGGTCCAAGAACGATACGTAATATGCGCCTTCGGCTGCGTCTTTATTCGTGACTGCGAATGCATAAGTCGTGTTAGCTTGGGCTGTCCACTGCAGCCCGAGATTATCGCCAGCTTCGTCGGAGGTCGCTAAAAGGGTTCCGTTCCCAAACCCTTCAAGTTTAACATCGGCATAAAGCGCCGCAGGGAGTTTCACCGTGAATTGATAGCTTTTTCCAGCTGTTGTCGTGACTTTGTAATAATCAACATCGGTTGGACATACCAAGCCCCAGAAAGGTTTTGACTCGATAATAGCGGTGGCTGTTCCCATGATATTATTGGGTTCGTTAGGATCGGTATTGCAGAAATTGCAAACATTACCTTCATCGATCATACCGTCGCAGTTGTTATCTTTGCTGTCACAGATCTCAGGAACGCTGGATGGTGTGGCGCTGCAGATAGCAGACAAGGTGTCAGCAGAACATGTATTCGTGCCCGAGCTCTGGCAGGTACCGCTACCGACCGTACAAGTCATTCCAACGTTAAAACCTTCGTCGGTCATTGAGTTACAGTTGTTATCGACGCCATCACAAACCTCTTTCGCTGCCGGATTTACAGCCGGTTTTGTATCGTCGCAATCCGGCCCTGCTGGGCAGCCCTGTCCATATCCGTCTTGATCGTTGTCTACGCAGGATCCAGCAGCAACGCATGCACCGTCTTTGCAACTTTCGCTTTCTCCGCAACGCACTGTTTGCCAATCAAGACAGGTATCGACTATGACGCATTTTTTGACATTCTTCCCGTCGCAAAGACTTTCGTTCTGAGTGACACATTGATCGAGACACGTCGCGGTCGGTGGTTTTGTCACCGGGGTTGGGTTGGTGTTTGGTGTAGTGGTTCCTGGTGTCGGTATTTCCGTGGAGTCTTCATCAAGGCCTGCTTCTGCGCAATTTACAAGAAAAACGACAAAAAGGAGGTATGGAAACAGGTTTCGCATGAAGTTGAGCCTCGAAGAATTGTCCAAGTAAACATTCTATCTGAACGGAAATCAGGGATCAAGTTTTTGTCGGCACCTTTGCTAGCGCAAAATGAAGCGACATACGGATCGCCATAACACTTCGAACTCTTCCTGGCCAAAACTGGTTCCTGTTGCAATCCAGTCATAATGTGGTGGATCATGTTCTAAATCGTCGAAATGTCCACATACATCGAGATGATCTCCTTTTCCTACATGGAATAGTTCTCCCCAGATTTGGGAGCGTGTCGGTACGACGCCGTCGGATTGCATTTGGTCGGGAACCCTTCCGTAGTACGTTTCAAAGCGGATCCTTTCAGCGGCGTCGAGATCAGGATACTTCCGATCATCATCCCCCACTAACCAATGAAGGAAACGATAGATGACATGGGATGCTTGCCGATAGGGGTCGAGCCCAATCTCGGTGAGCGATTTTAGACCCGGTTCGCGTGCTTTCATCGCCACTGATCCATACCGAATCGCCGACCTATTTTTATACTTGGCGTTGAAAAGTTCGATACCGTCTGGCGTCAATTGACCAACCAGCGTTTGGTCGCTTTTAATTTCTTCTAAAAAGGCCTTTATGATTTCCTGTCTTTCTTCATCGAAATCTTTAAATAACTTTTCGTAGAGTCCATCCAAGATAGAATCTTCCAGACCTAAATAATCATCGACTTTTGTGACCACTTCTCCTATTGCCAGCATCATCGCCATCGGAATTTTTCCGAATTGCATCGTATAAATGGTTGCGACCGACAAAAGATAGAGAATCTCTCCGCCCAACATTGACGAGAAAAAGCTAGCCATCGGCGTACCATAATGCGGCGTTGCAAGGGTTACGACGGTTTGAACTTGGGCGGCAAAGGATTCTAGTTTATAGGGTGAGTCGCCGCCGATGTCGGCATCTGGGGATGTGAAAAGGCGTGCATCTAGACCGCCGGTTGAATGGCCAACGAGGTGTATTGGCGCATCATCGAGTGCAGTTTCTCCGATGGTCTCTAGTAACCGACCTGCCCTTTTTTGGATTGATGCCGTTGGAAGCGTTTTAACTTCGTGTATTTCGACATCAATATTTTTTGCGGCGAATTCGGCAATGATGAATTGCCGGACGTGATGGAAATAAGTTATCCCACCCAAATCTGCGAATCCAAAAAAACCAGGAATCAGATAAACATAGTGTTTTTTAGGCATGGGGTTACTCTTCTTTGTGCTTTTGCAGAATACTCAAAGTCTTCTGGCATACAACGCGATTATTCCTAAAAAGCGTATAAAAATTATTAATAAAACAACTAGGGAATCGGAATAAATGGACTTATTGCGGAGTTAAATCATTGAATACTTTCTGTGTGTGATTTTTACGAAAAGGACTTCACTCTTTGAAATTGTGCTTAGCTTAAAAGTATTGAACGAGAGAAAGATTGAATCTATTCATCTCTCCGGTCGTTCAACTCTTTGAAGACTGAACGTGCCCTTATGAGCGAGGTAGGTTGTAACTCACCAACTACCTGCCCCATTTCTTCCAGAATTCTTCCAGAATTCCTACCTCATAATCCCCACCAACCACCTCGCTCATAAGAGCACGTTCAGTTTCTACTTTTTAAGAGATACATTGAATTGCGGCCGATTACCATTCGCCGAAATGGTAATTTCTTGGTCTGTAAATCCTTCTTTTCGGATCTTCAATTTCATCGCATTTAGCATATTTGGGTCTATCTCGAAGGGAGTCATTCCAATCGTTTTTTCGTTTAGAAAAACTTCTGCTTCTTTTGGCGTGGATGTTAGAGTCATCGTTGTTGGTCTAACGAGTTCGGCTTCTTTACGTTCGTTTTTTATCTGCATGGACTGATAAAAAAGTATACCGATCAGTATGCCCATGATACCGATTGCGATCCAAAAAAGAGGACCTTTTTTCGGCCTCGGCGTTTCAAAATCAGTTACTTTCTGATTCTTTCTTGTTTTGGGAGGAGGTTCTGTGGGCGTACTGAGTTCTACAGTTGTTTCTTTAGGCTCTTGTTCTGGTTCAGGAGTGCTTTTAGAAATGAGGGCTTCCAGATTTCTTGTTTCTGCGTCGAATTGTGCCAAGAGGTTTTCCGCGAAACTCATGTCTGCCCCAAATTCTGCAGGATGGGAGGGCGACTCCAAGATCCAATCGCCTTGTGCATCCAGAAAGGGATGCACTCCGGAGAGAAGCTCGTAAGTTAGGCAAGCTATCCCGTAGGCGTCGGTATTGTTTCCGTCTGAATCGTAAGCGTAGAGCGCGTCGCGAGTATTGGAACCTAACTCATCTAACAAACTTCTTGAGAATCCAAAACCGCTTTGAATCAGTTTCACCTCACCTTCTTCGCCAAGAAATACAAATGAGGGATTGATTGAGCCGTGGGTCAATCCACGTTGGTCGAGTCGAAGGCAAGCCGTTGCGATCCCCGAACATATCAGTTGAGAGACGGGACCCTCTAAGATACCTTCAACTTCGAGTACTTGAGAAAGTCGATGAAAGTTGTCTCGTTCATAAACAATGAAGGGAGCTCCGTCGACGGCTCCAAAATCAATGATCTCGTAGAATGAGGGGTCACGGAATTGGGAGGCTTTGAGTACTAAGTGACGGATCTTTTCCACCCATTCTTGTTGGATGCTTTGGTCCTTTGAGGGATGCGGAATTGCATGAATCCAAATCGGCTTCGACATGGGCTGTTGGGTTCCACGATATACATGCACACCCACAAAAATCCCTTCAAGTTTTCCGATTTCATAACGCTGTTCTAAACTCAGGCTTCCGCCGCTTAAATCTTCCATAGAAGGGTAGTACAATATCTAGTCTCGGGGCTCAACGCTGGTTTTTCGACGAAGGAGGAATAAGAGGAATAAATTGCGTATAGGCTTCCTTTTTAGCGGTACAGCTTTTAGGGTGTGTGCTATGGCACTTTCTAGATACGATTTTGATGACAAGATAATCGCGGCTTTGCGAAAGCGAGACGGCGTAGGTACCGTCGGCGAGATCAGCGCTGATACAGGCATCGCATATCATGATTGTGAAAAAGGAATGCGACACCTTTTAACGATCTATAAGAGTCATTTAGACGTAGATGATGAGGGTAATCTTCTTTATCAGTTCGATACCGGTTTTATTCCTCGCGGAGAGGATAGCGGTCGCTTTTGGCACAACCTAAAAAAGACAGCTTGGGCTGGATTTCAGATGTTTTTCAAAGTCTGGATCATGGTGATGCTCATTGGATACGTTTCTGTTTTTGTTCTTTTGCTCATAGCTCTGGCCGTCGGCGCAATTGGGGCCTCGGCTTCCAGTGATTCAGACAGCGGTCTTGGCGATCTTGTCAGTATCCCGTTTCATCTTCTCGCGCGTTTATTGGAATACATGTTTTGGATCGATTTTTACGGGAAATCTGGGAGAAGACGTCCAAAACGAAAGCGCGAGAAAATTAGTAAGCCTTATTACCAAAAAACATTCGATTTTGTTTTTGGTCCCGAAAAGAAAGTGGATACATTATCGATTCACAGGAAGTTTACGGAATTTATTCGCGCCAACGATGGTCAGATTACAGCTGCCGATTGGGTTAGGATTTCAGGACAGTCGTTAGCGAAAGCAGAAACGGCGTTGACAGCAAGTGTTGTCAGATACAATGGAGAAGTCGATTTTACAGAAAATGGAACTCTCGTTTACAAGTTTAGAGAACTTCTTCTGTCGTCGTCAAAGTCCCAAGAGGCCTTCGTTCGAAGGCCAGATGCATATTGGGAACAACAGGCAAAGGTGCCTACTCTCACCGGCAATCCTAAAGGTACAAACGGTTGGATAGCTGGTTTGAATGCGTTTATTCTCATGGGGTCAACTGCCGTGTTAGCAACGGGTGGACTCCCCGCAGCCGCGGTCATTGGCTTAGGCGCTATCCCGCTAGCATTTTCGCTTATCTTTTTCTCCGTACCTATTTATCGCTGGTTAAAACAGCAATCTCTAAAGAAAAAGGTCGCCGCGGAAAATGCACGACGTGAGTCTGTAAAAGAAATTTTCGATTCGGTTAAGTCTGAAAAGGTTGTTTCAGTGGACACTTCTTTAGCATTGGAGTTCGACGGCGAATACGATGAAGAAAAAGATGGCTTTCGTTTTGACACCTTGGCTAGGCAGTTGGATGACGGCGCTTCGGCGAGGGAACTGAAATCCATTCATGAGAGTTTTGGAGCGTCGGTCTTTTCTTCTAACGATGAGACCACATCTATATCAGATTTCGAAATGGCGGAGTTTGATAAACGTCTAGCCGAAGAACTTGGCGTTCCGATGGAGGAATCTGTCGAGGTAAATGCTGAGGTTGTAGCTTATTAATGTTCAGAATAACGAATTCACGTTACCTTTGTAGTGACTCTAACGAAGCTTCTGTTTCAATACGGTGGTAGGAAAAATGACCGAAAAACCAAAACGCTTTTCTATGTTAAGGGAATTTAGGCTGGCCGATCTTTTCACCTTAGCCAACGCTGCGTTTGGTACCGTGTCCTTGTTCATGTGTTTGGCATTTTTAGAAAGCCATAATTCCAGCTTTATTTGGGTTGCGATCGCATGCTTGCCGATATCATTTGTCGCCGACGGTATTGATGGATGGGTCGCAAGAAAACGACAAGCTTGGTCACGCATCGGCGCGGATTTGGATTCGTTGGCAGATGTGATTTCTTTTGGAGTAGCTCCGGCAGTTTTGGCGTTCACCTTAGGCATGCGTGGAGGTTGGGATATTGTTGTACTCGTTTATTTTGTCTTGTGTGGAATTAGTCGATTGGCACGATATAACGTTACTGCCGAAGAATTATCGGGCGAAGATGGAAAAGTGAAATATTTCGAGGGAACTCCAATTCCGTCGTCACTTATTTTGGTGATAATTTTAGCTATCGCAGTTTGGACAGGAGCAATCGGAACGGATTTATGGTTTGGAGAGTTCGCTTTCTTAGGTCCGAAATTCCACCCTTTAGTATTGATGTTCGCCGTTAGCGGAAGCGCGATGGTCAGTTCATCGCTCCGGATTCCTAAGCCTTAATCGACCGAAATTTACTTCGGTTGGGCCGATGGATTGATTATCGCAATAGCCCAGAATAAGACGGTCATCGCTATTGAGGAGCCTACAAGTAATGTCGGAGATAGGCCGATCGCATCATTTTGCGCAACACTTCCCCCGACCATGTAGCTAACGCCTAGCACGAAGGTGATAAAAGTCGAACATGCGGCAAGTGTTACCCACATCACCCAGGGAGCCTGATGCGTATCGGCTCCGGGATAATGTCCATTACCGCTATAATGATGATCGTGATTTTCTGACATATTCTTTCCAGTCAAAGTTGTTATGGGTTTATCATTTTGGCCCTGAAAGTCAACCAACCCGTTATTCAGTTCTAGTCACTTGGCCACTGTTCAGAGAATGTTGCCAATGCTTCGCGTGTGTTTGGAAAATCCCAAGAATCAAGAACTTCAATAAACTCAACTAGACGTGGTGATCCGTCCTCATCTAGAGACCAAAGGTCTTCTTTGGCGACTATCGAACTTAATACACGACCTTGCGCAACTCCAAACTCCTCTTGAGAAAACACAAGTCGTAATGCCCCTTCAATGATCGGAATGGCAGTAGTCCCGGCGACCTCCGAAAGAGCTTGGATCAATTGGTCGGTATGTGAAGCAACCGACGCGACGTCAGGTTGTAACATGAATGCGATTTCGTCCACGACGGATCCATCCACACACGGAAACTTACGAAAGGATTCGTTAATTTTCGCATCGTCAAGTAAGCCCAATAGAAGTTCCAATCCGTTAGGAAGATCGGGCCCGTCCCACCATAACGCTGCCCCGTATATAACGGAGAGCTTAAGAAGGTTCGGCATGGAATCGACCGCTGCGAACATTTCAGGAGTAATTGCCTTAAAATTGCCTAAGGCTGCAATTCGGACGGCATAGCTTTCAACGTCGGGCGTTTGCTCACTTAAGAAGGTCACAACATCTTGATTTTCGAAAGCTCCCGCGAGACAGTTTAAGATAGCTATTTGAAGTTTGGAATCTTCAACCCGTGAATATAATGCCATGAGATCGTAGGCGGCATCGGAAAGAGATGTCGTACAATCAAACACGTGTCCTTCAGCTGTCCAGTGATCGTATTTTCCACGCGGCATTAAGGACATATGCATGACTAGTTTTAGAGCATTAAGTTGGACCTCTTCAAAATCGCTAATCGCCGAGAGGCGAATTAAAAAGGGGATAACTATCGCGCTCGATTCGTAGGTCGTTCCTTGATGGCAGACATAATCGTATAATTTTCCCAGCGCGAGATCGCGGGATTCTGCGTCTTCATCGACCGCGAACCTTATAATATGTTGCTCGATGCAAATAGAGTCGTCATACGCTGATTCGAGATTCTCCCAATTGACCGCTCTGACTTCGTGAACCCATTGAATAAGGTTTGGATTTCGTATCAGATCTGCACCTGTTGAATCAAACGTTCCAAGTATCTTTTCGTTCTCATCAAGCAAAGTAACGACGCCAATCCAATTTCCGGAGCTTAACGTTCCCCTTTCAAAAGCAGCGTCTGTTCGATCAGACCGTAAAACGGTGTGGACATAATTTTCTTCGTCATCGTAGAGCTCCTCTTGGAGAAAGTCGCCGTTAGCTGTGAAATATTGCCAAACTCCGATTGGTTTCGAGTTTTTTGAATGACTTCCGCTGCTCCAGGTATCATTCAGAAAAAACGCCCCCTCGGGAACTGTTTTAGGTCGATCAGGGACGACTTCACCAGTGGGAGTTAATAAGACCTCGTTGATATCTCTATAGACTTGATGGCTAAAGTTGCCGTCTACCCAATGCGTTTCAACCGAATGTACGGACAATGGAGCGTGCTCTGGGATGGCTTTCTCGGAAGTGAAAACATAAGAGCGATAGGCGGTATCGACGCCTAAAATCTGCCCTCCCTTCAGTTGGCCTTGCCTCGAAATCTCGCCCGATTCATGAAATCGTGTAAAGGTTCCTTCGGGTTCTCCGTCAATGTGTTCGGTTTGACAGCAGAGCGTTCCACCGGGACGCCAATATTGAACCAGTCCCTGTAATCGGTCGCTTTCGTCTTTCTCCCCGTATACCCACTCACAGTCGTCTTCAGACCACCATGCTTTTGCGTTGACACCGGCCGGAGGCGTATCGAAGATCGCATCAATGCGTTCACGAAGATCGTCAAACATGGTGTCTTTGGACATTTGTCGAATTTTGTGAAAATCGGTCATCTCATCACCCGCGCCATAGTGGATTGCGTTTCGGAGTGTATCAATGACTTTTTCGTATTCTTTGTGTTCCATAAAGACGCAAGCCGCGTTGAAGAAAATACCGGGATTTTCTGGTCCATGAGGAAGGCATATTTCTAACCATTTTTCGTTTCGTTCTTTATCGATTGGAAGGTTAGTGTTGTCGTGTTGCGCGATCCACATGGCGTTTGCGTAGACGCTTTTTCCTGGACTTGGAAACTGTAAGGCTAGATCGTAAACTTGGATGCCTTTCTCGAACCCGTCAGTGGTCATGAGGTTGTGCCCGTATCCGTCTAAATAACCCCCTAAGATTTCGGAGTTTTTGGGTTCAACCGCGTGAAGGTTTTTGAGGGTCTCCAAGTCGTTTTCTTCAATGGCACAAATCAGTATAGCCATGAAAAGATCAGCCATTTGTTCGGGGTACAACATTGCTACGTTTGTTAATTTGAGCGGATTATGGTTGAGCTTGAAATCTGTAAAAAAATTTAGGGGAAGAACCTTCTTTACCGCTTTCAAATAAGCTTGTCTTTGAATGGGGTCATCGTAATCAACTTGAACCTCGAAGAATAAGTCATGACCTGACTGTGCCAAATGGATCTGCGTAAATTGTTCTGCATCGCCAGCTCTTAGCGCATCGTATAATTCGTCAATGATTTCCATTTTTTTAGGCTCATGGGAGAAGCCTGAATCATAACTCATTGAAGTCAGTTTTGTCGCGAAGAATTATTTTATCGCAGGTATTTTTGTATTCGGGGATCGGACTCCAGATTTTGGATCACAAGCACAACGCTTTTTTCGATCGTTGAGTCCGCGGACAGCGGTTTTAATGTATCGACCTGAGTATCAGCGATGGTTTGCAGATTTAAGATGGTGCTCCTCTTCGCCGAAAATTTTGTTCGATTCGCAGCGTAGATTCGAAAAACGGCTTCGCTTTGGGCTGAAATAACCGCCACCTTCTGCGTTGGGCTCAAACGCCGGATCAGATCTTCGCCGACTTTTGCTTGGATGTAATGATCGGCGCTGAACGTTTTATTCGCATTTAGTTTGAGACAAAATCGTCCGAGTGCGTCAGTTGTGGTTTCCGAAACCACCTTAGGTTTTTCTAAATTGTGCATTAATTTTACGCTGACATTTGGGGCGGGGTATTCACCGATAATCGGCACGGCGTGTGCGTTTTTGATAAACGGAATGCCAAAGGAGGCCTGGATTCTCGGCGCAACTACCGACCCGCGCACCAATTGTGGATGATTTGGATCATTGATTTGCTCCTCCGTTGCGCCTGGGCATGGGACGTCTTCGTCAGGCGCATTATCACTATCCAATATCTCGCTTGAAAAGAACGAATCAGTTTCATTTTGGAGTTGCTTTTCTAGTTGTTGATTTTCGGTCGGTGCACTTGTTTGAGGTTTACATGAGCTAAGAACAGCGATGTTCACGAAAAGAATCGCAATTGCGATATTTTTGCAGTTAAAATGAGTCATGGGAGAGTTGATTTTTATTATGTGGATCGTTAACTTCCGCGGGTACGTTAATTTATTGCATAGCAGGTAGTTATGACCAAACACAATATCTTCTTTCTACTGGCAATTTTGATACTGTCCCATTGCGCAACAGCGGATGTCGATGACGTAAACAGTGCACCAGTCGCAAATCTTGGTCCCGATTTTGGAATAGAATTGGGGCAAGTTGTGAAACTGAATGGTGACCTTAGTTTCGATAAAAATAATGATACTCTGACGTATCGGTGGGAACTTGAAGCTCCGAATGGATCGGAGGCCGTGTTAAAATCAACGAATTTCGTAGAAACCGAATTTTCCGTAGATGTTCCTGGGACATACGTCGTATCGCTTATCGTAAACGACGGTTCGGTAGATTCAGCTCCGGATCGATTGAGCATGAAAACTACGGGTGATGAAAATCTAAAACCGAGAGCCGTGCTTGCCTCCATCCCGAAAACTATACCTTTCGGTTCGGCTATTATGTTTGATGGTTCGAATTCTTCGGATCCAGAAGGGAAAGCGATAACCTTCGACTGGCAAATTGACGGAGCGCCTGAGGGGAGTATTGCCAAATTTGATAGTCGAAAAATCCCAAAACCAACCCTTCTCCCGGATGTTCCCGGTGAGTACGAAGTGTCTTTGGTGGTCGAAGATGACCTTTCTGAAAGTAAACCGGTCTCGCTCATTTTTGCGGTAGCTATGCCTGAGAATGAACCACCGGTAGCTGATGCGGGTACGGATCAAGAAATTGGTCTAGGTGATACCGTTCAATTAGACGCTACAAATAGCTCCGATAAAGAAGGAGCCACACTTACTTACTCGTGGGAGATGAAAAGTCGTCCAGCTACGAGTACGGCGATAATTTCGGATCGCTTTGTCAGCAATCCGACTTTTACCGCGGATCTGTTGGGATCGTATCGAATCGAACTGGTCGTGAGCGACGGTGAATCTTCGAGTGAGCCAGTGGCCATAAATATCGAAGCGAAACAGGGTAATCTTGCACCCACAGCTAACGCCGGAGCCAACAGTACAGTTGTCCAAGGTGTTCAAATATTTTTGGATGGTTCAGCGAGTAGGGATCCTGAGAGTGCTTCGCTTACCTACCTTTGGGGAATAATAACAAAACCAACCGGAAGTAACGCCATGATTGCCGATCCAACATTAAGGCTTGCTCCGTTCACGGCCGATTTACCCGGGATCTATGAATTTTCCCTAGTGGTTAACGACGGGCTTGTAGACTCCGCGATAGATTCAGTCCGTTTGACTGTCGAGGTTGTTAATTCTGCGCCTACCGCCAACGCGGGTGCGGACCTGAGTGAAAATGTAGGGCAAGCGATCTCGTTGGACGGCACAAATTCGTCAGACGCCGATGGCGATCTGCTCACCTATAGCTGGAATTGGGCTGAAAAGCCGTCTGGGAGTAATGTTAGTTTTGACGATGCCACATCAGCTACCCCCGTTTTCACGCCTGATCTCGGTGGTACTTACCGAATTAGTCTCACTGTTAGTGATGCGATGATGTCGAGCATGCCCGATGAAATCGTCGTTACTGTCCGACATTTTGCTCCGACGAATGAGGGAGATCTTGTGATTACGGAAATTATGGCGAATCCGGATGCGCTATCTGATGCTGTTGGCGAGTGGTTTGAACTCTACAATCCAACAAATACCACTTTTGAGCTCGAAAATTGTACGATAAGTGATTTTGGATCTGATTCACATGTTATCCAACAATCTCTCATTGTTGCGCCACTTTCATACGTGACGCTCGCCCGAACGGGGACTCCAGGATTCACTCCAGATTATGTTTGGTCTAGCTTTTCATTGTCAAACGCTTCGGACGAGATCCTGTTGGAATGTGCAGGAAACGAAATTTCAAATATTCTCATCGATAATTCATTTAACGTCCCAACTGGCGCAAGTCTCTCGTTATTGGATAGTAAGAGAAACGAAACGGATAACGACGTTGGCGCAAATTGGTGCACGAGTCTCGTCGCCATGACGAACGGTGATTTTGGGACGCCTGGAATGGCTAATATGTTCGCCGGGACTTCGTGTCCTTAAAGTTTAGCTCGTCGGGTTAACAGAATTACGATACGAGGCGGGTTAGAATGAAGAGTTGTTGAACCCTTTCCACGATCGAAATGGCCTTTGAAAAAAAAGTAGTTGAGGGAATGAGATGGTTTGCGGCCGCAAAAGCGTTTTCGCAGGTGTTCGAATTTATCGTCGCAACGATTGCACTGATGAATTTGTTGGATCCCAAAGACTTTGGACGCTTGGGAATGATAACGGTGATCTCCGGTTTCGTTCTCCTCTTCTCAAACTTGGGCTTGATGTCAGCCCTCGTTCAAAAGGAAGATCTTGAGGAACGCCATCTTAACGCCGCGTTTTGGACACACATCATCCTCGGTTCTTTTTTTGGGGCCCTCTTCTATTTCGCGGCACCATGGATCGCTGTTTTTTATGACGACCCCTCATTAGAAACTATTGCTCAGGTTTGTTGTCTACTTTTTATTGGAGAACCCTTGGGGCGGGTTCAAAATGCTTGGCTTACTAAGAATCTAGAATTTCGCAAAATTTCCTATTCAGAAGTGATCACCAACGTGCTTTCTAATAGCGTCGCGTTGGTACTAGCCTTACTCGGTTTTGGTGTATGGGCTTTGGTAGCTAAACTACTTCTGGAGTATTTTATTCCGGCACTTGTAATGTGGTGGTTATCGTCATTTCGCCCGGTCTTCAGCCTGGATAGGGAGGCGATTAAAGAACTATTGAGATACGGAATAAGTCTTACGGGGTTTTCGGCGCTACAGTATTTTTCAAGACAATTCGATGACCTTTTGATCGGGAAATTTTTTGGTAGCGCTCAGCTCGGTTATTATTCTCGTGCCTATTCTTTTATGATGATGCCCGTTCGACAAATCAGCTTGGTCATAGGACGGGTTATGTTTCCGGCGATGGCGAAGCACCAAAATGACCACGCGAAAATTCAAGAGATCTACGTCGATTCAAACGCTGCTATCGCGGCCATTTCCTTTCCTATTTTGGCATTTCTTTTCGTAAGCACCGACTTTCTAGTTTTAGTACTTTTTGGTGAAGCGTGGCTTCCGATGGTTCCCATTGTCAAAGTATTTTGTGTCTGCGGCGCGTTGCAATCGATTGGAAAAACGACGAATTGGATATATCAAGCTACCGGCGAGACTCGACTCATGTTTCTGTATGGATTGGCCGAAACGACGCTTATCGCAGCAGCCATCGGTATCGGCGTCTGGCGAGGAAGCGCTTTGCATGTTGCCGAATGTTTTACGATAGCTGCGATTTTGATTATTGTTCCTCAGATGTGGATTCCTTGTCGCCTTATTTCTTTGGATCCACGTCGCATCCTAAAAGCGGTAATTCTTCCCGCGATTTTATCTGTGGTTGCTGCCTTCGGTGCACATCAAATTTTTCGTTTCGAACTAGGGGAGACTGCATCGTTGATTCTGGTGACCCTTACTTTTTTGGCCCTGTACTTACCTCTTTTATGGGGCGTGAATCCTCACGGCCTCGTAGCGCTTCGCGCCATGTTTTTTCATAAAGATCCTAAAATCTAGACACATGAGGGAACTTTTGTAAGGTTACAATACTCTCTTAAAAAGAACTTTTCTGGCTGGAATACGTTGAACTATGAAACGCTATTTTCGTCAGCTGAGATACGTAGTACAAAATAGTATAACTATATGTTGGATCAATCATGAAACTATCTAAATTCTCCAGATATGCGGTAAATCTATCTCTGTTACTTGTCTTTGCCTGTTCCTCCAAAGGAAAAAAGAGTGGTGACGCAAGCATGGCCGAGTCTTCTTTAACTCGCCCCGATCCAGCGACTATGGAAGATTTGAAATATGTAGATTTTTCAGAGCCTTCCGAAATGAGTATCGCACTCTCTGAAGGTAATCCCGACGCTGATATTCCTGATCGGAATAAAATCGCCGCGGCCGAAAAATTGGATACGAACACCGTCAACGCGATTCTCTCAAAATTGACGCCAATCGCCATCGCGACCGGCGATAAACTTCCCTTTCGTAAACGCGCTGATTCGCTGCCGGCCCCTAAAACGGGAAATATCGTCAAAGCGAACTTTCCATCCGATATCGATCTTAAGCCGCCAGTAGCGCTGGCTTCCGATCGTGGGGAACTAAAAGTACTTCGCGTACAACCTGAAGGCCCTGTACCGATTGTCCCACAGATCAGCATCACCTTTAATCAACCGATGGTGGAAATCACCTCTCATGACGACACCGTTGCGAAAGGAGTTCCCGCAAAGATCGCTCCGACGGTTGAAGGGAAATGGCGATGGGTAGGAACCAAAACCTTACTTTTTGATCCGGTTAGTGGTCGTCTTCCTATGGCGACGAAATACACCGTGACCATCGGTGGAGATACTAAATCCACCCTCGGTGACACTTTAAAAAATCCGAAAGTATTTAATTTCGAAACACCACCACCAGTCATCCGGCAAACCTACCCGGGCTACGGTACCCATGGATTAGACCAATTAGCGTTTATCGAATTTAACCAGGAAATCGATCAATCGAAGGTTCTTAAATATATTGAGTTTTCAACCAGTGGTGGCGTCTTTTCAAAAAACGGAATGGAGATTGTTCCGGCGACACCCGAAGCTGTCCAAAAAGATGAAACGATTAAAAGCTTAGTCGAAAACGCGAAGGCGAATACCTTTTTGGTCGTGAAGGCGAAAAATAAACTTCCTTACGATTCTAGAATAAGGGTGAAAATTAAAAAGGGGACCCCGTCAGCTGAAGGACCGTTAACCACCGTGAATGACTATGATTTTAATTTCCAAACATACGGTCCCTTCAAAGTCACCGAAGATCGTTGTGGATATAGGAAATGTTCACCCTACGATAACTTTTATTTTAGGCTTTCCAATGATTTAGATATGGATAAGTTTGACGAGTCAATGATTAAAGTCTCGCCTGATTTCGCTGCGAAAACGATTAGTGGAAACTCCTCCTGGATTAATGTTAATGGGGTAAAACCCGGCCGTAGAACTTACACCGTTGAACTTCCAGCCGATCTTACTGACAAATACGGACAGACGCTTAGCGGTCCAAGAACTTTCAGCTATAAAGTAGGCCCATCTGAGCCCGCCTTCTACTCGACCGCCGGTGTCTTTAACGTTTTAGACCCGTACGGCGAAGCCGGCGTCAATGTGTACACGACCAACTACAAAGAAATTCAGATGGACGTCTACAAGGTAAGTAAAAATGATTGGACAAAGTATCTTAAGTACACGCGCGATTATCGCTGGGATGGGAAGCAAAAGATCAGTCCACCCGGTAAGAAGATTGAGTCTCGAAAAATTAAAGTCGACGCCAAGCCCGATGATTTGGTGGAAACATTTGTCTCTGTCAAAAAGAACTTAGGCAAGGATGGTACCGGAAACTTAATGCTGGTTATTCGCCCCACTAAAACCACCGCCGGATCATCGATGCCCAAACCTCAATACAGGCCCTATGTTCGGACATGGGTGCAGGCGACTCAGATTGGTCTGGACGCGATGGTAGAGGCGGATAACTTCAAAGCGTGGGCAACGACCCTCAAGAATGGTGAACCCTTGTCTGGCGTGACCTTCGAACTTAGTGGAACTCAAAACAGAGGGACTTCGGATGCTCAGGGATTTGCTGATCTCGAGTTAACCAATGTCAAGGATTATGAGCATGCTCAAATTCTTATCGCTAGAAAAGGAGACGATACGGCGTTTTTGCCGCGTTCTCTCTACCGAGGCTCATGGCACAAAAATACTTTAGGCGATCATCTTGGTTGGTTCGTTTTTGATGATCGCAAGATGTACAAACCCTCCGAGGAAGTATCGGTTAAAGGTTGGGTCCGCGCGATCGAGTATAAAAAAGGGGGTGGGGTTAAGCTCGACAGCGGGGCTAGAAAAGTGACTTATAATGTTGTTGGCCCGCGTGGAAACAAAATCACTTCGGGTGAAGCGAAAATTGGCGCGCTTGGCGGATTTAGCCTCCAATTCAAACTTCCCGATACACCTAATCTCGGACAAGCACGCGTGGAATTGACTGCCGTTGGATCGAGAAGTTCGGGTGGGTACTATCATCATCCTTTTCAGATTCAGGAGTTTCGTACGCCCGAATTTGAGGTGAAGACAGATGCCGGCGCAGGGCCACATTACGCTGATTCAAGTTCTAATGTGAATGTGAGCGCAAAATATTATGCAGGTGGTGTCTTAGGAGCTGCGGAAACAACCTGGTCGGTTCATTCTTCGACAGCTTCCTTTCGTCCGCCCAATCAGGATAAATATTCGTTTGGTGTTTGGACACCTTGGTGGGGCTGGCGATATGGGAATAACAATCAAACCAGTAAAAATACTCACAAATCTTTCCAAGCAAAGACAGACGCCGCCGGTGTTCATAATTTGAAGGTAAGTTTCTCTAAAATCACGCCACCTCGTCCACTAAATGTATCGGCGACCGCAACGGTAATGGATGTGAATCGTCAGGCTTGGACTTCGTCTAAATCCTTCTTAGTTCATCCCTCCGAATATTACGTAGGTCTGAAAACCGACAAGTACTTCGTTAAAAAGGGAGAACCTTTGGTTGTTGATGCGATTCTAACGGATGTAGATGGTAAACTTGTATCCAATCGACCGATCAAAATTAAAGCAACTCGCGTAAATCATAAATGGCAGCGCAATCGCTATGTCGAGGTCGAAAAAGACCCGCAGACCTGCGAGATTATGTCGGCCAATGACGCAGTCAAATGCACCTTCGAAACAAAGGAGGGCGGTCAGTACAAAATTGCTGCGTCAACGATCGATGATTATAAACGTGAAAATTACTCTCAAATTACGCGTTGGGTTTCTGGCGGTAATGTTCCCAAATCTCGTCGTGTCGAAATGGAAAAGGTTGATCTGATTCCAGACAAAGAAGAGTATCAACCGGGCGATACGGTAGAAATTTTAGTTCAATCTCCTATCGTTCCCGCAGAAGGGATTCTCACGATTCGTCGAAGTGGCATTGTTGAAGAGAAGCGTTTTACGATGGAACAGAGTACGATGGTTCTCAATGTCGCGGTTAAAGAATCTTACCTTCCAGGTTTTACGATCCAAGTTAATGTGAATGGGTCACAACCTCGACTAAATTCGGATAATGAGCCTGATTCAGCCCTTCCAAGGCGGCCTGCTTTGGCTCAAGGAAATCTTCACGTGAAAGTGCCGCCCTATAAGAAAAAACTTTCGGTGGAATTGGTTCCAATGAAGTCTGGTGTTTCGCCTGGGGCGAGCACCAGTGCGAAGGCGATCGTGAAGGATTCTGATGGGAATCCGGTGGCCAATGCTGAGGTCGCCCTTATTGTCGTGGATGAAGCTATTCTCGCGTTGTCTTCTTACGCGATGGCTGATCCGCTTTCAGTCTTTTATATCACGCGCGGCCCGGGCGTCTCTGATTTTCATTCGCGCACCTATATTAAGCTATCCGACCCGGCGAAGATGGCGCGTTCGGAAAACAATAGTATGCGTGATGGCGGCTTAGGTGT